>DDUM01000054.1:0-160164 GCA_002344795.1 Flammeovirgaceae bacterium UBA2338 | reverse complement strand
TATATCCTTGAATTTTACCGCCAAAGTGCTAAGACGCAAAGTTTGGATGTGGTGTAGAAAAATAGAATTTCTTTATGACTCTACAGTTAAAAAAAATTAACCCAATCATTTAATTTGCCACCAAGCCACAAAGACACTAAGATTTGATATTTTTCAAATTATCACTGCGATTCTCAGCTTCCCTCCAAAAGTGTTATTTTCGCAAAACTTAATTAAGACTCAAAGATATCCTGCATGAAAACAGTTAGTGACATCAACTTCTCGAATAGAAAAGCCCTTATCCGTGTCGACTTTAACGTTCCTCTTGACAAAAAAACGTTTGCAGTCACTGATGACAATCGCATAAGAGCTACCATTCCTACTATAAAAAAGATTTTAAGTGACGGAGGAAGTTGTATCCTAATGTCCCACCTCGGAAGGCCAAAAGAAGGGCCGGAAGATAAGTTTTCATTAAAACACACAATAAAGACTACAGAGGAGTTAATTGGTGTCCCAGTTCAATTCGCAACTAACTGTATTGGCGAAGAAGCGGAAACGATGGCCGCTAACCTAAAGCCTGGAGAAGTTTTATTGCTGGAAAATTTAAGGTTTCATAAAGAGGAAGAAAAAGGAGATTTGGCCTTTGCAAAAAAGTTATCAAAACTGGGAGATGTTTATGTAAATGATGCATTTGGCACAGCCCATCGCGCTCATGCCTCTACAACAATAGTGGCGCAATTCTTTTCTGAAAAATGTGCTGGATTTGTGATGGCTGCGGAATTGGACAATGCCAAACGCGTATTGGAGGAAGCTGAGAAGCCATTTACAGCCATCATGGGTGGTGCGAAAATATCTGATAAGATATTGATCATTGAAAAACTGCTCGACAAAGTGGATCACCTTATTATTGGTGGTGGCATGAGCTACACCTTCTTCAAGGCACTCGGTGGACAAATTGGAAACTCATTGGTGGAAGATGACAAATTGGATTTGGCCAAAAATCTGATCCAGCAAGCTAAGGTAAAAGGCGTGGAACTTCACCTTCCTATTGATTCTGTTATCGCAGATAAATTTGATGCTCATGCCAACACGGAAATAGCCAACAACACCGGTATCAAAGACGGATGGATGGGATTGGACATTGGACCTCAAGCTGCCCAGGTATTTAGTAATATCATCCTTGATTCAAAAACCATTCTCTGGAACGGCCCTATGGGTGTATTTGAAATGGAGAAATTTGAATCCGGAACCAAAACTGTAGCTCAGGCAATTGTACAAGCTACAGAAGGTGGAGCGTTCTCATTAATTGGTGGTGGTGATTCCGCAGCTGCTGTGGCCAAATTCAACTTCAGCGATAAAGTGAGCTACGTTTCCACAGGTGGAGGTGCACTCTTAGAATATTTTGAAGGAAAGATTTTACCTGGAGTAAAAGCCTTGGAATAACTCAGGTAATCCTAAGTATCCAAAACTCATCATAGTTAATTTCATTGGCGTCCAACATTTCACGAATTACTTCGACCAGTAATTCCTGATCACTCGGGTTAACCGCCTTTTCCAACTCTTCAGAAGTCATTGGTTTTTGTTTGAGTAGTAAGAGTATCTGATCGCGATAATCTTTGATCTCCGTCTGATTTTCTCTCTTCTTTCTGGCCAGACAAACATCGCACACCCCACAGGTACTAAATGTTTCTTCATCAAAATAAGATTGAATAAACTGGGTACGGCACCGATGAATTTGCTCTACGTATTCAACCATCGTCTCCATTTTAGAAAGCGCGAGGTCTCTCCTTTCATTCAATCTTATGATATCAAGCTGTAAACGATCAGCGTCCTGCCTGGGTGTTAAAAAAGTAATCTGAGGCATTTCACTGGCTTGCTCGTAATCCAGGAACTGCATTTCCTGAAGCTGATTCAATCCAACCTTGGTCTCAGGGATACTCCAACCCACTGCCCTGCTAATTTGCGATTCAGAAACATTCACATAGGCAGAAAACAACTCTCCGCCATACAATCGCAACAAACCTTTTATCAGTTGATCAAAATGGTCGTTGGCCACCTGAAATTCGTACAGCTTTTTTTTGTCTACCAAAAGATGAACTTTTGACGGGCGATAAAAACTCTCGCTGAGTTGAATCAGACCTTGTTCCTCCAATTTTTTTAAAGCAGCATACGTTGTTAGTGGTTTTAGTTCGTAGCGATTGCTAAACACAGTCAGGTCAAAATCAAAACTCTCACCCATGGCACTTCCTTCCGCCAGTTGCAGGTAATTAGACAAAGCCTGATAGGTTTTTTTCAAAACTGAAATCTCCGGCTGAGATTGTTCCACCTTTTCACGCAACGACTTTACATCCATAGGATGATAAATCATTACTGCATATGACTTGTTGCCATCTCTGCCTGCCCTTCCTGCTTCCTGATAGTAGGATTCAAGTGTTTCCGGAAGATCCATATGGATAACCGTTCTCACATTGGATTTGTCTATGCCCATACCAAATGCATTGGTTGCCACCACCACTCTCGTGCTACCCTCAATCCATTGCTTTTGATGATCCTTCCGTTGCTGGTAAGTTAAACCTGCATGATAATAAGTGGAAGAAACTCCGCTTTTCACTAGCCACTCTGATAATTTCTCAGTGGATCTTCTCGATCGCGCATAAACTATGGTGGATCCTTTCACTTTTTGAATGACTTGCAATAGCAACTTCTCTTTGTTTTCCGTTTTGCGAACAACAAAGGATAAGTTTTCCCGGGCAAAACTCTTTGTATAGAGGCCAGGTTCTTTGAGGCCCAGTTTATTAATAATATCCTCTTTCACTTTTTGTGTTGCTGTGGCCGTAAGCGCTATCACAGGTACATCAGGCTTCAACTCCCTCAGGTCAGACAGTAGCAAATAAGAAGGACGAAAATCATATCCCCATTGAGATATACAATGCGCTTCATCAATGGCGATGAGGCTTACAACGATTTTTTGGATTCTGGCCTGAAACATTTCAGTCTGAATCCGCTCCGGAGATAAGTACAGAAATTTAATTTTGCCATAAGAGCAATTATCCAACGCTACATCTATTTCACTTTTACTCATCCCCGAATGAATAGCGATGGCAGCAATTCCTCTTCTCTTCAGTTGGCTCACCTGATCTTCCATCAATGCAATCAATGGAGTGATCACGAGGCACACTCCTTCCAATATCAATGCAGGCACCTGAAAACAAATGGATTTGCCTCCACCCGTAGGTAGTAAGGCGACTGTGTCCTTCCCTTCAAGAACATTTCCAACAATATCTCTCTGAGGTGTGCGAAACTGATCGTAACCCCAATATTGCTTTAGTATGTGCTCCGGGGTTTCCATCTTATGGATAGGTTACCAGGTCAATTTCTCTTTGTTCAAAAAAGCATTGATACCCCGCTTGCAATCATCTGTGGCACGCGCTTTGGCATTCATCTCGGCAGCGTAACTCAGGCCATCTTCCAGTGTCATCGATTGGGATTGCGCTATCATTTGTTTGGTCAACTCCATAGATTGGATAGAATTATTTTGAATCAATCGAGTACAGAAGGAAATCACTTCATCAGAAAGTTGCTCTTCAGCAACAAGCTGGTTCACCAATCCAAATTTCAATGTATCTTCCCCTGAAATAAGTTCACCGCTCAAGAGCAACTGCTTTGCTCTCTGTTCACCCACCTTACGAAGTAAAAACACCATTACAATGGCCGGCACAAATCCAATACGCACCTCTGTATAACCCATTTTTGCTATAGGAACAGCAAAAACAAAATCACATACGGTAGCCAGTCCGCACCCGCCCGCGAGGGCATGCCCCTGCACTTGTGCGATCACAACTTTTTTGAGTGTATAAATTTGATAAAACAATTCCTTCAGGTGATTGGAGTCCTTAAGATTATCTTCGTGAGAATTTTTTTGAAGCTGTTGAAGGGACTCCAGGTCGGCACCGCTGCAAAATACATCTCCATTAGCCTTTAGCACAATTACTTTTACACTCGCATCCGCTTCCGCATGGGTAAATAATTTTTTAAGATCGGATACCATCGCGGCATTGAGGGCATTCTTTTTTTCCGGTCTGTTCAATGTTAAGGAACAAACCCTATCCTTTACTTCGTACAATACGTTACTCATAATTAAAATATTTCTACATATGCCCCTTCATGTTGAACTGCATGAACTACGTCATCCGCCTCACTTTGAATGCGACTTGCAAGATAAGAACTGTTGCTGCTATCCAATATCAATTTCTTAAAATTGATGGTCTTCCGGGCCTGAGCGAACGACTTGAAAGAATTATTCCCAACAATTAAATAATCCAATTCCAAATCACCGGGCCAGGATGAAATGGGCCTATTGATAACACCCATTTTCTTTCCATTTACTAAAAATACTTTGGGTGTATCAACCCTAAACTGAGTCTCTACCTCCTTAACGCCACAAAACAGGCGGTTGGGCTTTATATGAAAACGCATTCTTTCATCATCACTTACCAAAGAGGAATCACCCACAAAACGTGATCTGCCTTTTGATATCCACTCAACTCCCTGATGCCCCGATATGTTGTAAACGATAAAGCGGTTTTTCATTACATCTTGATCGTAATGGTACCATTGAACTCCAGAAAACACCATAACACAAATTAATGATAGTATCATCCACGAAAATTTCTTCTCAGAAATTAAAAGGAAAAGAAATGCAATCGTCAAAATCAACAACCAACATTGAGTGGTAGTGATATAAATATCATTAATAAGGCTAAAAGGAAATTTTTCAAAAGAGAATACAGCAAAATTGAGAATTTGAATCAGCCCTTGAAGAATGATTCCAAAAAAGGTGGCAAGCGGAGCCACAAAGCTCGTTACCAATACCAAAATACTAGTTACCAACACCGCGATGGCACCGGGGATAACAAAAAGATTTGAGAACAAAAAATAAACAGGAAACTGGTGAAAGTATAAAACACCTAGTGAAAATGTAGCCAGTTGTGCCGCTATGGATACACATGAAATATTCCAAACCCAATCAAGTACCGCACTCCTGGGTTCCCACAACTGATACAAAGGTCGATGTAGCGCAACTATTCCCAATACTGCCAGGTAGGACAACTGAAAACCTACAGACATTATTAAGAAAGGATCAAACAATAATAATATAAATGCGGAAGATGCCAGGGTATTGTAAATACTGGTTCTTCTGCCAAATGGTTTTGCTATTGCGATGAAAGAAAACATGGTTACCGCCCTTAATACTGAAGGAGACAATCCTGTAATAAAAGCAAATGACCACAACACCGTCAGACTGACTATAGCAATCATCCATCTGCTCCACGACAAGCTTCTCAAAGGCCGGAATAACAACAACACGATTGCATATAAAATACCCACATGCAACCCCGACACGGCTAATACATGCATGGCTCCACTGGAGGCATAAGCGCTTTGAAGTTCATTGTCAATACCATCCGTTACTCCTAATGTCAGGGCAAGCGCAATAGCCTGCTCTTGCCTATTCGGCAATTGCTTCATGAGTTGCGCAACGCCCCACTGTCTGACTATAAAACTATAATACCTTAAACCTTTAGATTTTACTGGTGAGATCAGATGCACCTGATCACTTTTTACAAATTGTTGATGGTAGATGTTCTTAAAACTCAAAAATCTTTTAAAATCAAACTCGTAAGGATTTTGAGGTGGTTGTAATAGTTGGGGCTCGCCATACACCAGTATATTATCACCATAAAAGTATTTAGTTTGATCGTCAGTCTTTCTAACATAAATTAAAGCCCTGGTGTTGGTGGGTAGCCATGACTCCCCATCACTCACTTTCACAATTCTTATATTGTATTTATAGGAATTGGCTTTGTCTTCCGGCAATCCTAAAACTTCTGCCTGGTAATACTTAATCTCACCATTGTAGGTGGAGAGGTGATCGGGTTGGTTCCAATGAACAAAAAGTGACAAGTGGATATACCCTGCAAATAATACACTCAACAGACCGAGTATTCCCAAAATCAAAGTTCGCTTTCTTTTAGAAAGCACCCAGTAAATAAAAAAGTAAAGACCTATAAGAAGAAAAAGAGTAGTTTTTGCTAAGCCCAGAGAAATTATATCAGGTTGATAAATACCCAACAAGATTCCTGCGATAAAGAAAGCAGCAACCCTAACCATGGCATAGGGAATCCACCGAAACATACCATAAGTTAAGCTAAAGAAATTCCCGAATCAATCTATTTTTTGATCGGAACGCTTTTCATAGGCAAGAATAATATCTTTAACCAGGCGATGCCTCACTACATCCCGTTCATTGAGTGCTATAAAACCGATTCCCTTTGTTTGGGTCAAAATTTTAACTGCCTCCGTCAGCCCCGACCGTTGATTATTGGGTAGATCTACCTGTGAAGTATCCCCAGTAACAATCATTTTCGAATTAGGCCCCATGCGGGTAAGAAACATTTTCATTTGCATGGGAGTCGTGTTTTGAGCTTCATCCAGCAAAATAAATGCATTGTCAAGAGTGCGCCCACGCATATAGGCCAGTGGTGCAATTTCAATGATCTCACGCTCCATGTAATACCCTAACTTTTCGAAAGGAATCATATCATGAAGGGCATCATAAATAGGTCGCAGGTAGGGATCAATTTTCTCTTTTAAATCGCCAGGTAAGAAGCCAAGATTCTCACCTGCTTCCACTGCGGGCCGGGTGATAATTATTTTCTTTATCTCTTTATTTTTCAAAGCCCTCACCGCCATCGCCACAGATATATACGTCTTACCCGTACCCGCTGGGCCGAGTGCAAACACGAGGTCGTTCTTTTTTACTAACTCAACAAGCCGTTGCTGGTTTACTGTTTTTACTTTGATGGGTGTTCCTCTTGTTCCATATAGCAACAAACCTTCTGGGTTTTCCATGGCTACAAGCTCCTGCTTTTCTTGTGTTATGAATCCCTTCACGTTCTCTTCGGTAATTTTACCATACTTATGAAAATGCTTTATCAGTGCATCTAACACATCGGTAATGTGAGTGATCTCAGATGAATCTCCTTGCACCAAAATCTCGTTTCCTCTGGACACGATTTTGCTTTTAGGAAAAGCTGATGCCAATTGATTGATATTTTTGTTTTCTATACCAAGGAAATCGGTCAAAGAAATATTTTCTAGTGTAATGCTTTTTTCTATCAATGAAATATTGTGGTTGAAATCTTCTATTTTTGAGGTTAAATCTATAAAATATTACCTACCCATTCATAACGGTTTGGGTAGAAATAGAGTTCGCCAATGGCTATTGTTACCCTACTTACCGACAGCGGAAAAAGCGACCACTATGCTGGAGCGATTAAAGCCGCCATTCTAAAGGTAAACCCGGGTATTAACATTGTGGACATCAGTCACCAGGTAGAGGCCTGTGATATTGCGCATGGGGCATTCTTACTCAGGGCAGTCTTCAGAGATTTCCCAAAGGGTACAGTTCACCTGGTAGGGGTGGACGCCATTGGAAACCCGGGTGATGCCCATATTGCGCTACAATTGGAGGATCATTTTTTCACTGGAGTAGACAATGGTCTGTTTGGATTGATCAGTTCGAAACCCCATCAACAATTAGTTGAACTCAACACGATCAATACGGTAGAGTCCACCTTCCCGGAAAAAGACATTCTCGCCCCCGCTGCTGCCAAACTCGCCAGCGGTGTGGCCATTACAAGTCTGGGGAAGCCAATGCCCTCTTTTAAGAAAATGATTGACAGGCACGTAAAGGCAACCCGAAAGCAAATCTCGGGGCATGTGATACGAATAGATCATTTTGGAAACCTCATTACTAATATTCCCAAAACTGATTTTGACATTCTGAGCAAAGAAAAAAATTTTACTGTCCAGTTTGGCGGGGAAAAATTCAAAAGAATACATACCAATTACAACCAGACAGAACAAGGTGAGTGTTTTCTCATATTCAATAGCCAGGGATTTCTGGAAATTGGGATCTATAAGGGCAATGCCACTGAGTTGTTAGGTTTGATCTATGATAGCCCGATAAGTATAACGTTTGACGAGTAGCCATGTTGATAAGAATTGTAAGAATGCATTTTACGGAAGCTGGAATAGATGAATTCCTTGAAATTTTTAATAAGAATAAGGAAGCCATTAGAAATTTTCCCGGATGCTCACACCTTCAACTACTCAAGGACAGTGATGAGCCCAATTGCTACACCACATTAAGCCACTGGGATCGACCCGAAAGCCTGGAAAACTACCGCAAGTCTGCTCTTTTTGGGAGCGTTTGGGGACGTGTAAAAACGTTGTTTTCTGAGCGGACTCAGGCCTTCTCTCTGGAGAAATATATCGAGCTGTAAATTGTCAGAAACTCAAAGTTTAAGCATATTTGCAACCCGATTACCAAAGTACCTGCCTGTCGAAGGCAGGGCGAAATTGGTAGATCTGCCTTCGCGTGTGCTTTGGCAGGCAGGCGAGCACCAGGCCTGACAAACAAGAGTGCTGTATCTGCCTGAGTGGCGGAATTGGTAGACGCGCACGACTCAAAATCGTGTGTCGCAAGACGTGCCGGTTCGATTCCGGCCTCAGGTACAACAAATGAAAATACCCCTAAACTTCTTAGGGGTATTTTTTTGTTAAAAAATTACTTAAACAACAATCTAAGACAAGCATCTTCTAGAATTGAAGTTTAATCAGCTCAAACTTTCATGATCGTGTGAGGCGGGTATCCTGTTTTGTTAAACCCTTACTACAGTTCAACTTGAACCTGGTGCTCTGCACCGTCATCGACAAGGGCAATCAAGCCATCTTTTTGTTTCACACCATCAACGGACACTAACATTTCTCCTGATTTGAATGTTTGCGTAACCACAATATGGTAAACAGTACTTTTATATCGGTAGTGTACTTTGAATGATTCCCATGTTTCAGGGATACAGGGAACAAACGTGATTTTATTCCCTTCTCGCTGCAGACCCAGGAAGGATTCAGTAATGAGACGATACATCCAACCAGCCGAACCAGTATACCATGTCCACCCACCACGACCGACATGGGGAGCACGTGCATACACATCGGCAGCCAGCACATAAGGCTCTACTTTATAGATAGCCATCTCTTCCGGTGTTTTACCATGATTAATGGGATTAATCATGTTGAGTAGCTCCCACACCTTTTTGTTGTCTCCTAATTGAGCAAATGCCAAAATCATCCAGATGGCAGCATGCGTGTACTGTCCACCATTTTCCCGTACGCCTGGAATATATCCCTTTATATATCCAGGATTTAAATCGGATTTGTCAAAGGCAGGTTTAAATAGTTGAATGATTCCTGCCTGTTTATCCACCAGGTGTTTGTAAGCCGATTCCATGGCAACCTGATTCCGTTTTTCATCACCTGCACCTGACAACACCGACCAGCTCTGAGCTATTGAATCAATTTTGCATTCATCACTAACGAAAGACCCAAGCGGAGTACCGCTGTCGAACCAAGCGCGTTTATACCATTCGCCATCCCATGCGTGATTATTAATATTTTCTTTTAACTGCCTGGCTTCCTTTTCACATTCTTCAGCGAAGGCCGAATCATTATGTGTCCGGGCTAATTCTGCAAATTGATTGAGGATGGTGTATAGGAAAAACGCCATCCATACACTTTCTCCTTTACCCTTATGGCCTACTTTATCAAAACCATCATTCCAATCACCACCGCCCATTAAAGGCAGTCCGTGTACACCATAATTGAACCCACGTTTTATAGCCAGTACACAGTGCTCATAGAGTGTAGCTGAGGTAAGGGACTGAACAGGAAGATCATAGTACGATTCTTCATCTTGGTTTAATAGCCGGCCCTCAATAAAATGAACAGGCTCATCCAATATGGCAGAGTCGCCTGTGTTCTTGATATAATTGGTTGTAACAAATGGCAACCAGAGAAAATCATCCGAGCATCGGGTGCGAACTCCTCGTCCAACAGGTGGGTGCCACCAGTGCTGCACATCGCCCTCTTTAAACTGACGTGAGGCGTTAAGTAGAATCTGCTCACGGGCCAGTTGCGGTTCCACATGAAAGAGCGACATCACATCCTGTAATTGATCTCTAAAACCAAAAGCACCACCTGATTGATAAAACCCACTTCGGCCCCAAAGGCGAGACGAAAGTATCTGGTAGGTAAGCCAGCCATTGGTCATAATGTTAATGGCAGCATCAGGAGTTTCCACTTGTACGGCCGCCATCTTATTTTTCCAATAATCTTTTACTCGTTCAAATGATTTGAGTGCCTCAACTCCTCCTTTGAATTGCTTTTCAAGTATACTTGCATCCGTTTGATTCCTGGCGGCACCCAGCCGGAAAACAACCTCATACTCTTCACCATCGATCAGGTTAAAGGGTACTTGTATGGCTGCACAAGGATCCAGTGCCAGTCCGATTTTTCCGGAAAGCTTTTGCCGGGACATTGCATCCGGATTTTTTAAGGTGCCATTGCGACCAATAAATTCAGCGCGATCGGTAGTAAATGTTTTCTTTGTTCTATCCACATCAAAGAAAGCAACCCGATCAGAAAATTCAGTGCTGTACGGGTTTTTCACAAAGAGTGTTCCGCTTTCCGGATCAATTTCAGTTTGAATATGCATAGCGGTTTTCATTCTGTTATCACCCAGTACCCATTCTACATAACCGGTAGCAGAAAGCTTACGTGGCCTTCCTGATTGATTCCGTATTTTTATCACAGTAAATTTAATGGCCGTCTCAATATCAATGTACACTGTCATTTCAGTATAGACTCCATCTTCAATATGTTCAAACACACTGTACCCAAAGCCATGTCGTGTGATGTATGGTGTCTTACCTCCGGATGGAAGAAGTGATGTTGACCAGAAGTGGCCGCTCTCATAATCACGAATATAAAATGCTTCTCCTGTAGTATCGCTTACCGAATCATTGCACCAGGGAGTAAGCCTTAATTCATGTGCATTTTCTGTCCAGGTATAGGAGGAACCGCTTTCTGAAATAACAGTTCCAAACTTCGGGTTTGCAATTACGTTTACCCAGGGAGCAGGTGTTTTCTTTTTATCATCAATGGCAATAACGTATTCGCTTCCATCAGGCGAAAAGCCTCCCAATCCATTGAAGAATATCAGATCTTCCGGTAATGGAATAGGTGTTAAGGCTGGAGCCGATTCTTGTGTGGGTGTGAGATACGGAATATCTACTTTTGACAATGGTTTGCGTTTCGCATGGTCAGTTAATGTTCCTCCGCTATCGGAAATGATAATTCGTGCTACCGTTTGAAATAATATACGATCCTCATGGGATATCTGATCTGAGACTCTGACAAAAATACCCCCTGGACGATCTTTCAGGTCGGAAGAAATCAATGCTTGCATATCTTCTTGAAGATCCTGCCTGTAAATATTATGCTCTTCATTCCAGATAACCAGATCAACAAGAAGGCCTTTCAAACGCCAATAGGCATGAGCCTGAATAAGTTGTCCTACCAGGGGCATATTATTTTGTTTCTCAACCCGCAACAGAACAATAGGCAGGTCTCCTGAAATAGAATAACCCCACAATTCTGATTGACCGCGGTAATTTCGGATAAGAATGGATGGATCAGCACGCAGGGAGGAATTCGAAAATAATATTGAGCTGGCCAACCGCCCAAACAATTGAGCTTCTGCCACAGAAGCATTGATCTGTCGGAGTACCATTTGGCTATGTGTCCAGGCCAGTTCAAATACGCGACCCCTATGATGTTTATCCTGGTACTTGTCGATCAGATTTTCACAAATTTCTCGCGTCTCGCCAATTCCGGTAACAATGTCAATTGAAATACTTTCTGCAGGCTCAAGCGTTACCTTGAATCGAATGGCAACAATGGGATCTAATACAGAGCCTTGAGTTCCAGTTAGCGAACCTGAACTATTCATTGCTTCCGGATCAACCGTGGTTCTCCCACGACCAATAAATTTCATTCGATCTGTTTCGTAGGATACCGCTTCTGGATGCTTGCCATGAATTGTCATCAAATGGAACAACCAGGGTGGGTGCTCATCGGCAGAGCGCGGTCTTCGAGTACAAACAATAGCGCGTTGATCTGGAAGAATTTCAGTTTGCACAAACAGATTACTAAATGCTGGTTGTATCAAATCTGAGGCAGCCGATGCAAGCACAATTTCTGCGTAGCTGGTAACTTCAATCGTTCTTCTAACGCTGGAAAGGTTTGTTATTTTTACCCGCCTTGTCTCGGTATCATCTTCGGGAGAAACAACCAGTGACGTATGCGTTTTTATATCGTTTTTAACAACGTACATATCAGCACGCCCCAGGGAAAATACGATTTCGTATTTGTCTGCTTTTTTTAGTGTTGGCTGGTATGAATTTGCCCAATACATATCACTTTCTAAATCGCGTATGTAACAAAACATACCCCAGTTATCGCGTGTTCCATCCTCGCGCCAACGGGTAACGGCAAGGTCTTTCCATCGGCTATACCCGGCACCGGAATTGGTGACCATCACATGGTACCTGCCGTTGGATAATAAATGTACTTCCGGTATATGAGTGTTAGGTGTATTGATAACTCTTGTTTGATCATCACTGGCAGAATAATCAATATCTGCGATTTCGGTGGTGTGCGCAAAGTATGTGGTTGCCTTTGGAATCCTTTCTTGCAACAACAAAAGTGTCGCCTTAAACTGCGGTTCTGCTACAAATAATTTCTGCATTGGCTTATCAAGAAGCAGATACGCCAGGGAAAGCAAGCTCATTCCTTTGTGGTGTGCCATAAAGGAATAAACAATGGCATGAGTTTGTTCTTGGGGTAAGCGAGCTGGTGTATAATCAATAGCTTCATAAAATCCGTGCTGTCCTTCAAATCCATTTGCCTGAAGGAGTTTCAGGTTTTTACAGGCCTCCACAGGTGCTACCATCAGGGCAAGCGCAGACGCATAGGGAGCAATAACAAAATCATCCTCAAGACCTCGTTTCAACCCAAGGCCTGGAACACCAAATGCGCGGTACTGATAATGTGAATCTACACTTATCATATTATAACCAGACTCTGAAATCCCCCAAGGCTGACCAATCTGTTTCCCATATTTATTTTGATAACTAATCTGACAGGCTACTGCAGCTTTTGTCGTCTGATCAAGAAGCGTATTCTCATACGTAGGCATTATCAAAAGAGGCATCAGGTATTCAAACATTGAACCACTCCACGAAAGCAGAACAGGTTTATTATCCACGTTGGTCAATAATCTTCCTAATGCAAACCAGCTCTCTTCAGGAAGTTTCCCCTGAGCTATGGCAATGAAAACACACAACCTAACTTCAGATGCGAGCAAATCATAAAAACTTTCATCCTTGCGATGTTCTTGTACATTGTAGCCAACCGTAAGAAGGTGACTTGTATGATTATATAAGAAATCCCAGGCAACGTCAGCGAGTTTATTGCATTGTTGAGCAAGCTGCTCAGCCAAAGCAATTCGTGCTTCCGCCTGATCAATCGATTCAGATAGAGTAGTTTTAAATAATTCAAGCCATTCGTTTTCCTCACTCGTGTTAAGAACAGGGTCTTGCCTGTTCACCTCAGCTTGTAACTTACGGGCTGTATTTAGTAATCGAGAGAGTGTTGGATTCTGATCCAATTCACCCCACCTAATGAATTTCGCTGGCGCATTCTTGAGTAACATCCAGGGCTTGAAGATTTGAAGTTCATCTACCGCGTGGGTTAACTGCATTTTAAGCTTTTGTATCCACCAATAGGACTCACTCTCCGGATCGCTTGTCTGTGTTGAGGAAATTGAATCAAAAGTCTTCGTCAACGATTCGGTGCATAATTTTATATCATAAGGGCTATTCAAATCCTGGTTGCTCGCAGCTTTTAATTCCTCACGCAATGCCTGCAACCGATCACCCGCTTTATCCTCCAGGACGTCTGCAAGCACTCGGAATGTATCCTCAATGCCCGAAATCATTTTTGGGTTAACTATAGGTTGATAGGGTATTTCCAGCAACCCTTGCCGGAACACCAGCAAATGACCTACCAGGTTCCCACTGTCCACAGTTGAAACATATTTTGGAAATAGCGGATTTAGTGATTGGGTGTCATACCAATTATAGAAATGGCCTCGAAACCGTTCCATTTTTTGCATGGTCCCAATGGTATAGGAGGTGCGTTCAAGAAGTTGACCGGTTGTGAGATAGCCAAAATCGCGTGCACTTAAACTGGACAATAAATAAAGGCCAATGTTGGTTGGAGAGGTACGATGTGCTATTGCTATAACCGGCTGTTCCTGAAAGTTGTCTGGTGGTAACCAGTTGTCCTCCTTCACTACAAAGCGTTCGAAGTAGCTCCATGTTTTTCTGGCAATTTTTCTGAGAAATATATTTTGCTGATGAGTAAGCACCGACACCTGTTTTGCCAAAGGCTTACTAGCCCACCAGGTAACAATCGGAGCAACCAACCAAAGCAAGATGATGGGTCCGGCAATGATTAATTTGACAGGAGCATACAGTATAAGAAAAAGAAATACACCGACAGCCATAAATGGTTGAATCCACATCATGGAATACGATGCTGCAAGACTGGTATGATTAGTTTTTACTTCGTTTGCTGACGGATTCCATTCAAGAAGATATTTCCGACTGACACGCATCCTCCAAACTGTACGAATGATAGCTAGACCATTGGAGAAAGCTTCAAATGGTAAAGTGATTAATGAAAATAATGTTTTAATGAAAATGTCAACTATATTCCTAATGAAATTCTTTATATGATGTATAATGATGACGTCTTTTGGCTTTCGAATGATATCCCAGATGACCGTGATGACGATCGGAACTACGATAATCCCAGAAACGATAATTGTCCACAACAAAGAAGGTGGCATGACTAACCAACCCACCAGAAGTAGTGATGTGAGTGCAATAGGAATCAGACTTCGTCTTATGTTGTCAAAAATTTTCCAGCGTGATAAAGCGGACAGTGGATTTTTTCGCCACCGCTTCTTTGCCCCTGGAACAAAAGGCATAAACCATGAAAAAATCTGCCAGTCCCCGCGTATCCAGCGTACTCTTCTCTTTATATCGGCCTCATAACGGGTCGGATATTTTTCAAACAGGTACACGTCACTTACCAATCCCGATCGCACATAGCAACCCTCTAACAAGTCATGACTCAGAATACTGTTTTCAGGAAATCTTCCTTCGAGTACATGGATAAACGAATCAACCTCATAAATTCCCTTTCCTATAAAAGACCCCTCATTAAATAAATCCTGATAAACGTCCGATGATGCACGGGTGTATGGATCAAGACCCGGTTCATTTCCATGCATGCGGGCATAAAAAGAGTCTGTGGTATCCGGTAAGCTTACCGATACCCTGGGTTGTAGAATACCATAACCCCTGGTGATTAGCTTTTTCTTCTCATCGTACCAGGCATGATTCAGCGGATGCGCCATCGTTCCTATTAACTTCCAGGCAGATCCCATGGGTAATTGCGTATCCGCGTCAAGCGTAATCACATATTTTATTTCAGGAAAAACAGATTGATCCCCAATAATAAGCGAGAAGCATTCTTTGGAGCCTCCGCGCAGCAATGCATTCAATTCTGAAATTTTTCCACGCTTTCTCTCATATCCCATCCAAACATTTTCTGCCGGGTTCCAGATTCGAGGACGATGGAATAGAAAGAATAAATCATCTTTTTTCCGTTGATATTTTTTGTTTAGTGCATCGATTTTGCTTTGTACGAATTCTACAAGTACGCGGTCGTGTGGGAGTGTTTCCTGTGTCGCATCGATAAAGTCTGTAAGGAGACCAAAATGCAAATTATCATTTCTATTAGCGAGAAAGCGGATCTCCATAGACTCCACTAAATTTTCTATTTCCTTTATGCTTGAAAGCATGGCTGGCACTACTACCATTGTGCGGGCTTCCGCAGGGATATTACCGGAGAAATCCATGCGCGGCAGCAAATGCGGCTTCACCAATAAGGTGGAAATAAAGTTGACCACGGATACAGCAAGCTGGCTGGCACTGAGCAGGGACAGGAAAGCAATAGTTAAAAGTAGCCAGATCTTCTTTGTATCTATATGGGCAATAAATAGAATACCCGTACCGATTCCAATGGTGATGAGCAGAATGAAGAATTGGTATATCAGGAACCTATGTCTACTCCTGAAGTGTCGGAACCTCTCAAAACTCAAAGTGGCCACTTTCGCCCGTTTTTTTGTCTGAATCACGCCCTGATCGATCAGGTAATATCCAACATGTGAGGTTCGATCATCTTTAATCTCCACCAACTTGCTTTCTGCCGCCAACGTTATGGCAATTCGCGCAACTTCATGTTCTTCCCTTTTGCTCTTATTGGCAATTTCCTCTACCACGTGCCTGTATCTGTCCCGAGTAGAAAAATCCATCCGGCCATATACACCACCAATGTCTTTACGTAGTATTTGCTCAACAATACTATGCTTCTCCACAAAATCTCGCCAGTCCTTGGAACTCAGTAACCGAAGACTTCCAATACTGTTGCTGATGGACACCTGGTTGGCGGCTTGTTTTTGAATTTCCGTGTTGACCAGTTCCGAACTGGTTAACCCCAGTTCAGCAAGATGTTGTTCTATCCAGTTCAGAGACAACGCTAAATCGGGACCCTTACCACGAAGTTGGCGGATTATTTCAGCCACAAACGCACCCACCATGGGAGGGTTGGACCGCATCATATCCGCAATCACCAAAATCAGACTTTTAGAATCCTTTTCAGATGTTTCGATCATTTGTTTTGCCCAATAATCTGCCAGATTTTCATCCACTCTATCGATGGCAACCAGTGATGCAACGCGTCTGAGGTTTTCGATTAGCGCAAGTCGAAACATGATGGGTATCGCCCACAATTCCCCCAGCTTCAGATTGGTAACGGTCTGGTAAGATTTTATAAATCTGCTCACGCTTTCAATGTCTATTCTTCCATCGCTGTGTGAAATTATTTCCAGCACAATGTCATAGATGCGCGTAACACCTACTGACGAATTATTTGAAAGTTGTGGTAAGCCTTCACTATACGCTTTTGGAAAATTGATTTTGGCACTTCGAATATTTTCCTCAATTAGATAATAGTTGTCAATTAACCACTCACCTGCTGGTGTAATCCGAACCTTATTTTTGAGTGATTCTGAGAGCAGTTTACGCGCTTGTGCCAACACGATTTCATTATCGGCAAGCCGTTTGAGCAAATAATCCTTGGTGGGGCTTGTACTGAGTTTATGGGTACTGGCCAGCGTTTTACCAAACCGTTCCATTTGTTCAGTGCTGAATAGCTCAACCCTCAGGGGCTCTTCATCCAAATAACTTCCTTTTGAATCATTGGACTGAAAAATACCTCGCATATTGGATATGAGCTCGTGTGTTGTGGGTTTGAATTTCATTGGTTCCTTATAAATGTCAAGTTATGCCAATACTTCAGTACTATTTCCTTATTCTATCCGCCAGAAAGCAAAACATAAAGGAGCAAGTCATTGTCAAATCGAACATCTTTATGGCTTCACTTTTTTTTTGCAAATCTCCTAATCTGGTACTCTCAAGTTCTCCGGCTCCAATTCTTAGTACCCTACTACTTATCAAATACAAATACTTGAAAAGCGGATAAAAAGATTTTGCATTTAGAAGTGTTGCGATTTTGATATCCTATCAGCTATCAGGCAAGTCTTCAAAGCAGGTGCATTATTCCCAATTCGAGGCATGGGAACCGCTTGCTCGTTCGTCCCCCAATGCTTGTAAGTTTTAAAATTAATAAAGTGTGTGAATATTCACTAACATATAAGGGGTTATTACTCAATATAGTTCGAACGAGTCTCATATCATTCAAAATGATCTAAACTAGTTGCCGTAAATCAAAATAATGCGTTAAATGGTGATTCACGGGAGTATACAAGGTGTACCAAATCATAAAACAGAAATAAAGGTTTAATAACTTTGACCTGGTAAAGTGACCTTCCAACATTGCCTTCCTGTATTATGAGTCTTGCTGCATTTGCGCGTTTTCTGAAAAGAAAATAGTGATGAATAAGGTGACATAAGCAGTAGGGCTCGCTAGAAGAAAGATTTCCAAATTCGATTAAATCAAAAAGTTAAAATTTCAGTCATGATTCCGAAGCGGAGTATATTTAGTTGATGACTGAAATATATGTTGTAATAATCCATGCCATGATAAAACTGTGTAAACAATCCGATATCATTTAAAAATGGAGGATGATAGAAAAATGTCAGTTTATAATTAAACCGTTCTGATGAAACATTTTCCCAATTATCAAGTTTTCCAAACATCCAGCTCGCCTCGCCTTTAAGTGAGATACTTGCCCTCTTGGAAAGGGTTCCATAACGCACCTTAAAAAAGGTAAAGGCGTTATGCCAACGAAGCCCACTATACTGTCCAACAAGCTCATCGGCCATCCAACGCTTTGGGTGAATTTCAATTGATGTCTTGAAAAATTGATGTTCACGTAAACGACTATTAAAATTTGTTTTTATCAAACCCAATTCAAAAAAATTGGTCGCAAAGTTTCCCGTGAGTAGATTAATATTACCATTGCTTAAATAGAAATCGCCATCCTGCCCATTGGAGTGATGGGCTATCCGCCCAAACGCATTCAGGCTCTGATATGTGAGCCCCTGTTTAATTGTATAGTAAACAGAAATCTGCGGAATATAACTTGGAGTTTGCACCGGCATGGATTCTTTCTGATACATGCGGATAATAATCTGAGGGGTAAGAACCCCCATCAGTCGAGAAGTGCTATTTTTTCTGATGAAGAAATTAGGAATAACATTGGCCTCAAACCAAAGCGGTTCAATATTGCCAACATCTAATGGTAAGGTGATGTAACTGTTACCTTGATCTACTACTGGGATTGAACTCAGTTCAATTTTTGAAATTGTATCCTGAGAAGGATTGGTAAAATGAGGCATCCCCTGGGCTTTGACCAGGGCTGGAGAAAGAATTGAAATAATGATTACCAAAAACTGTTTCATTCAATCCTCGTTAACAGAAATGTTTTTTTGATGAAGAATTTTTTAACAATCAATTTTAGCTTGTTCTTTTCAAGAACTACTATTTCCCCTGAAGCAGTCAGTCCATCAGGAGGCTTGATGGTTCCAGAGTAAGTTTTGTCGACTTGGCTGTATACAAAATCAGCAAATAAAGTATGACCTACCTTTTCTGCGTCAATTTCACCTGAAACTTTAGTGATTTTGCCAACGTATTTGCCTTTTTCAAGGTAGATCTCTACTTCACGTTGAGAATCACTGAAAACCCATTTGCCCTTTATATTATCATCATCTTTAAATGATGTAGCAACCAATACCAGAGGCAATAACACCAGTACTATATGTTTAAAACTTTTCATAATTATTTGAGTAACAAATCACTTTATCTATTCGCAGCTTCATTTAGAGTAGATTAAAAAATCCATTTACATTGGTTAAAGTAAAAACTTAAGAATCACTGTTATTAGAATTGCTATCATCATTCCAATTCCAAAAATTCTAAAGGCCAAACCTAAATACCTATATTTCTTCTGCAACAAAAGGTCTTGTTCATAGAGTTCAAGAATGGCAAACTCTACAACTCTTTCATCTTTAGCCAAAACAGCCTTCATGTTCTTACGGAACTCATCGAATGTTGTACCAGTATATCTTTTTTGATCAAAACCACTGTCCGCGCCTTTTTCGGTAACCTGAAATAATCTAACAGATCTCAATGCAAACAGAAGGCTGACAATATTAGTAAGTAGCAACACTACTTTTGGAACTTCTGGCAGTATTTGTGCCGGTACTTGAAAATTGGTAAATGAAATGAGTAGTGTTATAATACTCGCATTTACAATAATAATTATCCTGGCCTTTCTATCTGTATTAACAATAAGCCTTATATTATTAGTACTTGCATTCCTCACCAAATTCTCAGCCCTGAATTTAATTTTACTATTCTTATTACTCATGATATGCTACATTTGATTGATATTCTTTAAAATTTATTTGAAGTGCTGTTTGAAGTGCTGATCATACGATTCAAAGTGTTCCGGAGAAATGGAAGGCCATCCGTTCTGCCTTTCCTGGGGTAAAATTCCTCAAGTAGATCAATAAAAATCCATAAGCTAAAAAAACACCCCTCGTGAGGAATCCAATCGCCATATTGGTTTTACCTGTTTTAAAATTATCACACAATGTTAGTGAACATTCACTTACTACGCTAATATATGGCAAAAAAAATGTCCTATTTCTAATATTTTACATAAAAAGGGTCTGTCTGATGGCTAAAATCCAAAGCCTACAAGCACTCAATGGATTTCTCATTTTACAAAATGATAATTATCACTTCCCGCTAAGACCATAATCAGTGCACGCCAATACAATCATCTCTAACTTAGGAAAGCAAATTTCGGGAAAGTAATCCAGTGAGTTTAAGAGCAAAATCCTATTAGTCTATGATTATAGTCGTTTTCGGTTTACCAGGGTCAGGCAAAAGCTACTTTGCTTCGCGGCTTGCATTACATACAAAAGCAGAATATTTAAACAGTGATCAATTGCGCATCAAGATGTTTAAGAAAAGGGACTACTCGGATGAAGAAAAGAAGGCCGTATATGATGCGCTGTTTGACAAGGCAAAAAAGGCAGCAAAAAGAAATACGAGTCTGGTAATTGATGCCACTTTTTATAAACAGGAGTTGCGTCAGCAGTATTTGGATGAGTTCGATGAAAACGTCTTTTTCATCGAAGTGGTTGCAAATAAACGTTTAATCAAAAAGAGAATGTCCACAACAAGGGCGTTCAGCGAAGCGGATTTTAAAGTCCATAAAAATCTTAAGAAAGAATGGGAACCCTTTGAACAAAAACATCTGGTACTAGAATCCACCAATGATAATATTGGCGAAATGATAGACAAAGCAATGTTATATCTACCCAAAAGATGACAAAGGATGAAATTAGTTTGCTGATCAATGAAGGAGTATTTCCTTGCTCATGCTCAAATCCAAAACTAATTGAGACCCATATATCCTGGGTAATTCTGTGTAATGAATTTGTCTTTAAAATCAAGAAGCCATTAAAGTATTCCTTTTTAGATTTCTCAACTATCGACAAAAGGCTATTCTATTGTAAAGAGGAAATACGGCTTAATTGGCGCCTTACCTTTAATGTATACCTCGGTATTCATGAAATCCGAAGCCACTCAGGAAGAATAACCATGGACGGAACCAACGGCCAATTAATTGATCATGCGGTTCGGATGCGAAGATTAAATGGAGAAAAACAGATGAGTTTTCTTTTGGAAAATGATCTCGTTCGTGAAGAGGATATTAAAAACATCGCAGCACGGATTGCCCAATTTCATAAACGCACACGGGTGGTTTATAAAAAAAACAATAATCATTCTCTAAGTAATAAATTTAATGATCTTCGCGCTGAATCTGATTTTTTGGATGAACAACTTGGCCATTGGTCAGGTGTGGCAATAGAAAATGCCATCAAGCAATCCGATGCTTTCCTTAAAGAGTATTATAAGTTGATAAAGGCAAGACAAGAAAGCGGATACCACCGCGATGTACATGGCGATCTGCATTCCGGTAATATATTTTTATTACCAGAACCTGTCATTTTTGATTGCATCGAATTCAATGAGGAATACAGGGAAATCGACATTCTCAATGATGTGGCTTTTTTGGCTATGGATTTGGATGCACATAGCAAAAAGAGCCTGTCTGATTTACTCTTGGATTCCTATGCGCATTGCATGTCCATTTCCCTGGATGAGCAAACGATGCAACTCTTCCAATACTATAAAGCCTATCGTGCCAATATCAGAGCCAAGGTAAATTCTTTAAGAGCCAGAAGTGCCAATGCCGGAACTGATAGAGATAAACCTCTCAGTGAATCAGCAAAATATTTGTATCTGATGGAGCGCTACCTCACTCACATAAAGTAGCGAAAAACACCGCGATTTAGCTTCTACAGTGGGATACGCAATATTTTATCTCTTGTAATAAAAATAACAAGGTGTTATCCCAAATGCTTAACTGCTTTCTTTAAGTGATCATAAGCTGAGGATATTTCGTCTGCAAAATCCTCGTACTTTCTTTTACCAATCTGAAGTTTTGATTTTGCCTTTGATGTGTTTTTTTCAATTTCCATTTTGGCGTTACGCATATGCTCTTTGAAATCATCTCTCAGTTCGAATTTTTTCAGGCTATACTTAAGTCTTACTATTTCAAGTTTCAATTTAAATTTTTCCATTTCACTCTCAATAGAGGGTGGAAAATCCACATTTTTCAACCATTTTTTTATTGATTTCTCAATAAGAGCAATTGATCTCAATAATTTTTTTCTTTGCTCTTCAAACTCCTCCTTCGTCTCGGCCTTCCCTAAGGCAAGCTGCACTTCTAGTTCCTGCACTTTCTTTTTAATCTCAGGAGTAATCAGTTTGTGAGGAGTTTCTTCCAATAATCGTCTGAATTCTCCTATGTTGTTTCTAAACTCTTTTTTTATCCCCTCAAACTTTTCTTTCGCTTCCGCTTTACCAAGGGAAAGCTGTAAAGCTAAATCATCAATCTCTTGCTGAGCCTCCAAAAGTCCATCTGCAATTTTATGCAAAAATGGCTTGTCACTATCCTCTTTGGTTTTCTTCATCTTATTGTATGTTTAGTACTAATCATCAACCACCAAAATAGTACAACATTGAGTGATGATTAATGACTTCCATCATCACCTACTATGATTAAAATCTTCAATCGGTATTGTGAAAATGCATTTTTCTTGTTTAAGCAGGTTTTAACGAGATTCTCTGCAAAATCATTTTCAATTCTTAGGCTCCTCTGTTCTCACAATCCTCTTAAAATAAAAAGTAAAGAAATAAATCAATATTCGAATGGTAGCAAAGGCACTCCATTGTACAAACCTTTTAAGCCTATTGGTTCTACTGGCTCTATAAGAATCAGTGATCAGGGTACTGTCACTGATTACATTTTGTTCAATGTGATTCCTTATCTCACGGACAAATACTGGATTGACAACATCGAGATTAAGTTCTACGCTGGCATAAGTGCTAATGTCATTTACATTAAATGACCCAAGTGTTATCCACTTATCATCACAGATAGCAAGCTTTCCATGAAGCACAGCACGATTGAACTCAAAAATTCTCACTCCGTTAGCTAAAAGCCATTCATACATAAACCGCTCTGCCATTTTGGCTATTTTTACATCAGAGATTCCAGTTACTATTACTGTTACCTCTACCCCCCGATTCCTTGCTTTGCGTATGGCTCCTCGAAAAACTCTTCCAGGTAAAAAATAACTTGAAAGAATGGTAATGTGAGATTTTGCTCCCATGAATAACTCAATATAGCTGAGTGAGATTTCATCCTTCCACCTCACCCAATCATTTCGTCTCATTCGAACCTGACTCCTATCCTCTTCAGGAATATTGAAAGAGGGTGGGTTTTTAATTTGAGGTATCTCTTTCAGAGGCTGAAATCCGTTCCATGTTTTCTGACATAGAATTAACAACTCCTGAACAATTTCCCCCTCCACACTTAGTGCAAAGTCAAGCCACGGGGGGTTATCAGGCAGATCATTATAATGGTTGGCTATATTAATACCACCTACCAGTGCATATCTCATATCAATCACACAGATTTTATGATGAAGTCTCCTCCCAAAATAAAATTTCCTGCTGCGAAACAACGGTTCAAAAAACTTAAATTTGACTCCCTGCATTTTAAGTGCATTGATAAAATCTTTACTCAAACTTTGAGAAGCATACCCATCTACCATCAAAAATACATCAACACCCCTGCCTGCTGCTGCTACCAAAGCCTTTGAAACAAATCTTCCGGTTTCATCTTCGGCTAAAATGTAAGTCTGCAAATGAAGAGTAGCCTCAGCTCTTGAGATAAGGTCTATGAGATGATCGAAGTAAGGGCGTCCTCCTGTGACCCAACTTACCCGGTTATTCTCACTATATTTATTCGCTGAAGTATTAGGCAATTTTTTAGTTGATCATTTGGCGTGTAAGTTATACCTTTTAACAAACAGATTAGATAAATGGTTTTGGGTAAACAAGAACCAAAGCCAGGGCACTTAAAATAATTACTTTTGGATTCTCTTACTCATTTAGCATTAGGTGCCTGTATTGGTGAATTGTGCGCAGGCAAATCATTAGGTAAAAAGGCTTTGTTAATCGGAGCTGTAGCACAGTCTATTCCAGATATTGATTTTTTAGCTTCCTTTTGGAATTCCCCAGCAAGTGACCTGCTGGCCCATCGAGGATTTACCCATTCTTTTCTGTTCATCGCAATTACTGCATATCCACTTGCCTTAATCGCTGCACGATGGCAATGGTTGCCCAGAATGTCGGTGCGAAATTGGACATGGTTCCTAGTACTTCAATTATTTGTTCATATATTCTTAGATGCATTCAATGCCTATGGAACGGCTTGGTTTGAACCCTTTAGTCATTATCGCGTAGCCTTTCATGCCCTTTTTGTAGCTGACCCTCTATTTTCTATATCATTAGGTTTGGGTGCTTTGTTGCTCATCCTATTACCTTCACCTCATTCTTCCAGAAAAAAATGGGCAAGAAATGCAATCCTCATCAGCACAATATATTTGGGATATGCGCTGGTTAACAAACACTTCATTAAAAATTCAGTTGAAGATAACCTTATTCATCAGCAAATTACCTTTAAACGCTACTTCACTACACCTACACCAGGAAATGTTTGGTTATGGAATATCGTGGGGGAAGGAGATCAAGGTTTTTATATTGGTTATCGATCAGTCTTTGACACCAACGACTTTATCCCTTTTCAATTTTTTAGCAAAAACGACAGTCTTCTTGATTCGGTGGAAGGTCATGAAGAGGTACAACATCTAAAACGTTTTGCTGAAGGATATTATGTGGTTTCAACATATGATGACAGGTTAGTATTCAATGACCTGCGCTTTGGACAAATGCTTGGTTGGGAGAACCCTACGGCACCTTTTGTGTTTTATTACTATCTCAATCAGCCCGATGACAACGAGCTACTCATACAAAGAGGAAGGTTTGCACGTTGGAATTACGAGTCTGCCATCTCCTTTCTCAAAAGAATCGGTGGACAATAAGTTATTTTGAGGCACAACTGGGTATAAACCACCCTTTTCCCTGATTTATATCCTCAATTATCATGACTCATATCATTTTTTAGAAATAGGAACCTGCCTAGATTGTGTCCATTCACAATTAGCTTTTAATCGAGTTGAGTTGTGATGTTTAAAAAAATTAAAACCATATAACTATGACCATTCTTGTTCCAACCGATTTCTCAAAGCCATCCAAAGTAGCCGCATTGTATGCTGCCCAACTTGCCAAAAAGGCAGGTGCTGAGCTGGTTATAGCAACTGTTGCTTATGGCCAAGCCTCTTCTCGTGCCATGATGGTATCACAAAAACTTGATACTGAGATGAGAAATATTGCGCTTAAAGAGTTAGAAGAATTGACAACCGAAATCAAAAGTAAGGTAAGGGGTAAACTTACAATATCAACTCACGTGTTATCTGGCTTTCCGGTAACACAGGTCATTCAAAGGTTTGTGAAAAGGAACGAAGTGGATCTTATTGTCATGGGTACCCGAGGGGCAACAGGTCTACAAAAGGTACTAATAGGAAGCAACGCAGCTGCCATGATTCAGAGCTCCTCTGTCCCGGTAATTATTGTTCCCCACAACGCAACATTTAAAGGCTTTAAAAAAATAGTCTATGCTACAGACTTAATTCATATAGATGAAGAATTATCCACTGTAAGTGAGTTTGCTAAACTTTTTAATGCAAAAATTGATGTCTTACATGTAATTCCAGAAGCATCCTCTACTGACCTCAATGTGAAACAGATAAAGTCAGATTTGGTCAAAAAAATGAAATACGAAAAAATTTCATTCCATCTATCCAAAAATGATGCTGTTCCTGAAGCCATTGACAATTTTATGGTGGACAGGAAAGCCGATATTCTTATCATGTTTACCCATAAGCTTAGCTTTTTTGAAAAGTTATTTAGTAGGAGTGTTACCAGAAAGCTCGCATTTCATTCCTATATCCCAATGCTAACTTTTAATAAGGATAATTTAAAGTAGGTAACAGCCTATTGATTTACTACAAGTACCGGCAAAGCAGAATGGTTAATTAACCGTTCTGCAATGTTGGAGCTAAACAATCTTCCTATTAAACTTTTTCTTTCCATTGCTATGGCAATTAAATCGGCATCAATTTCACTGGCAAATTGAGCTATCCCAAACTCCTTATCATTGGTCTCTGTAATGTTAAGTGTGTAGTCAACATTTAAAAAACCCTTCATTTGATCGGACATCATCGACCGAGCTGTGTTCTCCTCAATGAGGTGATTAAGCAGGTTAATAAACAATAAATGAACCCTGGAACTCCATAATCTGGAAAAAGCAACAACCTCACTTAGCGAGTTAGAACAATCTCTTTTAAAATTAGAGGCAAAAACAATATGCTTCAATTCCTTTCTTTTCGGCATTTGCTTTACGACCAAACTGGGTATCCTAATATTTTTGATCACATTTTGAGTATTCGACCCAACTACCATTTCTCTTATACCTGTAGCACCATGAGACCCCATCACCAGCAGGTCTATTTTATAAGGAAGTATATAGTCTTTAACCTGTTCCTGTCCACTACCAATAACCAATTCTTTCTTTGCTTTAATACCATCTGCTTCAGCAGCTTTAACGAGTTGATCAAGGTTGTCCCTAATAATTCCTATTTGGGCAACATCCTGAATCACCGATTTTCCAGGCACATGAGCAGGTGTTGAATAGTCAACAGCCAGATGAAGAAAATAGATTTCTGCGTTATTTAATTTAGCTATTTGTAGTGCCATTTCTGTTGCCGCATTGGCACAAGCAGAAAAATCAGTGGGTACCAATATTCTTTTCATGATCTTTGGGCTTATCTAGTTGAAAAAAGACTATCGTACGTGTTTTTGGTCATTTACTTCACTGAAGGTAATAACCATATATCGAGTTTTCTATGATATTTAGAAGCCGCTCAATTGATTATTATCATGTTAGCGAGGTTTTTTTCTTCGTAGTACTTTCTCCATCGCATTGGTGGCCAATGAAACTGCTTCCTCAAATGTTGTAGCAGTTTTCTTTACATATGGATCGTCACCTGGTATTGATAATAAAATCTCACAAGATTTGTTTTCAGGGCTACCACCTGGTTCAACTGAAAGCGTTACATGCGCTCTGATTATTTTGGTATTCAGCTTACTTAAGCCTTCAATCTTATCTCGCGTATATTCTTCAAGTTCAGGGCGTGCGGTGAAATGCACTGATTTAATAAGTGTTTGCATTAGTCAAGTTTAAATAACTCATTTTATAATTGCTTTTATTCTTTACCCATTTATAAATCTCTCCTATACCCAATACACTAATAGAAAGGAGTACGAGTATTAAAAACTCTGAATAAGGAAGTTTTTGAAAATTGAATAGTCCACTAAAAAACGGTACTTCAATGATCATGAGCGTAAGCAAAGCTGATGATATCCATGCAATAGTAACATATTTGTTGCTAAAGAGCCCAATAGTAAACACAGACTCCTTCAATGATCGCATATTGTACATATTAAATAATTGGGTGAAAGACATAATAATAAAAACGGCACTCCGGGCAGCCTCTATTCCAACAGGTAAATAGTAAAAATAAGCTGCAAGTGATAAGCCACACATAACAGAAACATTAATTAACAAAAAAGGCAAAACAGATATACTGAGAATTCTTTCATCCTTCTTTAAAGGTTTTTCTTTTAAAACATCACCATGGCCGCGCTCAGCTGCTATGGCCATATCCCCAAGTCCATCTGTCACCAGATTTAACCATAGAATCTGAATAGCTGTTAATGGAATGGGTAAGCCCAATGACACAGTTACAATTAACGTGGTAATCTCGGCTAAATTGGTGGTAACCAGGTAAAAAGTAGCCAACCTCACATTGTTAAAAACAATTCTACCCTCCTCTATGGCACTGACTATTGTGGAGAAATTATCATCAGCCAACACCACTTTAGCTGCATCCCTGGCCACGTCAGTACCCATTATTCCCATGGCAATTCCTACATCTGCCTTCCGCAAAGCTGGCGCATCATTTACCCCATCACCAGTCATAGCTATCAATTGTCCCATCGCCTGCAACCGCTCTGCAATTTTTAGTTTCATTGCAGGACTAAGTCTGGCCAGTACATTTACTCCAATAATGGCTTCATCAAACTCATGTTCATTCAATCTGAGTAACTGGTCTTCTGTCAAAGCAATTGTTGTTTCCGGTATTTTATCATCTACGATTCCTACCAATTTGGCAATTGCTATACCTGTATTAATATGGTCACCCGTGGCCATTATCACCCGAATGCCTGCCTGATGACATTGCTGTACAGCTTCCCTTACACCTGCACGAGGTGGATCAATGATACCCGCCAAGCCAACCATCACTAAATCTTTAACATCCTTTTCACTTATCTGATTGCAGTCGGAAGGCATCTGTTTATACGCTAAACCAATCACCCGAAGAGCATCAGAAGCCCATAACTGAATTTTATTTTGCAACAGGTCTGTATCTGTTGGCAACATTGTCTCAATTTCATCTCCATTCATCTGATAGGATGAAAGACTCAATATTTTTTCAGGAGCACCAACCACCAGTAATTGTTTCTCCCCATTGCTTTCGACCAGTGTTGCACGAAATTTTTGTAGTGAATTAAATGGCAAATCCATTTTAGTAGTGAAGGGAAAGCTCATGCCAAAATTGGATTGTGCCTTTTTTGATAATACAAGCAAAGCGCCTTCGGTCGGATCGCCTATTAATTCATACTTATTTTTTCCTCCATTGTGCTGAATGGCCGAATTATTGGATAGATTAGAAATCCGTATTAATTGAGCTAACGAATTATCCGTAATCACTTCCAGCACACGATTATTCCGGATGAAGTTACCTACAGGAAACCACCCCTCTCCAGTGATCGCAAATTCACCTTCGCGCTTTGTATATAATTTCCTTACTGTAAGTGCATTCTCCGTTAATGTGCCAGTTTTGTCAGTAATAATTGTGGATATTGCCCCGAGGGTTTCTGTTGCCGTCAACTCCCTGACAATCGCCTTGCGTTTGGTCATACGATTCGCTCCGATAGCCAATACAATGGCAATAATAGATGGAAGACCCTCCGGTATAATAGACACCATGGCTGCTACAGCAGTCAATAACAATTCATCTAACTCCATATTATGAGCCAAATAACCAATTGAAAATAGCATCACTGCCCCTATAACTGACGCTAAACCCATTTGAGTTGCCAGCTTGTCAATTTTCTTTTTAAAATGGGATTGCTCAATTTTAATTTCACTCAATGATGTGGCTATCCTTCCAATCTCAGTATCCGTCCCAATACCAATTACAATAGCCTTACCAAACCCAGATGTCAAAAAAGTACTCTTCCACAACATGTTTTTCTTCTCAGAAATCACCAGTTGCTGCGGTAAAGGTTCAGCAATCTTAGAAACAGGAATAGATTCACCAGTTAATGATGCTTCGCTGGCTCTTAAATTCATGGCCACGAGAAGTCTTGCATCAGCCGGCACTGCATCACCCTCCTCTACTTCAATAATATCACCAGGAACCAGCTCACGGGCAAGTATCAAAACTTTCTGACCGTCTCTAAATACCTTAGCATTGGTTACAATCAATTTCTTCAATGAGGCTATGGCCTTTTCTGCTCTCTGGTTTTGGAAAAATCCAATACAGGCATCAATAAATACTACCGCAAGGATAACGAAGACATCTGTCATATTTCCTGTAGCAAAAGAAATAAGAGCTGCCAAGAAAAGTACGAGCACCAATAAACTCTTGAATTGCGTTATAAACAGAATGAATTTGGATTTTTGCTTTTGATCAGGCAGTTCATTCAATCCAAATTGATCTCTTCTCTCCTGTACCTCACTGCTTGTAAGTCCGTTCGATGAAGATCTCAGTTCTCTGATTACCTCATCAGCTTTCAATGTGACAAATTCTGTTTGTTTCATTGGGGAATTAAAAGAAGCGATGTATTAAAAGATAGACACCTCAAATAAGTACACTTTTATCAATTATTTACTGACTTTTATCATTCACCTGACTTACTGTTATCATAGAATAATGGGGTCAGTCGTTTTAATATGCACAATCGTACTGTTCATATTTTGAAATCTGAAAGTCATGGAATATCCAAGGCTATTGATTCCTTTTCTTAAAAAAAAATTATAATTATCAATCAAATGGGACTGCGCTCACTTCCAAAAGGGAACAATAGTTATCTGGTCGCTTTACAAGCTGTTTTTTTTGGATCCGTAATCCTGTATTTCGGACGCACATTTTTTATTCCATTAAGTTTTGCTGTCCTGATTAGTTTCGTACTCTACCCCATTTGTGTGTGGCTGGAAGGCAAATCAATTAACAGAATGGCTTCGATACTTTTTAGTATGTCGGTTGTTATTCTTTTTGGAGCCGCAATAATCCTCCTATTGGTATATCAGTTTACTACCTTCATTTCAGAGTGGCCCGTAATCAAAGTAAAACTCCTCGAAGTTATCGAACAATTCAGCGGCTATATATTCACCACTTTTGGTGTTAGTCGTATACGGCAAAATGAGCTCCTCACCCAAATTCTCAATCAATCTAGTGGTAATTTGTTTACTCTTATTCGGCATTTGATATCCACTTATAGTCTATCTGCAGTTTTGCTTATTCTGGTTCCCATATACTCAACACTTATACTTTTTTACAGAAAAAGGCTGGTGAAGGCCTTGTATATGATTTTCCCGATAGAAAGCCGAGTAGGCATCAAAGCTGTTCTCAGTCAAACCATTACGGCCTATTACAACTTCATTAAAGGTATGGGTATTGTTTACCTTGCTGTAGGTACATTAAACAGTGTTGGATTACTTGTATTGGGCGTACCTCATGCTATTTTCTTCGGCTATACTGCGGCCATTCTTACCTTCATCCCTTATGTCGGTATTATGGTTGGGGCACTCTTACCCATGACCATGTCATGGATCACTTACAATTCAATTTGGTATCCAATAGGGGTTGTTTTTTTGTTCTCCCTTGTTCAATACCTGGAAGCCAACCTAATATTTCCACTTGCTGTTAGCAATAAATTGAAAATCAATGCCTTAGCTACAATTAGTGCAATCGTTGTTGGTGGCATTATCTGGGGTGTTGCAGGCATGATTCTATTTGTGCCTTTTCTTGCCATCGCCAAGCTTATCGTTGATAACTCGCCAAAACTGAAAACCTGGTCGGTGCTTTTAGGTACATCAAGCATTCAAAATTGACCTTTATCATTCGGTGTCTTGATGGTTATCATCTCACCGTGGTGAATAGTTCTGTATTTTACTCTCCCTTAAAATAGAATCCAATGAATTATATAATTCCGTTTTCAAAAATAACGATGAGGGATCTTCCTCTAGTTGGAGGTAAAAATGGATCTCTTGGTGAGATGATTCAAAGCCTGTCTCAATATGATATCAATATCCCTGATGGGTTTGCCCTTACCGCTGATGCCTTCGTAAAATTTATAGATTCGAATAAGCTGGGAGAACTCCTCGAAGTCAAACTTAGTTCACTTGAATTATCCTCTATGGATAATTTATCAGAAATTGGAAACTATTGCAGAGACATTGTAAGCAAGGCCACATTACCAACTGACGTCAAAGCATCATTACAATCGGCTTATCAAAAGATCATCAGTACCTATGGGGAGGAGGTTACTTTTGCTGTACGCAGTAGTGGAATAGCAGAAGATTCACCAGAAGCCAGTTTTGCTGGTCAGCATGATTCATTTCTGAATGTACGGGGCATAGATCAATTATACACAGCTGTAATGGGGTGTTACACTTCTTTGTATAATGACAGGGCTATTAAATACCGAATCGACAATGGTTTTAAGCATGATCAGGTGGGGCTATCAGTGGGAATACAGTTGATGGTACGCTCTGACAAAAGTTGTGCAGGAGTAGCATTCACCATTGAACCTGAAAACGGCAATAAGAATCTAATCTACATTACAGGTGCCTGGGGATTGGGGGAAAGCGTTGTACAAGGAGCAGTGAATACAGATGAATTCTACCTGTTAAAACCTTTGCTTGAGCAAAACAGGAAAAGTCTCGTATACAGAACTATGGGCTCCAAACAACAAATGGTTGTCTATAATGAACATGGATCTACAGAATGGAAGCAAACCCCTTTTCATTTAAGAGATCAATATGTGCTAACTCCTAAAGAAATAGAACAATTGGGAAATTGGTGTTATCAAATTGAGAAACATTACAAAATGCCAATGGACATAGAATGGGCAAAAGATGGATTAAATAATCAACTTTTTATTGTACAGGCGCGCCCCGAAACCATACATGCAAAACAGAAATCAATAACCCTAAAAGAATACACTCTAAAAACAGATGCTGTGCCAATTGTAAGCGGCAAAGCGGTTGGTCAATCTATTGTTAGTGGTAGAGTAACAATTGTAGAAAGTCTTGCTGATAGTAAAAAAGTAAAACAAGGCGATATTATTGTTGCAGACATAACCAACCCTGACTGGAATGCATTGCTTAAAAAAGCGGTGTGTATTGTTACAAACCAAGGTGGTCGAACCAGTCACGCCTCTATTGTTGCCCGCGAACTTGGCATACCCGCCCTGGTGGGCACACTTTACGCAACGCAAAAGTTGAAAGACAATCAGCTCATCACAGTGTCCTGCGCAAGTGGTGATGAAGGGTTTGTTTATGAAGGAAAGTTGGAATGGAAAGTAAAGGAAACATCCCTTGAACACCTGAAGAACACCAGGGTAAAACCCATGCTGATACTGGCGGATCCTAAGAAAGCATTGTTTCACGCCAGCTACCCCAATCAAGGTGTTGGCTTGCTGCGGATGGAGTTTATCATCAACAATAGCGTACAGGTACATCCGATGGCATTGGTAAAATATAATGAGCTAATGGATGATTCAGACAAAAGTAAAATAGACTTGCTCACCAGGCATTATAAAGACAAAAAACAATTTTTTATTGATACCCTTGCAGAGTCCCTTGCTTTGGTTGCAGCCGCCTTCTATCCAAAAGATGTTATTGTTAGAATGAGTGATTTTAAATCAAATGAGTACGCAAAATTACTGGGTGGAAAACCATTTGAACCGGAAGAAGAAAATCCCATGTTGGGATTCAGAGGGGCTAGTAGGTATTACAACGAAAGATATAGAGATGGATTTGCATTGGAATGTGCAGCCATCAAAAAGTTAAGAGATGATATGGGGCTGGTCAACGTTAAGGTAATGATCCCCTTTTGCAGAACAATTCAGGAAGGAGAGAAAGTATTAGAAGAAATGAAAAAAAATGGTTTGGTTCAGGGACAAAACAAACTAGAGGTTTACGTAATGGCTGAAATACCCAGCAATATCATTCTGGCTAAAGAGTTTGCCGCACTTTTTGATGGCTTTTCCATTGGCTCTAATGATTTAACACAACTCACACTGGGATTGGATCGCGATTCAGCAATTGTCAGCAACCTATTTGATGAAAATAATGAAGCCATTAAAACGCAAATCAAGCACCTTATAGACGCTGCGCAGAATGCCGGTGTAAAAGTGGGGCTATGTGGTCAGGCTCCAAGTGATTATCCGGAATATACTAAGTTTCTTGTCGAGTGTGGTATTGACTCGATTTCCTTTAATCCAGATGCTATGATTAGGGGAATAGAAAATATCATGATCGCAGAACATTTGTGATAGAAACCAAACTAGTGTCCAAAGTAAAAAGTAAGGGTTCCATTTTAGGGATGTTCGCAACAGGTCTCGCAGCAACTTTAGGGCGTGTATTGTAAGTCCTAATGATGAAGTGATTTTTATCATAGCCCAACTTGACAGCAATCATTAAAATGCGGCCAGTGTGTAGTTAACTTTGGGAGAATAGGTTAAAATGCATTGTTAGTATTCAGTCAAATGCCGGTTCTAAAAATTGATGAAGGTAAATCAGTAGGTGGTTTTCAGAAAGATTTCACAACGCTCTTTCCATTCTTAAAAATTGAGTTTTTCAAACCTCTATTAAATCCTTCTGATAGCAAGAATTACAAAACAGGCCCCCTTTTGGCTTCTAACTTTCCACTGAGTAAAGATTCTATTTCTGTAAATCTGAGCCCTTCCACCACCGTAGCCCAGCTAAAAGCTATAGTTCTTGAAAAAACAGGAATATTGTGCCTGGTTTACCGCAAATCCGGCTCCATGTGGATCGAAACTTCATTAACCGAAGATTGGTCATTGGAAAGACAGAACCATGAAGCCGAACTGATGAATAACCACTAATTGGACAAATACCTCAACTTGTTTTCCTGGAGGATAAGTATTTTACCAGATTCAATATCTATCAATTTTTCGCTTTTAAAATCGCTTAAGGTCCTGATTAAAGATTCTGTTGCAGTGCCTACGATTCTTGCCAAATCATCGCGTGATATTTTTATTCTGGTGTCCTCTTGCGTCTCCCCTTTGAACTTGTCAAATATTTCAATCAAACCGGAAGCGACACGTTTACGCACAGAGTTATATGCCAGACTAAGCAACCGATCTTCTTTTTCTCTAACATTTTTTGCAAGCAGTTTGATAAACTGGCCAGCTACCTGACTATCGTAGCTAATCAGGTTAACAAAATCCTCACGAGGAATGATCATTACCTCAGCATCCTCCAATATTTCAGCAGCATCTTTGTAAATAGTATCTTCCAAAATAGGTGTATAGCCTACAAAGTCTCCAGTACTGCTTACCTCAATAATCAACTCTTTGCCATCCTCGTTGATTTTATAGGTTTTTACCTTTCCGGATTTTACAAAAAACAAATTCCGGGGATATCCTGCTTCAGAATACAAGGAGTGCTTTTTCTTGAACTTAGCCACCTCATAACCGTCTGACAGCAATTTTATATTGGTACTTGACTTTACTGAATCAATAAAACTATCTACACCCGCCTGGTCATGAGTATAGCTTCGTTTCAGAATCTCACTCTTTCTTAACCTTGTTTCGATTGCATTAAGAAGCTCAGTGTCATCAAAAGGTTTAGAAATATACCCATCCGCACCCATTTCCATCCCCTTTTGATAGTCGCTTTTCTCTGCTTTTGCAGTTAAAAAAATAAATGGGATAGTTGTGGTTTCGGGGTTTTTACTGAGCAAATGAAGCACCCCGTAGCCATCCAGCACAGGCATCATAATATCGCATACAATTAGGTCAGGCTTCTCATCAATGGCTACTTCTACTCCAATTTTACCGTTCTCTGCTGTAAACACCTTGTAGCCGGCCAATTCAAGGATCTCAGCCGTATTCTCCCTTACCTCCAGGTTATCTTCGATGATCAGAATGTTTTTCATAAAGAAATATTATTCCACTAATACAAGATTAGCAAAAGTAAAACGGATTATTGCGGAATTTCTATGTAAAAGGTAGTCCCAACATTTATCTCACTTTTACAGTTTATTTTACCCCCCATCAACTCCAGGTATTTGGATACAATATTTAAGCCCAACCCAGTACCTTGTATATTGGATGCATTCTGAGCCCTAAAAAATCGTTCGAATAGATGTTGCTGGTCCTCCTCTGATATGCCAATTCCAGCATCTTTTACCATAAAACGAAATACATTATTACTCATTTCACATTTCAATTGAATTTTCGAGTTCTCCGGGCTGAATTTTATTGCATTGGAAAGAAGGTTGGAGAGAACACTTGCCATTAGCTTCTTGTCGACTTTTACAGCATCTGCATTACACTCAAAGTTGATTTTTTGCCCATCTTTACGAAGCTGCTCCATACTATTTACCACCTTATAGAGCTCTTCTTTTAGTTCTTCATTGGATAGTAATTCCATATTGACATCCACCTGTCCTTCTTCCAATTTTCCTAAAGACAGAAAGTCTTCTAAAATGTCACGCATATTGTTAACTGCTTCTTTTATCCGGTCAACATGCTTTTGTCTTTTTACATCCTCCTCTTCTAAAGTATATTTTCCTATTAAAGATGCTGACAACAAAATCGTACTTAAAGGAGTTCTAAACTCATGCGAGGCCAGGGTTACAAATCTGGACTTAAGATCTCCTAATTCTCTTTCTTTTTTTAACGCCTTATGCAAATTCTCTTTGGATGCCTCCAGTTCTGCTAAGGTCTCACGCAGCATTTTGGTTCTGCTGTCTATCTTTTCCTCCAGCTCAGTGTTTATTATTTTTATCTTCTCTGTGGACTCCGCTAGCTCTGCTTCATTTTTTTTTCTTACTGAGATATCTATAATAAATGCGATTACAAAGCTCTCCTCTTCTTTCTTAAAATGGCTCAGGCTGACCTCAACAGGAAATACTGTGTTGTCTTTTCGTTTTGCGAATAAATCTCTACCCGCTCCCATTGCTCTATTGGATGGAGCTTTGATAAATTGGTCACGATGATGGATATGCCGCTCTTTCATCTCTACTGGAAGCAGCATCTCTATTGATTCGCCAATGACCTCTTCTTCAGAATAACCAAACTGTGTTTCGGCAAACCGATTGAACTGTGTGATTCTCCCTTCTGAATCGGCTATAATCATTCCAATTGTGGCATGATTAAACACCGCTTCGAATTGATACTTAGCTTCCTTTTGTCTCACTCCTTGTAAAGATTCTTTAAAAATTACAAAGAGTCAAAATAGTCGAATTTTTAGATATTCTCTATAGGTAATTGGTCATTCGGCAAAAGAGGGGGATCCTTTTTATAATGGTTCTTGTTATATCCCTTTCTCTCAAAACCTATCAGGGTATTGACAGCCCAACTTTGCTGATTTTATGAACCAATCCTGCTCCAAAGGAATACCCAATCTTAATCTCCCCATATTTCTTATATTGATTGTTATCTCGAATAGAAAGTAATGATGGCCCTGCAAATATTTCAACTTCTGAAATAAATGATTGTGCTGAGGATGAGATCGTGAATCCCAAAAGTATCACTAGAAGGATAGGGCATTTAATATCTTTCGTCAATCTAAGCTTGAGCCTCAATAAATCATTCAATTAAAACCCTGTCTGTAATCACCTGTTTGTAGGTCGTCATTTGTAGTATATACATCCCCTTTTTGAGGCTCAATGTCTCAATCCTTATTATCGGTTCGGTAGAGGTAGTTTGATATACCAAATTCATTTGGTTGCTATCATATAGTTTAACATCGTACCCTTTCGTATATTCTTCACGTGTCAAATCAAGGCTTACTTCGAAATATGAGGATGAGGGGTTCGGGGATACGAACATGGGATTGCAAGGTGGATTTTGACAACCGCCAGATGTAACGCTGATCGGTATTTGACGAACCAAATTGGTACCACAGGCATTGCTGGAAGTTACATAGATAAAGTTATAACCTGCTTGTAAGCATTCCACCGAACAATTTCCATAACCTACATTTAAATTAAGAGCCGCTGCATTATTGGTCCACCAATTTAGCGAACTGGTTGTGGCACCTGGAGTTGAGGTTGCCCATAATACAACCCAATTGCCTATGTTCGCCTCAACAGCTGGCACACCTGAGGGATTGGTGATAACACCTGATGGTTTACCTACCCAGATAGTCCTATCAACATTTACGCCTCCACAACCACTATTTATAGTTGCCGTAATGGTAACCTGACCATTGAATTTGTTAACGCGTGTGGCTGCCCCCGTTGTGGAATTAATGTTTAATCCATTTGGATTGCTCGATGACCATGTTACTTGCCCATCAAAAGTATAGTTTGCAGTTGTACAAACAAGTGCAGGTCCTGTTATTTCATTTCCTCGAGTGTCTGTAGTCAATGCCCCCGTATTATTTGGATCAAGCCAGTTACTTAGTCTTGTATCGTTCGTTCCACCCCCCACCCATGAAACATCAAATCTACCATATTCACCGATTTGTTGAGTGCAGTAATTTCCTTGATTATTTTGATCTCCGTGTAGTTGGCCAATTATTCTATGATTTTGATCAAATAGTGGAGATCCAGATGATCCAGGCTGGACAGTCCCTTGTTGAAAATGAGCCCTCCAATGGTTTGTCGCCCCTGTAAACCATGCCACAGCTACAGGGGGATTTGCGTCAATTGCAATTTTCATAACGTCCCCAGCAGGATGGTGAATTCCCACCGTATTTAAGGCAGCAGCGGGATTCCTATTCCATCCAGCAAACGTGATATTTGAATTTGCAGGGGGCATTTGGTTTAATTCAACTAAACAAAAATCGCTAGCTGCATTACGCGCTCTTAAAGTAGAACCGTTTAAGGTAACTCCGTTGGCATTTTGGGATGGATTGCAAGTTGAGCTCCAAGCTTGAAAAGTAAATTTCCAATTTGCAGGGTTCCCATCAAAACAATGATTTGCGGTTAAAAAATTTAGTGTGTTAAAATTACAGGTGTTGTTGATTAATGCTCCGGTACACAATGCTATGCTGTTGGCATCCAATATCAGAGCTACTGAATTTCGCTCGTTTTCCCAACCATTACCCTGTATGCATAACACATTTATATTACAAGCGGCAGACTCCCCAAAATTATTGACATAAAGTTCTTTGTATCCATAAGCTATGCTTGAGATATGAAGTTTGATTTCTGATTTACTTTCAATAGGGGTTTTAAAATCAACTGTTAGCGCCTCGCCTTTATAGACCCATGTACCCCAAAAATTATTCTCATTGTTTTCATTCTCTGTTACGGGGCCAGTGATCATCTCTCCATTCGCACTGTAAACATACAATTCCGATCCCCTTGGAAGTTTGAATCGATCGAAGTTTGCGCTGATGGATTTTGCGCCACTTGCAACAATAGTATATTTTCCATGTGCAAATCCTACTTCCTCCACCCATGCAGCCTCTTTTACAACATCAATATCAACTTTTACGGCCTCAGCAATCTTAAACGGTTTCGGCTCTCCGGATTTATTCTCTAGAGATTCTCTTTCAAGGAGAGCCTTGATATCCTTGGCTGGGATTGTGTGAGGTGATTTTGTCAGATAATTTTTATCGAATTTTCCCTTGGCAGTTATTACCTCAGCATTGTTAAAATTTGTTTTTACTTGCGCCTTTGCAAAATTCAAAGAGGCAAGGAACAAGGTCAGAAGTAAAATTGGTCTCATGTTTCATGTTTTAGAAGTTAAATATTTTTTAAACGATAGGTTATACTTATGCTGGAGCCCAAACTAAATTTTGGATGTGAAAATTCCGTTGGGTCATCTTTAAAGATTTTATCATTACGCCAACGAATATACAAAGGCACCAAAACATTTAGTCCTAGTAAAAATCCATTTCCTAAGTTCCTATTAAGGCCGATTGCAAGGACTAGAGTGTTACCAAAATCTATTCGATTATGATTGACTTGAGTTAGTTCACCATAACCGTGGTTAGAAGTTGGGGTATATTCCTGTCGAAATGAATTTAGCTTGTTATAACTTAAATTACCTGACAGAAAATAATTTTTGGACAGCGGATAATTGTAAGTTAATCCTGCTGACAATTGCCAGCAATAGTAAGAGTATAAATCAGTATAGAATATGGGCAGCAGTGGCGAGACATAATCGAATGGCCTTTCTAAGTCGAATCGTTGATTATAATAACCAGCTCCAATATTCAAAAAGAAATGTTGGTTTTTGGTAATAAAAGTTGGTCGAAACGAGTAATTCAAATTTATCCCGTATCCTATTGATGTCCCATTGAATTGATTTAGTCGATTGACAGCAGTTGGAGGACTCCAGTTATTTGGTGCTTCAACTTTGCTGTAAATCACTGGGGCTGAAAGCGCAAAGCCATTCTGTCCGAATGCATAAAGCGAAGTTATGCAAGTCAAAAAAAATAAAATTACCAATCCCAGATTAGCACTTGATGCATCTACGATTCTTTCTTGATACCATGAAATTCCTTTATTTTCCGAACAGACCTTCATTATGTTATTATAGCCCAAAATACAACCCAGCTACCTAAATTGGCCTCAACGGCTGGTACACCTGTGGGATTAGTAATAACACCTGAAGGCTTACCCACCCAAAGAGAGCCAGGCACTATTGCATTTAGGTTACATCCTGGATTACTGACATAAAAGGTAATATCTCCGGCACCACTACTTTTTGATGAAAGAGCAGTCAAGAATGCACTTGCTCCACTCCCAGAGCTGCTACTAAATAATGAAGACGGGCTTGCTTGCCAGCTAACAGATGAACCTGGAGGAACGTTGTTCAGTGTAAAAGTGCTTCCGGTTGTGCATACAGGACTACCACTTGATATTGAAAGTGTGGGATTGCTATAAGAAATAGTAAATTGTGGTGAAGCTAACGTGCATAATCCATTGTTTACACTTGTCGTCACAGTGATTGAACCTGCCACATTTGCGCCTCCACTTGGAGTTAATACAATGGAGTTAGAGGTGGATGATCCACTCCAGCCGGATGGGAAATTCCATGTGTAACTTGAGGCACAGGATTGAGCGGGAACTGAAAAAGTTACTGGGGTTGTTTGACCACACTGCTGTTGGCCAGTATATCCACCAGAAGCGGATATTGTAAAAGATGGTGTCCTGTTAAGTGGAATTGTTTTTTGATAGCTCTGACTTACCAATAGTCCTGCACAGCTGGTTAGGCCTGCTATTCCTCTCACCAAAATATTCCCTCCTGCGGAGCAATTTCCACTTGGATTGATCGGTTCTATCGCAATTGCATTTGCGTTAGTATAAACCGTTCCAGATGCCCCTCCTACTTCTTTCCAGCCGGTAGGCAGAATCCATTGATAGTTATTCACTTCGGCCAATGGGGGCTCGGCAATGCCCCCAGTATTTTGTATATACATATGATTCACCAAGACATTTACTGCTGATGTATTACAATAAGGAACTGCAGGAAGTGTCCCCGCTGTAATCGTTTCTCCAAATACTGAACGAAGGACGTGGGTAAAGGTGCGTGTAATTGTTTCCGGACTGGCGCACGAACCCGAACCATTCGGATCAAAGTACTGGATAACCGCCTGAAGGGTAACTTTGTTTGGTTTTCGATCGTCCCATGAAATAAAAATTATAGAGGAAGTACTAGTACTTCCAAACTGGTAGCTCCCAGATCCATCTGTAATTGTCCAATTCACCTGACAAAAACTAGATCCCGAAGAATTTATCTCATACCTAATTGGGGCCCCAGGGCAGACCAGAGTTAGCGCACCAACTTGTGAAGTGATTATTGGTTGCGCTTGAGAACAAAAACCGGACGAGATTACGGCCAGTACGAGATTTTTTTTTATAAGTTTCATGGTTCGTTAATTTATGTTTAGTCCAATTAAAAGTGACATTGAAACGTTTCTAATTTTAGTGGCACTAAGTGGAAGGTCTGAAATATTGGTGAGTCCCCAATTCAGGAAGAGTTGACTTGTTATTCCAAACTTAGTACCCAAAGGCCTTTTGTACCCAATGGCAGCAGAAATACCAAAGTCAAACGATCTAAAGTTTTTAGTGGTTTCTGTATGATTGAATGAGAACTGAGACCCATCTATTGAAAACCTTTCCACTGGTTTCGCTCGCTCTATTCAACAATGAAAAATAAGATCCTATACCAGTAAAAAAATGATTTCTATTGTCCAATAATATCCTAGGCATAAGGACTAGTGTTGTATACCTTAGTTGACCAGATTGAATATATCGTGATGTTATTGCATTGTTATTGGCATCAAAAAGCGTCTCTACATAATCAGTTTGGAAACCTTTTTCCTCAACCATAATTTTGGCATCAATTTCGATTCGTTCTCTAACAATGTGAGTTACACCAATTCCACCTACGAATGATAAATTCAAGTTTTGCCTGTATGGGAAGTCCCACCTAAGATAACTGTGAGATGTACCACCAAATATTTCAACTTCTGAAATAAATGATTGTGCTGAGGATGAGATCGTGAATCCCAAAAGTATCATTAGAAGTACAAGACATTTAAGATCTTTCATGCATTTGTTGTTTTTCAGGTGAAGCGCAAGCGCCTCCGCTGTCAAAATAAGTTACAACGGCTTGAATAGTTACCTTATTGAGTGGGTTTGATAGTCCAACTGAATATTAATTTCTCGTGTATGTGACTAATTAATAATTCGTAAATAGTAAAGGTCAGTAAACGGGGTTGATGGCAAGTCATTTATTTTACTTAATCGATAACCTGTTTTGACAGCTATCTTAAATGCATCCGCACTAGTCGAAAACGGAACGAATCCTCCGACCCCAGGCAAAAACGGCTGTAAAATTTTAAAGGTATTTTTATATTCCAAGCGATAACCGAATCCAACTGGGTAACCATAGTCTTCTGATTTAATTATTTCAATTTTTAAGGGCGGTTTGCTGTAAATAGTATCTGAACGCTCAATGCTTGACAATTGAACATTAAATGTGTTAATGCCGTATGAGGTATTATATTCGGTGCAGTTTGAAATGTAGGTTCCTGAGAATATAATCTTTTCACCATCAATCATCATGGCAGAATCAAATCCCTCGCAAGGGACAACAAATCCTAGCTGATCTGAAACAATAATAAACTGATCAGTTCTACTAAAGGCAACAATGCCTCTATAATTCTCAAACATTGTCAATGTTCCTTCGCAGTTACAAACAATTGTTTTAGTTTCCGAATCGCACCCCGACACCAACAAGAACGATGCAAGTACAAAAGCTAATGAATATTCTCTGATTGTCTTCATATGCTATACTTGTTAACCACTGTTTTGATTGAAGTACCTCCCAATAAATAATTCACCCTTGACAAGGTGCTATCACTTTTTTTATTTGCGCTTTATACATGCTTATTCAAGAAAAAAGAAAAACCATCCGAACTATCCGGATGGCTTTCTACGTCTTAACCCCTACTTTTATTCATTGCACAAGTTCAACTGAATGGTTCCAGCTGAAATGATGAGGTTAATGTTCAACATCATTTATCCAATTTATGGAGCGCAAAGAATTACAGGTAAAATTCCAGCACCCTGAGCACCCGGAGCACCACTAGCAAAAACTAAGGCTCCGGTTGGTCCATAAATTTCAAATGAAATTTCGCCCCACCTATCTCCTGGGAAGAACCAGGATGCTTCTTGTGTTCCATTAGGGATTGTAATGGTTGCCGTTCCATTCGAAACACCAGGTGTACAAGTAAAAGGACTTGGCTGATAAGGGCTGCATAATCCCACCTCTAACACAGTTGTTTTATTCAGGGTAATCTGAATTCCATTTCCACCATTACCGTCATTGGTTTGCCAACCATCACCAAAGGAATCATGCATCTCTATAGTCCAAACACCCGGATAGGGTGCGCATAGAAAAGTAATTTTAGTTTTTGTTCCAATAGCCATGGTACGACCATCCGCCAAAGACATACTATACGATAATTCCCATTTATCACCTGGGGTCAAGGTAGAATTGCTTTGAACAACACCTCCTACCGGTACATCGGCATACAATTCAGAGACGGTCTGAGTAAATGTATCTCCCGTAATTGCGTATTTAACCGGATCCGAATTTCCACCAGTAGTCAACAACTGCTTCGTGACATTTACTGCAGTAACAGTTACTCCTTCATTAGCAAATTTATTTAAAGCCACATCAACACCGGTAGATATGCCTCCTAAAAAAGTAACATCAGTAACAGGTGCCATAATAGCGCCTAATGAACCGCCATCTGCAACATCGTAAGGTTCGTCACCACAGGCACTAATTATAAGCATCAATGCCAGTGATAAGAATCCACTTTTGAATATGTTCTTCATATTTATAATCATATCAATAAATAAAATATTCTAATCAATAATTATCATTTGAACGCCCATAAAGGAACATCCAGGTTATTGTTTGCCCCCTGATTTGCTATCGCAGCTGCTAAATTTTCAGCGTTTGTAATCCTTTCATTTTGAGCATACGTTATTCTTTTAGGAATTGCACCACTTGGGTTGTTTCCTTTGACTCCATTTGGATTAGGCGTAAGCGCTGGAAAGCCCGTTCTCCTATAATTAACCCAAACCTCCAGCTCAGCCTGACCATACAATGCTTTATAACTTTCACCCATAATCGCTGATATAGCACCTGTAACAGACATTGAAGTCAAATCAGGTAAACCTGCAATGTAAGTCGCAGCATTTGCACTGCTAACACCCATATAATTCATACTAGACTGAACTGCTGCTACGAAGGCAGTTTGTGCAGCGGCCAGGGAGCTTGTTCTTGCCAAGGCTTCCGCTTCAATAAATTTCAATTCAGTATAAGAAATTATAGGACTAGGAGCTGTGTTTTTTGTCCAAAATAAGCCGGTAGCGGTTGTATAGAAGGATGTACCATCGGTAATCAAATTCAAACGAGGGTCCCCAGCCAATTTAGTCACAAAACCTTGGTTAATTACCAATGTATTCGGACGTCCTCTACCAAACAAGGCATATGGATTTGAAAATGCAGAAGCGGCATCCCATTTAAAATCAGGTTGATTGGCTGAACTTGTAAAAGCACTGGCAATTTCAGCTAAAGCACTGGAAGCATTGCTATTGTTCACTTTTTGCAGATGCATAAAATAGCGAGCCTTAAGTGCATGTGCAGTTGCAATCCATTTGGCAGCATCACCCTTAAAAATCAAATCAGAACCTGCTGCTGGCCCACCAGCAACAGCTGGCTTGCTTAATTCAGTGATGGCTTCAGTCAAGAGTGTCTGAATGGAATTGTAAATGGATTCTTGGGAGTCATAGGCAGGCTTTAGGTCTTTAGTACCTAAGAAAGCCTTTGTATAGGGCATATCGCCAAATATTGAAGTCCCTGTACCCAATGCATTTGCCATTAATATTTTGGCTATACCTACATAGTAAGGTTGCCCTTCTTCAGTTCCCTTTTCAATCATCACCACAGCATCCTTCATCACGCCACCATAGAGACCAAAATTCCAAAAATTATCTAAGGCATTTTCGTCAATAACGTAGTTCTCCAAATCATTTTGCTGTGCATCAAAACCAGAAAAGTGTTGCATCAAAATTCCAGACAATCGAGCTGCTGTGGAAGATTGATTATAAGCTGCTTGCGTTATAGCAGTAGGCAATATCAGGTTCAATTTAACATCGGCCTGTCTTGTTGGGTCAACATTCTCGTCACCGTATTCGCAACTTGAGATGGAGAGTGACAAGCCCAAACTCAGAAGTATTATATATTTTATATTTTTCATAATAAATATTTATTCATCCGCTATTAATTAAAATGTTACGTTTAAAGTAGCTCCGTAACTTTTGGTATTTGGCATATTAAAATAATCCAAACCAATACCGTTAGAAGCACCTGTTAAGTTAGTTTCTGGGTCTATCCCATCATAATCAGTTTTCAGCCAAAGGTTTCTACCCTGAACAGAAAACGAGGCTTTTGATATACCAAGCTTCGAAAGTATTGATGGTGGTATTTGATAAGCCAAAGTAAGTTGCCTAAGTCTTATCCAAGATCCATCCTGAATGTTTTCTTCAACTAAACCTCCAAAACCATATCTGTTCCACTTATTACCAGCAACTCCATCTGCAGGATTAGCGAAATCAACTGGTATATTGTTGATACCTTCAGTTGGGTTTCCATTTGCATCGGCTAGAACACCATCAAACACGTATCCTCTAGTTTCCCTTTCATCACCAGATTTTTTAGAAGTTCCAAAAGTATTCAAAATGCCTCCGGTTCCATTCCAAATATCACCACCTTGTCTAATGTCTAACAATGCAGATAAGCTCAGACCTTTAAATGAAAAGGTATTTCTAATGCCTGCAATCCAATCTGGAGTAGGATCACCTAAATATTTATCTCCTGCAGGATCAACATTTGGCCATCCATTCGGGCCAATAACCAACTTACCCTCATCGTTTCTTTGAAATGCATTTCCATAGATCGCACCATAAGGTTTACCGGCAATCACATTGGAAGAAGCTGATGTAAATCCAGCCAGGAATATTCTATCCGTACCAGGCGCCAACTCCTTCACTAGCGATTCGTATTTAGTGAAATTCACTTCAATATTCCACGAGAAATCTCCAGCCTTAACAGGAGTACCTGTAATTAAAAGTTCATGCCCTTTGTTTTCTATGGTACCCGCATTGGCTATAAGTCCTCCAAAACCAGTTGTATTTGAGATGTTAATATTGATGATTTGATCTACCGTTTCACTATTATAGTATGTGTAATCAAACCCTAGTCGTCCATTGAAAAACTTGAACTCTCCGCCAAACTCATAGGTAGTTGTTAATTCAGCTTTTAACTTATCGTTACCTAAGGTATTACTTCTTTCAAAAGCATTAGTTCCAAAGGCAGGAAAACCAATACCAGCAATAAATCCATCTCCTCCAGCTGTTGCTGAATTAAAGTAACTTCTGGTTACGAAAGTAGGCGCATCATTACCAACTTGCCCCCATGATCCTCTCAATTTAGCATAAGATAAAAAAGGGCTATTAGTACCGATACCAAAAGCTTCAGTAACATCAACCCCTAAAGCTGCAGCTGGATAGAAAAACGAATTATTATCACTTGGCAAGGTCGATGACCAGTCATTACGCCCTGTTAAATTTAAGAATAGAAAATTTCTATAGTCAAATTTAATATCTGCCATAACACCATTAATTTTTTTTCTGTTCCAGCCTTCAGTAGCAGTAACAGTTGCGGCATTAGATATATTACTAAATCCTGGAGAACCAAAGTCAGTACCCTGAGCAAAATCGGTATAATAATCAAATGTGTAATAGTTATGTCCAAAAACAGCATTGAGATTTAAGTCTTCATTGATGTCTTTATTAACTATAAATAATAAGTCAGAGTTTATATCAGTACTATTGATATCAAGGTTTACAATTGTTCCAGTAGGAAATGCAGCTGATTTTACGTCAGCAAAACCTTTGGTTTTATCAGTATAATGATCCAACCCAATCTTATAAGTGGCCTGCAACCATGGTGTAATTTCATATTTCAGGTTAACATTGCCTATGATTCTATTTACATTATCATCAAACTGATTTTTTGCTACAGTCCAATATGGACTGTCATAGATACCAGCTCTGTAACTTCTTTGTGAACCATCTGGCAACTCGTAAGTAGAAGGATCATCAGCGGCCTCTTGCCCCGTTTTACCATTACCTGCATCAAAGGTTGGGGTATTTCTGTATAACCCTAAGGCAACGCCAGAAATATTAGATCCTCTTTGTAATCTACTGCCACCTGTATTGGAGAATGTTGCAGACATTCCTGCGGTGAGCTTATCCGTTATTTTAGTATCAGTAGTTAGTTTTGTAGTTGTTCTCTCCCATTCTGAATTAGGAATAATACCAGAAGTCTTTAAGTTACCAAAAGATAAGTAGTACGTAGATTTATCGGTTCCACCAGAAACTGAAATGTTTTTATCCCAAGTTTGTCCGGTGATAAAGAAATCTTCCGTATTATTATAACTACGAGCAGGAACTCCATTACCAGTACCTTTTGGTACTAATTTACCATTCTTGTCAAATGGATAAACTGAGCCATCAAATTCTAGATCAGCAATTGCAGGACCATAACTATTACCTTCGAACGTATCTGGTCCTCTCCAAGTATTCACTCCACCTACAGGTCGGCCTTGTGCATATTTCATTTGGAATTCAGGTAACTTATTCACTTGATCAAGTGTATAAGTTGTATTAAAGTCAACTTGTGGCTTACCCGACTTTCCCTTTTTAGTGGTAATAATGATAGCACCATTAGCTGCTCTAATACCGTAAAGAACAGTTGCGGAAGCTCCCTTAAGAACAGTTAAAGACTCGATGTCATTTGAATTTATGTCAATTGCTCTATTGGAATTATCAACTCCACCAGTACCATTACCTTGTCCGCCTGTTGAATTGTCAATTGGAACACCATCCACTACAAACAATGGAGAGTTAGATCCATTAATAGATGTATTTCCTCTAATTCTAACATTAGAAGATGCCCCTGGAGCACCAGAAGAACTAACGACAGATACACCTGCTACCTTTGAATTAAGTGCATTAAGCAAGTTAGTCTCGCGGGCGTTTACGATGTCATCAGCCTTTACATTCTGAACAGAATATCCCAAGGTTCGTTTGTTTTGCTCAATACCGACAGCAGTTACCACCACCTCAGTAAGTTGACGTACATCTGCAGCCATACTAAGATCAATGGTTGAGCGTTCACCAATAGCAACCTCCAGAGTTTGAAGACCAATAAATGAGAACACTAATGTTCCACCTGATGACGGTACATTCAATCGGTAGTTACCTTCCACATCGGTAACCGTTCCATTTGCGGTTCCTTTCAGAATCACGTTTACTCCAGGCAAAGTCGAGCCATCATCCGCAGCCGTAACTCTCCCAGAAACCACTCGCTCTTGCGCCCAGGCACTGAGTACAAAAACGAATGAGAAGCATAATAGTAAAAACTTCTTCATAGGTTTTAGATTAAATTAGTAATTAGGTTTCACAATATATGTGCAATGCACATACAATTGCTTATTCCAAATTTCTTCGAATCCAGTATGAAAGACCCTAATCCAATTGTGAGTATTTTTCGAGAAAAAGACTACTGTGTGAAAGGTATTGCGTTATGCAACTAACCCATAGCATGAATAATACCCCGAGCAACGGTAGAGGTAATTTTTAAGAAAATCTATTCAATAAAAATAAAGAAGTGATATCTTTAGATAAATCGCTCTCTTTGTGCTAATGCAATCGCTTCAGCTTTAGAATTCACCTGAAGTTTTTTATAGATGTTTCTTATATGAACTTTGGAGGTCTCTTTGGAAATACTTAGCTCTTCAGCAATTTGAGAATAAGTCATTCCTCTTGAAATCATTTGTAACACCTGAATTTCACGATGGCTAAGAGGTGAATTAACATTAACATGAAACTGATCCACCACCAACCTGGCAACACTGCCACTCATGGGGGATCCTCCCGAAAGCACATCATCTATCGCCTGAATGAGTTCAGTGTAATTAAAATCTTTGATCAAATAACCTGAAGCTCCAGCCTTAAATGCTTCTAAAATAAGGTTATTGTCGTCATGAACCGAAATGACAATTATTTCTACTTGTGAAAACTTTTCTTTAATAAGCGCGGTTGCTTCTACACCATTTTTACCAGGAAGCTCAATGTCCATCAAAATGACATCAGGTAGATTTTTAGCAATTTTTAAATTGGCCTCTTCGTAGCTATCATAAAGGCCAGTAATATTATACTTGTTGGAACTTTTAATAATAAAGTCAAATCCCTCCCGAAGCTCTTTATTATCCTCAATAATTGCGACTTTCTTTTTGCCAAGAGAAGACAGGTTGACTTTACTGCTCATGCATTTAATGTTTGTTTATACCCCATTTCGATTTATTGTTCATTCGGTTTCTAATTCAAGAACCCACATCAGCTCAATTATGCCTTCAATAGAATAATATTTATACTTCAATTTGGTGTATACTTTGTAAGGAAATTGACACCAACTTATTTATCCCCTACTGTTTAAAGTGACATGGAACTAAACTAACAATAATAGATTCAATCCAAAATATTTTATGCCAATACTGAAATCCTAAACGAAGAATTCATCCCTTCGAAATGGCTTAGTCACTCAATCTGTGGTATGGTGTGGTCAACAAGATGAGTCAATAAGAATGACCCTAGCCCAAAATACTCTCTTGATCAAATTGGGTTACGCGCATCTTCGAGAAGAATAAGTAAAATATGGCCATAAAGAAAATTCAATGTGTCCTTCAAGAAAATGGTGTTAAACTGGGTATTTATGATCCATCAGGTTTTCAATTTGTAATAGTAATACCTAAATTTGAGGTATAATAAGAGGCTTAGTTTTGTTAACCTTTACTCTTCTTTCCTTCTATTATTTTTTTACATCAATAATTTATTACATCACTAAACCTTTTTAAAATGACAATCTCTAAAGACGCTGTAGTATCTATTCATTACACACTTCGAGACAATAACGGCAATGTCCTGGATTCAAGTTCAGGGAAAGACCCACTTCACTACTTACATGGCCGTGGTAATTTAATTATCGGAATGGAAGAAGGACTTGAAGGAAAAGCAAGCGGAGATCAGCTTGACCTTAAAATTGCTCCAGAAAAAGGATATGGAGAGAAAAATGATAAGCTCATTCAAAAAGTTCCCAAATCAGCATTTGGAGATCAAAAGGTGGATAAAGGCATGCAGTTCAATACTCAAAACGGTCAGATAGTAACAATCACAGAAGTAGGTGCCGAAGAAGTGACTGTTGATGGTAATCACCCGTTGGCTGGGGTTCCATTAAACTTTGAAATAGAAGTGGTTGACATCCGTGAAGCCACAAAAGAAGAATTAGAACACGGACATGTGCACGGTCCTGGTGGACATGCCCATTAATAAATTGCTGACTACCGAATTAATATAATTTTACCGTTTCTGAAATGAGGGATTCCATCTATGGTTATCCCCAACTTGTAAATGTACATCCCTCCTTTCAGTGACGTTTCTTGATTTCCATTACCTTCCCAGGCGAGTTGGTTACGACCAACATGCAAACTTTTCTGACTTCTGGAGAAAGTCCTTACCAATCTTCCATCTAAAGCAAAGATTTGTAATTGGTATGAATCCGGTGGCCTGTTACCCGAGACTACAAACTCAAAAAATACTTTATCGGTGGATGGGTTTGGATAGGGTTCAATAAAATGTATAGCAGTGTTCAGGTCAACTTTTAACCTGACTTCGTATGGCGTCACTGCCATGTTACCACTACCATCTGCAATCTCAACTCTCAATGTATATTCACCCTCAAGTAAAAGATCGGGCTTATATTCAATCCGAAAGTCCGAGTTGTCTGTTGCCGGAAACCATTCAATGTCCGAACGACTAAAGTAAATCGATTCAAACTCACAACTTCCTATGCATGGAGGCTTTAACAACACACGCACACCAAGGGTATCTTTCTTTGGGATAAATTGATTCTCATCCCAAATCGTTGCCACTATAAAGGGAGTGCTTCCAACAAAGTCACCATCCTCAACATACCTTCCGTCAACAGTTACATCCAGTACAGGTACAATCTCATCCACCTGTACATCAAGATAATTGAGCAGCTCGAGCGTATTGTTCTCATAGTATTGCTCAGGAAGAATTCTGTCATTTACAAAAACATTCACATCATTAAGTCCTCCCTTTTGATTGGTATCAACCATAAAACTAAAATGGGTTGTATCACCCGGTAAGGGTGCCATAATATTTATCTGTTTGTTTTCAGATGCTCTCTGCTCCTTGCTAAAAGTTTTAAACTTCACTTCCAGCGAATCAGTAAATAACTTTTCAGAGATATTCAAAAATGAATAACTAGCCTTCCACAATTTCCCTTCTGAAACCATACCGTTTTCCAGTGCCTCCCTAAACAACAGTACTCCCTCTGCCACCGGCTCATAATTCACAATCCAATTATGAAGCTGGACTGGTGTTTGATCCACTTCATCCTCAGTGTATAAAATCAATTTCATCATTGGAAAACTTGAGGCATCAACTCCTGAGAGATCAACGGCTGCCGTAACATTGGAAAAGAGTAATGTCTCTATCCCTAAAAGGCTTACTCCAATCAAATCAAATGAGTAGTTATCTGAAGCAGTCGTTCGCCTTACGTTCGGACTAAAGTTTTGCCAACTATTGGCTGGCCCCACTAACACAGAAACCATTTTACCATTATTGTACTTCCCTGTCAGGGATTTGCTTACCTGCAGCTCCTGCTCATCTGCTGGTGTGTCAATCGATTTTACAATTACTGCATCTCCAGGGGTACCTCCTTTTTTTCCAAAAATCGCTACCGGCTCGCCATCCTGTAGCAATGATAACTGAGCCCCACTTATTCCCAGCTCTTCTAGTTTTGATTTTACATTGGCTGGCCATAAAGTATAACTAGCGTTACCCATTGAAAAAATAGCAACTGAATCACTTACCTTAATATTATCAATGTACTTCAGCAAATCATCATTTCCTCCCGTTTCCAGTTCTGCTAATTTAAAACTATTAATTACCTGTGGCTCCCTCCCACAAGTTCTAGGATCTTGAAAAATAAATGGTATACCCGCATAAGGAACTAAAGTAGTTTTGTCAAAGGCAACGAAATTGATGGTATTGTTTCTACAGGGTTGCCCTTGTGTGCCCAGGTTATACTCTATGTCATTTATTTTAAAAGAGGTAGTAGATGGTGATGGATGATTTACTCCAAAGTTGTTTACAAAAACTGTAGCAGAGGTTTCTTCGAACTTAAGTTCTCTTACCACCGGATCTGTAATTAATCCTTCAGTAGGGTTTTCAAGATATTGAGGGAAATGAACCTGTGCCCACCCTTCATCACCATTGTGGATATAAGTAAAAGAACTGGTTGCCCACTCTTCATTCTCCTCAGGTTGTGGGTCAGCCAACTTAGTTCTCCAGTAATAAGCAAGTGAATCTTTTTCAAGTAATGAGACTGACCATTCCAGCAGTACCTTTCCCTCAAGTGTTGCTTGTTTTAAAAATGAACTGTTGAATGTGTTCACAGTATCCACCTCAATATTATACGCTCTGGGTAATGAGAGAAGATCAGTATTTTGCCACTTAAGAACAACATCTTGCTGGCTAACGATCCCAAACGGTCTCGGCAACAAGTTTCTGGTACCACTTAACGGAATAGATAATTCCAAGAAAGCCACATTGTTATCCTCATTCAGTTCTTCAATTTTATTTTCAAAATCTAATTCTACTAAAAATTGATTCCTACCATACCCACTTACTCCCTCTTCTCTTTTGAGAAGAAAAGAGAGTGTATCTATTGAACCAGGGGAATTAAAGACAGAGTCGTAGGTTATAGATGTCTTATCATTGAATGTTCTCGTTACCCTTACCCCAAGATTCGCTTTACTTACCGATCCAAAGTTTCTTGCAATCACCTTTATAGCAAAGGAATCTGTTAAAGCCGTAACAGGCTTTCCATCGAACGATTCAAGGTATAGCGAATTCTCATTGGTTTCATAATCAGGTTTTAGTGCACCAAATAGTTTTACTGCCGGATCACCCAACATCATCATTTGTTGCACTTGGGTTACGGTTGATATTCCTGTAGCGTTTATTTCTAAATATCTCCGTGCTACTTCCTTTTGAATATCTCCTATCCCTGTTCTTATAAACGTAGAATCTCCAAAACCGATTTCATAAAATAATTGAGTATACGATCTTAACGTACTTACGAAACCAAAAGAACTATGTGCGATTAAACTACGAGCTCCTTTATTGGCGGCCAACACCCAATCCTCACCAAAAACAGTTCCATTGGAAAAGAAGACCCCCGCATTACACCCATTGATTAAAAAAGCCGGATACTTTCCTGGATTATTATACCCTAACACCGGATCGGTGGCAAACCCTATGTCAATATCTATTGTACTTGGTGATGAGTGTCCAAAAAACGTAATGAAGTTAACCCCCTTGTTTACCTCTTCAGAAACATTAATAAGCTCAACTGGATTCGGTTCTTGCTTTCCTATTGTTTTAATCTTCCCTCCATAGTATGGACCTTCCGCCACATCACCAAAGTTATCCATGTACTGTCTGAAAGTAGTCAACTCCAGGGGCTGAATCCCTCCGCTCAAATGCAACACATCCTTTCTCCATAATTCATCAAACCCAAGAGCATCTGTTTCTTTTACTTTGTTAAGATAAGAAGCAACTTGTGTGGGACTGCTTGCTGTAATTCTTCCTGTAGGCACAGCGGGCTCAAACGTGGTGCCCCCCAACCCTGCAGTAAAAGCCATATCTGAACCAGGCATACCGGCAGAGGGAACCAGGTCTTTAAAGTCGTTGGGCCCAAAAATAGTTTTTCTAAAATACCCTTGTGAAACATTAAGACCTTTCCCAATTAAGAAGAGGTACTTGGGGTCCCCATTGTCAACCATAAACTTCATGAATTCATAAATGGCTGATGACGAACTTTCCCCGTAATTGAATTGATTATAAAGCTGATCCATTGAAACCACCAAAGTATCATAACCTCCTCCTTCTACTGAAGCTCTATATCCACCATAGGCCTTTACCGCATCAGAATAACCCAATGCTGGTTTCATTAATGCTTTATTGGAAATAATAATATAATTGTGAGCAGAAGGAAATATCTGCCTCAAGCTGGTACGCTTAATAACGGGCGTTAGAAAAGTGTTTTTAACATAAAGCTTTCTGCTATCTGCGGTATTGGGAACCACAGCACTCGTATTGGATCCGGCAGGGTTAGTTCCAATTATCTCAATCAGATTTGGATCGGTAATATCCCAGATTGACAACCCTGCTCCCGGATTGGTGATTTCAATATAAGATTTGTCAGAAGGTTTCTCGGCTAATATAAACCACTTCGAATTTTGGGCGGCCATATCAAAATCCTGTGGATGGATTACCTTAATATAGGAGACACTCAACCGATCGCGTACTCCTCCCACTCCCAGTGCCTTTACTCGGACTATAAGTTGGCCCCCTGCGCTAATGTCTGCCCATTCAAGTGGAAGGTTGATTTTTTTTGTTTGATAGTTAACAAAACTTTCAGTTGTTAATAGTCGAAGTGAACCCGTAGAAGATCCTACATAAACCTCGGCCAAATGATTAAGTGCATCTCTTCCTACCAATAACATTTCTAATTGAGGAACACCCCCAGGCACAATTCCTCCTGCCAAATTATTAATGGTAAAATCCTGTTGTCCGGTACAACCCGCGTTACCAATACATATGGTCGAGCCTGTCCATCCTTCTCCTTCGTCAAACTGTGTGTACTGAAGTACACCACTTACAGTTAGTCCTGTTGAATATTCATTGGAGTAAACTTTTAATTGCTCATTGTAGTGAAATGTTTCCTTGGGAATGTTTGTGATATTCACTTCAGAAAATGTAGACATCCTCTTCCCTTGAACAATCGATTGATTCCAGGTAAGAAAATAGGCGGAAGTATCGCTGTACAAATTGTAGTAGAGATGGGGTTGTAAATTGGCAGCAGTGTACAATTTTGTGTCGTTGACACCATCATTTTTCTTACCATAAAATTCAATGTAATCACCAGGATCAAACTGAGCATCTGCTTGTCCTTGTACAATAATTGACTGTTCTACACCCCTATGGTAGAGCTGAATGCGTCTAGGGTCAACCGAACCTACCGGAAACCCAGCATTTTGAAGATCATTAAAAGTGAGCCTATAGGCTCCATCGGCTGCTACAGTAACTTTATAGTACTCTTTCCCGAAATCTATCCAGTCATTGGCATACTGCGCCCTGGCATTAGGGCTCAAAAACAGCTGTAAGGCCAATAATATTGAAAAAACAAAGGGAGGCTTATTCATCAGCGCGAAACCAACTTAACACAGGTTTAGAACAATTCAGTAAAAATAGGCAGTAGTACCCATTTAAATACGATTTAAAAAGTCAAAGTAACAGGTAGCAAAAAAGGCAGTACAAAGTAATCATCGGGGTATATACCTGATGGACTGTTAACTTTCCTTTCATCTGAATAATTGTCATATTAAAAAATATTTTAAAATAAAATGTGTGATTTCAGGCTGAATTCGATGATTTTAAAAATATTTCATAAGGTACTTGGTCATACATAGTACTTTTCCGTATACAGTTGTATGAGTCATTTAAAATTGGATGTATGAACCTGGAAAACACACAAGTTCAGATGAGGAAGGGGATATTGGAGTACTGCATTCTTCACATTATCTCAAGAGGTGAAGTTTATGCTTCAGATATGCTTGAGGAATTGACAGCAGCTAAAATGATAGTCGTTGAAGGAACGCTGTACCCTCTTCTTACCCGCCTCAAAAATGCTGGACTACTAGAGTATAAATGGGTGGAATCAAAGTCTGGACCACCTCGTAAATATTACACACTCACCAATATGGGAAAAAATTTTCTTGATGGGCTTTCCGACACATGGAAAGACCTTGTACTTTCAACTCAGAAGATCACTAATAATTCAAAGTAGCCTAAAATGAAAAAGAATATTAGCATCAATATTAGCGGAATCATCTTCCATATAGAAGAAGACGGATATGACATACTCCGCAAATACCTTGATTCCATCAACGCTTACTTCTCTTCTTTTGAAGATAACAGTGAAATTCTCGCAGACATTGAAAGTAGAATTGCCGAATTATTTCTCTCAAAATTAAGTGAGGGAAAGCAAGTCATTACTAAAGATGATGTGAATTCACTGATTCACACCATGGGAAGCGTAAGCGACTTTAAAGCAGCCGAAGAGCAGGAAAATGCTGGTGGTACACAAACTACAAAATCCACAAAAAAAGAAAAGAGATCTTCAAGTCAGGGTACAACTTCGAAGAAGTTATACCGCGATCAGAAGAGGAAAATACTGGGTGGAGTTTGTGCTGGCTTAGCCCATTACTTCAATATCGATCCCGTTTGGCCACGACTGTTGTTTGCATTATTGGTGCTAGGTAGCTATGGAGGGTTGCTACTTGTTTACATCATTCTCTGGATTCTCCTACCAGCATCAGCAGAGTTGGAAGAAGAGGAAGAAGTAAAGAAAATGTTTAGGGATCCGGAGAAAAAGGTAATTGGAGGTGTAGCCTCTGGGGTCAGTGTTTTTTTTGGCATTGATATCACCCTGGTCAGAGTTCTCTTTGTGGTTTTTACAATAATTGGTGGTATTGGGTTTTTAACCTACATCATCTTATGGATAGCCTTGCCAGAGGCTAAATCCATTACAGAGAAAATGCAGATGCAGGGAGAACCCGTTACACTATCTAACATAGAGTCATCCGTAAAGAAAGGACTCAATGAAAAGGACAACGAAGAGGAAAGCGTATTGGCAAAAATAATTTTGTTCCCTTTCCGTCTTATTGCAATGATTATCAATGGGCTGGCTAAAATATTGGGACCAATTTTCTCCATGTCAGTTGAGATTCTGCGAGTAGGCTTTGGGGTGCTTATTACCATGATTGGAATCATCCTACTTTTCAGCCTATTCTTCTCCGCAGGGGCAGTTTTAGGGGTGTTCTCAATGGGGCCTGAACCATTTTGGTGGAACATGGACGTAAAGGGACTGGGGTTACCCATTGAAGCCATGAGAAATACGTTCCCTCTTTGGGTACTTCTTACTGGATTTGTGACTGCTCTCGTTCCAGCACTTTTCCTAGCACTACTTGGCATTTCTGTAATTGTAAAGCGTGTCATTTTCAAACCTATTGTAGGCTGGAGCTTATTTGTTTTATTCTTTATATGCCTGGCCATCCTCAGTTTCAAAATACCTCAAACCATCTACTCCTTCCGAGAGGAGGGGACGGTAAGGCAGGAGGAGCAGTACCCTGTAGACGGAAAAACTTTAGTTTTCAAAATCAACGAAGTGGGTCTTGAAGACTACGATGTAAGTTCCCTTCGCATAATTGGGCAGGATGAAAACAATATAAGAATTGTAAAACGTTTTGAAGCGCAAGGGCCAACACGCAAAGCAGCTATTGAAAATGCAGAAACAGTCACCTATCAGATTCTGAGGCAAGACAGTATTTATACATTTGATTCCAATATTACTTTTAAAGACAAGGCGGCCTTCCGTGCACAGCGTATTAATATTGATGTGTATGTGCCTTACAATCAGGATATCGTCATTGACAAATACCTTTGGGATTTAATTGACAACTATGGCGGCCACTACTACCGCAATTATAACAGTGATGATACCTGGAGAATGACTACCTCAGGACTTGAATGCATTACTTGCGAAAAATCAAGCAGTTCAATAAAAATCTACCGTAACAACGAACTTACCAATTTCGAGTCTGTAGAAATTAGCGGCTTATTTGATATCAGAATTGAAAGAGGTGATGATTATTCCGTTGAGCTAGTTGGATCGAATAGCCAAAAGCAGCACTATGATTTATATATAGAAAATAAAACCCTAGTAATTGACTATGACAATGATCAGGAGCGTTTTTTTTGGAAAAACAATCTTTTTGAAGATGACAAGGTTACCATCAACATTACTATGCCACATTTAAGGGACTTGGATGTAAAGGGAGCGGGAAAATTAAAATTCAGAAACTTTAAGGAAAGCGATGTAGAAATAAAACTAACAGGAGCTGTTGTTGCGGATGGTAGATTAGATGTGAGTACCCTCGACATAGATATTACCGGAGCCTCATTTCTAGATCTGGAAGGCAGAGGTACCTTTATGGAAGCTAAAATAACGGGTGCTTCTGGGTTACGTGCTTATCAGTATGAAGTAGATCGTGCTATAATAGACGCAAATGGAGCCTCTTCCGCAAAGGTGTATGTCAATGAGTCACTGGAGATTAATCAGAGCTTTGCCAGCAATGTGTCGCACAGAGGAGATGCCAGGGTAATTAAAAACAGGTAAGCAGTTGATAAATGAAATTGAAAGGGGCGTAAAGCCCCTTTTATATTTCTAAAAGAATGCGCTCCTTTACTGACAACAAAGTAAATGTGATGGATGTACGTGTAAAATTTCTTGGAGGAGCTAAAAGTGTAACGGGCTCCAAATATTTATTAGAAATAGATGATAAAAAAATACTTGTCGATTGTGGTATGTTTCAAGGCAAGAAAGAACTTCGACTTAGAAACTGGAATGAACTACCCATAGACCCATCTCTAATTGATATGGTGGTGATTACGCATGCCCATATTGATCACACCGGCTATCTGCCCCGGTTGGTGAAAGATGGGTACGGAGGTAAAATCATTTGCACCCATGCTACAGAAGACCTGATGAAAATTCTACTGTTGGATGCCGGCAAGCTGCAGGAGGAGGAGGCCCAGTTTGCTTATAAGAAAGGTTATTCGCAGCACAGCAAACCTCAGCCTTTGTTTGGAGTTGAAGACGCAAGGAAAGTACTAGAAATGGTGGAGTCTTATCCTCTGGAGCAAGAAGTAGACTTGGCAGAAGGGATCAGCACCAAATTTTATAATGCAGGACACATACTGGGCGCAGCCATTGTTGAAATTAACTTGCAGGGAAACGAGCAAAAGAAAAAAATTGTGTTCTCAGGAGATCTCGGCCGAAACAATGATCCGCTGATGTATGCTCCTTCTGTAATAAAAAATGCTGATATATTATTTATTGAATCTACCTACGGAGACAGAGTCAACCCAATCGAGGAGATAGAGCGAGATCTCGCTGAAGCAATTAATTATACATATGATAAAAGAGGATCCGTAATTATTCCCGCATTTGCTGTTGGGCGAACCCAAAATCTTTTACTCTATTTGAACAAACTCATTACCTCTAACAGAATACCTGACCTCCCTGTTTTTATGGATAGTCCAATGGCTATCAGCGTAACTAATTTATACGAAAAACACAGTAGTACGCACAAACTTAACGTTCAAAATAAAAAAGGAACATTACTCAGTATTTTCGATTCAGCCAATATTCATTTTTGTAACTCAGCAGATAGCTCAAGAGAACTTAACGATCGAAGGGAACCTGGAATCATCATCTCAGCCAGCGGCATGTGTACTGGTGGCAGGATATTGCATCATCTCTACCACCGTTTACCCAATAAAAATGATACGCTTTTATTTGTAGGGTATCAGGCAGAAGGAACAAGAGGCAGAGATATTTTAGATGGCAGCGAATCCGTAAGGATTTTTGGAATAGAGGTACCTGTAAAATGTTCCGTTATGGAGGTAAGAGGTCTTTCCGCTCATGCAGACCAGGAGGAATTAATGCAATGGATTTCCAACTTTGAATCATCGCCAAAGATGACTTTTATAATACATGGGGAAGTCCATGCCGCGGAGGCATTACAAGATAAAATAAAATCAACCTATAATTGGAATTGTATCGTACCCGAATACCTTGAATCATTTGAGTTGTTCACCTCCATATGAAAAAGATGATAACCCTTGCTTTCTGGTTGATCTCACTATCCCATTTGCAAGCGCAACGATTTGGAATTAAAGGCCAACTTTATTGGTCTACTCCTGAAAGCATTAAGGCGTCTCAAACTGTCGCCTATAATGGCATTCCTCTCGAAGTATTTGTGCATGAATTGACATCAACCGCTGAAGTTGACATCGTTGACGGAATCATTACAAAAATTTACACTCCGGTGGTGGATCGATTTTTTTGTAAGTGGGATGGTTCTTTCAAATCCAAACTTCCTGCTGGTAGGTACTCCGTATTTGTACGCTATCAAAATGGATTCTATGGTAACTTACAAGATGCAACTGACAATCTAAGCCCGGTGTCATTAGGGCAAAACAAAAGTGAATGGATTACGATTACCATCAACTATTCCTCCCACCGCTGACAAAATTTCTACATTGTTATTCACTCAATAATGTAGTAAATTGAAAGTTATGAGGGAATTCTTAATCCTTCTTATCATCCTACTTTCAGCCTGTTCTTCCATGCAACCCAGGCAAGGAATAAAAGGGCAAGTGCTTTGGGCATCTGGAAATCAAATGCCAGGGCCCGGTTCAAAGAAATCATCCAATTATGGGGTACAGCGAGAATTGCATGTTTATGAACTCACAACAATTAAGGAGGTCACCATGTCTTCTGATGGGTTTTTTTCAGGTATCAAAACCAAACTCGTAACCATAGTAACCACCCAGGAAGACGGTACCTTTACATTACACCTACCAGCGGGAGAATACAGCATTTTTGTAAAGGAGGATAACGGACTATATGCCAATCGTTTTGATCAAAACAACTCCATCAACCCCATCATTATAAAGGAAAAAGAGTTTGCATGGCTACCGATTACCATCAATTATCAGGCTACCTACTAAAATAAATATTGAGCGGATGCAACCTCAGGGTGAGGTTCAGCATCTTGCTATTGAAACACTTTAAATGGGACTCCAGATTTACAGCGCTAAAGAAACTGAGTGGATTGAAGGATGCAAAAGGCAGGATTCGCGTGCCCAGGAGTCCTTGTATGCACAATATTCAGGAAAGATGTATGCCTTATGCTGTCGGTACGTACCATCAAAAATGGAAGCGGAAGATGTACTGGTGGTTGCTTTTACAAAAGTGTTCGAAAGAATTGATCAGTTTAAAGCAGAGGGAAGTTTTGAAGGTTGGTTGCGAAGAATTGTTGTTAACGAATCACTGACTTATTTAAGAAGAAACAAAAACATGTATCTGGAAACAGAAATAGAGGCAGTAGATAAAAATCCAGACTTTGGTCAATTGGAAAATCATTTGGAGGCGGATGATTTATTAAGAATGGTTGGAGAACTTCCAACAGGTTATCGCATGGTATTTAACCTGTATGCCATCGATGGGTACACACATAAAGAAATTGCTGAGCAACTGGAGATAAGTGAGAACACGTCTAAATCTCAGTTGAGCAGAGCCAGGGTATTGTTGAAAAAGAAATTGAACGCGTTGGAAAAGGAAGTGGAGACAAAAAAATCAAATGGTTATGAGTAATCAAATAGACAATTTATTCAAGAAAAAACTTGAGTCCCATACTGTGGAGCCCTCACCAGGTGCCTGGGTAAAAATTTCTTCAAGTGCTTCAAAAAAAAATAAAGCAGTAATCTGGTTTAGGGCTGCCGCTGCACTTTTGCTTTTGGTTTCAGCATTCTGGTTATATAATAATACTAATGACAACACTTCGGCAAAAATCGCAGAAGTAACAACTAACGAGTTAAAAACAAAAGAACCTGTGGTTGTTCAAAAGGAAGTAGATGAACCAAAAAATCTTGGGGAAAATAAAACAGCACAGACTCCCATCACTCCTGCTCAAAAAACGAAAACACCGGTTGCACAGAACAACGAAAAACATAAAAATGAAAACATGGAGCAACCAGGTATAGACTTGATAACTGAACCTAATGAGTCGGTAGCTCTGATGGATAGTAATCCGTTTCAAGGTGATCCTGATATTGAAGCAACTACTATTGAAGCCACAACGAAGCCTATTATAATTGTGTATGAATTAAAATCATATACCAAAAAGGCTTCACAGGTGCCAGAAATAGATCAGCCTTTTGAAAGGAAAAATGGACTTCAAAAAGTGCTTGATGTTGCTAACAATATAAGAACAGGCGAAAGTACACTCAGTGGATTGCGCCAGGCCAAAGAAGATCTCTTTGCCCTCAACTTTAAAAAAGAAGACAAGAAGAATAACAGATAAGAATATGAATAAGAAAATAATAGTATTGTTGTTGATAATTGGAGGAATGAGCCCATTTGCATTTTCACAAACTTCTGCACCAGATTCTGTAGTAATCAAAATAGGAGAATCCAGTAAAGTGATCTTTGCTATACATAAGAATGACCTACAAACGCTTAAGTACTACGACTTTCAGGCTTTGATGAATGACATGATCACAAAGCTGGAAAATGAAGACAGGTCGAATGTAGCAACTCCTCCTTCCGACTATCTATTGGACAATGACCTTGAGCCCTCAGTTACCAATGATAACGATGATGAAATCACCTATGAGTGGCCAGAGGATGAAGACTCCAACAGAACCTATGGAAACGATGACAGTGAATGGATAACCTATGAAGGCAATGATCGCTCTTACAGAAATAATGAGCAACATAGGAATAGGAGTTACAGAGGCAGACGGACTACATCTTCAATTAATTTTGATATTGGAACAAATAACTTACTCACTGATGGTAAATTTCCAGACAGTAACAACGACCTCTATACAGTCAAACCATTCGGTTCATGGTATGTAGGTATCAATTCTATTCAAAGGACACGGTTAGCAAGAAAATTCTTTCTGGAATGGGGTGTGGGAGTAAGTTGGTACAATTTCAAATTTGAAGATCAGCGAACCATCATGACCAAAGACGATGCAGGTGTTACCTTTTCAACCGATCTGCGAGACCTGAACTATAAAAAAAGTAAGCTTACTGCCTCATATGTCAACGCTTCATTTATTCCTGTCATTGATTTTGGAGGCAACCGAAGAAAACCGATGCTATTTGACAGTCGCGGTGCCAACTCTTTCAGAATAGGTGTCGGCCCATATGCAGGTTATCGCATAGACAGTTACACCAAGCAGGTATTTGAGGAAAGCGGAGATAAGAAAAGAGAGCGCAACCACGACAATTATTTCCTTGAAAACATTCGCTATGGAACTCGCCTTCAGATAGGATTTAATGATGTCGACTTGTTCTTCAATTACGATATGAATGAATTGTTTAGTGAAGGAAAAGGCCCTGCTTTAAATGCCTTTAGTTTTGGAGTCACCTTTTAGCAAAATAATTAAATATCAAATTTTTAAAGAGAGTTCCTCTGTTCAGAGGGACTCTCTTTTATATAATATCATCTCCCTTTCATCCCCCTTCAGCTGCAACTCAGCACACATTTTTTTTGGCGTTGGCCACTGGTAAGCCATCCATAATAGTATTCCCAAAAAGTAAACGCTGAATATTTCACTTCCTGTAATCAAAAGCCCGGCAGCCACCAGCACAGAGGTAAAAGCTCCTAAGGCTATTCTATTTAGAGACAAATAAAAATACTTTGTCATCTTGTTACCCAGCCCCAATTCGCGGGAATAGGTCTTCATTTTTTTCTTTACTCCCAAGTGAACGATCGTTAGGATAACAGCGCATAAAACGAAAACTGCAATTTGTGTAATCAATAGGTATTGCTGCTCTTGAATGATGGCATAAATTTTTCCTTCTTGCATTTTCAAATAGAGAAAGATAAATAACCCTAAAGGAATTAATGTAATCACGTAGCAAAGGTTATTAAGCTTATAGAAATATTCTTTGATAGAACTGAATTTCATGAGAGTTCAACTTTTATCAAATTTAATTAATTATCTTCGGGTGTAGATTGATATGGAAGCTGTAATGAATTTATCGCGTAAAGAACAGGTCATCCGCATGGCGGCAGAATTGTTCAGAGAAAAAGGTTATGCGGCATCCTCCATGCGAGATTTAGCACAAAAGCTTGGAATTGAAGCCGCGAGTTTATACTCACACATTAAATCTAAGGAAGAAATTCTGAGGAGTCTCTGCTTTGACATGGCGGCAGAATTCAGAAAGTCCCTTGAAGATGTGGAAAAGCAAAATGTCTCTGCCAGTGAAAAACTAAGGCTGGGGATTATTGGCCATATAAGCGTAATGGCCAAAGACCTTACGGCATCAGCTGTGTTCATGAATGAACATCGACACCTGAGTGGCCCTTTTCTGAGAGATTTTCTTCTTCTGCGCATCAATTACATCAATCGCTTCAAAGCAATAATAGAAGAAGGAACCAAAAACGGTGAATTCAAAGAGAATATTGATACCAAACTTTCGGTAATGACTCTCTTTTCGTCTCTCAATTGGATGCCGCAATGGTACAATCCAGATGGAAAAATTGATTCAGTCAATATTGGTCAGCAACTCTCCGACATGCTCGTCAACGGCCTAAAGAAACAAAAGGCCTGATATCCCTGTTGTATTGTTAATACGGCTAACAGATGTTAGTTAAAAACTATTATCTAGGCGTATTTTACTTTATTTTTACTTAAAAATAATATCCTATGTACGGAGGCGGAAATACATTCGAAGGAATAAAACCTGACGAGCATACTGGTGAAGATCCAATCCAATTAGCTGAATTCGAAGCGCGAATTGACAGAGGTGAAAAAATTGAGCCCTCAGACTGGATGCCCAAGCTATACAGAAAGCAGCTTATCAGAATGATTGAACAGCATGCGCATAGCGAAATTATTGGTGCCCTCCCGGAAGGGACCTGGATTACCAGGGCACCTGGGTTTAAGCGCAAAATGGCCTTAATGGCAAAAGTGCAGGATGAGGTGGGGCACGGTCAACTTTTGTACAGTGCTGCAGAAACTTTGGGAAAGTCGCGTGAAGAAATGATAGACGACCTCATTAACGGAAGGTCCAAGTATTCGAACATTTTTAATTATCCCACCTTTACCTGGGCAGATTGTTGTTTCATTTCCTGGCTGGTCGATGCCGGAGCAATTGTTAACCAGCTGGCGAATGCCAAGGGAAGCTATGGCCCTTATTGCAGGGCTCTTGATAGAATTTGTGCAGAGGAATCATTCCATTTAAAATATGGACATCATTGCGTCATCTATCTTGCTTCTGGCACTCAAAAACAAAGAGACATGTTTCAGGAAGCGCTCAATCGCTGGTGGCCACCTATGATGCATTTCTTCGGGCCATCTGATAAAATTTCTGTGCACACTGAAATACTCATGAAGTGGAAGGTAAAAATGGGTTCCAATGATGATATGAGAAACCAATTTTTGGACATGTACGTGCCCAAAATTTGGGAACTTGGCTTCACCATTCCTGACCCCAATCTTAAAAAAGATACGGAGACCGGAAGATGGATGTATACAGAACCAGACTGGGAAGAATTCAAACGGGTAATCAATGGCGATGGCCCCTGCAATAAAGAAAGGCTGGAAGTAAGGAGAATTGCGGAAGAAAGGGGACGATGGGTGAGAGAAGCCTTACGGACTCCAAAAACAGCATACCTCACTCCACTGGCTTAGCCAGTAAATCCGACTGACAAAAGTCATTTTGTAAGTCGGAGGATGAAGCTAACTTTCTCAATTGAATTCATTGTTTAAGGCTTGTAACATTAAAAAACATAAATAATTATCCTTTGAAATCCCTAGATCCAAGAGTCAACCGATTACCTCAAACAGGTAGTGCCAATACCACCCCAAAAGTACCTCTGGATCAGTTTGGAACCTTTCAGGTATTTGTACAGCCAAAGGCAAATAAACCTTTCCAACATGAAGGAATCGTTCATGCCCCTAATCTGGAAATGGCGTATGTTCTGGCCAAAGAAGCATTCACCAGAAGGTTTACCTGTGTCTCTATTTATGTAGCGGAAACTAGAAATATTCATGTCTCTGTTTTAACAGAAGGTGATGACGATGCATATGACCATGTGAGTGAAGCTGCTCAAGAGGGCAAAAAAGCTTCTTACGAAATTTTTCACATGTTCAAACGCGGAAAACAACATCAGCATGTGGGAACAGTAGAGGCGACCAATCCAAATGAAGCGCTTTGGCTTGCCAGCAAACAGTTAAGAACGGAAAAACAGGTTTTTAATATCTGGGCAATTCGCACAAGTGATATTAGGTTTACCAATCAAGAGGACCTGGATCTATGGCTTACACTGCCTGAAAAAAAATTCAGAGATGCCGCAGCCTATAAGGGAGGTGAAAAACTAAAAACTTTTCTCGATGCATCAAAAAAATGATTTCAACTATAATTCATAAACAAAAATGAATCACGAAGCCATCAAAGAACTTCTTTATAAAATGGCAGATGACCAACTTATTTTAGGTCATCGAAATTCTGAATGGACAGGTTTTGGTCCATTACTGGAAGAGGATATTGCCTTCTCTTCTATGGCGCAGGATAAAATAGGGCATAGTCTGGCGTTGTATACTATTTTGAACGACCTCGGTGAGCAAGATCCAGACACCACTGCCTTTACAAGAACCGCAGATCAGTTTCACAATACCGTTTTCACCGAACTTCCCAATGCAGAATACGACTTCAGTTTAATCCGGCACTTTCTTTACGATACAGCAGAGGCACTTCGTTTTGAAATGTTAGGTCAATCCTCCTTTGAGCCACTTGCACAGTTGGCAACCAAAGTGCGAGGTGAATTGCGGTATCATACAATGCACGCCAATATTTGGGTAAAGCAATTAGGAACAGCGACAAAAGAAAGTATTAGCAGGCTTCAACAATCACTGGAATTTGCCCTTCCTTATGCACTTGGTATTTTCGAGCCATCTCCCTACGAAAGCGACCTAATCAATGATGGGATATTTGAAGGAGAAAAAGCTTTGGAAGAAAAGTGGAAAAAGAAAGTAGAGTCTCTCATTACACAAACCCAATTACAACTTCCAAAATGGGAAACCATAACGCCCCATTATGGAGGGCGTATAGGAAATCATACAGAACATTTGCAACCGTTACTGGATGAAATGAGCGAGGTGTTCAATATTGATCCAACTGCAGAATGGTAGTGGAACCAGTCGATACTACTTATTCATAAGAATGGCAGAAACTATTACCATAGAAAAGATTTATGAGTGGCTCGAAGAAGTCAAAGATCCGGAGATACCTGTTCTTTCCTTAGTTGACCTGGGGGTGATTACAAATGTTTCTATCGGAGACAAAGTGAAAATAGAAATGACCCCCACCTTTGTTGGCTGCCCGGCTATTGATTATATGAAAAACGATATTATTGATACACTTCAAAAACATGGGCAAGAAGTTGAGGTAGAAGTTACATTTAGAAAACCATGGAGTTCGGATCTTATTTCAGAAAAAGGTAAGGCAGCTCTCAAAAAATATGGCCTCGCCCCCCCACCTGACAGCAAGCTATTCACCGATCTTGAAATTCTGGAAAATGCTGAATGCCCCAGATGCAACCAAACCAATACAGACCTTAAAAATCCGTTTGGTCCAACTTTGTGTCGGGCAATCTACTATTGCAATAATTGCAAAGAAGCTTTTGAACAATTTAAACCGGTTTGAGTAATTTCTAACATTTTTGAATGAATTTCGTATGTACGGGAACAAATAACGAATGATCAAAAAAGCGTCTTACATAGTCCTTATAACGTCCCTTATCTGGTTACTGTCTTGTAATAAACAACAAGCGACACAGCAGAAAACCACATTCACTAAAATAGACTCGTTAACAGAAACTTATCTTATCCTTCAGGATAGTTTGTTGCACGCCTGGAATGTGATGGTCTGGGATGAAAAAGAAAAAACCAAAGCCATGCATGGTTTGATTCAAATGATGCACCAAAAAGAAGAATTTGACGATAAGGAGTTAGTCACCCTTGAACAGAGATTGGATCAATTAGACCGAATTCGTTTCACACAAAAATCACTGGCCAATAACTATGTGATAGAAGAATACGATTTTGCCTCCAATTCCCTGGTTTCTGAAATACTGAGCCTCGCAGAAGCTGACACTGAGTTCGTTAAAAATATGGCCGCCCAAAGGCTTATAGATAAAGTAAAAATGAGCGAACAACGGGTGGGTGAATACCGGTCACAATATGACCGGGTAGCCTCACGCTACAATGCATTTCTAGAAAAGAATAAAGATTACATCAAGGAAATTGACAAAGATTACACCGGAGAAAAGCGAGCCTTATTCCGAATGGCGTACGATTAATACCTTTTCCTGGTTCTGGGTTTGTTCTTCGACCCATAAAACCTTTCCTTTTTCTTATCTGAATACTTCTCCTTCTTGGGGCTTGTCAATTCAAGGCGTACTGCCCGTCCCCTCACCTCTACATCTTCAAACCCTTTAAAGACTTTCTCTGTCTCCTTCTTGGTTACTTCAAAAAATGAGTAGGCTCCCTTTATGTCAATCTTTCCAATATGGGATTTATCCAATTCTCCAAAGTCGCATATTAAACCGAGGAGACTACCTTTATCCAAACCATCCATCTTACCTACGTTGATAAAAACCCGGTCAGCATTTGACGAAATGGATGCGCGATCATCAGCATGACGCTCTGGCGCATTTTGATTCAAATCTGGTGCATCTCTGTAATACGCTAAAAAGCGGTTGAACTCAATCGCTGCAAAACGCTTGATGATATCTTCTTTGGATAAGTTTTGTAGCTCATGAAATACCTCCGGAAGAAAATAATCCATTTCCTTTTCATTGATCTCTACTTCACGCACCCGGTAAGTCAAATCAAGCAGTTTCTTTTGGCACACTTCATTGCCTGTGGGAACGGATACCTTTGTAAATCGTCTTTTAATAGTTCGCTCAATCTGCTGTATTCTTCCTATCTCCCGCTTGGATACAATTGCCAACGAGATGCCTTTTTTCCCGGCCCTGGCAGTTCGTCCACTGCGATGAGTATAGAATTCCATCTCATCCGGCATATTCATATGGATAACATGCGAAATGTTACTCACATCAATACCACGGGCAGCTACATCCGTAGCAACCAGTAATTGTAACGCATTGTTTTTAAAGCTTCGCATCACCCGGTCGCGCTGCATCTGCGATAAATCTCCGTGCAATGCATCCGCACTGTAGCCGTCTTTGATCAGATGCTCTGCAATCTTTTGGGTGTCTATTTTGGTACGACAAAAAATAACGCCAAAAATTCCAGGATTGTAATCAACATGGCGTTTCAACGCCAGGTACTTGTCGCGCTCACTTACCACAGAATACTGATGCTCTATATTTTCATTTCCCGTCTTCTGAACATCCATGGTAAGCTCCACAGGATCTTTCATGTAGTTCTTTGCTATCGTCCTTACCTCTCTGGGCATGGTAGCAGAAAACAACCATACTGTTTTCTCTTTCGGGGTGGTAGAAAGTATTTCATCGATATCTTCCTTAAATCCCATGTTAAGCATCTCATCCGCTTCATCAAGAACGAGATACTTAATAGCTGTGAGATCTACCACTTTGCGTGATATCAAATCGATCAATCGACCCGGGGTGGCCACAATAATATTAGCTCCTCGTTTTATCTTCCTAATTTGATCTGAAATACTTGCACCGCCATAAACCGTAACAATGTTCAGAGACTTTATCGATTTACTAAAGTTTTCCAAGTCACTCGTAATCTGTACGCTCAACTCGCGGGTAGGTGCTACAATGAGTGCCTGGGTAGTCTTATTTCCGGAATCCACCAATTCAATTAATGGAAGTCCAAAGGCGGCTGTTTTACCAGTACCCGTTTGTGCCAATCCTACAAGATCGGTATCTCCTTTTAAAAGTATGGGAATTGCCTGCTCCTGAATAGGGGTTGGCGTTTCAAAGCCCATCTCAGTGATAGTCTTCACTACTTCCTCGGACAGACCGAGGGCATCAAATGATTTCATATATGTGTTTTTAACTAAAAATGTAAGGCCAGACGAAGCACCTTACATTTTACATGCTGCGGTCATGCAGCAAAGGGAGGCAATCCATCCAATCTCAATATCGCCACAAAGATAATCTAATTAATACAAAGTTATTTTTTTGTTGTTGAAAGTCATTATGCCAAACATACATGATGCCAATGAGGCAACCAACGGTATAATCTACTGGCGTTTTCACCAATAATCTCCTAAATTCGTAAGCAGCAAATTTTACTACTTTTGAGAAAACTTAAATTCTTTTATGCTTTTGAAGTTCCCGCACTGGTAGTCTTGGGCTACTATATGGGTGGTTGGTGGAATTTTCTGGCTGTTGGTTTTGCTTTTGTTGTCCTTCCGCTTGTGGATCAGCTCATTGGAATAGACTCTACCAATATTGAAGGTGACAAAGCCAAAATTGTAGGCAATGAGTTTTATTACCGTTTCGTCACCTATATCTGGACTTACTTTCAGATGGGGATGGTTTTCTGGGGAGCCTATGTTGTCTCCACAGGCACACTTACTTTTTGGTACGAGTGGGTAGGTTTCATTATCAGCTTCTCATTAGTAACTGGCGGAATTGGGATTACTGTCGCCCACGAACTCGGTCACAAAAAGTCCTCCCTGGAAAGATTTTATAGTAAGCTGCTATTGATGACGGTCAGCTACATGCATTTTTACATTGAGCATAACCGGGGGCACCATGTTCAGGTGGCTACTCTAGAGGACCCAGCCACCTCACGAAAAAATGAAACCTTTTATCTGTTTTGGTTGCGCTCTGTATTTTTGGGATACATCCATGCTTGGAAGCTGGAAATCGAAAGTTTGAAAAGGAAAGGTTTGTCTGCCTTCAGTTTGCAGAATCAGATGATTTGGTTTGCCCTTCTCCCTATTCTTTTTTGTGTGCTACTCACTTTCATTTTTAGCCCAGCAGGCACCATCAATTGGCTGATACCGCTGTTCTTTTTTGCCCAAAGCTTCTTTGCCTTTACACTATTAGAATTGGTAAACTATGTAGAGCATTATGGCATTCTAAGAAAAGAAAAAAACGGGAAACCAGAAAGAGTAAATCCCCTGCATTCCTGGAACTCCAGCCATGTGATGAGTAATTTCTTTTTGTTCCAATTACAGCGACATTCCGATCATCACGCCAACGCCATCAAGCGGTACCAGGTATTAAATCATTATGATTACAGTCCGCAACTGCCATTCGGCTATCCCACCATGATCATTATCGCCCTTGTTCCTCCCCTATGGTTTTATATGATGAATCCAAGATTAGAGGAGTGGGAAGGAAAGGTATACAATCAACCTATTGCTGCTTAGCTCTATCATTTTTCTTTAAACCAATTGAGATTTGCTGATTTCACCTTGTCGCGATAGGTTTTCCATTCATTATCAAAAAACGAATTAGACTTTATTACAAATTCATTGATCAGTTGCTCTGCCACCTCCACTCTCTCAACATCTTGTACCGATGGTTTGTACAAACGTGCTCTTAACGCTTGTTGTGCATCCGAAAGTTTTGATTGTGGTGTTACCTCAAATGAACTCCAGGCACCCACCTGTTTTTTAGGTCGGGGGGCCCGGGCCATATCCATTAAGTCATTTAGCCCTTTCTTTATTTTTTCGGAAACCTCCACTAATTCGCCATCCCTTGCAGTCGCATTAGCTTTTATTTGCTGAAGAATTTGATCAACAATGCCTTCACTTTCATTAATTCGCTCAAGTTCCTTAGCCAATTTGGCTGTAGCCACATCCAATCTTTTCGAAATCTCATAATTGGATTCATCCACTTCCGTCAAATCATCAAAGCGTGGATCAGGAATTACCTTAACCACGGTAGAATCTTTCTGGCCCAAATAACTCAACACAACCTTATAGCTGCCGGGTACTACCGGAATCCCTTTTGGATCATCTCCCATGTAAGCCCCTGGAAGTCTGGCTTTGTCTTCATCCAATTTCCAGGTGATATAATTCAACCCCTTATCAAGTTGGGATGACGAAATAGTTTGAATCAATCTATTATTCCCATCATAAATCAGTCCCTTCACATTTGCGCTATCCATCTCTGAAACATTTCTCACATAGAATGGAATTTCAACCCTTCCAAAAGGTCTGTTTTCTCCTTCAAAAGTGGTGTGAAATCCTGTCCAGATATTACCGGGTGGATTAATAAAAAGTCCCTTTACCTGAACCGTTTCATTGACGGGAAAAACGGTAAGGTCTTTTGTAATTCCTGACCCGGCTACTTTCCTCAAAGTGTTTAGATCGTCCAAAATCCAAATAGAGCGACCAAACGTTCCCACAATCAATGCGGACTCACGTTCCTGAATGGTCATATCCATAGTGGATACCGAAGGGAATCCATTTCGAAATTGTTCCCAGTTTTTCCCTTCATCTATGCTGATCCACAATCCATTCTCAGTGCCCAAAAAGACAAGTTTGGGTTCTTCTGTATCCTGCATTAAGGAAAGTGCATAACCCTTTACTTTAGTGCCATCAACTACACGTTGCCATGTTTTTCCAAAGTCCTTTGTTCTGTACAGGTACGGACTAAAATCCCCCTTTCTATAATTATTGGCTACCACCCATGCTTCGCCCTTATTAAACCTGGATGCTTGTATCTGCGCAATCCAACTCTCCTTTGGTAATCCTTTAATATTTGCTGTAAGGTTACTCCACGTCTGTCCTCCGTTTTGTGTCAATTGCACATTGCCATCATCCGTTCCTACCCAAATGATTTTATTATCCAATTTACTGGGCGCTATGCTCAAAATAGAATTATAAATTTCTGCTCCTGATGCATCAATGGTCAATCCACCATAATCCTGCTTTTGGTGTTCAGGGTTATTTGTTGTGAGGTCAGGGGATATGATTTCCCACGTAGCTCCTTTGTTTGTTGTCTTGTGAAGGAATTGACTTCCGTAGTATGCTGTAGCACTATTGGTAAGGTCTTGAGCAAATCCTGCATTCCAATTAAACCGCAACCTGGTTTTAAGGTCTGGCTCCGGAGGCATTATACTTTGGTAATAACCGGTTAGTTTATCATAGCGGTAGAGATTTCCGTTTTGTGATGTGCCATAACCAAATCTCGAATTTTCAGCATCAGGGGAAATGTAAAAGCCATCACCTCCTACCAAATACTGCCAATACAAAGTTCTTATCCCTCCACGTTTCCACACATACCCCGGACCAGACCAGTTTCCATTGTCTTGAAGTCCTCCGTATACATTGTAGGGCATATCGTTATCCACATTGATGTGATAAAACTGCCCTACTGGTATACTCTCAGGGAAATACCAGCTCTTGCCTTTGTCGTGCGTGATGCCAATACCACCATCACCTCCAATAATAAAAAATGTCGGATCGTTGGGGTCAACCCAAAAAGCGTGGAAGTCTGCATGTATCCCTTTTGTTTCATCTGCAGGGATCATCGGCTCCGGATCAAAACTTTTACCTCCATCTTCACTTACTGAAAGTGGCTGATAAATATTATACAGTCTATTCTCATCAAACGGATCTACCGCTATGTCCTGAAAATAAAAAGGTCGGTTGTTGGTAAACCGTGGATTGTCGTTAATCATTTTCCAGCTAAGTCCTCCATCTTCACTTCTGTACAAAGCATTTTTGGTAGCCTCCACTTTGGCATATACTCTATTTGGATTGCTCCTGGCAATGGCAATACCCGTCCGACCCATTTCCCCTTTTGGCAATCCATTTTCAGCTCCTAATTTCTTCCAGGTCTCGCCCCCGTCATGAGTGAGGTACAAACCAGAACCCGGTCCCCCTGAAGTAAAGCTGTAGGGCGTACGATGATGCTCATACATGGCAGCAAATATCTTATTGGGATTAAATGGATCCATCACCATATCCCCTACACCAGATTGGCTGTTGGTGAACAAAATCTTGTTCCAAGTTTTTCCTCCATCTATCGTTTTATAAACACCCCTATTGTTATCAGGAGTAAATGGATCGCCCATCACACCCACATAAACAGTATTGGGATTGTGAGGATCGATAAGAATACGATGAATGGCTTTAGAATTCTCCAATCCCACGTTTTCCCATGTTGTTCCCGCATCTAAACTTTTGAACAACCCCAATCCAAGGTTCATAGAGTTGCGTGGATTACCTTCTCCGGTACCCACCCATACCACGCTTGGATTATTTTGTTGCACCGCTATAGCACCAATATTTTGAGTGGGATTCTCGTCAAAAATACTTTCCCAGGCGCTTCCCCCATTTTCAGATTTCCACACACCACCAGAGGCTGCTCCCAGATAAATAATTTTAGTATTGGACTGCACTACATCAATAGCAGTAATTCGCCCACTCATATTGGCAGGCCCAACATTGCGAATTTTTAGATTCGAGAAATTCTCAGCATCAAACTGCTGAGCCGCAACCGGAACGAAGGTTACCATTACGAGAATAGTAAAAAAGAATATTATGCGAGGATGTACAACCATGCCTAAAAGATTAGAATTGAAATTAATAGAAATTGAATTATAAACCTTACAGTATATACACTGCTGGTATCACAGATCCAACCAAAAAATAATACAAAAACCTCTACAATGGCCTTTTCTTTGGGTCTTGCCTTGAATCGAAAAAAGTTAAAATAACGATTTGATCTTTCTTTATACGATAAAATATTCTTGTTTGCTTAGTCAGTTGAAAACCCCTCAAATTCTTGTCTTTGATTTCCAAGGTTCCAATTTCGGGAAACTCGATTAGCAACCTGGTAAAGTCTTTTGCCTTTTCTCTAAATGATTGTCGGGAGGCGATACCGAATTCTAGTTCAATGTGATCTAAGATTTCGGCCATTCTTGCTTTGGCTTTCTCAGTCCAGACTAGTTTCATTTTAGGCCTTCCCAAACATCCTTGTCTTCAATTAGGTTTGAATCATTTTCTGATTCTGCATATGCCTCAAGAACTTCCCTTTTCTGACTTTCAGTCAGGGAATCCCACATCTGTCCATCAGTCGACTTCTCTCTTACTTCCAGAAAGCTGCATATAGTTCTAAGCAACCTTTCATCCTCAATGCGATCAACAATTTTATGAAGGTTCTTTTTCAATTCAATTGCACTCATCTTGCTAATTTGAATAACAAAGATAACGATTTAGGTATTAAATTTGAAATAGCTCTGTACGGCAACTTCACATCAACCCTAATTGGTGACTTGTATCAAACATGCACTTTGCGCTCTTCAACTTCACCCAATTTTCTCATTCCTGCTTTGCGGGCTTTTCGTACATCTACAGCCACCACCTTGTACTCGGGACACATGGCTTCAGAATCAGATACACCAGACGTGAGAATATTTACTAGTACCTCCGGAAAGTGAAACGTAGTGCTAAGTACACCTGGTTTCACTTCGTTCGTCACTTTTGCTTTCAAATCCACCTTACCTCTTGCAGAGCTCACGCATACAATATCACCATCTTTTATTCCCTTATCTTCAGCATCATGTTTATTGATGAGCAACATATCTTCCGTAAGAATCTCCACATTGGGTGTTCTACGTGTCATCGCGCCACAGTTGTAGTGTTCCAATTCACGATTGGTGGTAAGAATAAATGGAAACGATTCACTGTTCTCTAAAATTTCAGAGGATTCTTCAAAATGGTGGAATATAATTTGACCCTTTCCAATCTTAAACACATCCTTATGCATAATCTCTGTTCCCTTTCCATCTTCCAGCACAGGCCATTGTTTTCCATTGTCACCCAGTTCATCCCATTTAACTCCTTTAAAGAAAGGAACGATTTGTGAAATTTCTTCCAATGCGGTTCGTGGATGATAGTCAGGTTGTTTATAACCCATCCTATTCATGATATCAACGATAATTTGACCATCCACTCTAGTACCTGGTAATGGATCTACCACCGCATTTACTCTTTGGATTCTTCTTTCTCCATTGGTAAATGTTCCGCTTTTCTCCAGAAATGAGGCTGCAGGAAGTATTACATCGGCCATCTTAGCTGTCTCCGTCATAAAGAGTTCACTTACTATGAGAATATCCAGATTGGAAAGTGCCTTCTTCACATGATTGGTATTCGGATCTGTTTGCACTACATCCTCCCCGATAATCCACAGCCCTTTCAGCTTGCCCTCAATGGCCGCATCAAACATTTCCGGAATTTTATAACCTTCGTGCAAAGGCAAATCCACACCGTAAAAATCCTGGAATAAACTATGATTCTTAGGATCGTCCACTGCCAGGTATCCTGCACCCTGATGGGGCTGCACACCCATGTCTGCCATGCCCTGCACATTGTTTTGCCCACGCAAAGGATTGACACCAACACCCGGCCTACCTATGTTTCCGGTGATCATTGCAAGGTCTGCTATGAGTGTAACGGTAAAGGTTCCCTGGAAATGTTCAGTCACTCCCAACCCGTGGAATGACATGGCATTCTTTGCTTTGGCATAAGCCATTGCAGCTTCTCTTACCAAATTCTTATCTACACCGGTAATGGATTCCAATTCATCCATATTCAGCTTCAGGATACTTTCTTTAAATACTTCGAATCCTTCCGTTCTTTTTTGAATGAAATCCTTATCCACCAAACCTTCTTTCACAATATAATGCATCATCATATTGAGCAAAGCCACATTGGTTCCTGGTCGAAGTTGTAGATGGTAAGTAGCAAAACGCGCTAATTCAATTTTGCGTGGATCAATAACAATCAGAGGAGTACCCTTCATGGCCTTTTGTTTGATCTTGGCGCCAGTGACTGGGTGAGCATCGGTGGGATTTGCTCCAATCACCATGATACAATCAGTGAATGCTATGTCCTTAATGGAGTTGGTGGCCGCACCGGTTCCAAAAGTGCGTTGCATACCCAAAGCAGTAGGTGAGTGGCACACACGAGCGCACCCATCAATGTTGTTGGTTCCTACCACCGCACGAATAAATTTCTGCATGAGATAATTTTCCTCGTTGGTTGCTCTGGCACAGGAAATACCGGCAATAGCATCAGAACCATTGCTGGATTTAATTTCAGTAAATTTGTTTACAATAAAATCGTAAGCTTCATCCCAGGTTGCCTTTTCAAATTCTCCGTTGCGTTTAATCAATGGGCTCCGCAAGCGATCTTCGTGATTATAAAACTGAAAGGCATATCGTCCTTTTAAACAAGTGTGCCCTTGATTTACCTCTGCATCATAGGGAGCAAGAATGGATTTTATTTCTCCCTTTACAGTAGCTACATCCAGGTTGCAACCCACTCCACAGTAAGTACAAACAGTTCGGGTTACTTTATCCGGTACGGTCTGTTTAGAGTTAAATATATCCGTGATCGCAGAAGTTGGGCATGCCTGAGCACAGGCACCACAACTCACACAATCAGAGTCCTTGAATCCTTCATTCATACCCATGGTGACGGTGTTATCAAACCCACGTCCTGACATTGTTAATACCATCTCACCTTGTACCTCATCACAAGCCCTTATGCACCGATAGCAATTAATGCAAGTGGACAAATCCGCACGCATATAGGCATGTGAGTTGTCAGGTTTTTTGTCCAAATGATTTTTTCCCAAAGGGTACCGAATATCATCTGGTGTGATGCGCAACTGATTAGCTACACTTTGCAACTCATTTTTCCCTGACTTATTCTCATACAAGCGATCCAAAGGGTAGTCAGTAAGCACCAGTTCAAGAATATTCCTTCTCAGCCGGGTAATTCTTTCACTATCCGTGTAGATGTAAGAATTTGCCATTACGGGAGTGTGACAGGAAGCCATCGTTTTTGCTTTGCCATTTTTTTCAAGGGCTACGTCTACACTACAAACCCGGCACGTACCAAATGGCTTAAGATTGGGCGCATCACATAGTGTAGGTACGTTGATGGACTCCTCTACCCTTCTCACGAACTTTAAGATCATTTCACCCTTTTCAAATTCAAAAGGTTGATTGTTGATATATGCAATGTTTTTTTGTTCACTCATAACCTTCTTTGTTTACCCCATTTAAGCAAAATAGGCTTTCAATTCTTTATCAAAATACTTCAATGCATTCTTTATTCCCAGTGGCAAGCCACCACCCAGTGCACATAGCGACCCTATCTCCAATGTCTCTAACAAATCATCCATTAATTGACGATCAATTTTAAAATCTTCCTTCTGTGATTTTTTAATCAATTCCATTCCACGAACAGAACCAATGCTGCATGGATAGCATTTACCACACGACTCCACTGCTGTAAATTCAAAAAGATGTGCCAAATACTCAATCATTGGAAAGTCTTCAGGAATGCTCACCACACCGGCATGCCCCAGTAAAAATCCATTACTGGCGAATGATTCAAAATCAAGTGTCAGATCATCGATCTTCTCTGCAGGAACGATTCCTCCCAGCGGGCCTCCCACCTGAATGGCTTTTACTTTTTCTTTAAATCCCTTTCCAAAATCATTAACAACAACCGAAAACGGTGTTCCCATCTCAATTTCATACATGCCCGGATTATTAAAGAAACTATCGAGACACACCAGCTTTGAGCCTGTGGATTTTCCAGTACCCAATGATGCGTATTGTTCACCCCCATGCTTCAGGATATAATAAAGCGTAGCGCTTGTTTCCACATTGTTTACCACTGTAGGTAGGTTGAACAACCCTTCTTGAGTTGGATAAGGTGGTCTTACTCTTACTTCGGGGCGTTGCCCCTCAATAGACGACAACAAGGCAGTTTCTTCACCACAGATATATGCTCCTGCTCCTTCAATTATTTTAAACCTAAAATCAACTCCACTTCCGTTGATATTCTCCCCCAGGAGTCCATTCTTCTCCCACTTTTCAATTTCTTCATCAATTGCGGTGATCGACTCAGGGTATTCTCCTCTTATATAAATCACTCCCTTGTTGGATCCGATAATGTACCCGGCCATCAACATTCCGAACAACAGAAGATGAGGCTGTTTTTCCAACAAGTAACGATCAGAATAAGCTCCCGGATCACCTTCATCCGCATTGCACACGACAAACTTTTGATCGCCTGGCACATTCTTACACGACTCCAATTTAAGGCCCATAGGAAAACCCGCACCGCCTCTACCGCGCACATTTGATTTTTTTATTTCTGTGAGCAATTCATCCCTGTCTCTTGTCAGGCAAGTTCTAACAAAATCAAAAAAAGATTTTTCTTCCGGATAAGGGTTGGTCAGAATTGGGTCTTTCAAATTGGACTGCACATGATACATGTCTCCGTTTTCACCCTTTCCTTTTATTACTTCATCAATTGCTAATCCACTCTTACCTGAATAATTTTTCCCTTCATAATGGTAGGCACTATTTTCATGGCACCTGCCAAGGCAGCACATGTGCCCAATTTCTTCCTCTTTAAAATGAGCACCCAACTTCTTTTTCAAGTCATCCTGAGTGCCAGCCACCAAACATGCGCTACCATTGCAGACAAATACCTTTTTAGATTGGTTTTCCGCTTTCAGAAAATCATAGAAACTCACAGTGCCGTGAACATTGGCATTGCCCACCAAAAATTCTTTGGCCAGGGCTCTCATTTCCTCCGGGTTTGGGGTTCGCTTCTCCTTAGAAATCGTAACCAATTTTTCAAAAAGGGGATTCTCAAGGCCTTTTCGAGCGGCTAATTTTGACAGATTATCAGACATGGTTTCTTTAATTCATTTTCACTCAATACCCAGCTCCACATTCAATGTTTAAGTAAGCCTAATTTAATCAAAGAAAATTAAAACTGCCCACCATTGTTGTTACCAGAACATTTAATGATGTGAGAGGCTAATGAGCACGATGGACGATGAAAATAAACTTTAAAAATAGTGCCTATAAACCCTGCTACAGTCTTTTTGAGTCTATCCGTTGCGCTCCGCAGTATATATTAAAACTGCCCCCTCGGACAAAACCCAATAAGGTCATCCCTAAATCCTTCGCTAAAGTAACTGCCAAGCTGGAAGGAGCCCCAACTGCAGCCATGATTGGAACCCCTGCACGTAATCCTTTTTGAACTAATTCAAAACTCGCACGACCGCTAACTAACAGAATGGTTTTGGATAATGGAATTACATTTTTAAACAAACATGCCCCTACGATTTTATCCATGGCATTGTGCCTGCCCACATCCTCGCGGGTAAGCAATAGTTTACCACTCAAATCAAATAGTCCTACCGCATGAAGGCCACCCGTATGTTCAAAAATTTGTTGGGCATCTCTTAATTTATCTGACAATCCGTGGATAACCTTTCTTTCTATATTAATGTTATCCTGAATTTGTGTGCAGGTTACATGAACTGCTTCAATAGATGACTTACCACATACCCCACAACTGGAGGAAGTATAAAAATTACGCTGTAGCTTACTTAAATCAAAATTTACTCCTGGCTTAAGTTCAATCCTAACTACGTTTTCTCTCTCCTCCTGTCTGCCTGCATCTTCGCAATACTTAATAAGTTCTACCTGATCATAGGCGTCAATTATCCCTTCTGTAAATAGAAACCCAATAGCCAATTCATAATCATGGCCTGGCGTACGCATGGTTACTGATAAACTTTTCTGTTGTCTTTCACCCAAAGCGCCATAACCAATTCTGATCTCAAGCGGTTCTTCTACCGCCATCAAGTCTGGTATTACTTTGCTTCCGCCTTCACTAACTTTCGTTATCTCAATTGGTTTTACAGACAAGCTCATAGTTTATCCTACATCAGGAGAGCCCTGAAATTTTGCCATCGTTATCAATATCCATACCCATGGAGGCTGGCACATAGGGAAGCCCCGGCATTCTCAGCATATCACCCGTTATTGGGATAACAAATCCTGCACCCGCTGCAATCTCTATCTCACGCACAGTTATGGTAAAATCTTTTGGCCTGCCCCTTTTCTTTGCGTCATCAGAGAAGGAGTTTTGGGTTTTTGCAATGCAAACCGGTTTATCACTTAGTCCCAGTCTTTCAATTTTATTCAGGTTCTGTCTGGCTTTTGGCAGAAATTCAACATTTTTAGCTCCATAAATTTTAATAGCCACCGCCTCTATTTTTTCCTGTATACTATCCTGCCAGTGGTAAACTGGCCAACATTTGCCATCAAATACTTCTGCAGCATGCGCAACCTTCTCCGCCAATTCCATCATTCCTTCTCCCCCCTTCTCCCATCCTTCTGCCAGCGCAATTTGCACACCTAACGTTTTACATTTCTCCATCACCCAGTTGATCTCCTCCTCTGAGTCGGTAATAAATTTATTCAATGATATAACTGCAGGCAAGCCAAAAATCTTTGTGTTTTCAATGTGCTTTTCCAGATTGGCAAAACCTGCTTTCACTGCCTCCAGATTAGATTCAGTCAACTTTTCTCGTTCCACACCACCATGATACTTCAGTGCCCTAATGGTGGCAACCAATACGACCGCATGCGGAGAAAACCCTCCATAACCCGATACAATATCAATAAATTTTTCAGCCCCTAAATCCGATCCAAAACCAGCTTCGGTTACCACAAAATCAGAAAGGCTCATTCCCATTCTGGTTGCAATAATAGAGTTGGCACCTTGCGCTATGTTGGCAAAAGGTCCTCCATGAATAATGGCAGGATTTCCTTCCAGCGTCTGGACAAGATTCGGCTTTATGGCTTCCTTCAAAAGTAAAGCGACAGCCCCTTGCGCCTTGATGTCTTTCGCAAACACGGCTTTCTTTTCATAAGTATCTCCGATATAGATGTTTCCTATTTTTTCTTTTAAATCATTTAGATTTTTAGCCAGACATAGTATGGCCATAATTTCGGAAGCAGCCGTAATGTTAAATCCGGTTTCTCTGATCATTCCCCCACTCTTTCCTCCCAACCCAGTTACAATATTTCTAAGGGCCCTGTCATTCATATCCATTACTCTTTTCCACTCCACGGTGCGGGGATCTATCCCCATTCCTCCATCTGGCTTTTGAATATCATTATCAATAAGGGCCGCCAAAAGATTATTTGCCTTCTCAATGGCCGCAAAGTCACCTGTAAAATGGAGGTTGATGTCTTCCATAGGAACCACCTGGGAATATCCTCCGCCAGCCGCCCCACCTTTCATTCCAAATACAGGCCCCAGTGAAGGCTCTCGTATCACAACAGTAGTTTTTTTGCCGAGCTTATTCAGACCTTCACACAAACCGATAGAGGTGGTAGTCTTCCCTTCACCTGCTGGTGTAGGCGTCATCGCAGTTACCAACACCAACTTCGCCTTTGAGATTTTCTTTTCGTCAGTCAAAGCCAGAGGTAACTTAGCTTTATACTTGCCATAGAGTTCAAGGTACTCTTCCTTGATGCCGAGTTTTTTAGCGATTTCAACAATTGGCTTTAGTTGTGAAGCCTGAGCTATTTCGAGGTCAGATTTAAAAGTCATTTTTATAATTTTATTTCAATTTTAGAAAGATGCACAGAAAAAACGGCCCAGACAACGCGTTCTATTTCAAGCAGTTTTATATACAACACGATCGGTCTACAATGAAGGTAGGCACAGATGGCGTGCTGTTAGGCTCCTGGACAGAAATAAATGGAGCCCAAAATATACTTGATATAGGCACCGGAACAGGATTGATTGCTTTAATGCTTGCACAGCGATCAGTAGAAAATGTACATATTGATGCTATAGAAATAGATTTTGATGCTTACCAACAGGCGCTGGAGAATGTGAATGCCTCTGCCTGGAACAAAAAAATCAAACTTTCCCATTCATCACTTCAGCACTTTTCGACTTCATTAAGGTACGATTTGATCGTTTCAAACCCACCCTATTTCGTCAATAGCCATAAGGCGCCCGACCCAAAGAGAAATCTTTCACGTCATACGGATGAATTACCCCATTCTGCTATAATTGAAGGTTGTAAACGACTGTTACACCCTGATGGACGATTATGTCTTATTCTTCCCCATTCAGAAGGTGTGGCTTTTACTAAAATGGCTGCATCTGCTAATTTGTTGTGTAATAAAAAAATGAGTGTTCGGCATAAGGAGTCCAGACCAGTGGAGCGGCTATTACTGGAGTTTGCATATCGTTCTGTTGCTTATCAGGAACGGGAACTTATTTTGATTAACGAAGAAGGAAAACGCACCCATCCTTATCATGAAATGGTCTCTGATTTTTACATCACAGATTAACTTAACGCATTCTATGTGAGCGGCTTGCGTCAATCCTGCTGATCATCCACTCATCATAAAAGTCAGCTCCTTATGGGCAATCAGCTGTATCATTGCGGCTTTGAAATTAACCCGAGTACTGTGCGTGTCGCTTTTTTCCTATTTGTTAGTTTATTAAGCCATGTGGGATTTGCCCAACAACCAGGGCTAAGTATCTTTAAAACTGATGAGAGGATCACAATAGATGGTGATTTAGATGAGCCTGTATGGCAAGACGCGCAGGTGGCAGATCAGTTTAAACAGTTTTTCCCATCTGATACCACCTATTCACAGATCAACACAGAAATTAGGATGGCCTATGATAATAACAATATATACATCGCGGCCAAAATGTATAATAACATCGGAGGAACGGGTAAATACGTTACTCCCTCCCTTCGAAGGGACTTTAAGGGTGATGCCAATGATGGAATTTCTGTGGTTTTTGACACCTTCAAAGACAGAACCAATGCATTTATTTTTGGTGTAAATCCCTTCGGAGTTCAGCGGGAGGGGCTTATTTCCAATGGTGGGGGTGGTTGGAATTCCTTTTCATTGAATTGGGACAACAAATGGCATGCAGAAGCCAAACAATTTGAAGGTTACTGGACAGCAGAATTTGCGATACCATTCAAAACGCTTCGTTTTAAAGAAGATCTCAGTTCATGGTATATCAATTTTTTTAGGATTGATAGTCAAACAGGAGAGAAGTCTACCTGGTCACCCATCCCACAGAATTTCAGTATTTCGGCTTTAGCCTTTAACAGGGAATTGATTTGGGATACCCCACTAAAAAAACCTGGAGCTAATATTTCAGTGATCCCTTATATGGCCACTGCCCAGCAAAGAGATTTTGAAGCAGGAACCCCACAAGAAGGTAATCTCAGTTTTGGAGGAGATGCCAAAATTGCGCTCAACTCCGCCCTCAATCTGGATATTACTGTCAATCCGGATTTTTCTCAGGTAGATGTAGATCAACAGGTAACCAATCTGGATCGATTTGAAATTTTCTTTCCTGAACGCAGGCAATTTTTCCTTGAGAACGCAGACTTATTTTCTGATTTCGGTGTAGACCGCATGCGGCCATTCTTTTCCCGGAGAATAGGCATTGCAGAAGACACTGCGTCAGGAGAAAACGTGCAAAACAAAATACTATATGGAGTAAGGTTGAGTGGTAAGATCAATAATAATCTGCGTGTAGGTGTTTTAAATATGCAAGGAGAGCAAGACCGTAGTATTGGCCTGCTATCTAATAACTACACTGTCGCCACCTTCCAGCATAAAGTATTTTCCAGATCCAACATTGGAATGATCATCATAAACAAGCAGGCATTCAAAGACTCTTTGGATGGCTCTTTTACATTGTCTCCCAATGATTACAATAGAATTATAGGACTGGATTACAACCTGGCCACTGCCAATAACCATTGGAATGGTAAGTTCTTTTACCATCGCTCCTTCGATGCATCTAAACTGGACTCTACTTTTGCTTCAGGTGCCGACATCGAATACAATACATTGAAATGGGAAATACGAACCAGCTTGCAAAACATAGGTGCCAACTACAATCCAGAAGTAGGCTTTGCAAGACGGGTAGATTACCATCGCGCTTCCTCCAACGTCTGGTACAACTTCTACCCTAACTCAAATATCATCCAAAAATATGGTCCGGGGTTTGACTTCGATTTGTACAGGAATCAAACAAATGGTGTAACTGATTATGACGTCAATCTTATGTATCAAATGAGGTTTACGAATATGACCTACTTTAATATACGCCTCAGGCGAGAATTTGTCTACCTCTTTAATTCGTTTGATCCTACACGAACTGAGTCATTGGAACTGGCAGCAGGCACTTCTTATCATAATAATGTAATAATGGGTTGGTTCAATTCAAATGAACGAAAAAAAATCTCCTACGGCTTCAACACCCGAATGGGCGGATACTTTAATGGTACCCGTTTAAACCTGGGTGGTGATATAAAATACCGTTACCAACCGTACGGGGTGGTGTCTATGGATTTTTCTTATAACCGAATCAGGTTGCCGCAACCCTATGCCAGCGCAGATATTTTTCTAATAGGGCCGAAGTTTGATTTCACTTTTACCAAAAATGTCTTTTGGACTACCTTCGTACAGTACAATAGTCAGATTGAAAATTTGAATATAAATTCCCGTCTGCAATGGAGATTCAAGCCTGTTTCTGACCTTTTCATCGTTTATACTGATAATTATTTTGCTTCCTCATTCGAGCATGGAGAGTCTTTTCAGATAGGACAGCCTAAATACCGATCGTTGGTGCTAAAACTTACCTATTGGTTTAATCTTTGACATTCTATATCGTATCTTGATAGAACAGGATTTATAGATGTTTAAACATTGTTTTAGTTACATTGTACTATACAATAAAATATTTAAACCATGAAAAGAACAATAGCAATACTCGTATTAAGCACCCTGGTAAGCCTAGCTTTTGGACAGGGCACATGGAGGATCGATCAGGCACACAGTAAGATAGGATTTAATGTTACTCACATGATGATATCCGAAGTCGAGGGGAATTTTAAACAGTTCGAAGGCAAGGTGACTGCTAAGTCGGAAGATTTCAATGGAGCTGAAGTGGAATTTATTGCTCAGGTAGCGTCAGTTAATACCGAAAATGAAAAACGGGACGGGCATTTGCGATCAGATGATTTTTTCAATGCTGAAAAATTCCCTACTATTTCCTTCAAAGGGAACTTGGTGAAGACAGGGAGCAAGTATCAGCTAAAAGGCAAACTTACAATGCGTGATGTAACCAACGATGTTGTTTTTGATGTGAATTATGGCGGCTCGATAAATACCGGAAAGGAAATGAAGGCAGGTTTTAAATTGAATGGTAAACTCAACCGTCAGGAGTATGGCCTAAAATGGAGCAACAAGCTAGAATCAGGAGAGTTTGTAGTAGGGGATGAAGTGGAGATTGAGTGTAAATTGCAGCTAAGCAAAGTCTAAAAGATATTTTATAGGGAAGGTTCTTTAAAATAGCGCTCCTTCCCTATTTTTATTTCACTATGAACATAAAAGAAGAAATAAAACAATCTCGTTTTAGAAACATTTATCAGGAAGCTGCCATTAACATCATCTACACCTCGGGTTGGCTTGCCAACCTACATAAAGATTTCTTCTCTCAATTTGGCATTACCTCACAACAGTTTAATATCTTATCTATTCTAAGAGGTCAGCATCCCAATCAAATATCAGGATCAGAAATAAAGTCCAGAATGATGGACAAAAACTCTGACGTCTCCCGGCTGTTGGATCGTCTTCTTTTGAAGAAGTTGATTGTAAAAAATAAGAGTCCGGAAGACAAACGTGCTGCCAGTATTAAAATAAGCGAACAAGGCCTGGAATTACTCAAGAAGTCCGATGCTCAGGTATCCTCCCTGGATAACATAATGAGCAACCTCACTGAGGCCGAGGCCAACCAACTCAGCCGACTTCTTGACAAGCTAAGAGGCTAGATTTTATCGATTTCTTGCTTTACAAACTCCATTAACTCCTTAATGTATTCTTTACTAAAGTCGAAACGAATACCTGCTGCCGAATAAATTTCAGGGATCGTTTTCATATACCCTAACCTTAAGGCATTCATGTATCCCTGCAATCCCTTTTGCGGATCTTTTCTATAATTTCTCCAAACCGCAATTGCTCCCAATTGAGCCATTCCATATTCTATGTAGTAAAAGGGTACTTCATATAAGTGCAACTGCTTCTGCCACATGTAGTCTTTTCCCTCCTGAAGTCCGTTCCAGTCTGTAATACTATCAGAGAATTCATCCACAATTCTGTTCCAGTTCACTTTTCTTTCCTCCGGTGTATGTCCGGGGTTTTCATATATCCAATGCTGGTACTTATCAATTGTAGCCACCCAGGGAAGGGTAGCAATCAAATCTTCCAGGTGCTCCAGCTTGGCTCTTTTTAAATCAGCTTCGTTGTCAAAGAAAACATTCCAATGATCCATAGAAATCAGCTCCATGGACATGGAGGCCAATTCGGCCACTTCCATTGGAGGCGATTTAAAATCATTGAGCGCTAAATCCATGGTAAGGAAGTTGTGTACAGCATGTCCCCCCTCGTGCATGATGGTTGTCATGTCTCTCAGAGTAGATGTAGCGTTCATAAAAATGAACGGAACGCCAATCTCAGCCAAAGGATAATTGTACCCACCTGGTGCTTTACCTTTTCTGGAATCCAAATCCAGATGTCCCATTTCACGCATGATACTGAGACATTGGCCCAAATAAGGATCTAATTTTGTAAATACAGTAATCGCTTTTTCTGTAAGTTCTTTTCCGTCCTTAAATGCTTTTAGCGGCTCTCTCCCCTCAGGATCTACAGCCTTATCCCAAGGTCGTAATGCAGATACCCTCAACTTTTCCTTTCTTCGCTGAGCCATCTTGTCCAAAATAGGAACTACCGCAGAGTGAATAGCTTCATGGAATTGAAAGCAGTCTTCAGGTGTGTAGTCGAAACGGCCATAAGACTTAAACATGTAATCTCTAAAATTGGAAAAGTCAGCATTGGAAGCCACTTTGGTTCGCAATTGGATCAACTCCGAAAACAATTGATCCAATGTCTCTTTATCTTTAAGTCTTCTTTCCAGAATTGTTCTGTAAACTGTTTCTCTTTTTTCTCTATCGGTAGACATTAGCAACACACCTGCCTGCTGCATGGTCAGCTCCTTTCCATCTATCTCAACAGCCATCGCACCAGAAATCTGCCCATACTTCTGGGTTTTCATGTTGATCTCAGTAAACAATGGAATGTTCGCCTCTCTGAACAGTTCAATTTCCTTTCTGATGTTTCGCACCATCATATCATAGCCTTCCTGTTTTTCAAGGGATTTCATGTATTCACATGACATCAATTTCTTGTTAAGGGCATCCGACAGGGGTGACATATGTGGCTGAATGTTTTCTACAAAATCCTGATATCTCTTTCTATGCTCTTCATTTTCTGTGAAGCAGGTCATGTGAATGTATCTCCATCCTGCATCCTCAGAAACAACAGATTCTAACTCACTGCGGTGCTTCAACCATTTTTCTAGCTGACCGAGTGAAGACAACTCCATATCCATGAGCTTGTCAAAATAAGGTTTCAAAGTCTCCCAGGTGGTTACTGTGAAATCTTCGGGTAGAAACTGGCGTGCTGGTCTTTTTGGAATAGATAGTGCTGAACTCATGAATGTGTGGATTGTAAAAAATCGATGCGCAAATTTAGTCAAATTGGTTGCTCCACCCAGCACATTTATAATTTCTGATCATTTAGGAAAACTAAATCAAAGTAAATTATTATTGAATCGCGTATACACTCACTGTGATTAACAATTGACAGCTCAACATTTGAATCGCGTATTTGACCACCCCGTCAAAATTGCATATTTATGTAACATGAAATTACTCATAGATATACTTGGATGGATTGGATCGGTGGAAGTGATTCTCGCCTATGGATTAAACAGTTACCAAAAGATAGACTCTGGCTCTCTCCTGTTTCAAATTCTCAATCTTACCGGTGCCGCTTTTCTCATCGCCAACACTGTATATTATGGTGCATTTCCTTCAGCGCTCATCAATGTCATTTGGGTATTGATAGCCATTCCGGCCATATTTAGAATAATAAAAAAGAACAAATCAGCGCTCGAAAAAGGGCAATAGGGTTATTGAAATTTGTTGATCTGTATTTTAACATATGATTTTATATCTTTCTAAAAACAAGCTCTTATGAAAAAAATTGGCCTGCTTCTATTCTGTGGTGTTCTTACTATAAACTTTGCTTTTGCACAGTCAAAAGCACTTACTCAACAGCTTAAGGAGTTTGACACTTATGTAGAAAATGCGAGAAAGCAATGGGACGCTGTAGGACTGGCTATTACCGTTGTCAAAGACAACGAAGTGATATTCAAAAAAGCATATGGTTTGCGTGAGTTGAATACCAACAATGCAGTAGACAACAACACTTTATTTGCCTGTGCTTCTACCACCAAAGCCATGACGGCCACTTGCATGGGCATCTTAGTGGATGAAGGCAAGGTGGATTGGAACGACCCTGTTATAAAGTACCTGCCGGAGTTTCAACTCTACGATCCCTATGTAACACGAGAGATGAGAATTAAAGACCTTTTTCTTCATAACAGTGGTGTAGGAAATACCGATTTCTTATGGAGCTATATGGATATTAGTAGTGAAGAAATATTGGAGAGGATGCGATGGGTGAAGCCAAGTTATTCTTTTCGGTCGAGTTTTATCTATCAAAACATTTTCTATCTCGCTGCCGGTCAGGTAATAGAAAAAGTAAGCGGAAAACCCTGGGAAGAATTTGTTAAAGAAAGAATTTTCAGTCCTCTGGGAATGAACAACACCTATCCCACACTAAACGCGGCTCCCAACACAAACAGAACAAAGCCACACATGAAAATGGAGGGCAAAAACATAGTGATCGAAGACATGAGTGCGGATGCCATTGGGCCCGCTGGATCAGTTTGGTCTTCTATTGAAGACATCAGTAAATGGACAAAAAGCATGTTAGACAGCGGCAAATATGAGGGTGGTCGTTTGGTTCAACCCAAAACATGGGAGGAGATGACTAGCGTGCAAACACTGGTTCCTTCATCAGAGTTTTATCCTACCGCTCAACTCACCAAACCAAATTTCACCTCCTATGGTTTAGGGTGGTTCCAGCAAGATTACAAAGGAAGAAAATTAAATTTCCATACCGGAAGCCTTCCGGGGTCTATTGCCATTCACGGGCAGATACCAGAAGAAAGGATTGCAGTGTACGTATTTGGAAATACCGATCACGTAGAAGTACGCCATGCACTTATGTACAAAGCCTTTGACCTCTTTGCACTTGGAGGCACCACCGACTGGAGCAGCGATTTTCTAAAACTTTATACACAGCTTTTTGAAGCAGGAAAAGCAGCTCAAAAAGCACAAGATGAAAAAAGAGTGGCAAACACAAAGCCTTCTCTACCGCTATCTGCTTACACTGGAACCTATCAAGATAAGTTGCTGGGAGAAGTGAAAGTATCTACTGATGGAAATAATTTATCAGTGAATATTAACAACATGCACAAGGCAACGCTGTCGCACTGGAACTTTGACACCTTCAAAGGCCCAATGGAAAAAAAGTGGAATGGTGATATGACTGCCCTTTTCCAACTCAATACTGCTGGAGAAGTAACTGCACTCGATCTGGCAGGATTTACACTACAAAAAATGAAGTAATGCTAAAATCCCCCTTCTTGCAGAAGTAATAACCAGGCAATAATAATTAGCTTTGCCAGTTAGAAGACAGAACATGAAAAGATCGATTGTAAGCATATTGGTAATAGCGTTGATTCAATTCGGATGCTCTACGCAAGAGCCCTATTTCAAACAAACTACCGTAGAGGAGTACCTCAATCAGATGGTGGATTATATGGAGCAAAACCATGTTAACCGCAAGTCAATTGACTGGGGTGCATTACGACTTGCCGTTCAACAAAAGGGTACTACAGCTGCTACCATTGATGATACCAAAGAGAGTGTTCTTCTGGCGCTTGAAATGATCAATGACCAGACCAGTTTTTTAATCACCAGATTGGGAGAGCCCCTCACTTTTAGTACGCCCTGCACAGATACTGCCGCACCAGAAGTAACTGTTCCTGATGGTGTCGGCTATATAAAAATTTCTTCGTTTGGCAGCACGGGTGTAAATGCTGCCATCTTCGCAGAAAAAATGCATGGTGATATCAATGCTCAGGACAAAGCGGATTTAAAAGGTTGGATCATAGACTTACGCGGAAACACAGGAGGTAATATGTGGCCAATGCTGGCTGGAATAGGACCAATATTAGGAAATGGCACAGCAGGTTATTTTGTAGACAGTGATAATGTAAAAAATGCAATTGGATATAATGATGGTGCTGCACACTATGACGATAAAGCAGTAGTAGCCGTAAGTTTTCCCTATACGTTATTAAGCCCCCAGAGCAAGGTGGCTATTCTTGTAGATCATGCCACCACTAACGCAGCAGAGGCAGTGGCCATTGCCTTTATCGGAAAGACCAATACGCGCAGTTTTGGACCTCAAACTTGTGGAAGAGCAGGTGGAAATCAAACCTTCTCGCTTTCTGATGGTTCAGTACTGTATCTTACAGTTGCTTTTTTGGCCGACAGAACTGAGACTGAGCAACGCGGTCAACTGACACCTGATGAATTGGTAAATGATCCCGCTATGATTTTTAACAAAGCGGTGGAATGGATTAATGAATAGTTATCCTATTTCAATCACTACATCATCTGTGAGGGGGTGACCTACACAAGTCAGCACATACCCTTCATCTCTTTCTGATTGAGAGAGTCCCTCCTCTTCGTCCAGTTTTACTTTTCCTGACAAGGCTTTGCCTCTGCATGCTGTACACAACCCACTTTGGCAAGAGTAGGGAAGATCAATTCCCATATCCAGGGCCGTCTCCAGGATGAACTTATCGGGTGGCACCTCTACCTTATACTCTTCCCCATCATATCGGATGGTCACCACTCTTGTTTTTAATTCCTCATCGGCAACGGCTACTTCTTCTTTTTTAGATGCCTTATCAATTGTGCCCTGTACAAAACTTTCCTTGAATATTTTTTCTTTCGGAATACTTCGTGCCGCCAATAAGGTATCTACATTTTTCATCATCCCTTCCGGGCCACACATCAGGTAAGTAGTTTTATCAATTCCCCAATCAGGAATGCGTTCTACCAATTTAGCCAGCATCTCTCCATTGAGGAGTCCTGAGTATCCCTGCCAATTCATTGGTGCATTGTCCAACACATGAATGATGTGCAGCCTGCCTTCAAAGGTAGTCTGTATTTTTTCCAGTTGATCTTTGAAAATGATACTATCAATGTCCCTGTTGCAGTAAATCAACGACAGAATACTTTCTGGTTCTTGATTAAGAATACTCTTGATAATGGACATCATCGGAGTAATTCCCGATCCTCCTGCGAAGAGGATTAGATGTCTTTTGTTGGATTTGTCAAATTCGGTAACAAACTGACCCATCGGCTCCATGACCTTTACCTTATCTCCCTTCTTCAAATGATCTGGAAGGTGATTGGACATCAATCCGTTATCCACCCGTTTTACAGTAACGGCCAACGATTCATCTACAAAAGGTGAGGAGCACAGCGAATAAGCCCTTCTTACCTCCTTACCCCCTACCGGTACAATGAGTGTGAGAAATTGTCCCGGCCGGTAGGTTATTTTCTTTTCGGCAGGATGATCAAAGACGATCGTAATCGCATCCTTGGTTTCTTCAATAATATCGCTTACGGTCAGATCATGGTAGTGGGGTCCATAACCTCCCTCCTGTTTTTTTTCCTTTTTCTTAAATAACCCAAATGCCATTATACATCAATCAAGTCTAACAAAACTACAGGACAAAAATAGTTTAAAGATGCCATTACTGCACCCATTTCAAAGATTAAACCAGTAAGTCCACTTGAGTACTAATGCCCTGTTCTTATTGACAAAATTGCTGGACAAGTAGTTCTCTGTGTATACAACAAAAAAATCTGAAGCTGGTTTAAATCTCCATTGAAATCTAGTATTCAGGTTTACATTCTCAGAAAGATCGTTGTACTGTGCAAATGCCGTTAAAAACAGCTTTTGTGTAAAAGTAATGTCCAGCTTAGGGCTAATCAGGAATAATTCTTTCTTACCATAATTACCCGGCAGGTTGATGTCATTGTAATCAAATTGAACAGAAAAGCTTCCATAAGGCTGAAACCGGTACTTCAGCTGGCCATTTACGTTATTATTGGTTCCATTATAAAAGGATCCCACGCTTCCTCCAATCTTATAGGTAAGGCGTGGCCGCTGATCGGAGGAATAGCTGATGGAAGCCCTATTCCAATCATAAGAATCACCTTTAAGAAAACTATCGTATGTTTTAGAGTCAACGGGATTGAAATCACGGGTAAGCTGCTGAAAATTCTTCTCCCCGCTTGCCTCTAAAGTCGCTGTATTAAAAAAACTGATGGAGTATCCCACTTTCACATTTTTATCTCTGTTCCGCCACCCGGAAATATTGGTAAAATTCAGTTCAGCAAAGGGACCCATATTGGATATTTTGTTGCTTTTGGGGAATAACCTGCCCTCCACGCGGCTAAAGCCGGAATAATATCCTGAGAATACGCCCAACTTGGGGACAAACCCTGCCTCGGCATTGAAGTTTTCTCCAGCTCCGTTTTGTGCCAACAGTATACTTATATTTCTGCCATAGTACCCCAGAAAAGTTCCAAAAGAATAGTTCTCATCTCTTACTCCGGCATCAATGGACTGATGGTAGTACATGTCTCCTCGTAATTTATTTTTTAATCCTCTTAAATTAAAATCAACGCCAAACACCCTGTTGTATCGGCTTAATGTTTTTGTTGTATCCGTACCCACCACATTTTCTTTCACCAGGCTTTCATGATAGAAAGTAGTTGGGTCATAACCAGAAACACCCAACGACTCTTTGTTCACCATCACAAAACCAATATTAGAAAGACCAATGTTCCGTTGAACAACCCCCACGGTATAGTTTTGCTTAGGCAATCCTAATGCAGGCTTATCATCCGTTTGCATATTCATCAGTCCCACTCGCCATTTAGATCCCAGCTTACCACTGAGCCGGGCACCGTATTGTATCGGCACCTTTTGAAGGGCCCCTGATGAATCCCGTACTAATCCTATTCGTCTGGAAAAAAACGGCCGGGTGTCAGGGAAGCCTGGTTGCTCAAATAAATCGTTGTTTTCTAAAAAGAATTGTCTCCTTTCAGGAAAACCAAATTCAAATTGCGTGAGATTGATTACCTGCTGATCCACCTCCACCTGCGAAAAGTCAGGATTGACGGTCATATCCAGATTGAGGCTTGGTGTCACTGCAATCTTTGCATCGAAGCCTACACCCGGGTCATATTCTGATGGGGTACCGGCCTCATTGTCTTTTACTGCCGATCCCGACAGGTAAGGGATAATGGAAATATTCATTCCCGGCTTGGGCGGAGGGTCATCCCAAATCATCCTTCCTGAAAAAGTAAACGCACTGGGAAAGTATTGTAATGGCGTTTCAATCCAGTTTGATCTTTCGTTGCGCTTGGCATCATTGCGCAAAACATTAAAATTCCATACCCCATCATTGTATCGGATGGACTTAAAAGGAATGGCTACTTCTACCACCCAGCGGTCATCATATTGCGCGGCAGCGGTGTACCACTTGTTGTCCCAAAAAGAGGAGTAGTCGCCTGGGTCATTCCCACCTGATGACATAAGCCCTTCTCTTTGTACACCCAATGGATTAACATTAAAAAAGAATCCATTGGTTTTATCATTATAGGTATCTACATAGAAACCTATATTATCATTGTTTCCAAATTCAAAATCCCTTCGCAACGATTGGATGAGCACCTCTTTATTATCATCGAATGCGGTGAATCCCAAATACAAATTATCATCGTCAAAAGTCATTCGTACTTCTGTTTCCTTTTGCGGTGGAATGGAATCGAACGGAGTGTTCATAAAAAATCCTGTAGCCACATCACTTGCCAACCAATCCTCTTCTGTCAATGCCCCATCCATCTGAATGGTTCCTTTGCCCTTCCTGATATGAAACTCCGTTCCGGGGAGGTTTTGTGCCTCTGCTCGGAGTGAAGCAAGGATAATACAAGATGTGAGCGCAAAGTAGAATAGCTTCATTTTCGTAAAGAAATAAAAGATATCCTGTAATCCTTTACCACTGGAATAACTCTCGCTTAGTGGTAAAATTTGTAAATTTGCTCCTTACTCTATAATTAAGAATGTCCATACAATCCCTTAAAGCCATATCCCCCATCGATGGCAGATATGCAGGCACCACGGCTCCCTTAGGCAAGTATTTCTCTGAGCAGGGTCTGATGAAGTACCGTGTGCTGGTAGAAATAGAGTACTTTATTGCATTGTGCGAAAATGACCTACCCGAATTGGCCTCTTTCCCAAGAAATAAAATAGAGGCAATACGGTCGATTTATAAAAATTTTAATGATGACAATGCGCTGGAAATCAAGCGTATTGAAGAAACGACCAATCACGATGTAAAAGCGGTGGAGTATTTTATTAAGCAAGAATTTGATAAGCTTGGACTTGATGCCCACAAAGAGTTTATTCACTTTGGCCTTACCTCTCAGGATGTTAACAATACGGCAACACCCCTGTTGTTGAAAGAATTTCTGGAAACAGAATTCTTACCCCAGCTCATCAACACTATTAAATTATTAGAAGGACAAGTCATTGCCTGGAAAGACGTATCCATGCTGGCAAGAACGCATGGCCAGCCTGCTTCCCCTACCCGGTTAGGCAAAGAGATGGACGTGTTTGTTGTCAGGTTAAAAAATCAACTTACTCAACTGCACAGGATTCCACACAGTGCCAAGTTTGGTGGTGCCACAGGAAATTTTAACGCGCACCACGTAGCTTATCCCGACATCGACTGGCTGGACTTTGGCAATCGCTTCGTTGCCAATTACCTGAAGTTGGAAAGGAGTCATCCTACCACCCAGATAGAACATTATGATAACATGGCTGCACTGTTTGACAATCTCAAACGAATCAACACCATATTGATTGATTATAGCCGTGATGTATGGCAGTACGTAGCAATGAATTATTTCAAACAAAAGATAAAGGAGGGTGAAGTAGGTTCTTCTGCTATGCCACATAAAGTCAACCCGATTGATTTTGAAAATGCGGAAGGCAATCTTGGATTAGCCAATGCACTCTTTGAGCACTTGTCAGCCAAGTTGCCCATCTCAAGATTACAACGCGACCTTACTGACTCTACCGTGATAAGGAATATCGGAGTGCCTATGGCGCATAGCTTCCTGGCTCTCCACTCTCTGGGCAGAGGCATCAACAAATTAGAGTTAAATAAAGTGGCCATTGATCAGGACCTGGAAGAGAACTGGGCTGTAGTGGCCGAGGCGATACAAACTATTCTGCGAAAGGAAGGGTACCCCAATCCCTATGAGGCATTAAAAGACCTCACCCGCAAGAACAGCAAGATCACCAAAGAAAGCATTCACACTTTCGTAGAATCTTTGGAAGTGAAAGAGGAGGTAAAAAAGCGATTGAAAGACATCACTCCCTTTAACTACACGGGCTTATAGAGTGAAAAGGATCATCTCTATTTTAATTCGTTTCGTTCCGCGCAAATACTTACAACATTTTAGTGGTGTAGGGCTTAAGGTATTAGGCTTTTTTTATTCGGGCAACAATGTTACCTGCCCTATTTGTAATCATCACTATCGCAGTTTCCTGCCTTACGGAAGAATTAACCCAAGACCCAACGCGTTATGTCCCCATTGTCAGTCGTTGGAAAGACACAGATTGATCTGGCTCTTCCTGCAAGAGAAAACGAATTTCTTTTCTATTTCACTCAACGTCTTGCACATTGCACCAGAGGCGTGTTTTATAAAACGCTTCGAAGTCCAACATGGTGAGGGTTATATCACGGCTGATTTAGAATCGCCATTAGCCAAAGTAAAGATGGATATACACGAAATGCCCTTTGAAGATAACCACTTTGACGTAGTGCTCTGCAACCATGTGCTCGAACATGTAGCGGACGACATTAAAGCCATGAGAGAAATCCATCGGGTGTTAAAACCGGGTGGGTGGGCACTTATGCAAGTGCCTTTCTTTTCACCAGTCCCCGGCACTACCTTCGAAGATAATACCATCACAGACTCCAAAGAGCGTGAGCGCTTGTTTGGGCAAGATGACCATGTAAGGAAATATGGAAAAGATTATCCCTTGCGCATCAACAAATCTGGGTTAAAGGCAGAAGCGAATGCTTTTGCTGCTGAAGTGCCAACTGAACAAGCGCTTCGCAATGGTATTGAAAGGAAAGAGCTGTTGTATTTGGGGTGGAAGGAATAGTATTGAGTCCTAATACATGTCAATTTTAAATTATTGATAATTTGAGAGGGTACAGAAGTAACTTCCGAGCTAGTTCTTTCTTACTATTAATTGAAGAGTCAGATCTTTAACAAAAAGGGCACAAAGAAATACACACAGAGTACACTAAGCCGTTCCTTTGTGTACTCTGTGGTATAATTAATTGCTGATTACCCGAGATATGCTTTGAGTTTATTCAGCGTAGGGATTCTACGCAATTTACGCGTAGCTTTTTCTTTTATCTGGCGCACGCGCTCGGTGGTCAGATCAAATTCATTGCTGATGTCATGCAGCGACAGACTATGACCTCCGGAAAGTCCATAATACATCGAAAGCACTTGCGACTCCCTGGCAGATAATGTGCTGAGGGCAATTTCTATTTCCTCTGCTAATGATGCCTGCATTAAGCTGGCATCCGGAGAAATGGCATCTCCATCAGGCATAACATCCATCAGGTTACCTCCATCACCGTCATTTCCCAAAGGGGCGTCCATGGATACTTTGTGTGCCCGGTGAGATAAAAGACTTCCAACGTTTTCGGGTGTTATTTCAAGCATCTCTCCCAACTCTTCATTGGTAGGCTCACGTTGGTGCTTTTGTTCCAGTGCAGAAAAGGTTTGATTGATTTTGTTCAACGAGCCAATTCTGTTCATAGGTAATCTTACAATGCGAGATTGCTCAGCCAGGGCCTGAAGTATACATTGGCGAATCCACCATACCGCATAGGAAATAAACTTAAATCCTCGGGTCTCGTCAAATCGCGTAGCCGCTTTGATCAAACCTATGTTTCCTTCGTTAATCAGGTCACTCAAAGTCATACCTACCTGGTGGTATTGTTTGGCAACAGATACGACAAAACGCAAATTGGCATTGACCAGCTTTTGCAGGGCTACCTGATCTCCTTGTCTGATACGCTGAGCCAAATTAACTTCCTCCTCAGCTGAGATTAAGCTTATTTTTGCAATCTCGGAAAGGTATTTATCTAGTGATTGAGTTTCACGATTGGTAATTCTTTTGGTGATTTTTAGTTGGCGCATGTCTTTGTTTTGGTAAATGTTGCTGTTAAAATATTTACTCCGTAGCCTGATTATTCCGTCTTTTGTGTTGAAAAGACAGGTTTCCAGGTTGTTTATACGGAAAGGGAAGCTCTATTGAGCTGAAAGCAGTTATTAGAAACGCTAAAAGAGTGAAATACGATTCATCATTCTAAGAATATAAACAATATAAAGGAGAATTACAAGGACAACATGAAATATTAGGATTTAGTTTATAGTCGTTGTATTAGTAGTTCAGCTACCTTCGGAAATTATACAAACGAAGTGCACAAGCGAGACGCATGCACGCGATTAGTGCAAACCAGGCGAGATTAGACCTTCTCTACAAAGAAAAATTCGTGTCCCATCCAACCCCGCTCAAAGCACATCCTGTTGGATTGTTTCCAAAAAGCTTGTGCCCAGTAACCAAAATCTTTGTCGAACAAACTGGTTATGGTCAGGGTGGCCACCTTAAACCACTTAGTGATAGGAAATAACTGATAAAAGGTGTTGGTCCAGCAATGGATTGTCCACACATAGTGAGCTCTGCCATCTACCACCTTAATAACTTTATAGTCTCCTTCTTTGGCGCAGGAAAAGAAATGTTTGAAATCGCGTGGCAGCCATGCATCCGGATAGCGATAGGTCAATAGCCCCAGGTGATAATACATTTGGCTCTCATCATCATCTCCATCTTTTTCCACTTGAAATTTTGCATAATCCACATCTCTTCCATTGAAAGTCATGAATTGTCCACCGATGCGGCCGTTAGGTTTTAACAATCCGTAGGCATAATCAAAAAATTGCCTGTACACTTTATCCTGATTGCCCGACACATGGTCGGCTGGAGAAACAAAATGCTCGGGAGATCCCATCACCACGATGGCATCAAACGGGCCATTGTCGGGTGTGAACTCTTGCCAAATGGTGCGATGCACATCATGACCGGATCGCTTCAGGTATTCATACTGCGATTTGGCAGGACAAACTGAAGTGACGGCAACACCGCGTTCTAAACAATAGTTTGAAAACGGCCCCCACCCGGGACCGATCTCATATATTTTCATTCCTGCATTTTCTTTCAGTCCCAGGTGTTCAAAATAGGCCTCGTATTTTTTCTGTTGAGCTGCCAACACGTTTTTCTTGTTCGGTGCGCCATAATCGCCTGGCCATGAATTAGAGATGGATGCAAAATTGCCCATGATCATGCGAAAGATTTTATCAACGGGATTATAGGCTTTGTTGTGTGGCTCAATGAGGTGGGCTGCCGGAATTGTCGTTTTCATTTATTGGGTGGTTAACAAATTAAAAGCGAAAGGAAAAGGGAAGTCCTTTCCTGATAAAACCCTTTTCTGATAAAATAGAAGCAATTGGCAAGGGAGGTGTATTCAAAGATAAGCAATTAGATCCATAATTTTGAATTACAAGACACACGGCTCCAGTTCGTTGAAATTCAGATGTACACGTCTTTAGTCTTCTAAGTAAATAGTCTATAGTTATTAGTAAGGACAGATGGAGTGAGTGGTTTATCTTATAATTCTTTTTGGATTGTAAATACATGTTGTTCTGTCAGGTCGGAAGACCTGACCTCATGGACACGAAAGTAAATTCCGCGTTAATACTGAAAAGCAAAAGCCCCGCGATGTGCGAGGCTCATGTTTGTTAGTTATTAGATTTACCTACCCAACGTTCCCGATCACGGGCTGATAACTGGTAACCGACCTATCAGCAACTGGCAACCGTTTTTATCCCAATTTCTCCAGTACTTCCATTACTTCCTTCACGTGCTGGCGGCTGGTTTCTAGCATGGCTTTTTCTTCTGTGTTCAGATCTAACTCAATAATTTTCTCGATGCCTTTTTTACCCAACACGACAGGCACGCCCAAGTAACAGTCGTTGATACCGTACTCGCCATCCAACTTCACACACACCGGGAAAATTCTTTTCTGGTCTTTCACAATAGCTTCTGCCATTTGTGCTGCGGCTGCTCCAGGAGCATACCATGCACTGGTGCCCATCAGTTTCACCAGTTCACCTCCACCTTTTTTGGTTCTTTCTATAATCGCGTCCAGTTTATCCTTAGCAATTAATTCCGTTACCGGAATGCCAGCAACCGTTGTATATCTTGGCAATGGCACCATGGTATCGCCATGACCACCCAATAGCACGGCGTGAATTTCCTTAGGGGAAATGTTCAACGCCTCCGCAAGAAACGCGCGGTAGCGAGCGGTATCCAGAATACCGGCCATACCCATTACTCTTGTTCTTGGAAATTTAGAGGTAAGGTGTGCCTGGTAAGTCATTACGTCCAAAGGATTGGACACGATAATAATAACAGCCTCGGGAGAATGTTTTACAACATTTTCGGTTACCGACTTTACAATACCCGCGTTGGTTCCGATTAAGTCGTCACGGCTCATGCCCGGCTTGCGCGGAAGGCCTGAGGTGATCACCACCACATCCGATCCGGCAGATTTAGAATAATCGTTGGTAGAGCCAATCGTGCGGCTGTCGTACTGATTAATAGGCGCTTTTTGCCAAATGTCAAGTGCCTTTCCTTCGGCAAGTCCTTCTTTTATGTCTACAAGTACAATTTCATTGGCAATCTCACGGGTGGCCAATACATCGGCACAGGTGGCGCCTACGTTTCCAGCTCCTACAACGGTAATTTTCATATTCAATTTAGATTTAAACAATTCATCAAGGGGCTGCAAATTTATCAATCGGGTTGGCAATGAAAAAGGATATTGGTCATAAATATGACTGCACCCGGAATAGTAGTACGTTCTTAGTCTGATGGGTGATTTTGTACCGGTCGTTGATGCGATAACCCACTACCCAAATGATCTCCCCGTTGGTTTCCAGCACTGTGGCCATGCCTTTGTCTGTCCGGGACACTTTGGCATCAATGAAAAAGTCGCTGAGTTTTTTCTTTTGTTTCATCCCCAACGGGGTGAAGGTATCCCCCTCTGCCCATCTTCTCCAGATTAGAGGAAAAGTAATTTTGGAAGCATCCAATTTGGCTTCATTGGCATCATCCGAAAAGGTGCTATCCCCGCTTCTTTCAATGGTCATGGTAAGCGCCCCAAAGGTCACTTTGCTGTCGTTTTGTTTTACCTCCAGGGCAGTCATTTGATTTGAAATAGGGGCTACTATCCATACTTTTCTGTCGATGGTCAACTGGTGGCTCGATGACAAAAATATTTTACCCGATTGGGCTGCGGCTGCTACCGCATCGGCACATTGGGTATGATTGAATCCATAATCTTTCAACAATTCCCACAGCACCACTTCAGGAAAGGAAATATGTTGCAGTAGTTCAGTGCTGATGGTCGTTCTGTCCTTTTCTTCTGTCACAAATTGCTGCCGCAAGTGATGAAGACCCAGTTGGAATACTGCTGTTGCCCCTTGTAGTCGCTGGTTAGTCAGCTTAAAGGTCTGTTCCAGGGCTGGGTTGAGTTCCTGTAGCTTGGGAATTACCTGATGGCGCAAGAGGTTGCGGTCATAATCGTCAGTTTCATTGGATACATCCTCGCGCCATGTGATTTTATTACTATTCGCATAGCTGACCAATTCGTTTTTAGTAAACATCAGTAAAGGTCTGATGATGTTGTTGCTTTTCTCAGGAATGCCCTTCATTCCACTGATACCCGTTCCCCTTACAAAATTGAGTAGGGTCGTTTCAAGATTGTCATTCAGATGGTGCGCGGTGGCCAGCAGTGGGTACGACAGTTCTTGCATCAACATGCTGAACCATGCATAGCGCAATTCACGGGCCGCCATTTGAATAGAGTATCCGTTGGCTGCGGCATAATTGTTGGTCTCAAATCGCTTACCATGAAACGGAACTTTCAATTGTGCACACGCTTGTTGTACAAAGCGTTCATCTTCATCGGAGGCATCACCGCGCAGCTGAAAGTTGCAATGAGCCACACTTACCGTATATCCGGCTTTATGAAACAAATGAAGCATTACCATCGAGTCTACTCCTCCGCTTACGGCAAGCAGTATCTGCAGTTCGGAGGGGCACAGGCGGGTGATATGGTCTTCAAATTGACGCTGCATCAGACAAAGATAACTTTTATCTATTTTTACGGGTTGAAATGATGATGCGGAACTCCTTATTTATTGTATTACTTCTTTTACTCCTTGTTTCTACCGAAGCACTGAGTCAGCGCAGGGTGAAACTAAAGCGTGCAGATAACCTGTATGGTAGCGTAAAAGATGGCAAACGGTACGACAGGCTGGTAGGTGACGTTATTTTTGTTCAGAACAAGACCACGATCTATTGCGACTCAGCCCATTATTTCAAGTCGGAAAACAGGGTGGAAGCCTTTGGCAAGATCCATATTACCGAGGGCGACTCTATTGATGTGACTTCCCGCGGGCTGTCTTATGATGGGGATAAGAAAATCGCACACCTTAGAAATAATGTAGTGTTTACCAAGCTGGGGCTGGCCACACTTTATACCGATTACCTCGACTACTACCGCAATCAAAATGAAGCGCGATATTTTAACGGTGGCAAACTGGTAGACAGCACCAACGTGCTCACCAGCAAAAAAGGTTATTACGATATCAATACCAATATGGCTTCCTTTAAAAGAGATGTGGTAGGTGTAAACGAAGAGTACACCATGAAGTCGGATACACTGCAGTACAACTCCAAAACAAAAGTCATCTTCTTCCGCGACCGCACCACCATTACCGATAAAGAAGGAGGTGTGGCCGTATATGAAAATGGATTTTATGACACCAATAAAAAGTTATCCTCTCTCAACTCTGGCGAGATTGAAACACCGACCTACAAATTGAAAGGAGACCAGTACTTTCTCAACGACTTAAAGAAAACTTACAAGGCCAAAGGCAACGTAGTGATGACTTCAAAAGAAGAAAACATGATCATCTATGGAGATGATGGCGACTACGATCGCGGCAAAGGCATTACCAAAGTATATGGCAACGCCTATTTGGCCAAAATCACAGACCAGACAGACACCCTCTTTATGTCCGCTGACACATTGGTATCCATTGAAAGCCCTGATCCGATGAAAAAGAAGTTGCTGGCTTATAATAATGTAAAAATTTTTAAGGCTGATTTGCAGGGAAAGGCAGACTCTCTGGTGTATGTGGCGCACGATTCCACACTCTACTTCTTCAACGACCCTGTATTGTGGACAGATGAGAACCAAATGACCGCAGACTCTATCAGAATGCTGATCTCCAACAAAACCATCGATCGTATTTTTATGATTGACAACTCTTTTGTCGTCTCGCAAGACACGTTACTCCATTTCAATCAAATAAAGGGGCGAAAGATGACGGCCATCTTTCAGGACAAAGCCATCAACCATGTAGATGTGGAGGGTAATGGTGAAAGTGTATACTTCGCGCTACAAGAAATGGAACAGGAGGACACTCCAGACAGTATTGCATCCAAAAAACCACAGTCGATCATGATGGGAATGAATAAAATCGTCTGCAGCAACATGAAAATCAACTTCAAGGAGGGAAAGGTGAACAATATTAGTTTTTACATCCAGCCCGATGCCTCCTTTATTCCCCCTTCCGAGCTAAAAGAAGATGACAAAAAATTGCGCGGTTTTACCTGGCGTGTTGAGGAAAAGCCTGAGAAAAGCGATGTAGTCAAATCCAAAACGGAGCCGTAACGCACAAGTTGGGGGATAAATTGTTTCCGTAGGTCATTTTTTTATCAATTATTTAGGAGAAAAACCTCAATTCGATTAAATTATCACTTGAATCAGTGTGTCCTTATGAGATTGAGGTTGACTATAGCGTTTGTGATACTGTGCAGCTTGAATGTGCTGGCGCAACGGCCTGAACTTGTCAACAAGGCGGAAACCAGCTACCAGACGCAACTGAGTCAGGTTTTGAAAATTCCACTTCGGATAAAAAACACTACTGACAAAGCTCAATTCTACATCATTCGTAAAGTACAAGGCGACCTGGGGGGTACTCAAAAGGGCTATTTTTGCCTTGATGACAACTGTTTAGAGCCCGGAATGGACGAATTCTCCAAAAGAATAGAACCCGGCCAAACAATAAGTGGGCTTTATTACACACTTGAAACCGGGTTGGTGACGGGTCAGACCAATTTAAAATTTGAAATCTTCAATCGGGGGCATCTTACTGAGGCGCTAGAGCACAATGTGAACGTATTTGTGGAAGAAAGGAAGGAAAAATCAATGGTCTTCCAATCCAAAGACATTATCATCCACGATGTATATCCCAACCCTGTTTCTGACTATGCATTCATTGAATACCGCCTTATCAACGATGCTTTAAAGGCCAATGTGGTCATTCATAACATTTTGGGCATGCCTATGGGTGACTATGAGTTACCTGCTTTTGAGACCAGTGTAAAGCTGTTTGCGCAAGACCTGGCGCCAGGAGTTTATTTCTATACCCTCTATTTGGACAATGACGGTGTGTTGACCCGGAAATTAATAGTGAGGAAATAAACAATTTTCACCCCTAATTAAAGGTTGTAGGAGAACACCAGCAGATTGTGAATTCCTGCCAGTGTCGTATATTTGCAGGCTTATGCGGGTTAGAGAATTGTTGTTTTACTGCTTATTGGCAGGTATCGTTGGTTTAGGAGCATCTTGCAGCAAATTCCGGAAAATTGAGAAGAGTCAAGACTGGAGGGTGAAGTACGAAGCCGCTCAAAACTATTACGAGAAGGAAGACTATTACCATGCCGCCCTGTTATTCGAGCAAATTCGCCCGGTAGTGAGGGGTTTGCCCGAAGGGGAAAATGTGGAGTTTTCGCTCGCCTATTGTCAATATTATGAAAGGACTTATTTGCTGGCATCGGCTCAGTTTAAATCTTTTTACGAAACATATGGACGTAGTGCTAAGGCAGAAGAAGCACATTTTATGTATGCCTATTCGTTGTATGCAGCTTCCCCTGAGTATAACCTGGATCAAACCAGCGGCATTGAGGCGATGGCTGCCATGCAGACATTTATTAATCAATTTCCCGGTAGCGAGTTTGTTGATCAGGCGAGTAAGGTAATTATAGAAAGTCAGGAAAAACTGGAGCAAAAGAATTTTGAAAACGCGAAACTTTATCTCAAAATAAAAAGGTACAAGGCAGCGATTATTGCATTTGATTCGTTTAGAGAAAGTTTCCCCGATTCTCATTACCTTGAAGAGGTGGCTTTTTTAAAGGTGGAAGCTCAATTTAAACTGGCCACGCAAAGTTTGCCCAGCTTACAGAAAGAACGATATACAACAGTAATTGAGTTTTACACCGAATTAATCGATAATTATCCACAAAGTCAGTTTCTAAGGGAGGCTGAGAAGTATTATTCAGAGAGCATAACAAAAGTTAATCAATACAAAACAGATAACTCATAACACCATGGCTATTATACAACCTTCTCTTATTACCCGCGACATTGAAAAAATCATTGAGCCTACAGGAAATATTTACGATTCCGTAGTGGTGATTTCTCATCGTGCGCGTCAGATCGCAGTTAACATCAAAGAAGAATTGAATGCTAAACTTGCCGAGTTTGCTACTACGGTAGACAACCTGGAGGAAGTTTTTGAAAACCGCGAGCAAATCGAAATCTCCAAGTTTTACGAGCGTATGCCAAAGCCTACTACTACTGCAACTGAAGAGTTTTTAGAGGGCAAGCTGAACTTTCGCATGCGTACTGAGGAGATCGCAGAATAAACAACCTTGTGAAAGGGAAGAAAATCATCCTGGGGATTTCGGGAAGTATTGCCGCCTACAAAGCAGCTGTTCTTACACGACTATTAGTGAAAGAGGGTGCTGAAGTAAAGGTGATCATGACTGAATCCGCAAAGGATTTTATCACACCCCTTACCCTTTCCACCCTTTCCAGGAACCCGGTCTTGTCTCGGTTTGTAAAAAATGAGGCAGGAGAATGGAATAATCATGTAGACCTGGGGCTGTGGGCAGATGCCCTGGTAATTGCCCCGGCCAGTGCCAATACGCTTGCTAAAATGGCACATGGTGAGTGTGACAATCTTTTATTGGCCGTTTACCTATCAGCTCGTTGTCCAGTGTTTGTGGCTCCTGCCATGGATTTGGATATGTTGCAGCACCCTTCTACCAAAAATAACATAAAGTTGCTGCAGGGATATGGCAATCATGCCATTGCACCCGGTCATGGTGAATTAGCCAGTGGGCTTGTGGGCACAGGCAGGATGGCAGAACCTGAAGAGATTGTAGCGCATTTAACGCAGTTCTTCAACGAAAAAAAAAAGCTTAGCGGAAAGCTCGCTTTGGTAACAGCCGGGCCAACTCACGAAGCCCTGGATCCCGTTCGCTTTATAGGCAACAATTCCAGCGGGAAGATGGGTTTTGCCATCGCAGAAGCGTTGGCTGACGCAGGCGCAAACGTTACTTTAGTAACAGGCCCTACCCACCTCACCCTTCAGCATCCTCACATTGAAATAAAGAATGTAACCTCCGCTGCTGATATGTATGAAGCCTGTAAGGAGGTTTTTCCAACAACAGATATCGCTGTGTACTCCGCAGCAGTAGCCGACTACCGGCCTGCCACCCAAGCCGATCAAAAAATAAAAAAGACAGATAACGACCTTACCCTTCAATTGGTGAAAACCCATGACATTGCCGCAGAATTGGGTAAACAAAAGAAGAGTGGGCAGTTCATTGTAGGTTTTGCACTGGAAACAGAAAATGAGGAACAGAATGCCTTAAAGAAAATCAAGGCCAAAAACTTTGATTTGATCGTACTTAATTCACTCAATGACAAAGGAGCCGGATTCGCCCACGATACCAACAAAATCAAACTCATTGACAAAAAGGGAGAGGTTTTTGAATTTTCCTTAAAAAATAAGAAAGAAGTCGCCATCGACATCGTTAATGCAATAGTACAACGCTATGCATAAAATCATTGCCTTTTTGATCTTCACCTTTTCCACCACTGCACTCATTGGTCAGGAGTTGAATTTTAAGGTAGTGGTAAATGCCGAACAAGTGCAAACTACCGATCGTGCCATCTTTAAGGATATGGAGCGGGCGTTTGCCAATTTTTTGAACACCCGAAAGTGGACCAATGACAACTACAAAAATTACGAGAAAATAAACGGAACACTTTTTCTCAACATCACGAAAATGCCTTCTATTGGTAATTTCACAGCCAACGCACAAATTACTGCTGCCAGACCAGTGTATAATACCAATTACGAAACGGTATTGCTGAACTTTGCAGACCGTGAATGGGAATTTGAATACATCGAATCGCTTCCATTAGAGTACAACGACAATACTTACATGAGCAATCTTACCTCTATGATGGCCTTCTATGCATACATCGTGTTGGGTATGGATTATGATTCATTCAGTGAACTTGGGGGCACCCCTTACTTTCAAAAGGCCCTTACTGTAGTTAATAATGCGCAACCATCCAACCGGCCGGGATGGCAGGCATTGGGCAGTAACAGAAACCGTTATGCCTTGATAGAAAACCTGAACAACCCACAGATGGTGGAGTTGAGGAGGAATACCTATCGCTACCACCGGCAAGCACTGGATACATTTGACAAGACCCCAGATCAAAGCCGTACAATTGTGCTCAACGTGCTCAAAAACCTCAAAACTGTATGGTCTACCTATCCCAACGCCATCTTTGTGGTTTCCTTTTTTGACACCAAAGCCAATGAATTGGTAAACATATTTTCCGATGGCAACCTGAGCGTGCGCAGAGAAGCCTACGACATCCTCAACAGCATAGATCCGAAGCGCAATATTTATCAGAAGATTATTAGTAATTAGATTTTCAGTGCAACATGAGATTCTTCGCCCTCCCCACCAGCCCACAGCTCGGTGGCTTCCGCCCTTAGGCGGACAGGTAGAATGACGGTAACTACTAATGAGAAGCGCCCAATCTTGGTAAAAGGATATCTGCCCCCTCTCCCTTGGGAGAGGGCTGGGGGTGAGGGATTAAAATCAAAGGGTGGAGACTTCAATCCCAGGCTGACGGATTCCATACTAACTATCGATTCTGATCTAAATAAATTAATATTGTAGATGCCTTTGACAAGAATCCACAGGCGCATAAAATAACCGATGCTCACTCACCTCACCATAAAAAACTATGCACTCATCGATCACCTGGAGATGGATTTATCCCGTCACCTGAATGTGATCACCGGTGAGACGGGTGCTGGTAAATCCATTATGCTTGGGGCGATGGGATTGTTGTTGGGCAACCGAGCCGATACGAAAGTGCTTTGGAACGAAAAAGAAAAATGCATTACCGAGGGCACTTTTGATATTGCCGCTTACAACTTGCAATCACTTTTTGAAAGCGAAAACTTAGACTACGAAAAACAAACTGTCATCCGAAGAGAGATCAGCCCCAATGGAAAGAGTCGTGCGTTTATCAACGATACCCCCGTTACGCTGGACATCATGAAAAAGATTGGGATACGTTTGATGGACATCCACTCCCAACACGAAACACTGGATCTGGGTAACCGCGCTTTTCAACTCAGTGTAATTGATGCCTTCGCTGCCAATGAAAAATTTCGAGAGGAATATAAAAGTGCATGGCAACATTATGTAATTACCAGAGAAGCATACAGCGCATTGGAACACGAAGCCAATACATTGCGGCAGGAATCAGATTTTGTGAAATTTCAATTGGAGGAACTGAGCAAAGCCAACTTGGTAGAAAACGAACAACAAGAATTGGAATCGGCTCTTAAGATAATGGAACATGCTGAAGACATCAAGTCCAAGTTTAATCAGTTGCTGACCCAACTCGACCGGTCGGATATTTCTGCCTCTGGCATTTTAAGTGAAGTACGAACTATCATGAGCTCGCTGAGTAGTTATTCCGATCATTACAAACAACTTGCTGAAAGGTTCGAGAGTGTGAGGATAGAGTTGAACGACATCATTAGTGAGGCAGAGGGAGAAGAAGAGAAAATAGACTTCGACCCAGAAAAAATTGAAGAGGCCAAAGACCGGCTGAGTCTTATCTATCAGTTACAGCAAAAGCATAGGATGGAATCAGTGGCCGAACTACTCCAATTACAAAACGATTTGCAAAACAAAGCGGATAAAACCAGTAACCTCGATGATGAACTGGCTTCCTTAAAAAAGAAACTGGACGAAGCTTTGGTAAAACTCAACGAAAAGGGCTCGTTGCTTAGTCAATCCAGGGTCAAAAGCTTTAAAGGTTTTTGTAAACAAATGATTGCGTTGCTTAATGAATTAGGTATTCCGGAGGCGCAACTTCATGTAGACCACCTGACAGGCACACCGACAGCTTCGGGTATTGACAATATAGAATTATTGTTCAGTGCGAATAAAGGAATAGCAGCACGATCATTGGTGCAAGTAGCATCTGGAGGAGAGTTTTCCAGGCTGATGTTTTGTATTAAATACCTATTGGCAGAAAAAACAGCATTACCCACCCTCATCCTGGACGAAATTGACACGGGAGTATCTGGTGAAATTGCCATGAGGCTGGGCAAAATGATGAAATCCATGGCCCGAGACCACCAAATTCTTGCCATCAGCCACCTCCCTCAAATTGCTGCAAAGGCAGATTGTCATTTTTATGCTTATAAGGATTCCAAGAGCACAAAAACGGTCAGTCAGATTAAAAAATTGACAGAAGAAGAGCGGATTGAAGAGATCGCCAAGATGATTGGAGGCGAAAAACCTTCCACTTTGGCCAAAGAAAATGCCAGAGAACTGATCACTAGCTAGCTTCAACGCAGTCCCTTCCTTGAATATTTATCAATTAATTTTTATTTTGTATCACAATGGTTTGGCTGAGTGACTTAAAAGGCACCGCCATTCCCTTGAATACAATTTTAACCTAACATTCTGTCATGAACATTTTCGTTGCTAGACTCAATTTTAAGACCGGACATGATGAACTGGAAAGGGCTTTTGCCCAGTTCGGAGAGGTCACTTCCGCCAAAATCATTACCGACCGGGAGACAGGTCGGTCTAAGGGTTTTGGTTTTGTAGAAATGCCCAACGTTGAGGAGGGCAACAACGCCATTGCCGCACTAAACGAAACGGAATTGGATGGCAGAACCATCATTGTAAAACCCGCAAATCCAAAAACAGAATAAATATGCAGTAGTATCTAGTGCATTTCAGGCCTGAGCAATCAGGCCTTTTTACTTGCACAATATCAGTTTGCATTACTTCTGAAGAACACTACCTTGTTTTAGTTACACCTTAGCCCCAATCCCTTTGACTGCTACTGCCTCTAAAAGCAAAACCGTTGGCCTGATCCTTGGTCCACTGTTATTTGCCCTCTTATATTTTCTGCTTTCGCAAACTGCCCTGTCGTACAAAGGCGTAGTGGTGCTATCCCTGGGTGCCTGGATGGTGACCTGGTGGGTAAGTGAAGCAGCCCCCATTCCTGTTACCGCACTCCTGCCCATGATTCTGTTTCCACTTTTCACTGTGGCCACTGCAAGAGAAGCAGCAGCACCATACGGGGATAGCATTATATTTCTGTTTATGGGTGGTTTTATGATTGCCCTCGGTTTAGAAAAACACAACCTCCATACACGCATTGCACTGAACCTCATTCGCCTCACCGGAACGAGCGGCAACGGAATTATTATGGGCTTCATGCTGGCCACCGCACTCATTAGCATGTGGATAAGTAACACCGCTACCGCAGTGATGATGCTTCCAATCGCTACCTCAGTTACAAAATTACTGGCTGGTGAAATCGGTGAGGCAGACAAACCCAAGTTTGAAAAATTTGCTACCGGGCTGATGCTTAGCATTGCCTATGCGGCAAGCATTGGAGGTATCGCTACTATCATTGGTACACCTCCCAACGTGGTGACAGTTGGGTTTATCAAACGTTTTTATGACCAGGACGTGAGTTTTGCCACCTGGATGGTTATTGGGGTACCCTTGATGCTGGCCATATTGGCTGTTTGTTACATCACCATCACGCAGATACTTTACCGCAATGGACTTCGCTCTGTGGAAGGTTCTGCCGAACTCATCAGCTCGAAACTGAAAGGACTTGGGACATTTTCAAAAGAAGAGAAAAGGGTAATGACCATCTTTGGCTTCACTTGCTTCTTCTGGATTTTTCGTCAAAACATCAACGCTATCATTGGTATTAATCTTTTGGATGATACCACCATCGCAATGACTGGGGGTATCCTCATGTTTGTGACTCCCATCGATTTGAAGAGTTCTACATTTATTCTGGAGTGGGGTGATATGAAAAATCTTCCCTGGGGAATATTATTGCTTTTTGGGGGTGGGCTCTCGTTGGCGCAGGGCATGGCCGATGCAGGCCTGGTACAATTGGTAGGAGATCAGATTGCACAACAGGGAAATTTATCAACTGGCACATTGATTGTAATTCTCTCAGGATTATCGATGTTTTTGACTGAGTTGATGAGTAACGTAGCACTCACCACCATACTTGTACCTGTTGTGTTAGGTATTGCTGATGGGCTTCAAATCAACCCCATCATTCTCGCCATGCCAGTTGCGTTTGCTGCCAGTTGTGCTTTTATGATGCCCATTTCCACACCACCTAATGCAATACTATTTGCTAGCGGGCACATTTCTGTAAAGCAAATGGTACGGGCGGGGGTATTGGTGAATCTCTTTTCTCTTATCCTGATTTCGGTGGCCATGCTCACCATTGGGGTTTGGTTGTACGGCTAGCAAAAGAATGGGTAATCATCACAGCCATCTCCCCTCCACACTGAACGGGAGATGGCATAAAGCTCATCGCAATTTATTTTCCTTCCTTGTTTTTGCGTTCTTCTACCAGGTAGGCAACGCCCAAACCAATCCCACCAAAAATAAAGATCATAGAGAAGTAGGCTACGTCATCCATACCAAAAGCACGATCCAACCAATACCCCATCAGCAAGCCCAAGCCAGCTCCGATCAGCAAAAGTGAAGCTCTCAATGCCGCTGCGGTGACCCGTTCGGACTTAAATAAGGAAGGATCAAGGCCTTTGTCAATAATGGCCATCCGCTCCATGTTCTGAAATTTGCGCAAATAACCTATTATGATAAATGCTCCGATTATTCCGATAATGGGGATCATTACCCCTAATACTGCTACATCCATAGTTTTATTGTTTTTGGTGCTTTGACGCAAGCTTCACAACCATGGTTACAAGCTACCCATAAAATTATTTATCACACACGCCACTATAATTGTGTAACTTAATAGTCAAACATTGCGTCCAAAGGCACGTGATCACAGTTCAGGAAGAAAACACTCTTATCGACCGCATTTTGGCTGGCGAAAAGCAGCTTTACGCACAGTTGGTAGACAGCTACAAAAGCTATGCGTATACCATCGCTTATAAGGTGACGGAAAATAAAGCTGATGCTGAGGAGGTAGCACAAGATGCATTTATTAAGGCGTTTCACTATCTCAAAGGATTTAAGCGTGGGGCGCGGTTTTCTACCTGGTTGTACCGAATTGTTTTTAATACGGCCATCAGCCACAAGCGCAAAAACAAAAGGGTGTTTCAGTCAATTGACCGTACTTTTAATCACGCGAGCGAAACAGAGAACACTTTAGAAAAGGAGGATAAAACCGTTTTTATAGATCAGGCCTTGAACAGATTGAATGAAGCCGACAGGCTTTCGTTGCAATTGTTCTACTTAAAAGAATTTTCATTGGAGGAGGTAGCCAACATTATGGGACAAAAGATCAACACCACGAAGGTAAGAATCCATCGGGCCCGACAACGCATGGCCGATGAATTGAAAAGTATTTTACAAAAAGAAGCATTAACTTTATAGTATCATTGATATGAAAAAGATATCACAAGAAATTGACGAGTTGTTGGTAGCCTACCTGGAGGGTGCATTGGCTGGAGAAAAGCTTCAGAAAGTAGAAACCGGGTTGAGCACCTCAGAGGAACTTCGAAACAGGTTGGAAGTATTAAAACTGATCCAACAATCGCTGGAACGCAATACCTTACTTCATCCTTCCGACAATTTCACACAGCGTGTAATGGGAAACCTGGACAAGGTACCATCCGCAAGTATGCTTACCCCAAAAAACGGATTGATCTTGTTGGCAGGTATTTTGGTCGCGATGGGAATTGGTGCAAGTCTGGTAGACACCGGTTTATTCAATGAACTCAACGGTATGCTCTCGTTGAATCCCATCAAGTTACCAACAGGAGTTTCTACCCCTACCCTCCCTGCAATTCCTTTAAGTGGAAAATTGATCGTTAATTCAATAATTGCGCTTAATCTGGGGCTTGCCTTCCTGTTGTTGGACAGGACAATCTTAAAGCCCTTTTTTAACAGAAGATCCAGAATGCAGTTTTAATTTATCGGTCTTTCACCCGATACATAAATTTCAAACCCGACCATACTTCGTCCACCGCGCAGACTTTAACATCAACGAGCCCATTGGCAAGTCCATAGTCGCGAATAATATTTTCATCAAGATCAGATGCTACCTTGGATGATTTCTTGGGCCACGACACCCACAGCATGCCATCCTTTTTTAGTTCTGTTTTAAGCTTCAAGAACTCCCTCTCAAACCTTTTCTTCTCTTTAACAAATAGATGAATAAAGTCTGCGCCTTCCTTTTTTGCCCGGGTTATCACTATTATATCTTCTGGCAAAGGACTTATCCAGTCCCAATAAATAGCGGGCTCATGCACCACCCGAATAGAAAAACCAGGTTTAATACCCAGTTTTTTGACTAAAGGAGTACCTGAATATCCTGCTGACATATTTTACAAATTCTCTTAAACAAAAAAAGCTCCTTGAAATCAAGGAGCTCTTTAATATTCATTAGGGAATTAGTTTCCCATTTTTGCCATTTCCTTTTCGAAAGTCTCTTTGAACTTCTCGTAGTCGTAATCGATTTTCAACATCTCATCTTTAGAAAGACGCTCGTTGTATTTCGATACCAACTCGTCAGCGGAAAGCTCGATAGCTACATAAGTCTTGTAGGTTCCTTGTTCAGTTTTTACCAACTTTTCACAAAGTGTACGTACACCTGTAATGGTTTGGTCTACAATCTCTCTGTTCAGGCTCTCAAACCTCTCCTCTACCTGTTCTTTGTTATTCATCTCACGTGAGTTCACGTAATTGTCAGTAACTGTTTTCACAGTAGTCTGGATGCTTTGGGCTAACTCATTTCTTGCGTTAGTCAATGCCTTCTTTTTAGAGGTTACCTGATCCTGGCTTTCACCAATTGAATTGGCCCTGAAGTATTTATTGTTGGTGAAAAAGTCCGGCCCTGAACAAGGTACTATAATTTCCTGCTCACCTTGAGGAAGCTTCTCCTTTCCCTTACAGCCGGCAATCAACAGCGCTGCCACAGCAACAAGGATAAATGATAGTTTAGTTAAATTTTTCATATTGAGTTTCTTATTTGGTTTTGCAAGTTAAACAATGCAATTATAAGGCCAATCCATTATTCTTCGTTTTTTGAAGCCTTTTACTGCAATATCGCGTTAAGTAATTCTGGTAATTTTTCCTTTTCCAGCACCTCCAGCGACTTATTATACGCCTCCTGACTCGAACGCTCGTAGTCGAGGCTATATCCTTTTATCCTGTCGAGGGTAGTAGCATAAATCTCTTTATTCTCAGATAAAGTAACCACCTTAATCACAGCGGTCACATAGGTAATGTAAATGCTCCCTGAGACCGCACCCTTTTCAGAGTTGGCATTGATGTCCATCCACAATTCGGCCTTTCCCCTGCTATCCGTAAACTCAAAACCTGAACTGGTCAGAAAGTTTTTTACCCGATTGGTAATCTGGTCATTCGACTTATTTACGCCCAATGTTTTTTCATCGGAAGTGATGTATACAATGGGACGCTGTACTTTCAAAAGGATGTTTACTTTGGGAGCTACCATGCGCTCTGCCACCAATGAATAGATCGGAGAGGCATTGGCTCCTGCAAAATTCAGCATGTTTACTTTAACCCCTACCGTTTGCTCCATATCTTTTGAACTGATCTTGGTAATAAGAATTTTACTTTGCCCTGACGCATCCGTCTTATATTCAGGAAAAACATCACCCGCCCCTTTTTCGAAGGACGCCTTCAAGGGTAGATCAGGAATTGGCTTTTGTGAATCCTTATAGACAGCGGTAATAACCACCGTTTCTGTGCCTGAGGATACCCTACGGTTAAGCATGATCTCAGCCGGGTTGGCTACCAATTGAATACGATCGAGCAAATGTTGAATAGAGGCATATATCTCATTCGTTAATAAAATTTCTTTCCCTTCGTATTCTAATCTGATGGGATCACCCAGGTATTTTTCAATAGCACCAAATCCCTTAAAATAAAAACCCAGGGCTTGCACATCTTCCCCAGCTCTTTCAGATTGCTTTGCTTTGGTAAAAAAATCAAGTGCAAGGGTTACCGCATTGCGTTTTTGCTCATCTTTAATTTCCTTATAGCGCTGCTTCGACAACCGGTAATACACCCAGTAATTCTGGTCATCCTCCCAGGCATCAACTTGTTCATATTCCTCCAATTCATCCGATGCCGTGGTTTTTATGATTTGCTCATACCTTTCCTGAAATTCTTTGTTGGCATCGATTTGACTGAGTACTGAAGTGGAGGAAACAGTTACACGGATTTCTGAAATAATATCCTCCAGTGCACTACTCTTTGCGATCTGTATGTAGTTGTTTATCCCGTCTTTTGCGCTATGCCCAATACCGATATAATAGCGATCTTGCATGGGCTTGGCGCTCAACCACTCGGGACGAGGGTTTTGTAAATCCGTCTTCAAACTACTTTTGTTCAGAGACGGGCTACACCCAAGGCATACTATAAGAATAAAATATAATCGATTCACCAACTAAAAGGTTAAGCTGCTTGTTATACTATTATAACCACATCCGTGCCAAAAAAGCCGGATAATTGGAAACAAATCTAGTTTGTTAATACTGTAGGACAAGTTAAGATCGTTTAAAATATTGTAATTTTAACATTGAACGGACATAATTATGAAAAGTTGGATAGGAGCCCTTGCCATTATTTTGGCGCTTTATGGTTGTGAGGAAAGCCAAAGTGTATCGGATTTTACAGGAAATGAAACTACTTATGCATTGCAGCAAACTTCAGATTTTGCGGTAAGCGGAACGGTTACTTTTAAAGAAAAGCGAGATGGATCCACTATGATTTTGGTCGATCTACAGGGAACTGATGGAGATGTCAAATTGCCTGTCCACCTGCATATGGGTGATATTTCCGAACCAGACGCAGAAGTGGCTGCACTTCTCAATCCAGTGCTGGGTAAAACCGGCCGCAGCGAAACACATTTTATTCAATTGGCCAATGATACAAAGCTCAACTATACCGATCTTATCGAGTTAGAAGCCTCCATTAAAATACACTTATCTGATGTGGGACCCGAAAGAGACATTGTACTGGCCGGAGGGAATATTGGTGCCATTGCTAGCAAAGGTGTTAATGCCCGTGTTGGAATTGGGGTATGTCAGAGTGAATAATTTAATTTAGATATACTCAAAAAGAGGCTGACTCAACAGTTAAAGAATGTCGTTTTTCTGAGCGAAAGCGAAGAATCTCCATAATTTGGATTTACAATTTAGGGATGTTTCTACGCCAACTGGTGGATCAACAAAACGTGGCGCTTTTGAGTCCAGCCGTTTTCCTTTTAGGAAAGAAACCTAGACGTTATTTGAAGTCAGCTTGGCATTGAAATATTCTCTATTGAGTCGTGCAATGTTTGTGACCTTAATATCTTTTGGGCATTCCGCTTCGCAAGCCTTCGTGTTGGTACACGACCCAAAACCCTCCTCATCCATTTGTTCCACCATTTTTTCTGCACGGGTTTTTCTTTCTACCTGCCCTTGAGGCAACATGGCTAACTGTGAAATCTTTGCGCTTACAAACAGTACTGCAGAAGAATTTTTACAAGCCGCTACGCAAGCACCACAGCCGATACAAGTGGCTGAATCGAATGCCTCATCAGCAATTCTTTTGGGAATTGGAATTTCGTTGGCATCAGGAACTCCACCTGTATTAACAGATACGAAGCCACCGGCTTGTTGTATTCTGTCAAAAGCCGAGCGATCTACCACCAGATCTTTAATCACAGGAAATGGATTTGCACGCCAAGGCTCTACCGTAATCATTTCACCATCTGTAAATGATCTCATGTGGAGTTGACAGGTGGTGGTCTGAAGTGGCCCATGCGGGCGCCCATTGATGTAAAGACTACACATGCCGCAGATACCTTCTCGGCAGTCATGATCAAAAGCGATGGGTTCTTCATTTTTTTTCACCAGACTTTCGTTCAAAACATCTATCATTTCAAGGAAGGACATATCTTCTGACACATCATCAACGGGATACGTTACAAAAGCTCCCTTTGCCTCGCTGTTTTTTTGTCTCCAGACTTTTAATGTGATCTTCATAATTATTTATAGCTACGCTGTGTGAGTTTTACATTTTCAAATTTCAGTTCTTCCTTGTGAAGCACCTCAGGCTGATTATCACCTTTGTATTCCCATGCGGCAACGTATGAGAATTCATCATCTTTTCTTTTTGCCTCGCCCTCAGGTGTTTGAGACTCTTCTCTAAAATGGCCTCCACATGATTCCGATCTGTTGAGGGCATCATCCACCATCAATTCAGCCAGTTCCATAAAATCAGCTACGCGACCTGCCTTCTCCAACTCCTGATTAAACTCCCCTGATCCGCCTACCACATTCACATTTTCCCAGAACTCTTTTCTTAATTCCTGAATTTTCTTCTTACCTGTTTTCAATCCCTCTTCTGTACGAGACATCCCACAATACTCCCACATGGTCAATCCCAGTTCGCGGTGAAACTGATCCACCGTTTTGTTTCCTTTAATACTTAGAAGTTTGTCCACCCTACTCTTCACATTTTCCATGGCCTCCTTAAACTCAGGCCGGTCAGTACTTACCTCATCGTGAGATATACCTGCCAGGTAATCACCAATAGTATATGGAATAACAAAGTATCCGTCAGCTAATCCCTGCATCAAGGCGCTTGCTCCTAATCGGTTGGCGCCATGATCAGAAAAATTAGCCTCACCCAATGCATAAAGTCCAGGTACGTTGGTCATCAAATTATAATCTACCCACAGGCCTCCCATCGTATAGTGAACGGCCGGATAAATCATCATCGGCATTTCATAAGGGTTGTCACCTGTGATTTGCTGGTACATATCGAAGAGATTGCCATACTTTGCTTCAATACTATCTTTACCAAGGCGTTTTATTGCATCAGCAAAATCAAGGAATACCGCAAGCCCGGAGCCAACACCCCGACCTTCGTCACAAACATCCTTTGCATTTCTTGAAGCCACATCACGTGGCACCAGATTACCGAATGAAGGATATTTCCTTTCCAGGTAATAATCGCGTTCCTCTTCAGGGATATTGACAGCGTCTTTCGCTTTCAAGCCTGGTCTAGCTGTTTTAGGTACCCATACTCTTCCATCATTTCTCAATGACTCCGACATCAGCGTCAACTTCGATTGATGATCCCCTGATACAGGAATACAGGTAGGGTGAATTTGTGTAAAACAAGGATTACCAAACAAAGCACCTTTTTTATGTGCACGCCATGCGGCTGTAGCATTTGAACCCTTGGCGTTAGTAGACAAAAAGAAAACGTTACCATATCCTCCGGTGCAAAGTAACACTGCATGTGCGCTATGTGATTCAATCTTTCCTGTAATCAAATTTCTGGTAATAATACCGCGGGCTTTTCCATCCACCATCACAAGGTCCAGCATCTCAGTACGAGCATGCATCTCCACCTTTCCGTTGGCGATCTGTCTGTTCAGTGCACTGTAGGCACCCAATAAAAGTTGCTGTCCTGTTTGGCCTCTGGCATAAAATGTTCTGGATACCTGTGCACCACCGAAAGAACGGTTGTCCAGTAACCCTCCATACTCTCTGGCAAATGGCACTCCCTGCGCTACGCATTGGTCGATAATATTTACACTGACTTCTGCAAGTCGATGTACATTGCTTTCCCGAGAGCGATAATCACCACCTTTTACCGTATCGTAAAAAAGTCTGTAAACACTGTCTCCATCATTTTGATAGTTCTTGGCTGCATTGATGCCGCCCTGGGCAGCAATACTGTGTGCTCTCCTTGGGCTGTCCTGAAAGCAGAAAGCTTTTACGTTGTAGCCAAGTTCAGCCAGTGATGAGGCGGCTGAGGCGCCTGCTAATCCTGTGCCGACCACAATAACGTTATACTTCCTTTTATTGGCAGGGTTCACCAACTTCAGGTTAAATTTATGTTTGGTCCATTTCTCGCCTATTGGGCCTTCAGGAACTTTTGAATCTAACGTCATAATACTTGATGGCTATATTATTTTAAAAACATCACTATTGGAATGAGCGCAAAAAGAGCTGGGACAATAATCGCAAAAGCTCTTCCTACAAAATTGATAACAGGATTATACTTCACATGGTTTAAACCCAATGTCTGAAATGCACTGGCAAATCCATGCCACAGGTGAAATGCAAGCCCAAACATGCACACTACATATATACCCGCATACCAAGCTTTGCTAAACCAGTAGGACACCAGTGTATAAGCATCGTTCATTTCTTTTCCATCATAAGTAACCATGGGTGTGGTACCCCAATGCAACTCTGCATAAAAATGGCGAAGGTGAATTACCAGAAATATTAATATGATTGTTCCCAGTATTCCCATGTTCCGGGATGTCCAGTGGGAAGATTTATTGGTGATTGCATAACCTTGTCCTCTTGCAGCCCTGTTTTTCCTGCTGATCAATATTGCCCATACAACATGAATCATTATTAACGCAAAGTTGACCTTAGATATCGTTTGAATAAGTGGGTTATGACCCATGAATTCGGAATAGATATTAAAGGACTGGCCACCATCGCCTTTGAGGAGCTGAAGGTTGCCAATAAGATGAACTACTAAGAAGGTAATCAAGAATAGACCTGTTAAGGCCATGAGCATTTTTCTTCCAAGCGTACTTGAGAAGAGGTCTGTAAACCATTTCATCCGTTATTGTTTTTTGTCTTTAGTAAGAATGCTCAGGTTTGATCTTGATAACCAAAAGTGAGAAACATTCCTTGCATATTTCGAAAGTGTCTAACTTCGAAACCTGTCAAAAATACTCTTGAAAGCGGTAACAAACAATTTGAGGATGGATTTTTAAAGTATTTGATATAATAAACAACGATTGTCTATCACAGAATTTCATACAATAAAAAGACAAGCGACAATACCCCTAACATGATAAGTAAGAACCATTGCTTTTTTACAAAATCTTTAAATGCTTTTATCCAGTTCATGACGATTATTTTTTATTTAACACATCATGAAGACCAAACCCTATTCCAAGGGCCAAATCAGTCAAATTTGGACACTTTGGTTCATAAAAAATCTATTTTTAGGAAAATATTCTCATTTTGGGATAAGCTCGGGTATACATTTAGGTGTTGTCCGCCCTCCGCTTAAAGCGTATTTTTACATTTTGAATAACCACTAATCACACTCGATGTATTTAATCTTTGACACGGAAACCACGGGGATTCCGCACAATAAGACTGCACCCATAACAGATCTGGACAACTGGCCGCGGCTGGTTCAGTTGGCCTGGCAACTTCACGACAATAAAGGTGGGCTTCTTTCTCAGCATAGTTATATCATTCAACCCGATGGGTTTGATATTCCTTTCAATGCAGAACAAATACATGGAATAAGCACAAAGAGAGCACAAGAAGAGGGGATTCAATTATCTGAGGTAATGAAGACCTTTATCAAGGATCTTGATCGCACTAAACTGCTGGTGGGGCATAATATCGAATTCGATATTAATATTATTGGCGCTGAGTACATCAGACAATCTCTTCAACCTGACTTTTTTCTTTCCCTTGAAAGACTCGACACTGGAATTGCTTCTACAGAATACTGTCAGCTAAAAGGTGGTATTGGAGGTAGGTTAAAAATGCCACGCCTCAATGAACTTCATCAGAAGCTTTTTGGCAAGGATATAGAAGATGCACATGATGCTGCCTATGATGTAGATGCTACAGCAAGATCTTTCTTTGGATTAATTAAAGAGAACGTAGTCAGCCCCCTTGATGATACACCTATTACCGATATTGAATATGAAGAGCCAAGTCTTGACGCTGGCAACTCTACAAAAAGAGAAAAGGTAGAGGATACAGACTACAATGCCCATGTAGATGCTAAAGATCTCATAGATCTTCCCTTTAGTCACCTTCATACTCACTCCCAATATTCGGTGCTTCAGGCCACTCCGTCAGTCAAAGCTATTATTACAAAAGCCAAAGAAGAAAACCTTCCTGCTGTAGCACTTACCGATCTGGGCAATATGTATGGTGCCTTCAAGTTTGTTACCGAAGCCCTAAAACATAAAATAAAGCCTATCGTAGGTTGCGAATTTTTTGTCGCTGAAGAAAGATTAAAGCTAAAGTTTACCAAAGACAATCCGGACAAGCGATATAATCAAGTGCTCTTTGCGAAAAATAAAAAAGGGTATTTGAATTTAGCTAAACTCAGTTCTCTGGGATTTACTGAAGGACTCTATGGGATTTATCCTCGCATTGATAAAGAACTGATCGAAAAATACAGAGAAGGATTAATCGCCTCTACTGGTGGATTGCACAGTGAAGTGCCTCACCTTATTTTGAATGTGGGCGAAAGACAAGCCGAAGAAGCCTTCCAATGGTGGCATCAATTGTTCAAAGACGATTTTTATGTTGAACTCAACCGACATGGCATTCCGGAAGAAGATCGTGTCAATGAAACACTTCTGAGGTTTTGCAAAAAATACAATGTAAAATATTATGCTGCCAACGAATGCTACTACCTGCAAAAGGAGGAATCCAATGCACACGATGTATTGTTATGTATAAAAGAAGGAGAATTTAAGTCTACTCCCATTGGGTCTGGTCGTGGGTATAGGTACGGTATGCCCAATGACGAATTCTATTTTAAGTCACAAAAGGAAATGAAATCTCTTTTTCATGACCTTCCAGAATCCATTGAAACCATTAATGAAATTGTCGATAAGGTAGAAGTCTATGACCTGCGCCAAAATGTTTTGCTCCCCAAGTTCGCCATCCCCCCTGAATTCGAAACAGAAGACGATTATCTGAGACACATTACTTATGAAGGGGCCAAAAAACGATATAGCGAAATTACTGAAGAGATCAGGGAAAGATTGGACTTCGAGCTAGAGACCATCAAAAAAACAGGGTATCCCGGATACTTTTTGATTGTCCAGGACTTTACGAGCAAAGCCCGGGAGATGGGAGTTTCTGTAGGTCCGGGCAGAGGATCTGCGGCTGGATCGGCTGTTGCCTACTGCACTGGAATTACCAACGTGGATCCAATCGCATATGATCTTCTATTCGAACGTTTCCTCAATCCCGACAGGATATCACTTCCCGATATTGATATCGACTTTGATGATGAAGGACGCGATAAAGTACTTCAATATGTCATTGAAAAATATGGGAAAAATCAGGTAGCTCAAATCATCACTTATGGTACCATGGCAGCCAAATCTTCTATTAGGGATTGTGCTCGCGTGATGGAATTACCGCTGTCTGATGCCAATAACCTGGCCAAGCTGATCCCGGAAAGACCCGGTACCACCCTTGAAAAAGCATTTGAGGAAGTGAAGGAATTAAATGACATCAAAAAAGGAACCGACTTAAAAGCCCAGGTACTTAAACAGGCGATAATTTTAGAAGGATCCCTGCGCAACACAGGCACGCATGCCTGTGGAGTAATCATCACACCCGATGAACTGACTTCGCTTGTGCCCGTATCTACCGCACGCGATTCTGAAATGCTGGTTACGCAATTTGATAACAGTGTAGTAGAGAGCGCGGGTATGTTGAAGATGGACTTTTTGGGATTGACTACCCTAACCATCATTAAAACGGCCTTAAAAAATATTAAAAAACGTAACGGGGTAGAAATTGATATTGACACCATTCCCCTTGATGACAAGAAAACATTCCAACTCTATCAACGCGGTGAAACAACAGGAACATTCCAGTTTGAGTCGGAAGGAATGCAAAACCACTTAAAGGGACTAAAGCCAGATAAGCTGGCCGACCTGATTGCCATGAACGCCTTGTATCGGCCAGGTCCAATGGAATACATTCCCAACTTCATTGCACGCAAGAGCGGTAAAGAGCCTATCAAATATGACCTCCCTATCATGGAGGAATTTTTGGAGGACACTTATGGAATTACTGTTTATCAGGAGCAGGTGATGCTCCTTTCTCAGCGGCTGGCCAATTTCTCTAAGGGAGATGCGGATGTGCTTCGTAAGGCAATGGGGAAGAAGCAGAAAGAGGTGTTGGATAAAATGAAGGATCAGTTCATTGCAGGATGTAAGAGCAATGGGCACGATGAGCGGGTTGCTGAAAAAATATGGAAAGACTGGGAAGCTTTTGCACAGTATGCCTTTAACAAATCGCACTCAACCTGTTATTCTTTGGTCGCCTACCAGACGGCTTATCTCAAGGCCAACTATCCGGCAGAGTATATGGCAGCTGTATTGACCCACTCTCAAAACAACCTGGACAAAATCACTTTCTTTATCGAAGAATGCAGAAAACAAAATATTGAGGTACTCGGTCCCCACATCAATGAATCAGGAGTTTTCTTTGAAGTGAACAAGAATGGAGAAATCAGATTCGGGTTGGGTGCCATCAAAGGTGCCGGGGAGGCAGCTGTTGAATCCATTATTAAGGAAAGAGAAAACAAAGGACATTTCAAGGATATCTTTGATTTTGCCACAAGAGTAAACCAGCGTGCAGTGAACAAGAAAACCCTGGAGTGTCTTGCGTTGTCAGGTGCATTCGATTGTTTCCCGGATTTTCATAGGAGACAATTTGTATACGCCAAAGATGGCGATATCACTTTGACGGAAAAGCTGACGCGCTACGCCATCAAAATGCAGCAAGAACTTGAAAGTGCACAAGTGAATATGTTTGGTGGCTCCTCAGGTACGGAAATGCCCCTACCCAAAGTAGATGCTATAGAACCCTTTAGTGAGATTGAAAAGCTTCACTTTGAAAAAGAAGTAGTAGGCGTTTATATTTCAGGGCATCCATTGGACAATTTCAAATTTGAAATGGACGCATTTTGCAACACTCCACTCAGCCAACTGGCAGAATTGGAAGGCAACGAAGGAAGGGAAACCAAGGTGGGAGGAATTGTAGCCTCGGTAGAACATAGAATGACCAAAACGGGAAAACCTTTTGGAAAATTGATTCTGGAAGACTACAGTGGTCGGTTTGAGTTTATGATGTGGAGCGAAGATTATTTAAAATACAAATCATTTCTCATGCCTGGGTTATTCCTGTTTGTGGAGGGTAATATTCTGCGCAAATCATGGGGAGACCAAAGTCTGGAATTCAAAATCAGAAACATCGACCTGTTGAATGAGTTGGGACTTAAAAGAACCAAAGGCCTTCAGCTCAAAATGGACACTTCTGCCATTAGTTCTGAATTGATCACGCAGATTGAGAACCTGTGCAACGAGTATTCTGGCGATTGTCCATTGTTCCTCAGGTTGCAGGACAACCAGGAGAACATCAACCTCGAGTTGCTCTCAAGGAAATACAGGGTAATGCCAATAAACGATATGGTAAAGAAGATCAAGAAAATTCAAGATCTTCAGGTAGAAGTAATCTTTTAACTGTAATTCAGCAATAGAATTTCTATTACATGGTCTGATGAATGAAGGCCAATATGTTACATACCTCTAGAACTAACCCAATACTTTCATTGTCAAGTCAAATGACTTGACATCATCACCCTGACAATTCTGATGGCAACAGCAGTATTCCTCATCCCTAGGCAGATTAAACACTTCCCTAATGTTAATACTAATGCATAATCTGGGTTTAATTGGTCGTCCCACTGAGGAAATTGATTTGCCAATATCAAGACAGGAACAAAAAGAACTATATTTGTGTTGGCATTTTGAACTTAACTATTAATCATAATAAACGTACCGAAATGGGCAAAACATTAGAACTTAACGACTCGAATTTTGATGAAGCAATAAAAGGAGATAAACCAGTGTTGGTGGATTTTTGGGCTGAATGGTGTGGGCCTTGTAAGATGATCGGCCCTGTGGTAGAAGAGCTTGCCGGAGAGTACGAGGGCAAAGCCGTTGTAGCCAAAGTCAATGTTGACGAGAACCCTGAAGTAGCGGGTCGGTTTGGCATTCGCTCTATCCCTACCCTTTTGGTTTTCAAAGGAGGGGAGATTGTTGACAAACAGGTTGGCGCTGTTCCCAAATCTGTGTTAGCACAAAAACTTGAAGCTCAAGTAGCCTAAAAATTTAAGAGTTTAATTTTTTATAAGGTCGTTCCAAATCAATGGAACGACTTTTCTTATTTACTTATTTCCCCAGTCCGGATTTTTTGAGTCGCTCTACCATTTCCAGTACTGCAGGACACACCATTGTATTTTTATAAGTAAGCTCCATTACCTGCACCATCTTTTTTCTATTGGTGTGAGGGTACTCACGACAAGCCTTGGGCCTGTTTTCGTAGATGCCACAGTAATTTTCACTATCGAGAAATGGGCATGGAGACGATTTCAGCACATAGTCTTTGTCCTCATCTATCCTTAAGTATTTCTCTACGAAGTCACCTGGTTTAACCCGAAGTGCTTTTGCAGCCCTGTCTATATCATTTTCATAAAAAATCGGGCTGGTAGTTTTACAACAATTGGCACAGTCCAGGCAATCCATCTCCTCGAATACCTCCTCGTGCACTTTGTGGAAAGCGTTATCTACTTTGCGCGGATCCAATCGCTTTAGCTTTGTTAGATACGCGCGATTTATTTTGGCGCTTTTTTCTGATACCTCTTTAAATCTGTCCAGATCCATGGTGTGGGTTCAAGAAGGGCACAATTTATTATAATTCTTCCGCTTCATTGATCATTGAAGAGAGCCCCCTGATTACTTTGTCCAATTCCACAGTTTCTGCAGCAATCAATCGAATCACCCCTTCTTTTTCTTCATCCGTTACATATTGTTCACTAAATAAATTAACCAACCCCAGTAATCTAGCCACATGTGCTCTTACTTCATGTGAATTGATAAAAGCATACTCCTTCAAAGTTTCTAGTTGCTTATCCAATTTATCCCGATCCCTTTTCCGTGCTGTGATATTAGTGACAGTACCTTCAATATAGGAAATGACGTTGTCCTTCTCGTAAGAGAGATGTGCACTAATGCTAATCCAAATTTTCTTTTTATCTTTTGTAAGACTTTGTACTTCCATTTTATTCACAGACCCCCTGACGAGTAATTCGCCCAATAGCCTTTCCCTATCCTCCGGGTAATGATATAATTGATCACCAATATCTACCACCATTCTTCTCATTTCAACAATAGAATTGTATCCAAATATCTTTGCGAAAGATGGGTTGGCTAATAGTATCTTTCCCTCCATGGAGGTTCTAAATATTCCCTCTTCGACACCTTCAAAAACACTTTGATAGTCCCTTTCACTTTGATCTAATCGCTGACCAAGAAAAACAGAGGTTTTACTAATCGCTCGAATAAAGCCTGCTCCGGTAAATGAAAGTAACAACCCTAAAACAAAAATCGGTATGGTTTCCTTTATAGCCTTGTTTTTATCCATTTGGATTACAGATAACTTTAATTCGCCTAACGGAATTACCATCTGACTGGCATAAATTGGCCTGCCTTCTGAATTTTCTTTTAAGAAGAATTCTTCTTTTCGGGTATTTGGATTGATTTTGGAGAGTTGAAATTGAAACCCATTGTGTGCGGTAGTGTCTATGTCAGCCGCTTTCAGAATAGTTGAAAGCTTGATCAACACTGCAGAAAAGCCCCAAAAGTTACCATTTTTGAAAATAGGTAATCGCCCGAGCACAGCGGTCCCGCCTTGCTTAAGGGGAAATGGGCCTGCAAAAAATAACTGTTTTCTCTCTATGGCCTCGAATGCATCCTGATTTCGCTTGGGATCCTCCAAGATGTTATATCCAACTACAGATTCGTTCCCTTCTAATGGATAAACACAACTTATCACTCCATTGGGCAATAGCTGGAGCGCATCAATATACTTTTGAACAGACATTATTTCACTTGCTACAGCATCAAAATTATCTACAGCATCATCGCCATATTCCTGAACAAGGAAAGAAAGGAGTTCTGTTGCGGAAATACTATGGCTGATGACTTCCTGCATCCTATTTTTTGCTTCATTGACCATGGTGTATGCCTCGAAAGATTCTCTATCCTTAATTGTCCTGTGCTGGTTTGTGGAGAAGTAGCAAGTAAGCAGGAGTAGTAACATGAAAGTAATTACAGCCAATGTATTTGGCTTAAGTCGTGACGCGAAGAAATGTGGCAAGGGGTTTATGCGGGGCATTTAGGGAAATTAATGGCTTGAAGCTAGGTTCTTCAAAACGAACCCTAATGCAATGTAAGTTAACCCGTGAAATCTGGATTATCTTTTTCTTCTTTGTGTAATGTTCTTGATGTACTAAATTCAGATAGATTAACAAAAAACCATTAAATAGTTATTTATATAAGGAGTCATTAATCTCTAAAAATCATTACACAGTCTATGTTGATGCCATTTGTTTATAATCATATTGCCGTATACTAATTTAGTATGAGCATGTAATTTTTACCTACAAATCATACCGAAAGTTCTTTTCGTTTGTAAGGCTTATCCCTAAAAGGAATTGTAAGTATGGAAATCATCTTCTTATACATCAATATCACAATTGATACCAGCAACTCACTACCTTAAAAAGGTAAAGGACTGAACAGAGGGGCAAATATTTATGTTCTTACTTAACTCCCAATAACATCCAGCACAATTTTCCAGTTGGTTCCAGGTTCCTTCTTCCACACACGCAGATAGTTTCCTTTTTCCATATTACCATCTTTGCTTTCAATTTTCACTCTTCCATAGGTGAAACCCAGGTCTCCTGATTCTGCAACATTGCCATCCACCGGTTCAAAATAGAACTGCTTCTCCTCACGTATTCCTTCAATTACTTTCCAGGAAGTATAGGGGTTAGCCCCAGTCCGATGAATTCTGCACTCCTTAGAAAAATACTCTGGCAAAAAAGAGTTCCCTGTTTCATTCAACCATTGGGTATAGGATTGCTCAATAAAAATGAGGTCCTCCTTTGATGAAGGAATTGGTTTTTTCGCTTTACTGGAGGGTCTCCTGACTGTGCGAAGGCTATGATTCTCCTCCTCGGGCTTTTCAATGTATATACCCAAATCCGCCACCACCTTCCATTCTCCCATTCCATTTTTCTTCCACACCGTTGAGTAATATCCAAAAGCAAAGGGTTCGCTGTTTTTATCCTTGCTCATTTGGTATGGGCCCGTGGTATAGCCAAAGTCTTCAGCCAGTGAAATATCCGCAAACACAGGCCACCAATAAAGAAGTCCGTTTGTTGCTGGTCTTTTCTTCCATAGCTCCACACCATTAACAGGATCTCCGTTGGCAAAAACAATGGCATCAGCAGCCATAAATTCCATAAAAGCTTCCTTGGTGCTCTTTTCCCTGGACATTTCCGCAAATGCCATCTCCGCATCAACCACCTCCTGAACCGGACCTGATAATCGTTGTGCCTTGACTGGCACACTCAGCAATGCTAAAGTTGCCACCAACCACCCAATTATGTATTGTTTAACCATTCTACACCCAAATTAAGCCGAAAATTTAGAATAATAAGCTCCATATAAAAATCCCTTATATGGAAGGATTTTTATAAGCGGTAAGTAAATAACTATTGCACTATTCGTCATATGATCCATATTCTCAATTGCGCACATCGATATCGGGTTCAATCTTATCCTTGATCAGTACAAATAAAAAAAATAAGCACACACATTCTCTTGAACAATTTTTTTGCCAACATCTGCCTTTCCCATTTTTATAATTGTTCAACATTACAAATACCCCATTTGGGTGAATCTCCCGAAAATCCTATCTATTAGATGAAAAAAATTAATAGCTTGAGGTATGTAGAACAAAACCAGCACTAACCCATGAACATCTCTGCCCTTCTCATAAGCATTGTTGGTCTCTTTATAATGGTATCACCATCTGCCTACGGCCAATTATTTCCATTAGATGACAAGAAACTAATAAGCGTACTGGATGATGAACTATCAGGAGAATCAGCAAAACGAAATCTGGAATATTTATCACGACTTCACCGTATGCGTGGCTCGAAAGACTATCAAAAAGCAGTGGAATTTATTCAAACTCAGATAAAGGGATATGGATTAGAAAACGTTGAATTGCTAAAAATACCAGCCGATGGAAAGGTCATGTATGGAACACAGAAGTCTCGTCCTGCATGGGATGTGGAATTTGCAGAGTTATGGGAATTGGAAAATATAAATGGGAAATGGGGTCCAACAAATCGAATTGGAAATTGGGAAGCCGTGCCTTTAGTGTTGGCCCAAGACAGTGAAAGCGGAGAAGTGACTGCTGATCTTGTGGATGTAGGCACAGGTAGGTCGGATAAAGATTATGCGAATAAAAATATAAAAGGAAAGCTTGTTCTTACTTCATCACAACCAGGAGCTATTGTGCCTTTAGCCATTGCCAAGTATGGAGCAGCAGGTATTATTAGCTATGCCCAGAATCAACCTACTGCATGGTATGGTGAAAATGATAACCTTATCCGATGGGGACATCTCGAAACCTTTGCAAAGGATAAAACATTTGCCTTTATGGTTTCTTTGAAACAAGCACGTGACTTTCAGAAACGATTGCAAGCAGGTAAAACAATAAAGCTAAGCGCTAAAGTAACAGCCGGACAGCACCCAGGTCATTACGATATCCTTACTGCAGTAATTGAAGGAGCTGATCCTAATTTAAAAAATGAAGAGATTGCATTCACCTGCCATCTTGATCATCCAAGACCTGGAGCCAATGACAATGCAAGCGGATCGGTGACTATTATGGAAGTAGCAAGAGCACTAAAAAAATTAATTGATGAAGGTAAAATAGAAAGACCAAAACGAACCATCAGATTTATTTGGTCTCCCGAAATTGAAGGAACAACTGTGTTACTCAATTATAGACCCGCACTGGCTGCCAACATCAAAGCCGTGATACATATGGATATGGTAGGTGGAGGTCCGGAAACCAAAGCCATCTTTCATGTGTCTCGCAGCCCAAAGAGTTTGCCAAGTTTTGTTAGCGACATTGGTGAAGCCTTTGGCATGTACCTCAATGAAGCCTCAGATAAGTTTGCGAGTGGCGAGGCGGTGGACAACCCTGTCGTTTCATTAGAGGGCGGGAAAGAAGATCTGCATGCTGTACTCGGGCAATTCCACATGGGCAGCGATTTCCAGGTCTTTAGCGAAGGCTCCTTTCGTATTCCCTCCATCTATCTTCACGACTGGCCAGACCGATATATTCATACCAACTATGACTTGCCAGCCAACATTGATCCGACTAAACTCAAACGCTCTGGATTTATTGGTGCCGCTAGTGCCTATGTGCTCGCCAATTTTGATGCTTCATCAGCTGCCGACTACCTTGCCCTGTTTAAGCACCAGGTATTATTACGAACTGCAACCATGCTCGAGCGCAGTCATCACTTGAATGCAGCCGATCAAGAGAATTTAAAATTTCATCATTGGGAATACGAACGCGGTGTTGCCAACTCTATTACAAATTTTGGCAAATCCGATGTTAAACTTCAAAATGAATTTCATAAGTATATTGCAGATCTGGAAAAAACTATCGGCAAAGGAATACCTCAATCCGGAGAGAATAAAGTTGTTTATATCCGCAATGAAAAAGTAAAGGGCCCTATCTCAGTTTTTGGCTACGATTACCTGGAAGACAAATATGGAGCTGAACGCACAGCAAAACTTCGTGTTTTTTCCTACCGAGGACTGTGGGGATCCGGAGGCGAATACAACTATGAGATTCTCAATTTGGTAAATGGGCAACGGACAATTACTCAAATAAGGAATGCCGTAGCTGCTGAATTTGGTCCTATTCCAATCGAGATTGTTGCTGAGTTCCTTTCTGCATTAGAAGAAATCGGAGTAATTACAAAATCCTGATTTACTTAAAACGGAGCCTGTGGATCAAATCCCATTTCTTTCAACTCATCGGAAGTTAATTGTATAATATTTACATCCAGCGTAATGGGCACAAAGGGTTTGTCCGTTGAGTCCCTATCGACATTAACGATACTGTCAACAACATCCATGCCCTTTAACACTTTGCCAAATATGGTATAGTCTCCGTCCAGCCGGTGTTCTCCCTCTCTGTTCTGAACAATATAAAACTGGCATCGGGCAGATAGTTTATCCGGGTTATTATCTCGTCCAGCTCCCAAAGCACCATATTCATGAAGCAAATGCTCATTGAACTCAGGAGGCAATAAATATTCAGGATCAGAAAAGCCTTCGGGTGTATCCGGGCACCCACCCTGTGCAACGAAATCAGGTATTACTCTGTTAAAAGTTAGCGTATCCCAATACCCATCATTGGCAAGCTGGATAAAGCTTTTTTTGTGATTAGGGGTTTCATCATATAGCCAAAGAATAATATCTCCTTTAGGGGTTTTTATTTGCCCTACAGAATACTCAGTCCTTTTGGAGGGAGAGCACGAAATTAAAGCAGTAGAAATAATGCTTAGCAGAAGTGAATAACCTTTAAATGTCATTTATGTTGGTTTTTAGTCCGTTTTTATCGGTAAGTAAGGTAAGCAAAAAGGAAAATTACCGCTTAACAAAAGGTAAGCTTATTTAGCAGCAAAGGGGTCTAATTTTGTGCCCATAATTAAATCAACAATCTTAAAATTATAACATGAGATTTTACATCACATTTTTGCTTGCCCTGGGAATGACATTGTCTTCCATGGCTCAGGATCGAAAGCTACCTGCAGACACCACCGTTACTACTACACATGAAGTAACTGTAAAAGGGAAACGTTTTCCATATACTGCTTCCACGGGCACCCAGCCAGTGTGGGACAAGGACGGAAAGGTAATTGCATCCCTTTATTATACTTATTATGAAAGAAGTGATGTCAAAGACCGTGCTTCTCGCCCGTTATTGATCTCCTTTAACGGTGGCCCTGGTTCAGCTTCGGTATGGATGCACATCGCCTACACCGGGCCTCGTGTTCTCCTTATTGATGATGAGGGATATCCCGTACAACCTTACGGGGTAAAAGAAAATCCAAATACTGTATTGGACATTGCCGACATCGTTTATGTGAACCCTGTCAACACGGGTTATTCTCGTGTATTGGATGATAAAGCTCCACGCGAAACATTTTTTGGGGTAAATGCAGATGTTAAGTACCTGGCTGAATGGGTAAATACTTTTGTTACCCGTAAAAACCGCTGGCAATCACCTAAGTATTTAATAGGAGAAAGCTACGGAACTACACGCGTTTCAGGGCTTGCTCTTGAATTACAAAATGCACAATGGATGTATTTAAATGGTGTCATCCTGGTTTCCCCTACTGACTTGGGTATTGACAGAGGAGATCAGGTAGAGGCTGCCAACAGATTGCCTTACTTTGCTGCAGCAGCATGGTACCACAAAGTACTTCCGCCAGCACTGCAGGCAAAAGACCTTGACGTTGTATTGGCAGAAGCGGAACAATATACAATCAATGAATTGATTCCTGTAATGGCTATGGGTGGTTTTGTGGATCCGCAGAAAAGAAAAGCTGCCGCTGCTAAGATGGCTTACTATTCAGGACTAAGCGAAGAGTACATCCTCCAGAGTAACCTGGATGTGAACACAAGAGCTTTCTGGAAAGAACTTTTAAGAACCAAAGGTTTCACGATAGGTCGTCTTGACTCACGTTACCTTGGAATCGATAGAATGGATGCCGGTGAAAGCCCGGATTACAGCGCGGAACTTACATCGTGGCTTCATTCATTTACACCTGCCATTAATTATTACATCCGTGAACATTTGAAGTTTAAGACAGATATCAAGTACAACCTGTTTGGCCCAGTTCACCCATGGGATCGTTCCAACGATCGCACCGGGGACAATCTGCGTCAGGCCATGGCACAGAACCCATACCTGAACGTAATGTTCCAGTCTGGTTATTACGATGGTGCTACAACTTATTTTAACTCTAAATACTCCATGTGGAATATGGATCCTAGTGGTAAAATGAAAGATCGTTTTAGCTGGAAAGGATACAGAAGCGGACACATGATGTATTTGCGTGCTGAAGACTTGATCAAGGCCAATGATGATGTAAGAGAATTCATTAACAATTCATCCTCTAAAGGAAAAGCTGCTAAGTACTAAGAGAATTTTTTAACTGATGACAAACTGCCAAATGATTGCTATGAAACCATTGAGGGATATAAACAAACCCTGTTTGCCCCTTTTGTTCATTGTAGGAATCATTTGGCTTTTTTCATCATGCTCCCCCAAGCCCTCCCTGGATGAACTCAAGCGTAACGTAGAGAACACACTTTCAAAGACAGAGGGTGATTTTGCTATCGCATTTAAAGATTTAACAACGGAAGAAACACTCTTTATTAATGAAAAGGAAACGTTTCATGCTGCCAGCACCATGAAGACTCCGGTGATGATTGAAGTGTATAAGCAAGCAGAGGAAGGCAAGTTTTCATTGAGTGATTCTGTTGAGGTTAAAAATGAATTTAAAAGTATTGTAGATAGTTCGTTGTATAGTTTAGACAAAAATGATGACAGCGAGTTTGAACTTTATAATCAGGTTGGAACCAGGAAACCGCTGAGTGACATTGTTTATGACATGATCATATCCAGCAGCAACCTGGCCACTAATATTGTCATCGATTTAGTAGATGCCAAAAATGTTACGGCTACTATGCGTCAATTAGGGGCTAACGATATGTTGGTTGTGCGAGGGGTCGAAGACCAAAAAGCATTTGAAGCAGGGTTAAGTAATACAACAACAGCATACGACCTAATGGTCATATTCGAGAAGCTTGCTAATGGTGAAGCCGTAAACCCAGAGGCTGATCAACAAATGATAGCGATTTTACTCGATCAAAAATTCAATGAAATTATCCCTGCCCAACTTCCCAAAGATGTAAAGGTGGCGCACAAAACTGGAAGTATTACCGGAGTGCAACATGACTCCGCGCTTGTCATTCTGCCTGACGGAAATAAATATATCCTCATTACTCTTTCCAAAAACCTGAAGGACAAGGATGCTGGAGTTGCAGCAATGGCAAATGCATCCGAACTCATATACGATTATATAGCAAATAAATAGTACGCGATTGTCAAAGCGACATTAGTGACATATCACAACAATTACCTCATGTAAATCCGTATCTTTCTTTTTCCAACTAAGAAAGAATACATGGAATCTTCTCCACCACCCATAAAAAAAATTGGTCTTTGGACTAGCACCTCGTTGGTCATCGGTAACATGATTGGTGCCGGAGTATTTTTGATGCCCTCTGCACTGGCGAGCTATGGGGGTATTAGCCTGATAGGTTGGATCTTTTCTGCTGGAGGAGCCATCTTCCTTGCCCTACTCTTTGGTATGCTCAGCAAAATGATGCCTGCAGGAGATGGTGGGCCATACGCCTACACAAAAAAAGGGTTTGGGGATTTCCCAGGATTTCTTGTCGCATGGGGATATCTGATTTCTACCTTGGCCACCAACGCCACTATTGCAGTTTCTTTTGTAGGGGCAATGAGTTTGTTTGTCCCAATATTAGGCACCAGTGCCATAGCAGCAGTGGTAACTGCACTTTCCAGTATTTGGTTGCTCACATGGATAAATACATTAGGTATAAGAGCAGGAGGAAAAGTGCAAGTGATAACAACAGCACTAAAACTAGCTCCTCTTTTCATCATTGCTTTTGGAGGTCTTTTCTTTATTAACTTAGACTACTTTCACCCTTTTAATCTAAGCGGTTTATCAAGTTTTGAGGCCATTACCGCCACTGCTGCCATGACATTGTTTGCTTTTCTTGGTGTAGAATGTGCAACAATTCCCTCCAAGGCAGTTGAAAACCCGGAGAAGACCATTCCTCGCGCAACTATGATTGGGACATTGATAACAACAGTAGTTTATATTTTTGGTACCTTATCTGTACTTGGCGCAGTTCCTCCTTCAGAGCTCCAAACTTCTTTAACACCCTTTGCTGATGCTGCTGCTATCATGTTTGGAGAAAGTTCAAAATACTGGGTAGGTGCGGGTGTAGCCATCTCTGCATTTGGAGCCTTAAATGGATGGATTTTAGTTCAAGGACAGATACCGTATGCTATCGCAAAAGACAAATTGTTTCCATCCATATTTGCCAAAGAGAATAAAAGAGGAGCTCCAGCATCAGGAATCATCATCTCCAGTCTTTTTGTGTCCTTCCTGGTGGGAATGAATTATACAAAAGGACTGGTAGAACAATTCGAATTTTTGGTATTACTTACCACCACCACGGTATTAGTTCCCTATCTTTTTTCTGCTGGCTCTCTCATAATTTTATACGCAGAGAGGAAAGTATTGAACACGAAGGGATGGATCAATACCATTTTTATTGGACTTGGTGCATTTTCATTTTCATTATGGGCAATTGCTGGCACCGGGCAAGAGTCCGTATTCTGGGGTTTTCTTTTGCTCCTTGCCGGAATACCGTTCTATATTTGGGTAATCATTAATCAAAATAAAAAAAATTGAAATACACATCGCATTCGGAATTCGGAAAACTTAAATCAGTCTTCATCAAAGGAGTAAGAGAAGCATTTCTTAATGATGCACACCTGGAGAAAAACTGGCGGGAGCTTAATTATTTATCCAAACCCGATTTTAACAAGGCCCTTGAAGAGTACCAATCATTTGAAGCGCTACTTGTTGAGTCTGGAACCGACTTACATTACCTTCCTCAAGATGATAAGGTAAATATGGATTCAATTTATTGCAGGGATGCTTCTATTGCCACCAATCACGGTATTATCATTTGCAATATGGGCAAAAAAGGGCGTGTGCATGAGCCTCTGGCTGAGAAAGAAGCATTTGAAATGTACCAAATGAAAATTCTTGGTGAAATAAAATCACCCGGTACCCTGGAAGGAGGTGATGTAGCCTGGCTGGATGAGCATACCCTGGCAGTGGGATTAACGTACCGCACCAATGAAGAAGGTATAAAACAATTGAAAAATTTATTATCGCCTCATGGAGTCAATATAATTGTGGTGCACCTACCCCATTACAGAGGCCCATCCGATGTATTTCATCTGATGTCTATTTTGAGTCCTGTAGATAAAAATCTGGCAGTCGTATATTCTCCATTGATGCCCATCATTTTTAGAAATGAATTACTTAATAGAGGATTTGAATTTGTAGAAGTACCAGATGAGGAATTTGAATCCATGGGATGCAATGTATTGGCCATTGCACCACGCAAGTGCTTACTCGTAAAAGGAAACCCAAAAACTAAAGAAGCATTGAAAAAAGCCGGATGTGAAGTAGTAGAGTATGAAGGAAATGAAATAAGTGTAAAAGGAGGTGGAGGCCCGACTTGCCTTACGCGACCCATCCTTCGCTTTCGATAGCCTCAGAGCCAATCATTCAGACTCCAGTCGTAATCGATATAGGAAATTTCTGCATTGGCTTTAATTTTTACAGGAGCATATTTATTTAAGAAATCAATCAAAGTTCCCTCTTCAGTAAAATCTCCTTTGTACCATTTAAAAATATTTGAGATGGATGCCTTATCTGATGAAATGTTATTCCTAAAAGCATTTTTCAGAAAATCGCGTCCGGCCTGATCGAGTTGTTCATCTAACTTTGAAGCTACATAGGCCTCATTCAACAGTTTAGGGCAAGACTTGGAAGCACAAACAACGGCAAAATGAACCCTCGGGTCATTGTATACTCTCCTTAGCATGGCATGTTCAATATTGTTAAGATCATAAGTATCGTTACCAATTTTTATAAACTGAATATCCCAAGGCGTGTTAATCTTGTAAATGCTACCCGCTAAATCTTTGATACTTTTAACAGGATAATGATCAATAATCAACTTGATTGTAAAGGCATTGTAGGCATTGATCCAAAACGCTTTGTCCTCATTGGCACTCCAGGTTTTATTGGGTGGATGATTGGACAATGCGGATAGGTATTGATTGAGCAGAACAGAGTCTTGAATAAAACCTTTGTAATTTACCCGGCCATCCTCTAAAACATGCTTCCTAAGCAATTTATCAAATGCTTCATGCGAAGGTGCGTTACTCTGAGCAAATGCGCCTAACCCAATTAAAACAAATAATAGAGAAAGGTTAATTTTTTTTGGATTCATCGTATCAAAATTTATACAGTATACTACTCTAAACTGACTACCATTGTCACCTCCCTTACACATATACGAATTTTTGCAACGATTGGGCTGTTAACAAAATAGTTTATTGTCTTGTTATGTATATTGAGTTCAAATGAGTGATTAAACGAAATTATAACGCGATAACTAATAAACCTTCTATGAAAACATACTACAATCCCGAAGATTTAAAAAAGTTCGGCAATATTGGTGAATTTCAAAAACCTCTTGCAGATAAGTTTTTTGATTACTATGGTGAGACCTTTAAAGAGGGTGCCTTAACAGCAAGGGAAAAATCTCTTATCGCACTGGCTGTAGCCCATACTATACAGTGTCCTTATTGCATTGATGCTTATACTGTAGACACGATGGAAAAAGGTTGTGATGAACAACAAATGATGGAAGCCGTTCACGTGGCCGCAGCCATTAGAAGTGGTGCCACCCTGGTTCACAGTGTGCAAATGATGAATAAATACAAAGAACTTTCAATGTGATGATAAAGTCTTTAAAAGCAAGGAAGAGCGAGCTGGCGGATGTTGGGTATGAAATAAGTATACTTAGTGAAAAAACACCTACTGGATTTGAACCAGACGCATTTGGTAGCAAGCTCAGACAAACTGGACTGTATCCTTTAAGCCCCACAAAAATTGAAATCCTACAAATCAATGTTGGCAAAATGTGCAACCAGACATGCAAGCATTGTCATGTAGATGCCGGGCCCGACAGAAAGGAAATAATGACACGGGAGACGATGCAACATTGTTTGGATGTAATTAAAGGACACTCTTTTACCACCATCGATCTCACCGGTGGTGCTCCTGAGATGAACCCTCATTTCCGTTGGCTTGTCGAAGAAATAAGAAAAATTGATAAAAAGGTTAACATCATCGTACGATGCAATCTGACAATCATTGTCGCCAACCCTGCTTACCATGACCTTCCTGATTTTTTTAAAAAGCACAATATTGAAGTAACTTCATCTCTCCCATATTTTACAGCCATGCGCACGGATTCGCAAAGGGGTGAGGGGGTATTTGAAAAATCAATTAAAGCACTGCGAATGCTCAACGCTGTTGGTTATGGAAAGGAGGACAGCGGATTAATTCTCAACTTAGTGTATAATCCATCTGGCGCCTTTCTTCCAGGTTCACAGGAATCATTGCAGGTGGAATTCAAAAAGAAACTAAAAGACCCCTACCAAATTGTCTTCAATCAACTGTTCTGTATTACGAACCTGCCCATTAGTCGCTTCTTAGATTACTTGTTGGTCAGCGGAAACTTTGACGATTATATGGAAAAACTAATTTCCTCCTACAATCCGGTAGCAGCAGAAGGAGTGATGTGTCGCAATACCATTTCTGTCGGGTGGGATGGCTATCTATACGACTGTGATTTTAATCAAATGCTGGAAATGAAAGTAGAAACTTCGGACCAGCACATTTCAAAATGGGATACCGAAACACTTACTCAAAGAGAAATTCAAACCAATCAACATTGTTTTGGTTGCACAGCGGGTGCTGGTTCCAGTTGCGGTGGTGCGACTTCATAAATTACAGATGATATGAACAGAAGACTTATTTTTATTTTACTAATAATTGGCTTCTCGAGCAATCTCTTTGCAAAGGATACCCTTACACGACACTTTGACATTCGTATAGCCGGTTTTAAAATTGGAGCGCTTACTGCACATCAAGAGCAAGTCAATGACTCCATCACCCACTATAACCTGACCAGCAAGGTGAGTTTTTGGCTTTTTTTCCGGGTAAATGTGGACTACTCCTACTTTTCAACTTTTCTAAATGGACAACTCATTGCTTCAGAGATAAAAACCGTTACCAACAGAGGAAATTATACTTCCACCTCAAAATGGGAAAAGGATCATTATAAAGTTAAAGTAGATGCCTACGAATATAAAAAGGACACTATTTTGACAGCACCAATTACATTTAACATTGCTAAGTTATACTTTGAAGAACCAACAATTGGCACTAAAATCTATGCTGACGGTTACGGCATTTTTTCCACAGCAGAGTCTGAGGACGAAAAAAGTTTCCTTGTAGAGGTAATGGGAAATAAGAATAAATATTATTTTAAGGAGGGTCTTCTTGTAAGGGCTTCGATGGATAGTCCTATCAAAAATTATGAAGTCCAGCTAATTCGGTAAACCCATTGCAGATCAGTGTTATCATACCCACCTTCAATGAAGCGGAGTACATTGGTCAACTAATAACATTCCTACTTTTAAACAGTCGGGATATAGTAAAGGAAGTTATTGTTGTTGATGCCAATAGCGAGGACAACACTGTTTCATTGGCACAACAATCGGGAGTCAAAGTAATAACATCTTCAATACAATCGAGGGCCGTTCAAATGAATCTTGGCGCAATGCACTCTCAAGGAGATATTCTATACTTCGTTCATGCGGATGTAACACTCATCGAAAGCTTTGCCACTGACATTTGTGAAGCCATCCAATCGGGATATCCGGCCGGGTGTTACCGCTATCAGTTCGATTCGAAAAGTTGGTTATTAAAAGCCAATGCCTATTTCACTCGATTTAATGGAATAATGTGCAGAGGCGGAGATCAAACACTTTTCGTTAATAGGGCTCTCTTTGAATCGCTAAATGGATTTAATGAGCATTTTATAATCATGGAGGATTATGATATTATTCAACGCATCAGAAAGGCCAATCGATTCAAAATAATCCCAAAATGCATTACCGTTTCGTCAAGAAAGTACAGATCTAATTCCTGGTTAAAGGTTCAAATTGCCAACCTCGTCATTTTCATGATGTACTTTTTAAAACGACCATCAAAAAAGATGGCATCTCTTTACAAAAGAATGCTAAATTATGGCTGAAATAAAATGGAGTAATGAAGTTGCCAATAATATCAGGAATTCAACAAGTAGGAATTGGGGTTGCTAATGCCGAAGAGGCGTGGGCATGGTATCGCAAACATTTTGATATGAACATACCCATATTTCAGGACAAAGCGACAGCTTCTTTGATGACGAGGTACACCAATGATATTGCAGAGGATCGGTTTGCCATTTTGGCAATAAATGGACAAGGTGGTGGTGGCTTTGAAATTTGGCAGTACACTTCCAAAAAGCCCCAATCACCAAAAATTCAACTTTCACTTGGAGATACTGGGGTATATGTCATCAAAATGAAATCGCGGAATATCGAAAAATCATATTCTCATTTTGAAAACAATGGAATTAACACATTGGGCGGTTTGCAAACAGACCCTGACGGCCGCAAACATTTTTTTGTCAATGATCCATACAACAATACCTTTCAAATAATTGAAGGAGAAACCTGGTTGAAAAAAAATAAATCACATTCCGGAGGAGTTTTTGGCTGTGTGATTGGAGTTTCTGATATGGACAAGGCCCTTCCTTTGTACCAATCTGTTTTGGGATACGAACAGGTGGCCTACGATCAAACCAGTGTATTCAGCGATTTTTCAGGCCTTCCCGGAGATAGTAAAAAATACAGAAGAGTCCTTTTAAAGAGCAATCCCAAGAGGTGCGGTGCATTCAGCAGATTGCTGGGTGACACGGAATTGGAATTGGTTCAAATCATTGATGAGAAACCCAATAAGATATTTGAAAATAGATATTGGGGTGACCTTGGTTTTATTCATGTATGCTTTGATGTCCATGGCATGGAGCAACTCGGAGCATTATGTGCAGAACATAACTTTCCATTTACTGTTGATAGTAGCAATTCGTTTGACATGGGGAAAGCAGCGGGTCACTTTACTTATTGCGAGGATCCTGACGGAACGCTTATCGAATTTGTAGAGACGCATAAACTTCCTATAATGGAAAAATGGGGATGGTTTTTAGACCTTCAAAAAAGAAATCCAGCAAAACCACTTCCTGATTGGCTATTTACCTTATTGGGGCTGGCAAAAGTCAAAGCTTGAAATGTTCTTTTGTGCCCAAATTACCTTCGAAAGGGTGATAGAAATTAATTCAATTTTATTGATCTTAGCTTACCGAAGGGTCTTTAGCATCAGTACCTAAACCTACTGCTAAGAAGAAAAAGCTCTTCCCGAGCGGCATTCTACATGTGGAATGCCGCTCTTCATTTATAAATACCTCCTTTTCGATATTATTCGGTTTTGCTTAACGTTAGTATCTTTACAGAAAATAATCCATTATGAAGTTCATTTTAGCGCACCTTCTTGTCATCATTCCGGTATTTGGTTTTTCTCAAACTACCGAATATGAAGACTTCAAACTTCAGGATCAGGAAATCATTTACCAGGCTGTTTTTCAGAATGAAAATGTAACCTATGCTAAACTGGAAGAACAATACAAAAAGAACAAACAATTCTCCAACATTAAAATAAGTGCCAACGAGATTACCTTCAACGTCAATGACCTCACTGTTGATTATTTAAAGTTTCAGTTCAGTCAGGTACAGACACCACTGATTCTTCAAACCGGAAAATTCAGCGGACAAGTTGCCGTAGCCATTAGAGATGGGCGGTACAGGGTCACCTTTAGTAAAATCATGGTGACTGGGGAAATCGGTTACAAATCCATCAAGGAAAAAGAGCCGTTAACAGGATTGTGCAGTAAAAACAACGGAACTCAACTTTCACAGGATTGGATGAAACCCAACACATTGGGTCTACTGGGAAAAGCTTTTGCCGACAATTTTGAATTGAAAGTTACAGATGATGACTGGTAACTAGTGATCAGGTTTTTGCCTCCATTGTTTTTTCTCTCCTTTTAGCTTTTTTTCTTTTACTCTTTTGTGGATGGAGGTTTTTGTAGGCTTGGTGGGTTTCCTCTTTTTTTTAACGACAAATGCCTTCCTGAGCAGGTCATTCAATTTGATTATCACCTCTTCTTTATTGACAAATTGCGATCTCGATTCTTGCTCCTGAAGAACCAACACTTGTTCTTTCGTCAATCTGTTCTTGAGTTTATTAAAGATAATGTCCTTCTGATTTGAGTTGATTTGGGTTGATTTGGCGACATCCCACTTCAGCGTTACTTTGCTACTCACCTTGTTTACGTTTTGACCACCAGGGCCACCACTCCGGGATGTGGAAAATATCAGTTCATCTTTAATGTCTTCAATATTTGGTGCTCGCTCTGGCATTAGGACATAAAATAGGAGCGCACAGTTTCGTAGGGCAAGTTTATCTCTAAACACACTGGCGCATCATTGATACTATGGTAATTCAATTCTACAATACATTTACGGGTATTCTGCGGATCAGGAAATATCCGCCCTACAGTAGACACATTCACCAATACTGACTTCACTTCCTCCTCATCTGCTATTGGTAATTCAATAAATTTATTCATGTCCAATTTTTAATCGTGGTAGCAATTATTTGCAATATATCCCTAATCACAGAAAGCTTTACTATTACTTAATGGGTGGTAGTGAAAAATATCTTTTTAACTTCGCAACCATAAATGTCACTATTTGTAGCATCATTAAACTCAGGAAGCAATGGAAATTGCTACTATATTGGAAATCAGAATGAGGCCATTCTGATTGATGCCGGAATTTCGTGCAGAGAGACTGAAAGGCGACTGAGGCGCCTTGGCCTTTCATTGGGCAATGTGAAGGCAATTTTTGTGACACACGAGCATTCTGACCATGTGCATGGCATCCCGTCCATTCACAAGAAGTTTAAAATTCCGGTATACATCACTACCCGCACACTTTTAAAAGCTCAGCTCACAAAAGCAGAAGCTTATAATTTCAAAGCTTATGAAGCCATCTCGATTGGTGATCTCTCCATACAGGCTTTTCCAATATTGCACGATGCCACTGACCCACACAACTTCATTATATCCAACAAAGGTGTAAATGTGGGTATCTTCACAGACATTGGTGATGTTACGGACCATGTTATCCGGAATTTTAAACAATGCCATGCGGCTTTTCTAGAATCAAACTATGATGATGAATTGCTGGAAACTGGCAGGTATCCAATAGCGCTCAAAAATAGAATCAGGGGTGGTTATGGTCACTTGTCTAACGTTCAGGCAGGAAAATTATTTACTGATCACAAACCTCATTTTATGAGTCACCTCTTTCTGGGGCATCTTTCCAGAAACAACAACTCACCTAGGATTGTACAAAATCTTTTCGAGAGTATTTCCGGAACTACTGAAATAGTCGTTGCGTCACGATACAAAGAAACAAAACTGTTTTCCATTCAAGCCCCTAGCGGGTCACAGTCTCCTTCTTTCTATTCTGGAGTCGAATTTCCGGTACAACTTGAATTATTCTAATATACAGACAACACCAGGCAGTCGATCTTTTCGAAATACAAATTTTGATTACATTAGGAGTAATTACAATTAATCTTAATGAAGGAAGTTTCTTTTGGCATGCTTCTACACAAACTTAGGAGCCAACTGGGTAAATCTGGTGAAGAGGATTTAGCACAGATAGAGCAGCTTATGCTACAACTATCCAAAAAGAAACTTGTCATAAATCAATCCCTATTCAACTACCATGAAACGCTATTATTCATTTGCGCCTATCCACCTCATGAGAGACAACAAAGAATAGCGGAAAAAGAATTATTGCGCATCACCTCTTGTCTAAGAAATGCGCCTCGAAAAGCATTGGCATCCCTGGCTAACACCGGACTACCGTACACTCAAATGGTATCCAGTTATTCCCATGACTGTATTTCATGGTTAAATGATCATCCCCAGTGTCGACTTGAGCTGATGGATCAGTCAGAAAATACGTTGAATGAAATCCTTAGTCATACACTGCCCACCCTGGAGCGAAGTAATACAACGGCAGGATTTAACAATCAGGAACTCCTTGAAGTCCTTGGAGTAACGAAATCAAGGCGTTTCAATTTCTATTTAGATCAACTCAACACACTCGATGAACTTCCTTCCATTAAAGATTACTTTTTTGACAAGCTAGGTCTTGAAATAAAAATTACACCTAAAAGCAAAGCATTTTCAAGAACCTACAATCGCATACCTATAGGCTCCATATTTTGTCATCAGGATTGGAAAAAGCATTTCGATATTCTCCGTTTATTAAACCGTAAGCTCCCTAGCCCTAAAACAATCACCCCTCAGCAAACTCATGGCGTGATCCTGTCTATAAAAAATACAATGACCCTCAATGATCGGGAGACTGATCCGGTTACCTACCTGGATTCGAAGTCGCTTCGAGTTTACGAATTGGAGCGTGGTCTATCCGTTGTTTTGTATGGCATGACTCCATCGCGGCAACTTCCAATGGAATCATACGTTGGATTTACACTATTCAAGAACGGGTTCCCTACTGCGTATGGAGGATCATGGATATTTGGAGAAAGAGCAAATTTTGGGATTAATATATTTGAAGCTTTTCGCGGTGGCGAATCCGGATATGTAATGTGTCAATTGTTGCGCGTTTTCAGAATGGTATTTCGCGTTTCCTATTTCGAAATAGAGCCCTATCAGTTTGGCCTTGACAATCCCGATGGAATAACTTCCGGGGCATTTTGGTTTTATTACAAGTATGGATTTAGACCTATAGACAAAACACTAGAGAGACTGGCAGCACAGGAACGGGAGAAAATTAAAGCCCGTAAATCCCATAAAACAAGTAAATCTGTTCTTATCCGTTTTACGGAAAGTAACATGGCATTGAATCTGGGCAAAACCATCCCATTATCTCTTCCCATGGTTACCCAAAAAATTACCAAAATGATCCAAAGGCAATTTGGTGGGGATAGAAGTCTAGCAATAAGCGAATGCTCGAAGATTTTAAAAGATAAAATTGCACTTAGTCACCCATTAAACAGCGCCCAATTAAAGGTTTTTCAAGAATTGGCCCTGTTCTCTAATGCATTAAAAACAACAACCCCTGAATCGCAAAAAATATTGGCATTGATGATAAAAGCCAAGCCGATAGACCTTTATGAATATCAGCGACTTCTCCTGAGGTATATAAAAAATGAGACTACCCGTAAATAATCCATTCTTCAGTTAATATTACATTAGCAGCTCTATTAGTAATTGGAGTTAAGAAATTGGGGAGCTTTCCTGTGTTTTGTTCCTTGTTCATAGGCATAAGCAATTTCCAACAATAGCGGCTCACTCCATGCCCTCCCAAAAAATGAAATCCCTACAGGTAGCCCTTCAATAAACCCCATAGGTACCGTAACGTTTGGGTAGCCTGAACGAGCCGCTGGTGAAGAGCTACCAACATGCCCAGAGTCACCATTTGTCCAATCTGTTTTCCAGGCTGGCCCTCCAGTAGGTGCGATAATTGCATCCAGTTGATGTTCATTCATTACAAAATCTATTCCTTCTTCTCTGCTACCTTTCAGCATTTTATGTAATGTTTGTGTGTACTCCTCAGAATCCAACCCCGCCTTCTTCAATGCCATTTCCAAAAACTGCTGGCTATAATGTCTTAATTCAATTGAATCTGATTCATTAAATGCGATCAGGTCTTCGAGGCTTTTAATTTTTGCATTCGGCCCCAATGATTTGAAATATTTATTCAATCCATCCTTATACTCAAACAACATCACTTCAAATGACCATCTCCCCACTTCGTCCATTCCTATTTTTGGAATTTCCACAATTTCCGCCCCTTGGCTTTTGATAAAATCAATGGCCTCATTCATTACTTTATCGACTTTATAATTTCTTCCCATTGGAGCCATATAAAGACCAATTCGTTTTCCTTTCAATCCATCTTCCTTTAGGAATTGCGTGTAGTCAGTAAACTCCTTCCTATCTTCAGATTGTGTTTTGCTATCGGTAGTGTCTATGCCTACCAAAGCACCAAGGCAAATAGCAGCATCTCTTACTGTACGAGCCATAGGGCCAGCCGTGTCCTGAGTAAATGAAATAGGGATTATCCCAGACCGGCTAATAAGTCCTACGGTTGGTTTGATGCCCACTATCCCGTTAACCGTAGACGGGCATACGATTGAGCCGTTAGTTTCAGTACCGATGGCAAGCATTGTAAGGTTAGCTGAGACGGCCACCCCTGATCCTGCGCTTGAGCCACATGGGTTTCGTGTAATATCGTAAGGGTTTTTAGTTTGGCCACCTACTCCGCTCCAGCCACTCGATGACATTTCTCCGCGAAAATTAGCCCACTCACTTAAATTGGCTTTCCCAATGATTACAGCGCCAGCCTCACGCAATTTTCGGGCTACAAAACTATCCTGCAAAGGATGTGATCCCATCAACGCACGAGATCCGGCTGTGGTTTCCATTTTGTCATGCGTATCGATATTGTCTTTTAAAACTATAGGTACGCCATGTAACGGACCTCGTAATTTTCCGTTTTTCAATTCATTATCCAATTCTTTCGCAATGTCTATTGCGTCAGGATTTACCTGAATGATGGAGTTGAGCTGAGGGCCGTTTTTATCAATTGCGTTAATTCGATCTAAATAGCTCTGAACCACGTCCTGAATCGAGTATTCACCATCTGCATATCCACTCTGCAATTGCACAATATCAAATTCTTCATACTTGAACCCGTTTTGTAATGGATCAGGCTTGGGTTGCGGGTCGCATGAAATGGCCAGGCCCGTAACCATAAAGAATACAATTGCGTTTTTCATTTTTTATGTTATAAAGTTTTAAGAAAGCAATGAATACTTAATAAGAAGGTTCTTGTCTCTCCTCCAGAGCAACCAGGCTTCTCCCACAGTTCGCATGTCCTTATCGCGCAAAGAAACTTTCAACCAATTTTCATTAACCAATACTGGAATCATCCAATCAAAGGTAGCCCCCTTCCACAGTTCGGCCTGTTCTAAAGGGAGAACCTTCAATGGATTGTTTTGTAGATCAGGCTTTTCAATGGAGTTTACACTGAGCAAAAATTGTGGCCAGTAAAATAATTTCACCTCATTTGCATTTACCCAAGTCAATTGGCCTGTTTGCTTATTCACCTCTACCTGCATCCAGTCCTTACCCTGAAGAATAACTTTCATATAAAGAATCTCATAACCCATATTTATATGAGCAGGAAAAAACCAAGGTGGGGCGTAAGTAATATCGTATTGATGATGATCCGACTGATCAAAAACCAAACTATCTGATGGTGTATGATCCGAAACTGATTTTTCCAGGTTGGGAGAATTATAAAAATACAAGACCCTCTTCGAGTAAAAGTCTGGTCTCATCATTCCTAACCCCAGAGCAGCGGTAGGTTCCTGACTATAACTAATCGGGGTTACTGGTTTTTTGGTTGAGGATAATTCTGCATCAGTTGATTTATTTGTTTTGAATCTATAGAATAGCCAGCAAATGGGAATAAGACAAATCAGCAAAAAGGTAATGGTGATTTTCTTTCGAATTTCTGGCTTCACCTTTCTATTGATAATGAAAGAAAGAACGAGGGATACCGATGCCATCACAATTGCATAGCCCAAAACTTCTGCTGGCCCCGCCAAACCACTATTTTTAGGTACTGTGGCGATCCCATAAAATAGACCTATAAAACCTCCAAGGAATGTAGTCGCTATTACGAATAGTACCTTCATAGCCCGAATTTAAGAATATGAATATATTACATTTTAGGGCCAAGGCCTAAGCTAGTTTACTTTTCAATCGTTACAAAAAGAGATTAAAAAAAGCCAGCAACCCGTCTTCCTTACTGACATAAGGTTGTCATCCCATGCATAGTTATTTGTTTCATCCTTTAACCAAAACAAAAATATTATGACAACCAAAGAGGTAGCAACAGAGTTTTACGCACTGGCACAACAGGGCAATTGGGAAAAAATTCAAAATGAGCTTTTCAGTAATGAAGCCAAAAGCATTGAGCCTGATCACTCACAGGGCATTAAAAACGCTCATGGAATGGATCAAATCAAAGAAAAAGGGAAGCAGTGGCAGGCAATGATTGAAAAGACTCATAGTGGATTTTGTAACGAACCGCAGGTTGCTGGCAACTACTTCACTTGCACAATGGGATTTGATGCCACATTCAAAGGACAAGGACGAATGAGGCAGGAAGAAATAGCACTTTATGAAGTGAAGGATGGAAAGATTGTACTTGAACAATTCTTCTACTAATACTCCACATTTTGTTAGTTGCTTGTGTCTCCACTTACATTGATGTGGTGGCGCTATAACGCCACCTGTCTTATTTATCAGGCATAATAATGGCAAGTACGATATAGGCCAGCACTCCAGTACCCGCCATAAGCACTGCTATTATAAATAAAGCACGCATTAATGTCGGATCAATATCCAAATAGTTGGCCAATCCGCTACATACTCCGAATAGTTTCTTTTCTCCTTTTACTAATCTCTTTGCCATAGCATTTCAATTATTTTTCCTAAAGATAAAAAAATCATTGACTAGGCGTATTTGCGGGATATAACTATATCTTTTTAAGGAATTCTGTAGACAGCACAATACTGCTTCCATCGACCTGCAATCATTCATCCGCATTATCTGTGAGGAGAAATTTTGCTCATCACAATACTTCATTTAAGTTTTATTGACAAGTCTCTCACTTTTAAATAATTTTTATGGCTTTGTTGAATCACCGTCTGACAAGAAAGAGCCCCGCTGTCCTTAACTTCTATATCATTGGTATAACGGGGTTAATAATAGTAATTCTGTATGTAACACAATTTCAAAACACACGTTGAGTAAGGGTGATTAGTTACTTTGAGGACCTCATTTGTAGGATTTATTCCCTTAAATCTTTCTATCTCTATGATCAAAAAATTAGTATCTTTACTATTCAATTCTTTGTCTCAAGCAGAAAAGCTTAATCATGGTTGGTTTCTACCTGACTCATCCAATTGAAATAAAGGCTCCGGTCTTGGTTTTTTCTCATCACTTCGTCTTTACCCTACTTGATAAAATGCTATGAGGCAACTAAAAATCAGTAAACAAATCACCAATCGCGAAAGCCAGTCCCTGGACAAATACCTTCAGGAAATTGGGAAAGTTGACCTGATTACCGCAGAGATGGAAGTGGAGCTCGCCAAGCGAATCAAACAAGGTGATGCCATTGCGTTGGAGAAACTGACTAAAGCCAATCTCAGATTCGTGGTATCCGTTGCCAAGCAGTATCAAAATAATGGGCTCAGTCTGGGAGACCTTATCAACGAGGGAAACGTGGGACTCATTAAAGCTGCAGAGCGCTTTGATGAAACCAGGGGGTTCAAATTTATCTCCTATGCCGTATGGTGGATTCGTCAATCCATTTTGCAGGCACTTGCAGAACAGGCCCGCGTAGTCAGGCTTCCTTTAAATCGTGTGGGATCGCTTAACAAAATATCAAGGGCTTTTTCTGAACTGGAACAAAAGTTTCAACGCGAGCCTTCCAGTGAAGAGTTGGCAGAAGTATTAGAGTTAAGTGTAGACGAAGTTGAAAAAACCATTCGTTCTGGCGGACGTCAGGTTTCGGTAGACGCTCCTTTCGTTCAGGGAGAAGAAAATAGTTTGCTAGATGTACTTTCCAGTGATCAGGTCGATACGCCCGATACGGCTTTAATGCGCGACTCCCTGCAACGGGAGGTCAGTCGCGCTCTTGCTACCTTAACAGAAAGAGAATCTGAGGTCATTTGCGATTATTTCGGATTAAACGGGCATACTGCAATGACCCTGGAAGAAATCGGTGAAAAATTCAACCTAACCAGAGAACGGGTAAGGCAAATAAAAGAAAAAGCAACACGAAGATTACGTCACACATCCAGAAGCAAAGGATTGCTAACCTATCTGGGTTAAGTAATTTGATTTAAATACTAATTAACTAAACACCCACTAATAATGAGTACTCAATTTTTCGGCTCCATGTCAAATCAGGGGTATGCATCACTTTGGCATAAGTACCGTCCTGCAATTTTACAACTGATGCTTGCTGCTGAAGAAGGTCCTCAGGAATACAAGTTTTTCAAACACGAGTTTAAAGCGCTAAATCCAAAAGAAAAAGCATATGCGTTTACTTTAGAGGCCCACCAGGGCAAGGCTGTTAATAATATTAAAGGTTCCGGTGTAGCGAAAGACTTATTGAGTGTGCTTTCTGAATCTCCAAAAGCATCTGAATTGATGGATGGATACATCTATGAATTTTCGATGGACAAACAATTCATCCTGCATATTTCAAGGCATGAAACAGAAGTAGAACAAGAGTCTGATTCTGGGGACGAAAACACCAGTGAAGACGCAGCCGAATAGGGTTAAAATCTACCTTATACCCTTCAAAAATCTTAATCTACTTAATTCGGTTAGTCAAATCCATACATTGCTGCTATCGATAATAATAGAACGGCAATGGTTGTTCAATGCACTCAATCTAAGCCTTCTTTTTTCTCCAACGAATAAACAGCCATATGCCCCCGCTTATTAAAAGAACAAATGGCCACAAATTCATAATACCAATTAAAAATGACAGCAGGTTTTCCCAGCCATTACTGAATGATGCTATAAATTTTGAGCTGAACCCAAAGTCTGAGTCAATTAACTGATAGTAGTTGACATTGAGCGTGCTGAAAGAAACTTTATTCTTGATGTAGTTTAGCCTTCCTTCCATAGATTCAACCTCCGATCGCACATTTCCTAATTCCCTCTCTACTGACAATACGTCCTCTACGGTACGTGCCTGCTTCAAAATCTCCAGATAACGAGATTCTAGTTCCTTCTTAGTTTTAAGTCGGGTTTCCAGATCAATAAATTCCTCAGTCACATCACGGGTGTTGATGTCTTTGCTCTCCACCTTAATCGCCAGCGCTTCCAAACCCTGAATTAAAACATCAAATTTTTCTGCTGGTACACGGATGGTTTGGTGGAAGTTTAGATTTCTCCCATAACTATCCTGGCCCTCACTGGACGAATAAGCACCTAATTCCTTAATGATTTTATCCACTTCTGCCTTAGTCTTCACCACGTCTTCACACTGAAAACTCATAGCGCCTTCTTTGATCAGTTTCCTATCCATAGTTTGTTCACCTTGCGGTGCCAACTGCTTAGTAACAGGAATCTCAATCATTTCCTCATCAGGCACTTCCATCAACCCCATCTTTGCATGGGAAGCTTCCGGGCTATAGCTACTCCTATCACTTTCACATGCTATCATGGAAAGTACAAACAGTATTATCACACTTATCTTCATATGCAATTATTCGAGATTATACAGTCTAATTCAAGGTTAACGAAAAGTCACGTTCATTTAGCACAAAAATATCATAAAAAATACGCTCGCTTCATAACCCAAAAATAGCATCAATTAAGTGGCACCAACAGGACATCAGCCTCTTATTTATCAACATTTTCCCTTGATTCTACCTGCTCACATAGTATCTTCACTTTCTTAACTACTAAAATCCTATGAAGTATTTCTTTCTTCTTACCTCACTTGTATTAAGCACAATATCTTATGCCCAGAAAGCATCCAACGCACCTAAAAAAGCATTGGATCATACCGTTTACGATAACTGGAAGGAGATTACCTATGAAGAACTTACCCCGGATGGCAAGCATGCTGCGTTTACCATCAATCCTCAGGATGGAGATGGGAAAATTATATTTTACAACCTTAAAACCAGTACGCAAGACTCTGTTTATCGTGCCGCCAACATATCACTTACCTATGACAGCAAGTATGCCGTTTTTAAAATAAAACCTCAGCAAAATTTGGTAAAGGAGCTTCGCAGGCAAAAGAAGAAGAAGGATGAACTTCCCAAAGACTCTCTTGGAATATATTCATTTCTAACCAGAAAAACAGAAAAAGTCCCCAACATCAAATCCTATAAGGTACCCGAGAAAGCAGGAGACTGGGTGGCATACCAATTAGAAGCAAAGAAAGAAGAAAAGACCAAAGCAGATGGCCAATTGGAAAGTGACAAGGCAAAAAAATTAAGAAAAAACAATGACGATAACGGCTACACGCTTGTCCTCAGAAAGTTATCTGATGGTAAAGAAACCTCTTTTGATTTTGTGACTGAATATCAATTTGCGAAGTTTGGTCAGGGGTTACTTTTCTCAACAACAGGAAACCTACCCTCACTCGAAGCAGGGGTATATTGGTACGATTTACAAAATGAAAAACTCAATCCCCTATATAAGGGCCATCCCAAATTCAAGTACAAAGGGCTTTCCATAAGTGAAAGTGGTGATCAAAGCGCCTTTCTTGTAGACAGCGATACTACCAAAGCATTAGTCAGGCATTTTAAGCTTTATCACTGGAAAAAAGGAGATGCATTGGCTCAATCGTTTGACCTGGCAACTGGCACCCACTTTCCCAAAGACTGGATTTTAAGTCAACATTATACACCACTCTTTTCAAAAAAAGGTGATAAGCTTTTTGTTGGCACAGCCCCAATACCGGTAGTTCAGGATACAACGTTGCTTCCGGAAGAAATTGTGAGTGTTGAAGTATGGCACAGTGAAGATGCCTATATCTACCCCATGCAAAATGTGAGTCTGGATGATGATAGGAAAAAGTCTTATCTGGCAGCAATCAGCCTCAGCGATAAAAAGATGACACAACTGGGAGACGAGGCCGTACCTCAGGTGCAAACAGGGGATGAAGGTAACTCCAACATTCTTTTTGGAAAAACCAATGTACCCTACCTCAAAGCTATCACCTGGGAGGGGAACGTGCCACAAGATTTGTACCTGTTTGATCTGCAAAGTGCATCCAAAAAGAAAATCGCTAATGAAATAAGGGGTTATACCAATCTGTCACCAAAAGCAAATTATGTGTACTGGTACAGCGAGCCTGACACGGCATGGTTTGCCTACTCTATCAAGACAGAAAAAACAGTAAACCTGACAGCCGGACTGAATGTAACGTTTGCTGACGAATTGGATGATCACCCAGACTATCCTGGAAGGTATGGCGAAGCGGGATGGACAACTGACGATGACATGTTCATTGCCTACGATCGTTACGACATGTGGGCCTTTGATCCCCAAGGCAACAAACCACCCATTAACCTAACTAAAATTGGAAGGCAACAAAAGATTGTTTTTCGCTATGTAAAATTGGACAAGGAAGAACGGAATATCGATACAAGCAAAGAACTTCTCCTCTCTGCTTTTGATGAGACTACAAAAGCTTCAGGGTTTTATACGCTTTCACTCAAGAATGAAAAGCTAACAAAGCGAATTATGGATGACTTCCGGTTTGGCAATGTGAAGAAGGCTCAACTTGCTGATCAGCTGCTCTTCACCAGAGAAAGTTTTAGAGAATTCCCCGATGTGTGGACTGCCCCTGACACAAAATTTTCTAATATTAAAAAACTGAGTGAAGCCAATCCTCAAGCTAAAAATTATTTTTGGGGTAATGTATCCCTCGTAAAATGGAATTCATTAGATAACGTTCCACTGGAAGGTTTGCTTTACAAGCCAGAAGGATTTGATCCCAATAAAAAATACCCGATGATTGTTTATTTCTATGAAAGAAATAGTGGCAATCTTCATGACTACACCCCTCCCACCCCACTTCGATCAACCATCAACAGAACAACCTATGTAAGCGATGGTTACCTGGTCTTCGTTCCCGACATTGTTTACAAAATTGGATTTCCGGGCGAGAGTGCATACAACAGTATAATGCCAGGTGTTACAAGTCTGATAGACAAAGGTTTTGTTGACAGAAAAAACATAGGTATACAAGGGCACAGCTGGGGTGGCTATCAGGCAGCATACCTTGTCACACGTACAAATTTGTTTAAAGCTGCAGAAGCCGGAGCCATCGTTGCAAATATGACAAGTGCCTATGGTGGTATACGATGGGGAAGTGGAATGAGTAGGATGTTCCAATACGAACATACGCAAAGTAGAATCGGGGGAACGCTCTGGGAAAAGCCACTGCTCTACCTGGAAAACTCACCTTTATTCTTTGCTGATAAGATAGAGACGCCAATGCTACTTCTTCACAATGATGCTGACTCGGCAGTGCCCTGGTATCAAGGAATAGAAATGTACATGGCCATGAGAAGGCTCAATAAACCAGTTTGGATGCTCAATTATAACGGAGAACCCCACTGGCCTGTGAAACGCGAAAATCGTATGGATTTTCAAATTCGCATGAAGCAATTTTTTGATTTCTATTTAAAAAGTGCGGAAGAGCCGCTTTGGATGAAAGAAGGGATACCAGCCATTGAGAAAGGAATAAAGACAGGCTACTAATTATTTTATTTTGTATTTTAGTTTATTAACCATAAATAAATTACGACATAGTTATATACAATCTGGTTATCCCATTTATTATATCCCACTATCATGAGAAAATTATTCATCCTGTTGGTATTCTTTTCCTATCAGGTAAGTGCCCAGCTCAATATCGGTTATCAACGTCCTGTTGCAGAAATAGCTGATTTACTTGAAGCGCCATTAACTCCAACTGTTGCTTTTTCACCAGACAACCATTGGATGGTACTCCTTGATCGTTCCGATTATCCAAGTATAGAAGAATTGTCGCGTCCAGAGCTCCGCATTGCCGGGCTACGGATCAACCCGGAAAACTTTGGCAGAAGCCGCGGAGCTTATCTTATTGGATTAAAATTCAAGTCACTGGGAGATAAAAAAGATTATGAAATTTCTAATCTGCCCAGTCCCTTGCTGATTAGTGATTATAATTTCTCACCCGATAGTAAAAAGCTGGCTTTCTTACAAAACTACAACAACCGGATTGAATTGTGGATGGTAGACATGGATACAAAAAGGGCTTCTAAAATTACAGAGCGAAAAATAAATAATGTTTTTTCTGATTCATTCCACTGGCTTTCCGATTCTGAACATGTACTTTTTACAGCGGTACCTGCTGATCTAAAACCCTTAACCGAAAAATCACGCGTACCCAGTGGTCCGGTGATAGAAGAAAACCTGGGCAAACAGGCTCCCTCGCGCACTTATCAGGATTTATTAGAGAATCCTTATGATGAAGAATTGTTTGATTATTATGGTGCTTCTGAAATTGTGATCAAAACAATTGGTGGTGAAGAAAAAACAATTGCCCCGAAGGCATTGTACCTTTCAGCCACACCATCTCCAGATGGAAAAATGATTATGCTTGAAAACATTCACAAGCCCTACTCCTACCTCGTTCCCTATTATCGGTTTCCACAAAAAATTAAAATTATAGACCTCAATGGAAAACTAATTAAAGATGTCATTGATATACCCCTAACCGATAACATTCCCAACGGTTTTAACGCCACACAAACAGGTCCTCGTAATCATGGATGGAGGAGCGATCAGGCAGCCACAATCTATTGGGTAGAAGCGCAGGATGGTGGTAATCCGAAAACGGAAGCTACTATTCGTGATAAGGTTTATCAACTAAGCGCTCCGTTTACTGGAAGTGCAAGGGAAATCATCAGTCTGCCCCTTCGGTATGCGGGTGTACAGTGGGCAAAAGAGGATGTTGCTTTTATCTATGAATCATGGAGGAGTGATCGGAAACTTCGGGTCTACCAATTAAACCCGATGTCAAAATCAAAAAAAGTCATTTTTGATCGTTCCACGGAAGACCGCTACAATGATCCTGGAAGTTTCATTACAACGTTTAATCAATATAGCCAAAGTACCGTACAGATTTCACCGGATAATTCAGTGCTATTAAATGGGCGAGGGGCTTCGCCTGAAGGAGACAAACCTTTCCTTGATAAGATGAATTTAGCTACTGGAAATAAAGAAAGACTCTGGCAATCTGCCTCTCCTTATTATGAGCGAGTGGTCAATGTGTTGGATGATAAAAAGGTATCATTTGTTACCTCCAGAGAATCTCAAAGCGAGCCTCCCAACTATTTTATCCGTACCAGGGGTGTGAATGAACTTACACAGCTTACCCAGTTCCCACATCCCTATCCACAGTTAAAAGATGTAAAAAAGGAAGTACTCCATTACAAACGTGCAGATGGAGTTGATCTCACTGTGGATATGTATCTACCTCCAGGATATAAAAAAGAGGATGGCCCACTACCAGCTATCGTTTGGGCTTATCCTCGTGAATTTAAATCGGCTGAAGCAGCAGGACAGGTCACAGGGTCGCCCTATACTTTTACAAGAATAAATGCAGGCGGTGTGTTATTCTGGGTTACACGCGGTTATGCTGTTCTCGATGATGCTGCTATGCCTATTATTGGTGAAGGAGATACCGAGCCCAATGACACTTACATTTCACAACTGGTGTCCAGTGCAAAAGCAGTAATAGACTATACCGCGAATTTGAATATTGTCGACTCCAATCGTGTTGGAATTGGTGGTCACTCCTACGGAGCGTTTATGACAGCCAATCTTTTAGCCCATTCTGATTTATTTAAAGCGGGTATTGCGCGAAGTGGTGCCTACAATCGTACACTCACTCCTTTTGGATTTCAATCTGAAGAAAGAACTTACTGGGAAGCTCCTGAGATTTATTATGAGATGTCACCCTTCTCCTATGCCAATAAAGTAAATGAGCCCATTCTATTAATACACGGTGAAGCGGACAATAACAGCGGTACATTTCCTATACAAAGTGAGCGTTTTTACAATGCAATCAAAGGCCACGGAGGTACCGCACGATTTGTAAAATTGCCTTATGAAAGTCATGGTTATCGCGCCAAAGAATCGTTACTCCATATGCTATGGGAAATGGACAATTGGCTGGAAAAGTATGTAAAGAATGCGAAAGGATCTGTTGGTGGTGATAAGAAAGTAGATATGGATCGTTAGTTGGTTGCAACTCGGCACCGAAGAATTGAAGTCAAATCACTAAGTTATAACCCATAACCTATCTTGATGATTTCAAGCCAGCCACCACACAGTTAGCATTATAATTGCTCCAAGGACTGCTAATTTTAAAATAAGGGTAAATCTCATTTTTAATGTCATGACGGAATTGGTTTAGATGATAATATTGGAAACGCTTAAGTTTTTTTATGGCTTTTTAAACAACGTTATCTAAAGTACTTTATTATTAGTCCCCAAACTAAAATTGGAATAAATTTGAGCTACTTAGATTATACAATTCACTAAAGTTGGGGTACATAATTATTCCTTTCAAATTAATCAGAGTCGAAATTTTTATACACTTACCTTAGTACTCCCCCAAGATGATTCATTTCAAATTAAATTTATATTGGTATCCGATAATCAGTAATTAATGGGAGGCAGATGGTAGCACACCTCGATAGTTCAAATAGGAATAATTGATTGTTTCAAAAAATATTGTGACTTACTTTATCTTATCAAGTAATCATTATGCGTGACCCTTAGTATATGACATTCGAACTTCTGCTCCGCTGTGTCCACTTTATATCCATTTTAGGGAATGTTGGCACATTGATCTCAGAGCACCTCCTCCTTAAATCCATTAAGGCTTGAGCTACTTCTGCTTTGTTATTCCGTTATTGTCAGGATGGATGTCTGGGGGAGTGAGGCCTTTGAAAACTATATTAACCGTCAAAATTCAAAAGAAATCAACTCAAAACCCACCAATGCTCAAGCTGACCACGGAACAGTGATCCTTACTTTAGTGCCCTGGCCATGGGTAGACTCAATTACAATCTCTCCATTCAGTTTATTAACCATCTTTTTAACAAGGAAAAGTCCAAGTCCGGAACCAGTTGAGATTTCATGGGCACGATAAAACATTTCGAACAATCGGCCTTGTAGTTCAGAAGGAACTCCCTGGCCGTTGTCTTCCACGTCTAATTCAATTTTTCCGTTGTGATACAAAGCACCTACCCTTATGAACGGTTCCTGTTTTCTCAAATCATGATACTTTATTGCATTTGATAGTAGATTAGACATAATGGCTCTCCATCCTTCACGGTCAGAAGTAAATTCTAAGGTACCATCAATTCCGTTAATGAATTTCAACTGAAAAGCACCCTCCATAAATTCCAATTCGGACCACACATCATTAACCAATTCTTCTAAATTAAAGGATTCTATAATAGAGTGGCTCTTGCTATGTTTAACGTATCCATTGATCTCAAGTAACAATTCCTCAAGTTTGCAAATTCTATCCTCCAGCATTGGCATATACTCATCTTGATTCTCCTTTGATATCTTTAATAAATTTATCAATCCCTTTATGGATTTCACTGGAGATACCAAATCATGAGATGAACGATAAAGAAATGTGTCCAATTCTTCATTGGTTTCCATTAGATTTTTATTGCTAATGATCAACTCCTGCTCATGTCTTTCAATTTCCTTTGTTTTTTCATCTACTAACTTAGTCAGAAGTCTTTGTCGATGTCTATAATTCCTCATTACGAGAAGCCCTATTGTTATAACCATAAAAAGAGCAGCAAGAATATATCCGGCTGTCCCAAAAAATATAGTATACCAGGGCTCATTGACGATTATTGACAACGAACCAACTTCTGAACTGCCATCAGGCCATACACTTTTAACTCTGAACATGTACTTTCCATTGGGTATTCGCTCATACGATGCAAAATTTTTTCCTCGAATTGTAGTCCAATCAGAATCATATCCTTCCAACATATACTGATAGGTGCTATCTCCAAAATAGGAGAAGCCGGGTGTAGTAAAATCCAATCTGAGGTAGTCCGGTCTTCGATTGATCCTTAAAGTATCCTCGGAACTGGTTGTGTAAGTGGTCATGTCATGATTCGTAATCATAGACACCACCTTACTTTTGGGGCCTGACAAAGGTTTGGGCACATGGTTAGGTATTACCTCATTTAAATCTATGGTAGAAATTCCGTATTCTGTGGCGAGCCACAATTTCCCAAAGTTGTCTACCACCATTTCATAGGTGCCATCAGAGTTTAATCCGTTTCCTGTATTCCATCTTTCAATAATTTTCCCATTTAGATCCGTGAGAATAATGCCATCATCCCAGGTAGCTATTGCAAATAAACTATCATTAACCATTGTACCATAGTAATACCTGTACTTCTTTACTAAATCTGACCAGGGGTGCTGGAAGGGAACAATCTTATTAGTGTTCAGATCCCGGTGAAATATCCCAATTCCAATAAAGAAAATTAAATGTTGATTCTCCTTCCACTTCATCACGTTAAAGGCCACTTCATCCTTTGGAATGATTTCATTCCAAATAGCATAAAGTGAATCTTGCCGCATTTCAAACAAAGATCCACCGGTTTGAGAGACATAAATACGGTCTTCAACTTTATAAATAAAAGCATCCTTAATTTTTATAAAATTGACTGAATCACTTACATATGAGAAAAATCCCTCTGAGGATTGAAACATTACCTTATCCTGATTAAGGAAGATTTGCCAAACAGATTTGAATGGATATTTTAATTTGACAGCCTCTGAAAGAGAAACATACTTATATCTGAATTCAGGATCTTTTTCAAGGTACCCAAAAGTACCTGTGCCCCCCACGTATACCCGGTCAGTTCGTAAATCATATTCTACACTTCGTATCTCTACTAAGTTTTCAGAGGAAAACATTTGCCATTTTTCTCCGTCATAAATTAGCACCCCCTTTGAAGTTGCAAAATAAAGTAGGCCTTCCGCATCAATTGTCACAGCATAAACAGCATCACCAGATCGATTGATTTCAGGGTCATAATTCGTTATGTACTTGCGATTGCTTTGACCCATAGCCACATGCAGGCTTACTATTAAGGCTATAGCGGTTAGATTGAAATACATAAGAAAAGGCTTGAGATCAAATTAAAGTATTTTTTTTGACCAAGTCTTTTAATTTCAAATCAAATTTTAATTTCTAAGTCAGGTGAGAAACACGATATCAATGCTTTTTATTTAGCGTT
>DDUM01000058.1 GCA_002344795.1 Flammeovirgaceae bacterium UBA2338 | reverse complement strand
TCAACCCTATTTAGGACTCTACACACCGATTACCGATTACTGGCAACCGGCAACTGGCAACCAACTGTCTCCTCACTCCCACCGACTCCTTCCTCACTACTATTTCCAAAAGTTTCACGCCTGTTGACTACTCCCTACCTTTCATCTCCAAAAGTTTCACACCTGTTGACTGCTCCCCACCTTTCATTTCCAAAAGTTCCACACCTGTTGACTGCTCCCCACCTTTCATTTCCAAAAGTTCCAGACCTGTTGACTGCTCCCTACCTTTCATTTTCAAAAGTTTCACACCTGTTGACAGCTCCCCACCTTTTATTTCCAAAAGTTTCACACCCGTTGACAGCTCCCTACCTTTCATTTCCGAAAGTTCCAGACCTGTTGACTACTCCCCACCTTTCATTGCCGAAAGGTTTACACCCGTTAACTGCACTCCCAATATACTGGAGCGTTGCTTCCGTGCCTCCGCCTACTACTACTGGCGCGTTACTTCCGTGCCTCCCCACAATAGAAAAAGGCTCCCTCTCGGAAGCCCTTCTCAACTCAACCAAATAAAAATCAATTACCGATATGGTTCCAGTTAATCAGGATGTTCCATACCATCGGTGCATCGTGGTGATTCATATAGCGGTGCAGTGGATCGAACGTAAACGCGATCACCCGGCCTGCGCCCTGAGGTACATTAAAGATACCGCCATGCCCAATGATGGTCTGCTCGTTGCGCACCATCCCAGACAATACATAAGGGGTATCTTTCTTTCCTTCTTCCTTCTTTGCCTTCTCTACCTTCCTGTCGGGCATACCCATGACAGGGCCTGTGTAAGGAATCTCGTCTTTCAAGGGCTTGGTGCCGTACTGCATCAACATCATATCGCGGTTGATCTTATCTACCTGATAAAGCGGACCGTTGCCTTTGAACACATGGAAAGTCTCCGGGTAGCCATACAATACCGGGTTGTTGGGCTTGCGCGCCTTCACCGTTACAATAGATCCGGGGTGAAATAATCCCTGTGCATTGTAAGGCTCTAACTCGCGGGCGATACCGGTCTCGGCTACCATTCTTGTAGAGTTGTCGAGGGTTACTACTACCCCGCCATTATCTACAAATAATTTCAAATTATTCATACCATCCAATCCCGGGCCACCGGTCATGTCGTTGGTAGCATCTGGCGTACCATGCGATGGGAATTCAGCAGTTTTGGTAAACGGCATCGGACCCCACTTGGAATCTACTCCGTGAATGAAGTCGCTGGCTTGTCCGCGCATGCGGGGCACCAGGATCACATCAAATTTTTTGTTCAGGTCTCCGGCTTTCAGGTCGTCTTTGTCGATAGACGTATAAGGAATACCTCTTTGCTCAAACGTAAAGCGCGACCAGCCTTCGTCCTGGGTGCTGAACCAGCTATGGTAAATCGCCACGCGGGGCAAGGTTACCTCATGTTGCTTTCCACCGGGAGCACTCGCCATGGCTTTCAGGTCCAGTTCATAGTCTGTTCCTATCTTGCTTGCCTGGTCTTTGGTAATGCCTTTGAAGATCACCGATCCGGCACCCAATGTATCGCCACCTATTATCTGCTGCTCGTCCAATACAGACACTGTAGCCTTTTTGTTTTGCGCCTTAGCCCAATACATCGCAGGCAGCACTGTGTTTTGTGCTTTGTAATTCAACACATAGGTACTACCATTACCTTCAACCTCTCCTTTGTACTTTACATCGGCAGTCACCATTTTCAGGTCGCTTGCGCTAAATTTCAATTCCTCCTCCTCTTTCACATCCACACCATAGGTAAGACCGAGCGTCCAGGCGATATCATCATAAGGAGGAAACTTTGCCTCTTTAGGATAGTTCTGCTTGGTCAATAGTGTAATGGCCAAGTTGCGGTAGGGCTGATCCATCAGTATCACATACTCCCCTTGTTTATTGCCAGCTTTAGTTTCATGTATCTCTATCCCCTGAACTCTCAGTTGATTAACCAGATACGCCACCATGGCCGGATCTCTTTGTTCTTTTGCTATGACAAACGCTTTAGGCGAATCGTTCTTTCCTTTCTCAACTGCGTTTACCCCTTTTTGATAAAAATTGCGCAACAACATTTTACCATTGTCGGCAGCATAAGTCAATGATGCCAGCACACCTGCCTGCATGTAGTTGGTGTTGTTACGGCTCGACCAGTTCACCAATTCGGTAGGCGGTGCAGGGCGGTACCATTCTCTGCTGGTAGCAGGGTCGCCTGCATATTTTTGTTTGGAAAGATCGCGCAGGTACGTGTCGGCACCTGCGTTACCAAATGTTTCATAAAATCGTCCAATGCTGTTGTGGTTGTTCGCTACCCACATGGCATACCCTGGCCACCAGCCATCGAAGAAGGCCCATGTAAATGTGCCTGGTAGTCCCTGGGCTGCCATTGTAGAGATGTCGTGATTGGCCATCACCTGCCATTCGCTAATGGTAATCGGATCCATGTAATCATTGTAAGGCCCCGTACCGGTAGAGATATACAACAACGGCACCGACTCGTGCAAGTCGAGCATTACAGTTGGATGCCACTCGTAGTACATCTTAAAGATGGCTTTGCTCAATTCCTGAGATACCTGTATACCATCGCGGTTGTTGTCGTGGAATACATACTTACCCCAGTAAGGTGTTCCTCTGGGAAAACCATCGTCATATTCTTTTCTGCCTTTGGTGTAGCGGTTGTACCAGTCCACCTGCTTGTCGCGACCGTCAGGCTCTGAAGCAGGGTTGATCAAAACGATTACATTATCAAGAATGTTTTTAACGTCTTCGCGCTGGCTTGTTATCAGCCTGTAGGCCAATTCCATCAGCATCTCAGGAGAACCCATTTCCGTAGAGTGCAGTCCACCGTTGAGGTAGTAGATGGGTTTGCTGTCGGCAATGATTTTTTCGGATTCTGCTTTTGATGTTTTTCTTGGGTCGGATAATTTACCGATCTGTTGTTTGTAATGATCAACGCGCTTCATCGATTCATCATTACCAATAATCACCAGCTTGATGTCTCTGCCCTCTTCCGTAGTTCCCAACTTTTCTACTTTAAGATAAGGAGAGGCTTTCGCCAATACTTCATAATAAGCATAGATGTCAGCTGTACGATGCATCACGCCAGGCGTCCCAATAATCTGTCCGAAATGTTTTCTCGGAGAGGGTACGTTGGGATCATCGGGAAGATCGAGCACCGATGCAGGAAGAAACTGCGGGTCGGTCGTGTATTCTTTTATTTTTTTGTTGTATTCCTCATCGATTTGCTGGGCAATCAATGAAGTGCTGCCCACTATCAGCGCTAGGGAGAGGGACAATAGGTAATGTTTTAGCATCGGAAACGGTTTGTTTGGCCCCAATATAAGATTTACCTCTAAAGCGGACCCTAAGAGTACTGATAAGCGGTTGAGTTTGTTTGTGGGCGTTGGACTGGATGCTGTCTGTTATTCTTCTCTAGCGCGAAGTTACTTCCGTGCCCCCTACTCAATAAATCTAATATCAATTAATCCCTTCTCTTTTGTACAATAATCCCTGGCGCTGCTATACACATAATCTTCCTGACGATCTACTATCCCGGCCCGAACGGGGTTATCATGGACATACTCTAATTTCTGATCCAGCATTTCATTGGTATCCAATTCAATTGGATGATATTGATTTTGCCAGAACATATACTTTTGATGTTTACTACTCTCCAATGCGGCCTTCCGGAATAAGTCAAGCATCCAATCCCTTCTGGTCTCTCTATAGTTGCTCTCAATTGCTTTGCAAATATGAACTGAAGTGTATTTCTTAAAATCTCTAACAATAGATTCAATATTATTCTCCCCCTCCCTTCCAATAATTAAATGGATGTGGTTGCTCATTAAACACCAACCTGCCACTATAAGTCCTTTCTCTTTTTGACAAAACTTAAGGCTATCTATAATAATGTCTCGGTATAGTTGTCTGGAAAATACATCTACCCAGTAAACAACTGCAAAAGTTATGAAGTACAACCTATCCTGATCAGATACTTTATATTTTTCGCTCATAGATGGATGGCATCAAGGATACCTAAAGATAAGATATTCCCGTCAGGCACGGAAGTAACTTCCGCGCCAGTGTAGGATCAGATACTTTATATTTCTCACTCATTCCTAAGTAGCCTAAGGTATATCTAAAGATAAGCAGGATTACCTTATAATATAATAGCGTAGAGAAAGGCATGGAAGTAACTTCCCGGAGTAGGCACGGAAGTAACTTCCGCGCCAGTGTAGAACTAATAATGGGTAGAACGGAGTAGGCACGGAAGTTACTTCCGTGCCCCTACTCAATAAGCCTAATATTCTTTCTCTAGCGCGGAAGTTACTTCCGTGCTCTTCAACATTTAAAATTAAAAGAGGAACCAATGCGGATGCTACAAGCATTCCACACTGGTTCCTCTTTTTCTTACTTCTTACTTCTCAGATTCTCACTTCTATTTCAAATTATTCCAGTTGATCAACACATTCCACACCATGGGTGAATCACTCAAATTAAGATAACGGTGCAATGGATCGAAGGTAAATACTACTGCTGTTCCTTTGCCTACCGGCACGTTGAAGACCGAACCATGTCCAATAATGGTTTGTTCGTTTCTCACCATACCTGACAATACATAAGGTCCTGATTTTTCGTTTTTATCCTCACTCGGTGTCTCCACTTTCCTGTCTGGCAAACCCATGATAGGTCCGGTGTACTCAATGTCATCTTTCAATGGTTTGGTGCCGTACTGCAACACCATCATATTACGACTGTGCTTTGGTGTTTGGAACAATGGTGCAATCCCTTTGAAGATCGGGAACACTTCAGGATATCCGTAAGTCACTTTACTATCGCCTTTCTTTTTGGCTTGCACAACAGAGCCCGGATGGAATAATCCAGATGCATTGTAGGAATTTAATCCAGGAATAACGCCCGCGTCCACCAGCATTTTAGAAGAGTTATCCAGCGTTATGACCACGCCTCCACCATCTACAAACTGACGCAAATGACTCACGCCTTCAAACCCGGGACCTCCTGTCATGTCATCGGTAGCATCAGGAAAACCATGCGAAGGAAACTCTTTTGTTTTGGTGTAAGGCAATGGTCCCCACTTCTTATCCACACCGTTAACAAAATCACTGGCATCGCCACGCATGCGGGGTACCAGGATCACATCAAACTTACTGTTCAACGCTCCGGCTTTCAGGTCGTCTTTATCGATAGAGGTATAAGGAATTCCGAATGTGTCAAATGTATATCGCGACCAACCCTCGTCTTGGGTATTGAACCAGCTATGGTAAATCGCCACTCGTGGTAAAGTTACCTCGTGTTGTTTTACGGTAGGCGCTGCGCTCACTGCCGTAAGATCCAGTCCAAACTGAGTGCCTATCTTCTTCGCTTGATCGGCAGTGATACCTGAAAACACTACAGCTCCAGCCTCCATAGTCGTGCCTCCTACTGATGCACTTGCATCCAACACACTGAGTTTAGCTTTCTTGTTTTGTGATTTGATCCAGTACATGGCAGGAAGCACAGCGTTTTGTGCTTTGTAATTCAGCACGTATGTTCCTCCATTGCCATTTATTTTACCCTCGTACTTTACTTCACCTGTCACCATTTTCAGATCGGTGTAGTTCACCTTGTCTTCTTCCTTCACATCCACCCCATAAAGGTAGCCGAGTGTCCAGGCGATGTCATCGTAAGGAGGGAATTTTGCATCCTTAGGGTAGTCCTGTTTGGACAACAAAGACACGGCCAGGTTTCTGTACGGCTGATCCAACTTTACTACATAATCACCCGACCCTGATTGATGTACTTCAATGTCCTGCTTCAGCAACTGATTCACCAAATGGGCAGCCATGTTGGGATCGCGCTGTTCTTTTGGAATCACATAAGCACGAGGAGTGCCTTCCTTCCCTCGGGTAATGTTGTTTACTCCTTTTTTATAATAGTTGCGCAACAGCAGGTTGGCATTGGTAGCGGTGTAGCCCAATGCCGCAATCACACCGGCTTGCATGTAGTTCACATTGTTCCTTGCCGACCAATTTACTTTTTCCGTAGCCGGGTCTGGACGATACCATTCTCTGCTGGTAACAGGATCTCCGGCAAAACTTGATTTCGATAAGTCGCGCACGTACGTATTCGCACCTGCGTTACCAAACGTTTCATAAAAACGACCGATCGCATTGTGATTGTTGGCAATCCAGAACACATAACCGGGATACCATCCATCGTAAAATGCCCATGTAAATGCTCCTGGCAATCCTTGAGAAGCCAACGCGGTTACATCGTGGTTGGCCATTACCTGCCACTCTCCTACTAGTATCGGATCGATGGTCTCATTGTAAGGTCCCGTACCGGTAGACATATAGATAAGCGGCACGGACTCATGCAGGTCGTGCATTACTGTAGGGTGCCAGTCGTAATAGATTTTGTAAATGGCTTTGGTAAGCTCTTGAGAGATCTGCAAGCCATCGCGGTTGTTATCGTGGTAAACATATTTTCCCCAGTAAGGAGGTGAAAACCTAAAGCCATCTTCATAGTCATCATGGTATTTAGAATAGCGGTGGTACCAGTCTACTTGCTTATCGCGACCATCTGCTTCTGAGGCCGGGTTCACAATGACGATCACGTTGTCCATGATCTCCTTAATTTCTTTGCTGTTGCTGGTCGCCAGTCGATAGGTCAACTCCATCATCATCTCAGGAGAACCCATTTCAGGAGAATGCAGTCCGGCATTGAGGTAGTAGATGGGTTTGCTATCTGCAATCACCGCCTCTACGTCTTTGCCTTCCAGCTTGCGCGGGTCGGCCAGCAACGCCAATTGACTGCGATAGTGATCAATCCGCTTCATGTCATTTTCATTCGCTATCACCACCAGTTGTATCGCTCTTCCCTCTTCCGTGGTGCCTACCTGCTGCATGGAAACTTTAGGGGACGCTTTCGCCAAAGCTGCATAGTAGCCATAGATTTCGGTAGTGGTATGCATTACACCAGGCGCGCCTATGATTGTACCAAAATGTTTTAATGGAGAAGGTACGTTAGGGTCATCCACCAGATTAAGTACAGATTCAGGTAAAAACCGGGTATCTGTGGTGTATTCCCTAATTTTTTTATTGTATTCTTCATCAATCTGCTGAGCAAACAATGAAATACCGCCAAGCATAAGCGCAAAGCAGGTAATTGGGGTAATATAATTTCGCATTGGGAGTTTTGTTTTGCTAACATGCGAAAAGTAGTAAATACCCTTACGCCTGTATGGCTTGAATTGATAAACGGTTGCGTTTGTTTGTGGACTGGGTGATGGATCCAGTATCTGGCATTTCCTCTTCATTACTTATATTGTACCTCTTATATCCATACCTATGAAAAGTAATCGCAGAAGCTTCATCAAAAAAGTCGGCCTTGCAGGGGCAGCCGCAATAGCAGCTTCCCATACCAGTTTCTCTGCTACCGAAGAAAAAAATATCAACTTCATTACTCGCGCATTTCGTTCTCCGGAAAATACACCCCTTCGCGTTGCGTTGATTGGAGCCGGAGGCATGGGATCGGAAGATATGAACGTGGCACTTAGTCACGACAACATTTCAATCGCAGGTGTGTGCGATTTGTATCAGGGTCGCATTGAACAAGCAAAGGAAAAATGGGGCAGCAGTATCTTCACAACCATAGACCATAAGGAGATTCTAAAACGCAATGATGTTGATGCAGTGATCGTGGGCACACCCGATCATTGGCATAAGCAAATATGCATCGATGCCCTCAACGCTGGCAAGCATGTCTATTGCGAAAAGCCTATGGTGCACTCTGTTAAAGAAGGGCATGAGGTAATTAATGCCTGGAGAAAGTCCGGTAAAGTATTTCAGGTGGGCAGTCAGGGGTTATCTTCTCTGGGAAATGAAAAGGCAAAACAGCTATTAGCAGAAGGTGCCATTGGTAAACTCAATTACGCAGAGGGCTTTTGGGCAAGGCATTCACCGGAAGGTGCCTGGCAGTATAACATTCCAAAAGACGCATCGCCACAAACAGTGGATTGGAAACGGTACATCTCCAACACGGTAGACAGACCCTTCGATGCCATGCGCTTTTTCCGCTGGAGAAATTACCTCGACTACGGCACTGCTATGTCTGGAGATCTTTTCGTACATCTGTTTTCCAGTCTGCACTTCATCACCGACTCGAAAGGGCCTGAACAAATTGCAGCCATGGGGGGACTGCGCTATTGGAAAGATGGTCGTGAGGTACCCGATGTATTATTAGGGATGTTCAATTATCCTGACAGTGCGGAACACGCAGGGTTTAATCTTTCGCTTCGGTGCAACTTCGTAGATGGCACCAGCGGAACCACTTACCTGCGATTGGTAGGCAGCGAAGGCTCCATGAATGTAGAATGGGACAGAGTGACGGTACAGAAAAATACTTCGGTACATAGTGATGATCCTTTTCTTCAGGCAAAGTCAAAGGAAACGTCAAGTGCCTATACAGGCCGTAAGAAAATGGTGGGGCCACTGGAAACTATTTATAAGGCAGAAGAAGGATACAAAGGGGCACACTACGATCATTTTGGAAATTTCTTTCACGCCATTCGCACCAAAGGATCGGTAGCCGAGGATCCTGTTTTCGGTTTCAGGGCTGCAGCCCCTGCCCTGCTTTGCAATGACAGCTACTTTAAAAACAAACACATTAACTGGGATCCGATTAAAATGGAAGTTCGATCATAACCAACGTACTATGAAACACACGCTTTTATTTATTTTACTACTCATTGTTGCTGCATGCACGCCTAAAAAAGAAAAACAGGAGGCGACCTCTGATACCTCAGAAGGTTGGGAAATGCTCTTTGATGGTACTTCCACAGAAGGTTGGCGAGGTTACAATGAGGCTTTTCTTCCAGATGGATGGGTGATTGAAGAGGGGACACTGAAAGCTTTGGGTAAAGGTGGTGACATTGGTGGTGACATCATTTATGGTGCAGCCGAGTTTGAAAACTTTGATCTTTCTTTGGAGTGGAAGATTTCCGAAGGAGGAAACAGTGGTATTCTATATCATGTGGCAGAGGGAGCCCAATACGCAGCATTGTATGAAAATGCTCCCGAATATCAGTTGATAGATGACCTCGGCTTCCCCGATCCTCTCGAAAAATGGCAAACGGTTGGGGCTGACTACGCCATGTACGATCCTTCAGCCAACAAAGTGGTAAGGCCTGCAGGTGAATGGAATGAATCCCGTATTCGCTTTACACCGGAAAAAGTGGAGTACTGGCTGAATGGTGTTAAGACCGTTGAGTTTGTCCCTTGGTCAGAAGACTGGGAGAATAGAAAGATGGCTGGTAAGTGGAAAGATTATCCCGACTATGGCAAATACAAAACAGGGTATATCGGATTGCAAGATCACGGTGGGTTGACCTGGTTTAGAAATATTAGGATAAAGAAGATATAAAATTAACGTTAGGTGGTGGCACGGAAATAACTTCCGCGCCAGTGTGCGGTATAAAACTGGATGCTGGTATCTTAATGCTAGATGCTGGAGGCTGGAGGCTAGTAACTAGCAACCAGCATCTAGCATCAAGAACCTACTTACACTTTTCATTGTACTCCATGAAGGCATCAACAATCTTGTCGTATTTTTTGGCGTATCCTTTAATCGTTTTTTCATCCATTGATGGGCATCCACCTAACTCCTGCTGTATTGCCTGTTCGTAATTACTTTTGGTGATCAATAGTGTGGTCGCGTTTTGCTCATCATACAACAGGTATTCCTTGTCCACTATCTCTACTGCAGCACCAATATTGATAAGTTCATCTTTCAAAGCCGCCACCTGAATACTCTCCTGCATACTCTTTCCATCGTTCAAACTCTCCCTCACGGACTTTCTGGCGGTATTTGCCCGCAGTGAATCGATGAAGGATTGAGAAACAAACTCAGATATTTTCCTTGAAGTGTTGGCATTGGGATTATAACTCAATCTCAATTTCCCTGAAACGAGTCTTTCCAGGTAACCTCCCTCATACAGATCATAGTATACAGTCTCTTTCTTTTGTTGCTGTTGAATTAAGGCTACCGCATTACCTCCGAGATATTGAGCTTCCTCTTCCCCGTCAGGAATAATCAACATGCACTTCTTTACAAAAGCCCAATCGGCAGTCTGATTATTGAAGAGTGCTATTCGCCCTTCTACCTTTTCACCGTCTAGTGTAATAATATATCCTGGAAAGAATCTAGGGTAGCCAATCACCCTTGAATCATAAAACGAATCACCTGTTTTCTTATCTACGCTTCTGAAGATGGGGCAAGCTTTATCCTGTTCGTATCCATTGATTTTAAATTTCCCTTGCTGTGCTATTGCTGATACAGAAATGGCCATGAATAGTAGGAAAAGGATAATATTATTATTGAGTTTGGTCATTCATCCATGATTTATAATGTCACTTTAAAATTACTGCGTGTCATTACCAATGGCAAGCCAATCAACACCAATGCCACAATATTAATCAGTACAATGTTGTGAATGGCTCCGTAGTGGTACGACACACTGCTATCGATCACAAACCAGGAGAGCAGTCCGTACCACATGGCATGGTAGGCCCATTTTTGCTTTTGCTTAAATGCATATTCGGAGATCATCACCATAAGCACATGAAAACCTACGATCGTGCCACCGATAATGCCAAAGAGCCAGTTTTTGAACAACAAGGTTTGCGGAGAGAAAACCTCACTGCCGAAGAATACCTTTTGGGTATATTGGTTGTGTACTTCAAAAAAGAAGGAATTACCAGCAAAGGCCACCAACAACCCTACACCAATGGTCATTATGTTGGCCCAGGTGAGCCACTTTTGCCAGAATATGAATTTATCCTTTGCCACAACTCCAATTTAGAATTTACGATTGGGAATTACTACTTAAAATAAGTAATTCCTTTGCGCCCATATTGGTGACCCACTGAATTAAATACCATTGTTACTGGTGAGAATAATAGGTTGGTGGTTGGTGACTACCAATGCAACATCTACCCCAAATGGCGGGAATGTGCGTTGGATCAAATGAATGTCAACATTCCATCCCCATCCGATTATCACTTTCTTGTAAATTTTAAAGTTTTATGTGCTCTGTACCATTCCAATATGGATTTGACAATAATTGGTATCCCTTATCCGTAAAATTACGTATACAAAAACAGGTATTAACGGATTGTCTCAATCTTCGTTTCTACGAAAATTGCCATTACAAAAGGACTTGTTATGGAAACGGATTACAACAGCCCCATTGAGTTCGCAGGATTCCTTAAGGTTATTCTTTTCACAGTGGTAATCAGTTTATTCTCTGCTGTTGTGCTTATTAAAGAAGCTATCAACCTGTTATAACAATTAACTCTCCTACTTCCTTCAAATAAAAATCAGATTTTCTCCGAAGTAACTATTCTTCCTTCAATACATCTACCGGGTTCTTCAATCCGGCCTTAATGGACTGATAAGCCACCGTAATCCAGGTAATGCCCAACATCAACAATCCTGCTACAGCAAAGGATCCAAAGCTGATCTTTACAGGGTATGGAAATTGACTCAACCAATCATCCATCGCATACCAGCCTAGTGGAACAGCGATCACAAACGCAATCAGCACCAGGAGGGTAAAATTTTTATTCAGCAAAAATACTACCTGATGGACTGAAGCACCCATCACTTTTCTCACACCTATTTCTTTCTTTCTCTTATCTGCAGAATAAGTTACTAACCCTACAAGGCCAATCATGGCGATCAAAAGAGAAAGTCCAGCAAAAATGCTAAACAACCCACCCAACCTCTGCTCCTGCTGATATTGTCTAGACCACTCCTGATCCAGGAATGAATATTCGAACGGAGCATCGTTTACTCTCGCTTCCCATTTCTCTTTTAAAGAAGCAATGATGTCTGTTGCACGGCTGCTCTCAATATTTATGGCAATTACTTTTCCCGTCTCCCACATGTCGGAATCAATATGATAAAACACAGAAGGGTTAATTTCCTGATGTAATGAAGCATAGTGAAAATCTTTTACTACCCCTATGATCTCTCCTACTCCATCCAACTCTGAATAAGTTATTCTTTTGCCCAAAGCTTCTTCCGGTGTCCAGCCAAACAATCTCACAGTAGTTTCGTTAGGAATTACTTTGGTTTTATCTCCCGGGCTATTGATATCAAACGCCCTACCAGCTATCAAGGACAACCCCATCGTTTTAAAATAATGTTCGTCTATTTTAGATTGGGAAATAGAGAGTTCAATGTCTCTCCCCTCTGCACCAAATATATCTTCATAAGAACCACGACCTGGTACTGTCATGCCCACACTGGCATCGATCACTCCAGGCAGGGCACTCACCTCATCGCGAAAGGCATTTACATGGTCTGTAAGTTTATCCGCATTATTCAGCACCAAAATATTCTCTTTGTTGAAGCCCAAATTGGCAGACTGAAAAAATGCCAGTTGCTGTTGTACTATTATTGTGGCAATGATAAATACAATAGACACCACAAACTGAACGGTTACCAATCCATTGCGCAAACCAGACTTAAAACCAGATGCCACTCTTCCTTTTAATACATTGGCAGGCTTGAAACTGGTTAAATAAAATGCCGGATAAATACCTGCCACAAAACCAACAACAACTGGCAATAAAATAATTAGCCACAAACTGCTTCCTCCATCCCAAATTGAAAATGGCATTTTTATACTCAAGACATTGGAGATCACAATTCTGAATAATTCAAGTAGCCCTAAACCCAATAACGTGGCGACCGAAGTCATTAGAATAGACTCCAACTGAAACTGAAGTATAAGAGATTGCCTAAAGGCACCTAATACCTTTTTCACACCTACTTCTTTTGCTCTGGATGCACCCCGTGCGGTAGAAAGATTTACAAAGTTGATAATGGCCAGTACCAGGACAAACAAGGCCACAAAAGAAAATATCTGAACATATTTAATGTCTCCAACCGGGCCAATCCTGTTATCCATATTACCTGAATAGAGATGAATACTTTGAACGGGTTGTAAAGCAAAAGTCCATTCTCCTTTCCCTTTCATGAACTCTTCATAGCTCATGCCCATCCTGCCCAAGCTGGGCTTCACATTCAGTTCGACCATACTTTGCATTTTTTTCTCCAGCCCAGCTACATCGGCACCAGGCTTCAGCTTCACATAAGTGGCCGTCTGTGTCCAAATCCAACTCCACTCAAATCGCTTAATACTGGGGTTGGTATACAGGGAGATCAAATAATCAAAATGAAAATGCATGTTATCCGGTTGTGTTTCAGTAACACCCGTCACTTCTACTGCCTTGCCTTCATCTCCAAAAAGTAAAATTTTACCTAAGGCGGATTCATCTCCAAAGAGTTTTTTGGCGGTCTCATTGGAGATCACCACTTTATCCAAACCATGCAGGGCAGTGGCAGGGTTTCCTTCCTTCAGTGGAACAGAAAAGAAATTAAAGAAATTGGAATCAGCTGCCAGCACATTGTCTTCATTGAAGGCCTTAATCTGTCCATTAGGTTGTTGGTATTTCACCAGAAAGTCTCCAGGAGTATTCACCCGCATGGCTTCCTCTACCTCCGGAAAATCCTCTTTTAGTACCAACGCCAACTGAGGTCCCGTTGAGCCCATCATTCCGCCATCAGGTGCCCATATCAGGGTTTGATTGACACGGTAAAGCCGATCTAGGTCTTTATGAAAATTATCATAACTCATCTCGAATCGAACATAGCTCCATATCAAAAGACAAACGGATATGCCCAATGCAAGACCTACAATATTGATAAGAGAGAAGTACCGTTCTCTTAAAATGTTTCTGATGGATGATTTAAAATAGTTTCGTAACATAATTTCTGAATTCTAGATTCTGGATTCTAACCTATTCATTTCTCAATGCATTAATAGGATTAGCCAAAGCCGCTCTTATCGATCTAAATCCTACCGTGACAAAAGCGATTATAATTGTGATGCCAATACCTGTGACGAACATGAGACTGGTAAGTGGCACCCGATAGGCAAAATTGTCCAACCATTGCCCCATAATGTAAGCCGCTAGTGGCGATGCGATGGCAAAGGCCACCAGGATCAGAATAATAAATTCTTTAGAGAAGATGATCAGAATGTTTCCGGTAGACGCACCCAATACTTTGCGCACACCAATTTCCTTTTCCTTTTCATTGGCCATAAAAGAGATCAAGCCATACAATCCCAAACAGCCGATGGTGATGGCAATGACTGAAAAGAGAATCAGCAGTGTTGACATCTTTTGTTCCGACTCATAAAACTCTTTGATCTCATTGTCGAGAAACTCATAGCTGAACAGGAAGTCAGGGTATTGGGCGGCCCATGCACGCTCCACTTCTCCCAGTGTTTCTTTCACTGACCCTCCTTTTAATTTTATGGCAGCGGTGCGATAGCTGTCTACTCTGTTGAAAAGGATAGTAGGATCTATTTCTCTTTCAAGGGAGATGGTATGGAAATCTTTGACCACACCGGCTACAGGCAAATTCATTCCCCAAATGGATATTACCCTTCCAATGATTTCTTCCGGTTTTTCCAAACCCAGTGATTTCAAAAGCTTTTCATTCACCAGGCAGGAATTGGCAGAATCTAAACCCATCAGGTTGTTTCCTGCCAGCAATTCTATTTTGAATAAATCAATGTAATCTTCATCGGTCAATTTAACCTGAGTCAGATGATTGCCCTCTATCCCTTCTATGGTATAAGCCGTCATAGAAACGGAACCACTCGAGGGTGCTGTGTTGCACAAACTCACGCGTTCTACACCACCCATTCGCAATAGTTCTGATTTCAGTACCTTTTTATTATTTAGTGGCGCATTATTCGGAATGGGAACATTGATGACTGCGTCTTTTGAAAATCCCAGATCTTTGGACTCCAAAAAATTCATTTGCGCCAGCAGGATCACGGTTCCCACTATGAGCAGTTGAGAGATCACAAACTGAAACACCACCAGACTTCTACGCAATGCAAAACCGCCCGTGCTCCGGTTGGTAATTTTATTTTTCAGCGCCAATGCAGGACTAAAACCTGACAGCAGCAAAGCAGGATAAAAGCCCGAGGCCAAACTCACCACTGCCCATACTCCTATCAGGAATGTAATCAACCGCAGGTCTGTAAAATCAACGTGCAGGTTGATATCCAAAAATGCATTTAACTGAATCAAAGCCAACTCTGATAGTCCTACTGATATTAATAAAGCCACCAAAGTGATCATACCGGTTTCTGCCAGGTACTGACCCATCAGCTGCAACCGTTGGCTTCCCAGCACCTTGCGAATGCCAACTTCCTTTGAACGTTTTACAGCCACTGCTGTAGAAAGATTAATAAAGTTGATGCAGGCCGTAATCAACAAGAACAACGCCACTACTCCCATGGCCAAAATGGACGTCTTACTTACCGTGGTATATCGATAGTTGCCGAAACGGCTGTCGTAATTTATTTCCTGAAGGGGCTGCAACCATCTTTTCAAACTTCTTTCTTCCCGTTGGGTTTCATATTTTTTGACAAAAGCCGGAAACTGATTATTGATGGCATCAGGGGGTGTTCCTGCCTCCAGCATAACAAAACACTGATCATCGCTATAAACGCTGTTCCATCCACTTTCTTCTTTGTCCTTTTGAATGGTGAGGTAAGAGATAAGAATCTCAAAAGGAAAGGTAGTATTATCGGGATGGTCTTCTATGATACCCGTAACCTTCAGTTCTGTTTTGTTATTCAGCTTGATGAGTTGACCCATAGGATTTACCTCGCCAAAAAATTTCTTCGCTGTCTTTTCAGAAAGTATGATCTGGTTGGGTTGTTGCAAGGCCGTCTTGTAGTCTCCCATAATGAAAGCTCTATTGAAGAAGGTGAAGTAGGTGGAATCTGAATATGCCAGTCCGTTTTCCTGCTCAAAAATCTTTGGGGCACCATTGTCTATAATGGTAAATAATGCATTGTTGTCTCCTGATGTAAACAACACGTGTTGGATGCCTGTAATATCACTGGCCAGTGCTCCGGGCAGTGGAGCGGGTACCCCTGCAAAAAAGTCCTCCCTCCCATTGTTCTCCGAAGAGGTTACTATTCTGTAAATACGATCTTTGTTGTCGTGGTAGTTGTCAAAACTCAGGTAAAAGGTGATCATCAAAAAAAGCACCATGCTACAGGTAATACCCAACGCAAGGCCGAATACATTAATCGCAGAATAGCTCAAATTCCGTTTAATGTTTCTAATGGTGATTATGAAATAATTTTTAAGCATATTTTTAAATTAATATCCGTTATCAGTCAAGTTCGTTATCGTATCTATTTATTCATCTCTTAATGAATCGATGGGATTGGCTACTCCAGCCCTTCTGGCCTGATATCCGATCGTTAAGAATGCAATGATCAGGTTGATGAATCCACCCAACAAAAAATAATAAGGTGATAAATCAATTTTGTAGGCAAACCCACTTAACCATTGTCCCATTGCATACCAGCTTAAAGGTGCGGCTATCAGGAATGCAATCAACAGCAGCTTCATAAAGTCCCTGGAGAAAAGGAGTACAATACCAGAAACTGAAGCCCCCAGAACTTTTCGTACACCCACCTCTTTCGTTTTTTGAACGACCATAAAAGAGATCAACCCAAATAATCCAAGGCACCCGATTGCAATCGAAATTCCTGCAAATATTTTAAAAATAGAAAAGAGTTGCTCCTCTCTACTGTAATTCTTTGCTATGGCATCATCGAGAAATTCATAGGTAAACAAATAGCCAGGGTAGGCTTGCTCCCATGCACTTTTAATATGCTCTATCGTTTCAGGAACATTACTGTTGGAAATCTTAACGCCTCCCTCAAAGTACAGCTTTGGGTATTGAAACATTACAATAGGTTTTATCGCCTCCCGAAGTGAGTTGACATGAAAGTCTTTCACCACCCCTACCACATTTCCTTTGATATCATTCATCCCAAAAAATATTTCCTTCCCCAGAACTTCCTCTGAAGAAAACCCCAACTCACGAGCAGCTGTTTCATTAATAATAAATTCTATTTCTTCCGCACTCTGGTTCTCCTTTAGATACCACCTTCCCGAAGCAAGCTGAAGATCGAATGTCTTTAAATAATCAAAGTCAACAGTTTTAAACGCCACCTCAAAATCCCCTTCCAGCCCGGTCACCTTTATTTCAGAGTTGATGTCATTATCCGATGTAGGCACTCCCACACCAAAAGAAACATTTTGGACGTTGCTATTCGACAGCAATTCAGTTTTTAATGTGTGAAGCAATGCAGGATCATTATCATTTAAGGAAAAAGTAACTATCTGATCACGATCAAACCCAAGTGGCTTATTCCGAAAATAATTCATTTGGCTCGCCACAACGATTGTTCCAATGATCAACACCTGACTGATCACAAACTGAAAGGTGACTAAGCCCTTTCTCAGGAACACAGAAGAACTGGTGTGGCTATTTGCCTTTGCCTTCATGGCCGCTACTGGCTTGTAGCCTGATAAAGCCCATGCAGGATATAACCCTGATAAAATTGAAACCAGGATAATTCCGCCCACAAATATCCAAACTGCTATAGGGTTACCTAGTGCAAACATGGACATACCCGTATCAAGGAAATTATTAAGGGAGGGAAGTACACGCTCCGCTATTCCCAAAGCAATCAGTGCTGATAAAAAAGTTAGCACAAATGCCTCACCCATATATTGACTCACGAGTTGCATACGAGAAGCCCCCATCACCTTTCTCACCCCTACTTCTTTTGCTTTCTTAATGGCCACCGCTGTGCTTAAGTTGATAAAATTGATGCATGCGAGAAGCAAAATAAAAACACCTACCAAGCCCAATACCAACAGATAGGTTGTATCAATAGTATATCCTGAGTTGGATTGCGCGTACGTTTTATCAAAATGGATTTCGTTCAGTGGTTGTAATTCATATCTCGTTTTTGCTGCGTTCTCTTCGGATAAGTACTTCTCCGGAAGTACAGCCATTCTTTTTTCAAAATCAGTTTCAGACACGCCATCAGGAAGCAGGATATAATTGGTAAATCCAAGTGTTACATTCCATGAATCATAGGTAAAACCACCTACAAGGTCTTCACTAAACGAATCAATCACCACAATCATGGAAAAAGTGAAGTGAGAATTTTTCGGAGGATCCTGAATAATGCCCACTATTTCAACATCGACCGCCTCAGAAACATTAACTGTTTTCCCAATGGGCGACTCCTCTCCGAAACGATTTCGAGCCATGGATTCGGTGATCACTGCTACGTTAGGATTCTTAAATGATTGGAGCGGGTTTCCTTCTATCGCAGGAAAATCAAAAACCTTGAAAAAAGAAGAGTCAGCAAACATCACTTTCGGCTCCAGCCAAATCTTGTCACCTACTTTCAGTTGATGTTCTTCAGGCGGAAAGATGTGAGCAACCGCCTTCAGTTCAGGATAATCATTAACGATAGCAGCGTGCAAAGGAAATGGCGTGGATGAAGTACGCTTTGTCAAAGATCCACCCGCCTCTTCCCGGGTGACTCTGAAGATGTGGTCTTTCTTAGTATGGAACTCATCAAAGTTGAGTTCATAATCAATCAACAGAAACAAAAGCAAGCAAACGCTTATTCCCAGGCTCAGGCCCAACAGGTTGATGGTAGTAGAAACTCTGTTTCTAATGAGGTTTCGAAAGGTTATTTTGATGTAGTTCTTCAGCATAAGCCTAAGTGTGTTTTGTTTCCTCAGTATGTGCTCTCGCTTGTACTATAAATATGCCACTATTGTAAATAGCTAATTATCAGATATTTAGATAAGTTAACTGTTCGGTAGTGAAAAATATTTGTATCGAAATTGATACACATTAATGCTTGTTATCGTTACAATTAACTACTTTGATGCACTCATAATTGATTTCGCAATGACCAAAGGAAATATATTGATTGTAGATGACGACCGGGATGTGTTGGAAACAGCCAAAATGTTTCTCAAACAGGAGTTTTCTAATGTCGTAATCGAGGAAGACCCAGAAAATATACTACCCCTATTGAATCAACAGGATTTTGATGTCATCCTGTTGGATATGAATTTCAGTAAGGGAATCAATGATGGTGAAGAAGGATTTCAGTGGCTGGATCAAATCCTAAAAACAGACTCGCAAGCGGTAGTGATTCTTATCACCGCCTACGGTGAGGTGGACCTTGCCGTAAAGGCGATGAAGAGCGGAGCAACTGACTTTGTCCTTAAACCCTGGAAGAATCAAAAGTTGCTAGGCACCATCATGTCTGCCTTTCAACTGAGAAAGTCTAAAAAGGAGCTTGAAAAAGTAAAGTTAACACAAGAGAAACTGAGTAACGATCTTGATGTTGGTTTTACAGATTTTATTGGTAGTTCCACGGCCATCCAACGGGTACACGAATTAATAGATCGGGTGGCGGGCACAGAGGCGGATGTTTTGATTCTGGGAGAGAATGGAACCGGTAAAGAGCTGGTAGCACGTGCCATCCATCGACAGTCGCTCCGAAAAGATAAAGTCTTTATCAGTGTAGATCTCGGTGGGATCACTGAATCCCTTTTTGAAAGTGAGCTGTTCGGTCATGTTAAAGGAGCCTTCACCGATGCCAAACAAGATAAACCAGGCAGGTTTGAAATTGCCTCCGGTGGAACATTATTTCTTGATGAAATTGGAAATCTCTCCCTGCCCCTACAGTCCAAATTATTAACTGTACTTCAGCAGCGAAAAATACAGCGCGTTGGATCCAATAAGGAAATCAATGTGGACTTCAGATTGATATGCGCCACCAATATGCCGTTATACGATATGATCTATGAGAAGAAATTCAGGCAGGATTTGTTGTACCGAATTAATACAGTGGAAATACGTGTGCCACCTCTTCGGGAACGACCGGATGATATGGAAATACTAACCAATCATTTTCTAAATCAGTACGGTAAAAAATATAACCGTCAGGGAATAAAGATGGATAAGGCTATTTTTACGAAATTGAAAAAGTATCCCTGGCCCGGTAATATCAGGGAACTACAACATGCTATTGAAAGGGCCGTAATCCTGACAGATGGAAAAGTAATTCACTCAGCGGACTTGCTGATCAATAGTATTCCGGCCAAGTCGCAGGAGCCAACGCAGCAGCTTACAATGGAAGAAATGGAAAAGCTATTTATTCTCGAATCGTTGGACGCCCATGAAGGAAATGTAACTAAAACAGCACGCACCCTGGGAATGACGCGTACCTCTTTGTACAGGCGGATGAAGAAGTATAAGATTTAGTTTTTGATAAAAAATAATTGACAGTTGACAAAACGCAATTGACAATATACAATGAAGCAGTTAGTATAAAGGAAAACTTTGTGTGAATCCTAACCCATGTTTTATAAGAAATTTACATTCCTAATTGTTGTCAGAATTATACTTCTGTTGCTCAACGTTATTGTTCTTTCCATTATTTTCGGTGACACTCGTCTCTTCTTCAATCAAATTATACTGTTTGTCATTCTGATTATACAAATCGGAGAACTCATTCGATTTGTTAATCATACGAACAGGGAGCTTGCTCGTCTTTTTTTGGCCATACGTCATTCTGACTTCTCCATTACCTTTCGAGAGCCTCCCTTAGGCCAATCATTCAAAGCACTTCAACACAGTATGATAGAAATCATCCAGGCCTATAAGGATGTAAAAATTGAAAAAGAAGCGCAATATCACTTCCTGCAAATACTGGTCAGACAACTCCAGTTTGGAATCATATCACTTGAAAATGAAAGCACCATCACCATCATCAACCCCATGGCGGAGCAGTTGGCCGGAATACCCGGAGCGAAAAACTGGAAATTAGTACGGCAATTGAACCCTGAATTTGCTGAACGTATCGATGAGCTTGGTGACAACGCCAGAAGCTTAATGTCGTTTACAGTCAATGGAGAGAAGAAGACATTTGCGGTTGATATTCGCACGCCCATTATTCTGGACAAGCCGTACAAGCTCATCACCTTTCAGGACATCAATTCAGAAATTGAACAAAAAGAAATTGAAGCATGGCATAAGTTAATTCGTATTTTAACTCATGAGATCATGAACTCCGTTACTCCCATCGCATCGCTCACGGAAACCATGCAAACGGTACTTGAAGACAAAGAAGGAAAGCAGAAGCAGGTGACTGAAATTAAGGAGGAGACAATCAAAGACATTCGTTTTTCTTTAAAGACCATTCACAAACGAAGCGAAGGACTTCTCAGCTTTGTCGATAC
>DDUM01000063.1 GCA_002344795.1 Flammeovirgaceae bacterium UBA2338 | reverse complement strand
CCCTGCTAAAATAGAATTTGCCATCCCCGGCAGATATAGTATGCAGGTGAAACCAAGGCAAAAGATCAATTTCACTGTGGAAAGTGATACAAGTGTTTTTGTTGGAGAGGTTTACGCAATTGAGCCTAAAATAGATGCCAATACCAGAACCCTTACAATCAGGGCGCTGGCAGAAAACACAAAAGGATTATTACTTCCAGGACAATTCGTAAGGGTTGAGTTGATCCTTGGCACCACAGACAACGCCATTCTGATTCCCTCAGAAGCAGTTATTCCTGAACTTAACGGGCATAAGGTTTTTGTAAGTAAGAATGGAAAGGCAAAAGAAGTAGCTGTGCAAACTGGTTTGCGTGATAACCTTAGGTTGGAGATAGTCTCGGGGCTGCACCCTCAAGACACACTGATTACAACGGGTATTTTACAATTAAGAAATGGGTTGGACATTGAGATTACTAAAATGAATTAGTTATGGCTAGCTTATCTAACATTAGTATAAACCGACCAGTACTGGCGATGGTATTTTCACTGGTGATCATACTATTCGGTTTTATTGGGTTTAGCTATCTGGGGGTAAGAGAATTTCCTAGTGTAGACCCTCCGGTTATTTCTGTATCTACATCCTACACTGGTGCTAATTCCAATGTGGTTGAGTCTCAAATTACAGAGCCACTGGAAGACGCCATTAACGGCATTGCGGGTATACGCACCATTAGTTCGTCCAGCAGAGAGGGCCGCAGCAACATTTCTATAGAATTTGAATTGGGTGTTGATCTTGAGGCTGCGGCAAATGATGTAAGGGATAAAGTATCAGGGGCTGTTAGAAATCTTCCTCCTGACGTAGATCCGCCTGTGGTATCGAAAGCTGACGCAGACTCTCAACCCATTATCTTCCTCACGGTAATGAGTAACAAGAGAAATTTGCTTGAGCTCTCTCGAATAGCCAACATTTATTTTAAAGAAAGGCTTCAGACCATTCCCGGTGTGAGCACTGTGAATGTGTGGGGAGAGCAGAAATATTCCATGCGCTTATGGATGGATCCTATTAAGCTGGCTGGACTTAAATTGACACCATCAGATGTATTTCAGGCCGTCAATCGGGAAAATGTAGAGTTACCTAGTGGGCGAATTGAAGGTCAAAACACGGAATTAACGGTGCGCACCATGGGGCGCTTGAATTCAGTCGAGGATTTTAATAAGCTGATTGTAAAAGAGGATGGGGATTTGGTCGTGCGCTTTGAAGATATTGGACATGCCCAGCTCTATCCCGAAAATGACAGAACACTAATGAGGCGTGATGGAGTTCCTGGGGTTGCCATTGCTGTGGTAGCGCAGCCAGGTGCCAACAACATTGAAATTGCTGACAATCTTTATAAAAAACTGGCTCAGATTGAGAAAGATTTACCTGAAGATGTAAGCTGGGTTGTAAGCGATGACTCTACAAATTATATCCGTGCCTCAATTAGTGAAGTGCAGGAGACCGTTTTTATGGCATTTATTCTGGTACTATTTATCATCTTTATGTTTTTAAGAGATTGGCGAACTACACTTATTCCGGTGGTTACCATTCCCATCTCTTTGATAGGGTGTTTCTTTGTCATGTACTTGCTGGGCTTTACCATCAACGTACTTACTATGCTGGGTATAGTTTTGGCAATCGGGCTGGTGGTGGATGATGCTATTGTAGTGTTGGAAAACATTTATACCAAAGTAGAGGCAGGGCTTGACCCTAAAGAGGCTGCAAGAAAGGGATCTACTGAGATTTATTTCGCTGTTATCTCTACTACAATTGCTGTGGTAGCTGTGTTTTTACCTGTTATTTTTCTTGAAGGGTTAACGGGTAGGCTGTTCAGAGAATTTGGTTTGGTGGTGGCCAGCGCGGTAGCGATTTCCTCATTCGTTTCCCTTACCCTTACTCCTATGATGAGTTCAAAACTCTTGAAGAGGAGGGCCGTGCAACCATGGTTGTACAGGAAGACAGAACCATTTTTTAATAAACTTTCTGCGTCTTATGGAAGAGCCCTTGAAGGGTTTATGCAAAAAAGATGGCTGGCATTTGTAATCATTCTCGTGGCAGGTGTTTTGATTTATGTTTTAATGATGAGTATTCCCTCTGAATTGGCTCCAATGGAGGATAGAGGCGAATTTAGATTCCAGGCACAAGCACCGGAAGGTGCCACTTTTGAATATATGGATGGCTATGTATCAGCCATGTATGAGTTTGTAGAAGAAGAGGTACCGGAAATGATTGGCGTTTTAAGTATTACCTCTCCCAGTTGGGGAGGAGGTGGTGCAAACAGCGGCTTTTTGAAGGTAATGCTGAGTGACCGATCTGAAAGAGACCGCACCCAACAGGAGATAGTGGATGACATAACCCCGAAAGCAAGAAAGTTTACCGGAGTAAGAACTTTTATATCTCAATCTCAAACCATTGGAGACAGAAGAGGTGGCTTCCCTGTTCAGATAGTGGTACAGGCCTCAGACATTGACAAATTAAAGGCCGTACTCCCTCAATTTATAGAGAAGGCCAATCAGAGTCCGAAATTTACTTTCGTAGATCTTGATTTGAAATTTAACAAACCCGAGATCAACATCATTATCAATCGTGATAAAGCGAGAAATCTTGGAGTAAACGTTATTGATATTTCTCAAACCCTTCAGCTCGGGTTGAGTGGGTCTCGATTTGGCAATTTTATCATGGATGGTAAACAATACCAGATCATAGGGCAGGTAGAAAAGAAAAACAGGAATGAGCCACTGGATTTGAAGACCTTGTATGTCAGAAACAGAAGAGGAGAAATTATTCAATTGGATAATCTGGTAACAGTAGAAGAGCAGAGCAGCCCGCCACAGTTGTATAGGTTCAACCGGTATTCATCTGCCAAAGTAAGTGCACAACCAGCACCTGGCGTGGCATTAGCCGATGGTATTTTAGAGATGGAACGCATCGCCAGCGAAGTATTGGACGAAACCTATAGTACAAGTCTTTCTGGTGCTTCCCGCGAATTTGCTGAAAGCTCTTCCAGTATTTACCTGGCATTTTTAATGGCACTGGCAATAATTTATCTGGTGTTGGCAGGTCAATTCGAAAGCTTCAAAGACCCACTGATAATCATGTTTACAGTACCTCTGGCGCTGTCCGGTGCGCTCGTATCGCTCTGGTATACCAACCAAACGATGAATATTTTCAGTCAAATTGGTATCATCATGCTTATTGGTTTGGTGACGAAA
>DDUM01000032.1 GCA_002344795.1 Flammeovirgaceae bacterium UBA2338 | reverse complement strand
TAAGAATATCAGCTTCGGAAATCTGTGTTTTCGATTCGCCATAGCCTTTGTATTCCAATCTGCTTGCACTTATTCCGGCACGAACAAGATACTCAACAACAGCCTTCGCTCTGTTTTCAGAAAGCTTTTGGTTATAGGTTGCATCACCTTGTGTATCGGTATGCCCGCTGATTTCAATACGAAGAGTTGGGTTTTCGTTTAAGAGTTTGATTAAACGCTCCAGCTCGTTTCTGGATGCATCACGAAGTGTTGCTTTATCATAATCGAAGAAAATATTACGCAATACAATCGTTTGTCCAACTTCTACTTTCTTCAGATCCACATTCTTCTCGTACTCTTTGTAACCCGAAGCTTTTGGAATGTCAACGTTTTCGGAGTGGAAAAGATAACCTTCAGCTTTAACAGAAATACCATAATTTTTTCCTGCTGGTATGGTAACCAAATAAGCACCTGATTTGGAGTCACTGGTTAAAGTTGTTACAAGCTCGTTCTTATCATTATCGATCAACTCAAGTTTTGCTTCGAGTGGCTGAAGTGTTCTTGCATCACGTATTATCCCTTTAAGTATGGCAAGATTTACAGTGCTAACCTCAACTTTGGGTTCAATAACGATTTCGCGAACTGGATTAACAAGTGAAGCGATAAGGTTATCCTCCGTGGAAGGAATTGGTGGTTTTTCCGGTCCAAGGAATGTAATACGATACAAATCCTTTTCGCCATAACCATCCTGACGGAAAGAGGAATAATAACCGTAGCGACCACTACCTGAAACCACAAAGAACACATCATCATCAGGAGAATTGATCGGATATCCAATGTTTACCGGAGCTCCCCAAACACCTTTCTCATCACGTTTGCTCATGAAAATATCAAAGCCACCCATAGTACTATGACCTTGTGAAGAAAAATACATTGTTTCACCATCAGGGTGTAGGAATACACCTGTTTCTCTGTATTTGGTATTAATGTTGGCACCTAGATTCTCAGCCGGACCCCATTCTTTTTTCTTTTCATCCCAACGAGAAACATAAATGTCTTCACCGCCAAATCCACCAGGACGTTCCGAAGCGAAATACAATTCTTTACCATCGAAAGAAACAGATGCAGAGGACTCGTAATACTTCGAGCTTACATTGCTTGATAGCTTTTCGGGTTTACCGTATTGACCATCCTTCAACTTGGACTGATAAATATCTCCTCCGCCTTTCCAGCCATAAAAAATATAAAGCAATTTACCATCGGGCGAAAGTCCGGAAGGCGCATCGTGATTTTCGGTATTGATATTCTCACCAATATTAATTGCCTTCTCCCATTCTCCGTTTTTCGGATTTCTTTTCGATAAATAGATGTCCTCGAAGAATTTACCATCTCCTTCATCCTTCTTTCCTCCTCGGGTATCACTGCGACGACCGGTGTAAATAATAACTGATTCGTCAGCAGAAATAAATGGTCCATATTCCGGAAACTCCGTGTTCACATTCTTACCCAGATTATCTACCCAAACACGTTTTGGTTTTGCAACCAAATCTTTCCCGGTTTTGCATTCACTAATTTTCTTATTGATGTATTCAAGGGTATCTGTGTTTTTTGGATTGAGTACTTTTTTATGATACTCATAATGCTTAATCCCGTTATCCCAATCACCATTGATATGATAACCAATTCCAATAAGCAAATTGATTTCAGGCGCAACATTTGGGTTGAGCTCGTAAGCTTTTTTGAAATAGTTCAAGGCTTTGAACTTATAAGAAGAGTTCAAAACACACATTCCGAGGTAATAATTCAACTTCGAATAATTCGGATTAAAGGCATAGGCCTTATCAAATTCCACTTCCGCTTTATCGAATTGATACTGCTTAAAAAATTCCTCTCCGGCTTCAAAAGCTTTTTTTGCGGTTTTAAATTCATCTTTGCGGTCCTTGAAAAGATCTTTTTCAAATGGCATATCCTTTTGTTGAGCCAATGCGCTAAACAATGAAAGCGTAAGAACCAGTGTGAGCAGCTTTTTCATATAAATTCCTCCTGTAATCATTTCTGGTTATATTTTTCAACTTCCGAACAAACTCCATAAATGTTGTAATATGTTTCTCCGGATTCAACACCCATTGCAGCTGCATTCTCCCAATCACTGCAAGCTCCGGCCAAATCGCGTAACATTTCTTTTGCAATGCCACGATTCAAGTATGCAACTCCATAAGCAGCATCCAACTGAATAGCTTTGTCGCAATCGGCAACTGCTTCTTTGTATTTTTGCATTTTTATGTAGCATGCTGCGCGATTGTTGTAAGCAAATGCATAATCTGCTTTCAGCTTTATTGCTTCATTGAAATCAGCGATTGCCTCTTCAAACTTTCCTGCATCCATTTTTGCCATTCCACGATTATTATAAGCTATATAATAATCCTTTTTCAATCGAATTGCATTATTATATTCCTGAATTGCACCGGTAAAATCACCTTTCTGGCGTTTAACGGAACCAAGGTTGTTGTAAGCGAAAGTCAATTGCGGGTTCGACTGAATCGCGCTTTCATAATCCTTGATCGCTCCGTCGAGGTCGCCCTTTTTCTTCTTTGCAGAAGCGCGGTCATTGTATGCAAAGGCATAATCAGGCTTTAACCGAATAGCGTTCGAAAATGAACCAATTGCATCATCGTAATTCCCGGCCTGGAATTGAGCCACACCAAGATTATAGTGATACTTTGCTTCACCGTTCTTTTTATTGGCAGCATTCGTAAAACTTTTCACGGCTTCTTCATACTGCCCTAAATCCATTTCTGCGGTACCTTTCATATACCAAGCATTATCTGCAGATGGTCCGTTTAGTTGTCCGCATGTATTATAATCAGCAATTGCTTTATCCGTTTTCTTCGCCTCATAGTATGCATTTCCCCTGTTGAGAAGTGCCTTTTCAAATTTGGGATCGAGAGCAAGCGCTTCTGTGAATCGGGATATCGCTTCATCAAGTTTTTTGCTTTCATACGCAGCAACTCCCTCGTTGTATTTTTGTTGCGCCTCAGGATTTACCTGACTGGTGTCGGTTTGGGCTGACAAAGCAAATGGCGCTATCAGGAAAACAGCTAAATGGAATATCCTCTTCATGTTTGAGAAATTTGAATCTTAAAAATAGCAAAAATCCAGCCAATGCCTTTGGGAAAACCATCTAATCAGCTATAATCTCTATTTTTGAGCCATGCAGGCCATTGTCTACTTCCTAGCGTTACCTTTTCTTTATCTGCTTTCCATCCTCCCGTTTCCGGTATTATACCTGGTTAGCGATCTTCTTTACTTGCTATTATTCAAGGTTTTAGGTTATAGAAAAAAGGTGGTTTTGACCAATCTTCACAATGCATTTCCCGGCAAATCCGAACAAGAATATTCCATTCTGGTTAAAAAGTACTACCGCTATCTCTGTGATTTGTTTCTCGAAACTTTTAAAACATTGACAATCAGTAAAAAATCAATGTTAAAACACTGTCAATTGCATCCGGAAGCTTTAAGCCTTTTTCAGCGCTATCATGCTGAGGGAAAGAGTGTAATTATTGTCATGGGCCATTATGGAAATTGGGAGTGGGCCGGCAATGCATTTAGTCTTTCCTGTCCGCAACAGCTCTATGTGATCTACCATCCATTGAGAAATAAATGGTTCAATGGACTCATCTGCAGGATGCGTACCCGTTTCGGAACAAAACTATATGCGATGAGCGACACGTTCAAGGAAATGGTTCGCAACCGAAAGGAAATCAACGCCACCGCATTTATTGCCGACCAAACACCTTCGCCTGAAAACGCCTATTGGACCGAATTCCTCAATCAGGACACGCCCGTATTTTGGGGTACAGAAAAGATCGCTTCAAAAATGGGATATGCAGTGGTGTATGTTTGTATTGACCGAACAAAAAGAGGATACTACACTGTTTATGCAGAAACACTTTTTGAAAATCCATCCGATACACAAGACGGGCAAATATCTGAGTCCCACTCAAGGAGGTTAGAATCAGACATCATTAAAAAACCTGAGCTCTGGCTTTGGAGTCACAGAAGATGGAAGCATAAACGTCCGGGAATTCCAGCGGGCTGAGATTTCACTATTTTTGCAGCGCATGCGCACAGGCAAAGAACTAATATTGGCAACAAAACCTTTTACGAAAGAAAGTAAGGGCTTGAGTTGGTATTATACCATAAGCACATTAATCTTATTGTGTGGTTCCATCGTAACTGCATTGCTTATTGAGGAAACCATCGTACGTACTTTAGCTTCTCTTTTTGCAGGATTGGTTATGGTGCGCTTTTTTGTCATCTATCACGATCATCAGCATGGGGCAATACTTTCAAAATCATCTGTTGCAACTATTGTTTTTAAATTATTTGGGGTTTTGATTCTTGCACCATCCAGTATTTGGAAAAGGTCGCATGATTACCACCACAACCATAATTCCAAACTGTTTAGCGCAAGTATTGGATCTTACCCAATCATGACAAGAGAAAAATTTCTAAAATCAACGCCTTCAGAAAAGCGCTCCTATCTTGCTACCCGACATCCCCTGACTATTTTCTTCGGTTATTTTTCGATGTTTCTGGTTGGAATGTGTGTACAATCGTTTTCAAGTTCTCCAAAGCGACATTGGGATTCATTGGTCGCATTGATTCTCCATTTCTCATTGCAATTCATTGTGTTCTATTTCCTTGGTTGGGAAGCCTGGTTATTCGGAATTATTATTCCTTTTATCCTTGCAGATATGATCGGTGCTTACCTTTTTTATGCTCAACATAACTTTCCCGGAGTTACTTTTCGAGAGAAAGAAGGATGGACCTACCATCATGCTGCCCTCGAGTCTTCGAGCTATATGAAAATGAATTTTTTCTGGAATTGGGTTACTGCAAATATCGGGTATCATCACATTCACCACATGAATTCAAGAATACCGTTTTACCGTTTGCCCGAAGTGATGAAGTCCATTCCGGAACTTCAAAACGCAAGAGAAACATCCTTATCCATAAAGGACATTGTTGCATGTTTTCGTTTAAAAGTCTGGGATCCTGAACGAAATAAAATGATCTCACTAAAAGAGATTTAATTTATTTCATCTGGTTGACTTCCTGAATAAAGGATTCATAAAAATTTATGTCGTCTTCTGGTCCCGCCAGTTTCTGAGCTGATTCTGCAGTCTGGAGTGCTTCCTTTTTCATACCCTTTGAGCGATAAACAGTAGCCAAAGTCATCAGCGTAAAGAATGATTTCTCCATTTCAACTGCTCTTTGTGCCCACTTGAGGGTAAATGGATAAGCATCAACGCCATATCGATCAACAGTCTCAAAAACGGTATTGCAAATCACACCGGCATTGGTAATGGGATCCATCATCCATTGATCAAGTGAAGCCAGATGCTTATCGCGCTGACCGGTTTGGGAGTAATAGTAGGCGTCAATTTCGTATAAAAAACTTTCGGAAACTGGCATGTTCATTTTACCAATTGCAGCTGTAGCCACATCTTTATAACGTTGAACAAGTTTTTCATCCCTTAACTCAACAGCACGTTCAATAATCAAACCGGCGCATCCCGTAAAGTATTCCTGATAGCCCGGCATTTGCTCAACAAAAAATCTGAAATTTTCGAGTGAATACAGAAAAAATCTGGAATCAGGATCACGATCAAAACTTCTGATTAAAGACCAATTCTCAGGTATTGTACATTTTTCAGTTGTAATAGATGACAAATGTTTCAATGCAATTGAGCGAGCCTGAATTGGATCTGAATGCGATAAAACTGTAAGATACAAACTTAAAGAACGGAGGTTGGATGGATTCTTTTCATAGGCCTTCTTGTTTTTCTCATATTCCCTTACCATAGTGGCAGTTTCCAAAAGCGTTGGAGCATCCATAGCACCTTTTGAATGATAAATAACCTTGCCATCTGCCTGAAAAAAAACTAGCGTTGGATAAGCCTCTACATTGACGCGATTTAAAAGTTCCCGCTCCTGGCGTTCCGCATCAATTTGAAGTGAGATAAAATTCGCAGTGAAATAGTTTTGCAAAATGGTATCCGGAAATATCTGATTCGCCATAAATTTACATGGTGCACACCAGGTGGCATAAAAATCAACAAAAATCAATTTCCCTTCTGACTTTGCAATGGCCTGAGCGCTTGCAAAATCACCCTTATGAAAAGGGATGCCCTGTGCCTGAATTTGACCGGCCCAAAAAAGCAGGTTAACTAGTGTAATAAATCGTACCATAAACATTTCCTCACAAAATTCAGACCGTTTTACAAAGTTGTTATTCCCGTGTATGTATAGGGAGAAATTGACCGAAGCTCTTGCTTTACCGCTTCACTAACTTCAAGTCCTGTTATAAACTCCGAAATAGCGTTTGCATCGATCTTTTTGTTGGTACGGGTTAGCGCTTTAAGCGCTTCGTAAGGATTGGGATAGGACTCTCTGCGGAGAATAGTCTGAATTGCTTCCGCTACAACAGCCCAATTATCTTCGAGATCACGGCGAACGGTTGCTTCATTCAGCAATAACTTATCAAGACCCTTCAGCAAAGATTTCAATCCGATAACGGTATGTCCGAACGGAACACCAACATTACGAAGAACTGTGCTATCGGTTAAGTCGCGTTGTAAACGTGAAACAGGTAATTTTGCGGAGAGATGTTCGAGGATGGCATTTGCAATTCCCAGATTGCCCTCTGAATTTTCAAAATCAATCGGATTCACTTTATGTGGCATTGCGGATGATCCCACTTCACCTTCTTTGATCTTTTGCTTAAAGTAATCCATCGAAATATACGCCCAAACGTCACGATCGAAATCGAGAAGAATTGTATTGATTCGTTTCATCGCATCAAATAAGGACGCAATATTGTCATAATGCTCTATCTGGGTAGTTGTCTGTGATCGATCGAGTCCCAATGTTTTATTTACGAACTTATTGGAAAATGCAACCCAATCAATTTTTGGATAAGCAACATGATGCGCATTGAAATTTCCGGTAGCACCTCCAAATTTTGCCGAATAAGGAATACTTGTCAGCTGAATACGTTGTTTCGAAAGGCGCTCTGCAAAAACAAGTATTTCCTTTCCCAAACGTGTTGGCGAAGCCGGCTGTCCGTGTGTACGCGCAAGCATTGGTATGTTCTTCCATTCTTCGGCCAATGTTGAAAGTCGATCGGTCACTTCATCAAGAAGAGGCAGGTACACATCACTAACGACCTGTTTTACTGAAAGCGGAACAGATGTGTTATTGATGTCTTGAGAGGTAAGGCCAAAGTGAATAAATTCCTTTTGCTCTCCAACACCCAGCGTTTCGAATTTTTCTTTGAGAAAATACTCTACCGCTTTAACATCGTGATTGGTGATTTTTTCAATTTCCTTAATGCGAAGTGCATCGCCTTCAGAAAATCCGGAATGAATCGCTCGAATTGCGGGAAAAAGTTTTTGATCGAAATCAGCTAGTTGAGGAAGCGGGATTTCGCAAAGCGCAATAAAGTATTCGATTTCAACAAGAACCCTGTAACGGATAAGTGCGCCTTCTGAAAAATAATCCGACAAAACCTTAGTTTGTCCACGGTAACGACCATCAATTGGAGAGATGGCCTGAAGAGTGTTTAGCTGCATGATAATTTTAAAGCACAAAACTAATAAACCCAGCACAACCACCATTGCAGTCAGCACCTAAAATCAGCTATTTGTTATTGTTTTTTGAGCTATTTTTACCCTGTGGAACAATTTTTTAACGAATTCTGGCTTGGAATCAGGACTTACCCTGATGCGGTTAAGCTTATTGTCCGCAAGAAACTTTGGGCATGGTTCATCCCGCCTCTAGTACTTTCCATTCTGATTTTGCTGGGAGCATGGTGGCTTGAGCTCCATTTAAAAGAGCAATCAATTCCAAATGTCAATTCCATTAAAGGGCTAATGGCAGATCTACTTTACAATTTATTTGTGTTCTCTGTAATCATGATGGGGTATAAACTCAGAAAATACATTGTGTTTATTGTTTTATCCCCAATGCTTACCAAATTAAGCCTGCAGACAGAAACGATTATTACAGGCAACACTTATGAATCCAACTGGAAGCAGTTTTTGTCTGATATTCGGAGAGCAATCCGAATTTCGATGGGCAATTTCATTCTTGAATATTCCATTTTTGCATTTTGGTATGTATTTGTTTTGTTTGTTGCTGATGCAAAACCCTTAACATCATTTTTCCTTTTTAGTGTGGGTTGCTATTTTTATGGTTTTTGCATGATTGATTACATCAACGAACGATTCCGTTTGAGTATTGATGACAGTGTAAAATTTGTTCGGACTCATGCAGGGTTTGCCATAGGCAACGGGGCCGTTTTTTCTCTTATGTTTTTTATTCCTTACGACATCGGGGTGGTTTTCGCGCCGGTTTTAGCAATTATTGCAGCGACTCTGGGGATGCATGAAATCACAGATCTTAGTAAAAATCCGTTTGCCCTAAAAAAATCTGCCTTATAAGCTCAGTTCTTTCTTTTACTATACCTTTTTGCTATATTTGTTTAAACCTGTCACAACAATGAGTAAGTTCCTGTTTTCCACACTACTGATGCTTTTTCTTGGCACAACAGCCAGTGCTGTCACTCTTAATACTTTGCCAGATACCACGCTTACGGTAATTGACAAAGGAGTGATTTCAGCAAAGATGATTGATGCGAAAAACAAGCAATACGCCGGCGATTATCGTGGGGCGCTAAACACTTATAGAGAGGTTCTAACCATTGATAAGTCGAATGCGATGGCAAATTTTCGCATTGCGGAGTGTCACTACGAATTAAACAATTGGGAGTTATCCAAAGAATACCTCGATAAGGCAATTGCAATTGAAGAGAAAGTGTCGACTGATGTTGATTATCTCTATGGAAAAATCCTTCATCGATTGGAAAAACTGGATGACGCTATTGCCAAACTAGAAGCATACAAGGCAAGTCTAAAACCTGAACTCGTTAAATCATCAGATGTTGATTTCCATTTAGGACAACTTCGTTCTGCAAAAGAACTTGTTGCAAAACCACTTGCTGTCACAATTAAAAATGCCGGAGCTCACCTGAATTCAAAGTACGACGACTATTCCCCGGTAATCGCACCTGATGGGAAAATCATTTATTTCACCTCCCGCCGTCCTCAGGGAACGGGTGGACAAAAAGCCGGAGATGATGTTTACTTTGAAGACATCTACTTTACAACCCTTACAGAAGACGGGAATTGGGCCGAAGCCGAACAAGTGGAAGGAAAGTTGAATACCGATGAATTTGACAATTGCTCACATTTGTCGACCGATGGCAATACCATGTATATTACCCAGAACATTGCCCGATACACAAAAAGTTCTGACCTGGCTGTTGCCAAACTAACTAAAAGCGGGAAATGGAACATGGCTAAACTAATGCCTAAAGGATTGAACTCATCCTATTTTGATGCATGTCCCACTCTTTCTCCCGACGAAAAAACGCTTTACTTCGTAAGTGAAAGAAATGGTGAGAAATATGGTTCTGACATTTTTAAGTCAACAAAAAACGGATCCAAATGGGCACCTCCAATTCCGGTTGCCAATCTTAATACAGAAGAGAATGAAACAACAGTATGGTTGCATCCCAATATGAAATGGCTGTTTTTCTCTTCTAGAGGCCACGACAGCATGGGGGGATACGATATTTTCATGGCGGAATGGACTGGAACCAATTGGGGATCGCCTCGGAATTTAGGCTATCCGATCAACTCTGTAAACGATGACACCCATTTCCGTATATCACCTGATGGCAAATACGCTCTGTTTGCAAGTCAGCGCCCTGGTGGTGTTGGGGGAAGAGATATTTATATGGTTGACATCAGTACCATCGATTGGTTAAAATAATGCGCCCTGAAAAAAGACATTTAATCAGCAGGCAGGCGGCATTCGTTTGCCTGCTCTTTTTTTTATGCTTTTCTATAAATGGTTTTGGTCAGGAATCAAACTGTAGTTGCACTGGAAAACTCACTAAAACAGAAAAAGGCACCTGCACCATTGCAGGCACTATTAATTCACCTGTCTTCCCAAACGGAATAAAGGGACAAACCATTCTTATTTACAAAGGGAATATTCTGGTTGCAAAATGTACTTCCGGAAAAAACGGCAAATACAGCGTTGCAAAACTTCCTGAAGGGAATTATGAAATAAAAGTTTGTCCTTCCAATGGAAGCCCTGTTTGTATTCCGGGCGTTTATACGCAAAAAGATAAGACGACTTTCATCAATATCTTTTTAAACACTTAACGCGTCCTTTCGGACAAATTTTTCCGGTTTACAAGGCTCCATTTTTTATTTGCTCCACAACCTGTGGATCAAGCAAGGTTGAAATATCACCAAGGTTTGAAACATCTCCTTCTGCAATCTTTCTTAAAATTCGTCGCATGATTTTTCCGCTCCTCGTTTTTGGCAAACCGGGTACAACCTGAATTTTATCCGGCTTTGCTATCGGACCAATCTGCTTGTTGACTATTGCAATTATCTCCTTCCGCAACAACTCTAAATCATCGTGTGATTTGGTGGAAATTACGTAAGCATAAATTCCTTGTCCTTTTATCTCATGGGGAAATCCAACTACTGCAGATTCTACTATATCTGGATGTATATTAATCGCGCTTTCCACTTCTGCGGTGCCTATGCGGTGACCGGATACATTTATCACATCATCCACACGGCCGGTAATCCGATATAAGCCATCCTTATCACGCTTGCATCCATCTCCGGTAAAATACAAGCCCTGATAGGTAGAAAAATAAGTTTGTCGACAACGTTCATGATCGCCATATGTAGTTCGGATGATTGAAGGCCATGGAAAACGAATACACAAATTTCCTTCAACATCATTTCCTTCTATTTCCAGTCCTTTTTCATCTACTAAAACAGGTTGAACTCCAGGTAATGGCAAAGTTGCAAATCCTGGTTTTGTTTCTGTAATTCCCGCCAGAGGAGAAATAAGAATTCCTCCTGTTTCTGTCTGCCACCATGTATCTACAATCGGACAACGATTCTTTCCGATATGAGTATTGTACCAATTCCATGCTTCAACATTTATTGGCTCTCCCACACTACCAAGAACCCGGAGTGATTTGAGCGAATAAGGTTCAACAAAAGATGTCCCTGCTGCTTCCAATGCCCTGATCGCAGTTGGTGCAGTGTAAAATAAACTCACATTGTACTTATCAATAATTTTCCAAAATCTACCGGCATCAGGATAAGTTGGAACACCTTCAAAAATAACCTGAGAAGCACCGGCAAGAAGCGGCCCGTAAGTAATGTAAGAATGACCTGTTATCCAGCCAACATCCGCGGTGCACCAGAACAAGTCATCAGGTTGATATTGAAACACATTTTCGAAGGAATACTGTGTATACACCATATATCCGCCACAAGTGTGAACAACACCTTTTGGTTTACCGGTGGAACCTGAAGTATACAAAATAAACAATATATCCTCTGCATCCATTTCCTCTGCCTCGCATTGCGTGCTCATTCCATTCATTGCATCATGCCACCACTGATCTCTGCCTTCTTCCATGTTCACTATTGCACCCGTACGCTGCAATACAATCACCTTCTTAACAGAGGGACACAATTCCAATGCATCATCAGCAACTTTCTTTAGAGAAATTTCTTTATCGCCACGGTAGGCACCATCGGAAGTAATCAAAACCACATTGTCACAATCCTGCATTCTCCCGGCTAAAGATGCGGCTGAAAACCCACCAAATACAACGGAATGTATTGCTCCTATTCTGGCACAAGCGAGCATTGAAATCACCGCTTCAGGAACCATGGGCAAATAAATGCAAACCCGATCGCCTTTCTTCACGCCATTATTGCGCAACATATTTGCACATTTACAAACCTCATTAAAAAGCTCTTTGTAAGTAAATCTTCGCTCTTCTTCATTCGGGTCGTTGGGCTCCCAAATAAATGCCAGTTTATTTCCATTTACTTCCAAATGGCGATCAAGACAGTTTTCGGTGATATTAAACTTAGCACCCTGAAACCACCGAATATCGGCTGAAGAAAAATCACCATCAATAATGGTATCCCACTTTTTCCGCCATACAAAAGATGACGCAACTGCATCCCAAAAACGAGCAGGATCGCTTACCGATTGTTGGTACAATAACTCATATTCCGTTTTATTCTTTATCCTCAACATAATATGATTTTTACCTAATCTACTAAAAAGACTGTCAGTGTTTGTTTAATTCACCGGATAATTCCCTACCGCGTTCTTCTGCTTTTTTAAGCCCTGATTCGATGGTAGAAGCAAATCCCCGTTGCTCAAAAACTTTAAGCGCTTCCTGCGTGGTTCCTCCCTTTGAAGCAACCGTTGAAATCAATTTATCCAAATCATCCTCAGAGCTGTTCCAAACATGAAAAGCCCCAAGCATAGTTTGTTTAACCAATAAGGCCGCAACCGAAGATTCAAATCCAAGTTTCTCAGCAGATTCAATCATGCTTTTTACAAAAAAATAAAAATATGCCGGGCCGCTTCCGCTAACTGCTGTTACAGCATCCATCTTTTTTTCATCATCAATATACAATGTTCGTCCTGTTGTAGATAACAATTGTTCTGCCTTGCGAAGTTCTTTGCTCATCACATCTGAAGACGAGCAAAAACCTGTCATACCCATTCCCAATGCAATGGGAGAATTCGGCATCGCTCTAATGATTTTTGAGTGCGCGAGATTTTCCTTTATCTGCTGAATGGTTATGCCTGCCATTAACGAAACTATGATCTGATCTTCCTTAAGAAACTGCTTAAGGAATGATGCCAGCACTGAAAAATCCTGAGGTTTAACTGCGATAACAACAATCTCTGCATCAGCAATTAAAGCAGGGGATTCGTGAATACATTCAAATCCATCATCTAAAGCTGTTCTTTTCGATTGTTCGGATCGGGCAAGAATCATCACATTTTTTCTTTCCGTTAAATTCAATTTCACAATTGAGCGGGCATAAATCCTGCCAATGTTTCCGAAACCAGCAATTGCAATTTTCATAGCGTCAATAAATAAAAATCCCGGATCATTTTGACCCGGGATAGATTAATATCAATAATGAATTTTCCCGGGACTTACATCTCTGGAATATTCGGGTTAATATTTTGTTTCGGTGCAATCATTCTGCAATAGTAACACTATTATCGTTCTATTATCACTTTGTTCACGTAACGCATCCCTTCGATATCCAAGGTGATGAAATATATTCCACGTTCAAGAGTGCTAATGTTAATCGCACTTTGTGCCCCTTCAACTTCGATTGAAGTTACCCATTGTCCGACAGCATTAAATACATTCAACATTGCAGGGCTATTTAAAGGAACTGCAAATTCAACCATGAAATTCCCATTCGATGGATTCGGATATACCGACATAAAAGTTGAACGAATATCCTGTTCATCAATATCCACACAACCAATTGTATAAGTACTGGTAGCAGATGCAGAGCAATTGTTCGAGTTTGTTACTGTGTAGGTTGCTGTGTGTGTTCCCACAATTCCAATAGTTGGAGTTAGTACACCAGCGGCAATTCCGGAGCCGGTATACGTTCCACCTGCCGGACTACCTCCTGATACGGAAACAGGTGCAGCGTTATAACAAATTGAAGCCGGAGACATTGTGAACGTAACAGTAGGATTTGCAAATACTGTCATCACATCGGTCGCAAAAGCAGAGCAACCGTTTCCATTTGTTACTGTGTATGTAATTGTGTGTGCACCAACGCCTGCTGTTGCCGGGTTAAATGCAGATCCAGAAACTCCAGTGCCTGAATAAATTCCACCAAATGGTGTACCTGTAGTTAGCGACATTAGCGGATCTCCCACACAGGCATTATCATCTGCAAGTACAAATGAAACTGTTGGCGAACTGTTAACAGTTACTGTGAATGTACAATTGGTAAAGTTTCCTGAAGCATCTGTTGCGCGAAAAGTAACAGTGGTGTTTCCTAATGGGAAAACACTTCCGCTGGGCAAACCTGCAATCTGTGTAACTGTTGGACTTGGGTCGCAACCATCCGTAGCCGTTGGTGTAGGAAACGTAACAGGATTACCCTGACAAATGGTAATGTTGGAAGGACAGTTTGTAAATGTTGGTGGTGCCGCATCTACCACTGTAACATTGAATGTAACTGTAGATGTATTTCCTGCACCATCTGTTGCCGTGTAAACAATCGGTGTTGTACCCGCATTAAAACTTGAACCTGAAGGAGGTCCCGAAGTTTGAACGATGGTTGGAACAGTACAATTATCGGTTGCTGTTGGGGGAGTCCAGGTTGCAGTTGCGGAACAGGTGCCTGTTGTTGCTGATAAAGTAATATTAGATGGCGTTCCGGTAATGGTTGGTCCTTGCGTATCGTTGATGGTGACAGTAAACGAACAAGTAGAGACGTTACCGGCAGCATCAGTTGCAGTGTAGGTTACATTGGTAACACCAACAGGAAATGTATTTCCCGGCGAAGGGCCTGCTGTTTGGGTAATTGTAGCGGAACAATTATCAGTAACTGTTGGAACTGTCCATGAAACAACTCTACCGCATGTTCCGGGTGTGTTGCTTTGTGTTTGATTTGAAGGACAACCTGCAATAACAGGTGCCTGCGTATCATTTACAGTGATTGTAAAAGAGCATGTAGAAGTATTGCTTGCGCCATCAGTTGCTGTATAGGTTATCGTTGTTACACCTATTGGAAGCGTTGAGCCACTTGCCGGACCTGCGGTTTGCGTAATGGTTGCGCCGGCACAATTATCTGTTGCGGTTGGTGCGGTCCAGGTAACTACTCTACCACATGTTCCTGGCGTGTTGCTTAGTGTTTGGTTCGAAGGACATCCGGTAATTGTTGGACTAAGATTATCGACGATTGTAATTGTAAACGTACATGTTGAAGTGTTGGATGCAGCATCAGTAGCAGTATATACAACCGAATAATTACCTACAGCCAGTGTGCTGCCGGAAGCAGGACCTGATGTTTGAGTAACAGTTGCAAAACAATTATCAGATGCTGTTGGAGCAGACCAGGTTACTAATGCATTGCATGAAGCCGGAGCTACGTTCTGAGAAATATTTGAAGGACATGTTGTAAATACAGGGGCTTCGTTATCTACAACTGTAACTGTAAACGAACAACTCGAAGAGTTGGAAGAACCATCTACTGCAGTATACTGAATATTATGTGTTCCTACAGGAAAAACACTACCGGACGGAAGTCCGATTGTTTGATTGATGGTTGCAGAACCACAATTATCTGTTGCAGAAGGCGCAGTCCATGACGCTGTTGCGCTACATTGACCTGCCCCAACATTAATCGTGATATTGGAAGGACAGTTATTAATAGTTGGAGGAAGCACATCTCCAATTACAACATCAACCTGGAAGCGGGGTGAAGAAACACACCCGGAAGATCCATCTGTGACCTGCACCCAATAAGAAGTATTTACACCCAATACAGGGGTTACAAAAGTTGCGCCTGTAAAAAGCAATGTACCCCCGGAAACCGCATCGTACCATTCAAATACCGGAGATGATGCTGATGAATTCGCTGTTAAGCTAGTGCTTGAAGAACCGCAAATTGTAGTAGTTCCAGTAACACCGGAAACCGTTGGCAAAGGATTTACTGTTACAACTTCTGGTTGAGAAATACTATTACAGGAACTGTTATAATTAGAAGTTGTTACTGTGTAAGAATTAGATGTTGTAACGTTAATAGATTGAGTGGTTGCAACTGTGCTCCATTGGTAACTATATGCCTGTGTGGATGTCAATGTAACACCACCTCCAATACAAAACGAACCGGCACCGGAATTTGTAATTACTGCTGAGCGGTTAAGCATTACATTAACACTACTTGCTCCGGTCGCATCAGAATTACAAATGGCAATATCCGGCAACAGATCATTGTTTACCAAACCCTGTGCAATGTGAACCGGTTTGTAGCCGGAATAAAATGCCTGTTGAAAGGAAAGACCTAGACCTCCGCCTTTTAATGCCGATACATCTGAAGATGCATTATTGCAAGTAACAACATCATCAAATCCGTCGGCATTCAGATCAGCTGATAACAACCAAACAATCTGGCCTGCACCTGTAATTCCGGTTAGATTTACTGCAGCAGAAAATGTACCCGTTCCTGTTCCGTTTGCATAGGATATTGTACTTGAACCATAACAAACAGAAATATCTTTATTACCGTCACCATTAAAATCACCGGAAGTAACCATTCGTGGTCCGGCACTTACAACAATAGAAGATCCTGAAGTAAAATTGCATGAACCGGTTCCGGTGTAAATCTGAACATTGGAGGTTCCATTGTTACAAATAGCGAGATCAGGTAATGCATCACCATTGAAATTATTTATGGAAACATTATTCGGACCGTTAACTCCCGATGAAAGTGTTCCGGCTAGGCTAAATACTCCTGCGATATTCTGATAAATATAAACTGCATTGGAAGTATTGGATGTGACAACTGCATCAAGATCCCCATCATTGTCTAAATCACCAACTGATAAACTAATGGGTGTTCCGGGTAGTCCAACAGAAGTAGGAAAACCAAAATTTCCTGAACCATCACCAGGGAATAATGAAAGTTGTTGAGCAGATGATTCAACAAGCAATACATCTTTAAACCCATCTCCATTAAAATCGCCCGACTGAATAGCCAAAGGCATTGCGGATGCCGATGTATTTGAAGAAAAAGTATATCCACCACTTCCATTGCCCAAGAACAATGAAAAATTATTGCTGGAAGAATTTGCAGTTACAAGATCCGTATTTCCGTCGCCATTGAAATCTGCTATTGAAGAACTATTTGGCTGAGTATTAATTGTTGGGTAATAAAGATTGTTGTAAGACAAAAAGCCATTCGGAGAATTGTTTCCCATGTACATCAGTCGACGCGAATTTCCGGTGAATACAATGTCTTCTTTTAAATCGGAATCAAAATTTCCGGTTAAAATCTCAGATGGATCGATAAAACTTGCATGTCGCTGAAGCGTGAAATTACCTGAGCCATCATTGATCAATAGTCCGATTACGTGATCGAGAACATTACTCACAGCAATATCCTTATCGCCATCACCATCATAGTCAAACATAACAATTGAAGTTGGCCCGCGACCACCGGAATAATATCTCGAAATGGATGTAATTGCTCCCATTCCATTGGTAAAAACCACGTGAACAGAATCAGATCCATTCATTGCAACAGCAACATCCATATTACCATCACCATTTAAATCGCCCAGATCTAAATCACGCGGATCTGTTCCGATTACAACGTTAAAACCGGTGGTAAACGATCCCGTTCCATTTCCTCGCATGAGTGTAACTCGGGATCCAGACACACGTGTAATTACAACATCAAGATGGCTGTCAGTAAGGTGATCCACTTGTCCAACTTTGATGTTGTAACCCGCACCAAGAAAAGTGGGATTCGAAATTACCTGTGCATTAAACCCCGCACCGTTATTCTTAAAAAAGGAAATATTATTTGATGATGCGCCTGATATTGTAACAATATCAATCATGCCGTCTGCGTCAAAATCACCTGTAACTAAATCGTTCGTAAAATTGGGTGCTGTCATTTCCACCCAAGGTGTAAAATCCCCAACTCCGTTACCTTGCAACACCGCAAGCCTAAATGTGCCACCTAAAGAATTTCTTTTTACAACAGCAATATCAAGCTTACCATCAGCATTAAAATCCTGCAAGGTTATTGCTTGCGTATTTGAACTGTTTGGACCAATAGTAATCGTATCGATATAAGTAAACAGACCATTTCCTTGCCCGATAAAAATTGAAAGAGAAGATGGATTTCCTGTTTGATTTCCATTGGAAGTAATAATGTCCAGTTTTCCGTCTCCGTTAATATCACCTTTCGCAAGGAATCGCGGGTTTACAACTCCGTTAGTTCCATTTGCAGAAGTAAAATCATTATTTGCCCTGAAACAAATGTTTTGAGCCGAAATGGAACCTGTCGCCAATAAAATTGTTACAAGTAGGTAGATGCGTAAAAATCGCTTCATGATGTATGTTTGAACAATTAATTTCAGTACTTATTAACAACCTGAAAGACTGAATTCTCTAGTATTCAAGCCTTCTAAGATAGCGCTTCTTACGGTTATTAACAATGGAATGTTATAGGTTTAGGTCTTACCATTATTGGGTAGGGATTGGATTCCAAACATAAGACCTTGAAAAACAAAAACTTAATAATTCGGATTATCGCTTTGAACAGTGGTTTTGGGACAAAAATCGAATCTAAACTGATAAATGGATTTATCGGTATTCCAACACCCAGGCCTTTTCTTCGCCGATAGACTTGGCCTTACGGTGGGTATCAAACACTTTCGGCTTATCCTCAGAATAAGTCAACAAGATGTAATGTAACTGGTTGCGCTCATTAAAGATAATCCTTGCCTCCGGGAACTGCCCTTTCAGCCTGTCGTATTGCGACTGTGCATTTTCCATGCTTCCATAAGCACCATCAATAACGTAATATCCTTTCGGCGACTCCGTTGATTTATCCAATTCTACAAAATGATCCCCTTCGGTTCGTTTTACTGGAGGACCATCATTTGTGTTTTTTACCTCAGTCACTTTGGTCTGAGTATTCTTCATGTCCTCACGCAGCTTGCGTAATTCCTCATTCAGCTTATTTATTGTGTCGTTATAATATCGCTCCTGTTCGTCTATACGGCGATCTAAACCTTCTTTGATCGTATTCAAAGAGTCATATTCTTTTTGTTTACGCAACAACTCCTGACGCAGGCGTTCATTCTCACGTTCCGCTTCTTCAAGTAGTTTCTTCTCACGATCATTGCTCTTAACACCAAATGTATACCCTACTAAGATTTCCTGATTCACCGGCCCGTAAGCATTAGTAGTGTTCATCACAAAATTGTATGCATACCCAAATACAAGATCCTGCTTTATGCGAAATCCAATGTTTGCAGCAACTGCATATTGACTCCTATACGTCGCCGTGATCCAACCAATTTTTTTCAGATCGGCCGTAATATTTACGTCATACTGAAAAGGTGCACCTGGCACATACATGACTCTCGCCAATGGAATCAATGAAAGATCAAGAGTTGGAGAAATTAACCAATTGTATTTTAAATGCCCCATATAATGGCGCTCCAGAATATGGGAATTGTCCATTGAAACACGCACTGTATTCGCCAACATCTGAGGAACAGCGACTCCAAATTGGAAGCGATCAACATCCAAGTAAATTCCTGCCGACAAATCAAAATAGGTTTTTCTTATCGGAAAAGAAAAAACCAATGTCGGATCATTATTGTCGACAACAACAACATTGCTCGGATCAAATCTCCTGTCGGTTGCACCTCCTGTAAATCCGAAGCCAAGTTTTATTTTTTCACTGAATTCAACGCGGTATGACAAAGACAAGCCTGCACCTTGAGCGATACTTGGTCCCATTTGATCATTAAACACTGAAAAACCTATCCCCACCTTATTGGCAAAAATAGGCCCGTCGACTGTCAAAATATTTGTAACATTTCCACCTTCGAAACCCAGGTATTTTTGATTGCGAATAAAATACGCGTTTGTTTTTCCCGAATATCCTGAAAGTGACGGATTATATACAAAAGGATTAACGTGGTAATGATTGTATAAGGGAATCTGTTGCGCACTCGCTGCAAGCGGGGTCAAAAATATTACCAGTAAAAATCGATATAAAATGGATGTAGATGTCATTTACTGGTTATCGTTAGCACTCCCTTAGTTTTCTGTCCCAGCTTGGTTAAATTAACGACATAGAAATAACTTCCATCCGGCAATTGATCTCCGTTGAATTTACCGTCCCATGAGTTGTCATAAGTCGACTTTTCATAAACAACCATCCCCTGATTATTGAAAACCGTCACTTCGTTCTCCGGGAAATATTCAATATTCATTATGTTCCAAACATCATTCAACCCGTCTCCATTTAGCGACATATAATTCGCAATAATGATCGTATTCGGCATTGGTGGTGTTGTTGTATCTATCACAAAAATGGTGACCTGGTCTGTACCAAAACATCCAAATGCATCTGATACCGTTAAGGTATACGTTGTGGTAGTTGTTGGATTTGCGATAGGATCGGCTATTGTAGGGTCCGACAAACTTCCGGCAGGAGTCCATGCATAAAACACTCCACCTGTACCAAACAATTGGGTCTGATCAAATATGATGATCGTATCATCCACACCTGCATTGGCAATCGGTAATGGAGTAATAAATACCGTATCACAAACGGACGTGTCTGCCGGACATCCTGTACTTTGCACTATCGCACAATAAATCGTGCTCGATGATATATTCAGATAATTAAAACTCGAAGTGGTATTCCCGGACGTTTGCCACGTCGCACCATTATTGCTGGAATAGATCCAGCCGTTGATGTTTCCGGAACTCGATATCAAACCCATAGACCCGGAGTTCACTCCCTGACATACCGTTGCACCTCCAACTACCGTTCCCGGTATTGTTGGGGGATCTACCAATACCGTTACTATTCCGCTTGGAACAAATGGACATACTCCATTGGCTACGTAGGCCTGATATTGCGTTGTTTGGGTGATATTATTAAAAACAAATATCGTCGTGTCGTTCACAAACGGAACATAAGGTCCGCCACCTGTAGATGCTGCCCAGTAAATCGTATCCCCTGCTGAACCAATTAAATTCAACTGTGCTGAATTATTGCCGGAACATACGTTCATATTGCTGGTAATACTTCCGCCAACAGGTGGTGAATCCACAAATATGGTATGTACAGAAGATGTTCCATCAGGGCAATAACCTCCGTCAACAAACACCTGATAATACATGGTCTGACCAATATTGCTAAACTGGTAACTCGAAGAATCGTTCATCGTGTTGATCCAGTTCGTTCCATCTACCGACATCTGCCATAGTAAAGAATCATTCTTGTTATTCCCCGATAACACCATCACACCGGAGTTCGCTGATGCACATACCACCGGAGGACCTGATACTGTGCCCGCCACAACAAATGTGTCGCTCACAATAGTAACACAAAAATTATTGTTCGCAGGGTTTACATCACCCGGAAACTGAACGTTGCAACACACGTTATACGTGCCCTGACAGGCAAAATTCCATTGCTGATTAAACCCAAAAAGATAGCTCGCGCTTGGACCAATACTGGTAAGAATCGTCTCAGAAATTGGAGCGCCTCCGTTAACGGTATAAGTAATTGTAAAATTACCTCCTATAGGGAAAGCACTATAATTATACAAGTAAAGTCGCACTGTGTCCATTCCAACACAGCAACCGCTAACCGGGGAAATAACAGAAGTTATTCCAACGTCTTGTGCTTTAGCACCAAATGCAAAGACGAAAAGTGTAAATAAGGCAAGTAACAGTTTTTTCATTGACAAAACCGTTTAGAATCGGATATTAAAAATAAGGAATTCTACGAGAAATCAACCAATTAGGTTAAAATTTAGACTTCAAAAATTTCAATCTTTACACTAAGAAGCTGTTATACAGATGCTTAAACTGTCTGCTTATTGCTGGCCATATTCGAAATACCCTTTGTCCTTTGTCCTAGTTTCGGTAAACTAACAACATAAAAGTAGTTTCCGTCCGGTAGTTTTTCGCCATTGAATTTACCATCCTATGAATTGTCCTAGGTCTACTTTTCATAAACAACCATCCACTGATTATTGAAAACCGTCACTTCGTTATCTCAATTTACAGAAGTCAATTGAACATTCAATCTAAGCCAACAGAGAAACAAATGCAATAGTTAAAAAGCAAGTGTTGGTCCTTTAGATTTGCCAAAAAAGGTTAGTAGGTCAAGTGCTTCTTATCTCAATAATGAAACATGGCCATAATAAGTACGCTTCTTCTTTGAAGCAGCATCCTTGATTACAATTTTCCAAACGTAAACATCCTGTTTTGCATTGACACCTCTGTATTTTCCATCCCAATATCCATTTGGATCGTTGGATTCAAATACAATTTCTCCCCAGCGATTAAATACATAAATCTGGTAAGTACCATCAACAAAGCCATCGATAACAGGGAAGAAAATATCATTTTTTCCATCATTATCTGGAGTAAACGCATTAGGAACGTAGATCGTAAAGAAGTCGTTAATCACAACAACTTTACAAACTGTATCCTGGCAACCAAATGCATTTTCTACTGCGAGGCAAACATCATAATTTCCGGGGTCTTCATCCGGGAAAGTAAATACAGTATTAGGTGCAGTTGAGCTGCCTAAACCGGCAAAGTCCCAACTATATGTACTTGCACCTGCAGAGGTATTGATGAATGTAATGGTTGTGTTTAATAAATCGGTGGGCTGCGGACCAAATACAAAATCTGCAACTGGATACGGATGTGCGCAGATCATTCCCGGAATTGTGAGTGAGCCAATACAACCCGCAGGTGATGTTACAGTAAGACTAATATCATAACATCCCGGGGTATTAAATACCATTGAAGGATTGCAATTGTTAGATGTTTGTCCATTTCCGAAATTCCATTGGCAATTCCCGGATAATGCAGGATCTGTTGTGTTTGTAAAATTCACAGCAACAGGTACGCAACCCGATAAATTATCTGCAACAAAAGTTACCTGTGGAACGGGATTCAGTCCTACGTTTACCTGGGCTGTAGTTTGTGGAGTACCGCAATTATCTGTTGCAGTTACAATGTAGGTAGTGTTTGTTGTAGGAGAAACAGTAATCGAACTTCCAGTCTGGCTAAATCCTGCGCCATCAGTCCATGAATAATTATACGGATCACCATCCCCACCTGAAGCATTTGCTGTAAGCGTTGCGCTTGCTCCGGGGCAAATCATCACATCCGGCGAAACAACTACCTGTAGAGGAGGGTTAACCGTAATCGTAATACTCAAAGGACCGGCATTGCAGCCATTGTTATCTGAAACGCTGACTTGATAATCTGTAGAAATAAGCGGTGTTACATTATGTGATTGCGCACTTGGCAAGCCTTGATTCCATGTGAAAGTGTAGGGAGCGGTTCCTCCACTTGCGGAAGCGGATACCGTTGCACTCTGACCGATACAAATGGTTGATCCAGGCCCGGGTGTTAGTGTTAGAGGATTGGGGACAGTTACAACTGCAGGTTCAGTATCATTACAGCCTGTGCTGTTTGATGCAGTAACAGTATAGTTTCCTGGGCACATATTATTGAAAACATTTGAAGCCTGGAAAGTAACACCGCCATCAATTGAGAACTGTGTTGCTCCGGGTGCAGTAACTGTAATAGTCCCATTACAGGTTGAAGGACAAGTGGCAGGAGTGGTTGCAACGTTGGTAATGGATAAACTTCCTCCTGATCCAACTACCACAGTTGCTGTTTCTGTACATCCCATATTATCAGTAACAGTTACAGGATAGTTGCCTGCACAAAGACTATTTAAAGCAGGGACATTGCCGCCTGCAGCTCCCCAGTTATAGGAATACGGTGCAGTTCCTCCTTGTGGTGCAACAACTGCAGAACCGTCGCATTGTCCACAGTTTTCATCCACAAAAGAAGTTGGCAAAGTTAAATCCGGCGCTTGTGTAACTGGTATAGTTACAGAATGCGTACATCCTGCTGTTGTGGACACAGTTAATTGCACGTTATAGGTGCCTGCTGCGGCATAAGTATGCGTTGGGTTCTGAAGGGTAGAAGTTGCTCCGTTTCCAAAATTCCAACTCCAACTGTTTATTGTTGCACCATTTGGATTGGATTGATCTGTAAACTGAACCGCAGTACCAAAACATACCGGCGAATTATGAGTGAAATTGGCAATTGGATTTGGACTTGCATTCACAACCGTATCGAGGGTGATTGAACATGAAGAACCGGTTACCGGAATAACAGTAACTGAATAAGCACCCGGAGTGGAAGTAGTAATGGATTGGGTAGTAGCACCGGTACTCCAAAGATAGGAAGCCCCGCCAGGAGGTCCGTTAATGGTAATTGGTTGTCCTGCACATACAGCATTCGCAGACATATTAAACGCCATTGCGTCACAAGTTGCATCGACATAGGCATAACCTGCATGACCACCCTGAGCGCAATCTCCGACAGTGAATTCAATAGTTACATTCTGACCTAAATACGGCGCCAGAGGAATAAAAACAGTTGTCCAGGGTTTGTATCTCCAAATACCGGATGATTGCCAACCTGGTTGTCCGTCGTTTGCGTAAGCCTCGTAAGCAGCACATGAAATCGAATTTCCAGCCTGGTCGTAAACCCTCATTCTGAAATAGGGTTGTTCATTTGCCGTGTGCCCACCATCTTCCAAAACAACAGCGTAATGCAGTGTAAGAATTGCATCACCAGCAGAGACCAGGAATGTTTTTCTTATTTGAGCTGCCATATAATTATACCCCGTAAAATCTCCAATCTCCGCAGAACAAGAACCTCCTGGATAAACCATTGGAAAACCATAGGTGTCAGTTCCACCGGTTGTGATATAATGCTGTTCACTTCCGCTCGTTGCAGGCATTCCGTTGGTCGTTCCAAAAGTTGTTGTGGTGGTTGGGTTAACAAATGAATACGGTGCAGATCCGTTTACCTGTCCGGTTACTAATGTCCAATCATTAAAATTACATGACTCGAAATCAGGATTCACACAAGGACCACCGGGTATTCTCATTTGTTGTTGTACTGCTGTAGTATCCTCGCCTGATTCGTTGTGCAAGCCTTCCTCAACTACAGATGAATGATTATGGGTATGATGTGCAGCATGGCTGTGAACTGTAGAATTATTATTCTCAGCAGAAAATGAATTTAATTCGGTCAAAATGCTCGCCGGGTCAGAATTGATCCTTTCAATTAGGGCTGATATAAGTTGGTCGATTTCGCTTTGGAACATTAATAGCGATAAGGAACCTTCAAAATAGCGTTTGATCAAAATCCGCTTTGTAGTAAAATGCCATTTCGCAATTCGCGCCTCAAAACCGGGATGAGCCATGAGGGCAACTGCATCTGAATTCAAATTGGCACTTAAACGAGATTTTACCAAGTCAAAACTGAATCCATTCTGAATAACCTGTTCGATCTTGGAAGGATCAGGACGAAAAGTCGTGGACTGCCCCTGGCTTAACGCACAGTTAAAAAAGATAAACAAGGCAAGCAATAGAATATGTTTCATGGCATTAACCATTTTTGGTGTGTCAATTTATAGTCTTTGATGCTGATATTTTAGTTTGGAAGGTTTCAGAAAATCAGAAACGACTAAATCGTTTAACCTATATTTTCTGTGTTTCGTCCTTCC
>DDUM01000038.1 GCA_002344795.1 Flammeovirgaceae bacterium UBA2338 | reverse complement strand
CCGTCAATTCCTTTGAGTTTCACTGTTGCCAGCGTACTCCCCAGGTGGATTACTTATCGCTTTCGCTAAGACGCTGACTGTGTATCGCCAACATCGAGTAATCATCGTTTACTGTATGGACTACCAGGGTATCTAATCCTGTTTGATCCCCATACCTTCGTGCCTCAGCGTCAGTTACAGGCTAGCAAGCTGCCTTCGCTATCGGTGTTCTTGACAATATCTATGCATTTCACCGCTACACTGTCAATTCCGCCTACCTCGTCTGTACTCAAGTCCATCAGTATCATTGGCACATCAACAGTTGAGCTGTTGGATTTCACCACTGACTTAATAGACCGCCTACGCACCCTTTAAACCCAATAAATCCGGACAACGCTTGCACCCTACGTATTACCGCGGCTGCTGGCACGTAGTTAGCCGGTGCTTATTCATCTGGTACCTTCAATGTCCCACGCATGGGCTTTTTATCCCCAGATAAAAGCAGTTTACAACCCAGAAGGCCGTCTTCCTGCACGCGGCATGGCTGGTTCAGGCTCTCACCCATTGACCAATATTCCCTACTGCTGCCTCCCGTAGGAGTCTGGCCCGTATCTCAGTGCCAGTGTGGGGGATCAACCTCTCAGTTCCCCTACTGATCATCGTCTTGGGGGTCCGTTACACCTCCAACTAACTAATCAGACGCATGCTCATCCTCAACCACCACAGTTTTAATCATCTGAAGATGCCTTCAAATGATATTATGGAGTGTTAATCCGAGTTTCCCCGAGCTATACTCCTGTTGAGGGTAGATTGCATACGTGTTACGCACCCTTACGTCACTCTCTAAGTCATATTGCTACAACTTATACCGTTCGACTTGCATGTATTAGGCCTGCCGCTAGCGTTCATCCTGAGCCAGGATCAAACTCTCCATAGTATTAATCCTTTGTTAAAACTTCAGCATCACTGCCTCCATCTTAACTGTTTGAACCCACATCTTGTGATGTGCTCAAACTATGTTCATTTTTCCTTAGTCTCATCGATTTTCTTTTTCAAAAGAACCGACTCGCATAAAACCTCTATCGATTTTACACGGGTCCGCTATCAAAATTCCATCTATTCAAAGAACGTTTGAATCTCCTCGATCAAGTGATTTTCGGAGCATTCATTGCTGACTTTTAGTCTTAATTAAAGTGGTCAAACCGTTTGAATGACACACGTTCCCCTAAACGGGAGCGCAAAGGTAACCTTAAATGACATCTAAGCAAAGATGGAGCAAAAAGTTTTAAAATAATTACTGGGTAGTTGAGGGGGGTGATTTGGTAACCATGAGACGATGCTCCGATAATGTGTAGGCTGAGCAAAGAATAAAAGGGTGATTCTCTTGATTATCAGTGGCTTTGCGTGAGGGATAGCAGCGGATACCCCGCAGCCGGGCTGCATTGAGGGTGGGGCGAGGAGTAGAAGCGGATAGCCCGACCCCGGCAGGTAAGCCGGGGGCACGCCCAAAAAGTTTTATTTTTTTAACCTTTTAAAAATAGGAACTGTACTACAAGGTTCGCCAAACATGATACTGGACGCAATGGGTTGCAGCCTACTGGTAACATCTACGTAGGTAGCGATAGGTACTTTTACTTTGCTGCACCCTTTAATTACTACTTTGGCATTTTCGTATTTGCTCCAATCGATGGCGTCCAGATTGGATTTAAAAAGTTGTGTTTCCAATTCTTCCAGGCTTCCAAACAAAATCGTTTTTGCAAAAGGTTTTAGTGCTACCGACAGCAACATGTAAGCCCAGGTGGGAACGATTGCATCGGCAGAACATTGAATGGCTACGTGCTTTCCTTCGAAGCTGGACCACTGGTTGGTTTTGATAAATTCTCTAAAGTCTTTTTCGCGCAAAACCATACCTTGAAATAGCTGGTCTTTAATATCCAGGCTGATTCGTTCGCCTGCGACATAAAACTCTTCCAAGTCGATGGTCTGCAAGGGACTTCGCGCTACTTTATTTATTATTTCTTCACTCATAATTCGCTGCTCCTATCCAACATCAAAAAGCTGATTTTGGTTTTTTGATGAGGAAATCTTTTAAATAGAAGGGCTCGAAGTTGGCCAGGTCTTCGAATTGTTGTGTCTGAAATTTTTTGAAGGCCAACTCTCCTATTTGTTCAGCAGAGGGGGTGATATCTGAAAGGAAAATAGCATTGGCGTTTGTGATTACTTCTTTGCACTTAGCGGCTCCGTTGCCAAAGAAGACCACTTTATTTTTTGAAAGTACTTCTTCAAAACTTGTTTCATCCATCACCTTTGCCTGAGTGGGTTCCAACACATCACCTTTGTTGTTTGCCAGTAAGCAATAAACCTCCATACGCCTGGCGTCCAACATAGGACACAAAATTATTTCATCCGAAAACTGAGTGGCTATTTTCTGAACCATGGACTCCAATGTGTTCACAGCTATTAATGGAATATCCAATGCATAACATAAACCCTTTGCACTGGCAACACCAATTCGCAAACCTGTGTACGACCCGGGGCCTTCCGAAACAGCCACTGCGTTGAGTTGGTTTGGTTTAAGATCGCATCGTTTGAGCAACTCATCTACCATGACGGCCAATTGAGATGATGCAGATTGGCTTATGAACAGGTGAGATGATGCTTTAATTATTCCATCATCATGCAAAGCAACAGAACATACGGCTGAAGCTGTCTCCAGGCTAAGGATGAGTGACATTATTTTGAGGAGAGTAGATTTTTGTATTGCTCTTCCTGCTGAAGATACTTTACAGCTTCTTTCAATTCAGTGTCGTGTTGCAGTGATAACTCTACCTGTGCCTTGACCAATCCAAAATGAAAAGCAATCTCTTCTTCCAGAATCCTTCCGATCTCATCCTTATATCGCACCAAGTCCCTGGATCGGCTTTGTTCCAATTGTTTTTTTAATGTGGTTAGTTGCCCTTGAATTTCTCCATAGGTGCGTTCCTTCTTTGCCACCTCCACTAACTGCTCCATTTGTTCTTCCAATTCAGAACTGAATGTGAATTTTTTTCCCGCCAACCAATCTCCAAATTTTTTATAATCCTCATCTGATAATTTGAAGTTATGGACTGAGTTCAATTGCGGATGCTCGGCAACATAAATTGTTGCATAATCGAATATATGGCCTGAAGTAATAAGTTGGATCGCTGCAGGACTTAAATATTCACTGTCCACTTTCACATCCGGGTCGAGGCCGCCACCGTCATATACTTTGCGACCCCCTTTTGTTAAAAACTCAGTTTTTAAAGAGTCAGCAAATTTATCCACTGACCCATCTTTATTGCGATGCGCATAATCCAGCGCCTGAATGCAACGGCCACTTGGAGTATAATATTTTGCAGTAGTCACTTTTAGCTGGGCGTTGTAAGAGAGTTGACGCGTGGTTTGCACCAATCCCTTTCCAAATGTCTTTTGTCCAACGAGTATTGCCCTGTCGTAATCCTGTAGTGCACCCGCCACAATTTCTGATGCAGAGGCACTCCCTCCACTGGTAAGCACGGCTAAGGGAGTAATAGTGTCGATGGGGTTATTGAGTGACACATACGTTTTATTCCAATCTTTGACCTTTCCTTTAGTGGATACTACTTCCAATCCTTTGGGGATAAACAAGCTCACGATGTTAACCGCTTCATACAACAGGCCGCCAGGATTATCTCTCAAGTCAAGAATTAATTTTTCAGCACCCTGTTTTTTTAAATCGAGAACAGCTGCCTCCACCTCTTTGCCTGCTCCCGGTGTAAAGTCATCCAACTTAATGTAGCCAATGTTTTCACCCACGATTCCCTGATAGACCACATTGCTTAGCTTAATCTTTTGGCGATTGATGTTAAGTGTCAGGTCTTCGCTTTTGCCAGTTCGTCTCACCACCAGCTTCACTTCTGTATTTGGTTTTCCTTTGAGTAAGGTGCTCACCTGGCCTGTGTTCTTGCCTTCGATGTTTACCCCATCCACTGAGATGATCTGATCGCCTACTTTTAAACCTGCTTTGTTGGCGGGGAACCCTTCGTAGGGATTAGTGATTACCGTCTTGTTATTGATCACCCCGATTAATGCCCCGATACCTGCATATTGACCAGTAGTTTGAATGCTAAACTCTTCCAGATTTTCTTCAGGGATATAATCCGTATAAGGATCGAGGGATTGAAGCATACCATCTATACCAATGCTTACTAAATCCTTGGGATCCACCTCATCTACATAGTAGGCATTGACTTCTTTAAAAAGAGTTGCAAAAATGTCGAGGCTTTTGGCGATGTCGAAGTATTTCTCTGCTGGCGCAGTAAATGAAAAGCCAACGATTGCTGCGGCAACGATGAGAATACCAAAAAGACCTTTTTTCATTCTGAGTTTCATTCGTATCTGTAAATATACAAATCGGAGGCTTTTGAGGCTATTTCTTCATTTTGACCTCATTGAGCCTGTTTAAGGCTTTTGATACAGCCTCTGCAATTTGATTGTAGTCAAGAATTTCCTTGGCTATGTAAATAAACCCGATTAACAGCTTTGGGGTTTCGTTTAACTGTGCTTTTTGTAGCCGGTATGCCTCTCTCGATCTCCTTTTAATTTTATTACGATCAACGGCTTTCTTAAAATTTCTGGTGGAAGCCGTAAAAAGCACCTGATGAAAGGGAGCATCATCAGGGTTGGGCAGGTACATGATTCTGAACGGGTATAAATTAAAAGAGGAACCCTTGCTGAAGAGTTCCTTTATCAATTTTTCCTTTTTGAGTCTTTCGCCTGTATGAAAGCTGAATTTGCCCATGAGGCCAAATTAATGAATCCTCACGCGAAATCAGGTGAGGAGTTTATTAACCCTTAGGTGTTTTCTCGTCAGACACAGTAAGTCTCTTACGGCCAGCCCTTCTGCGGGAAGCTAATACCCTGCGACCGTTGGCTGTTGCCATTCTCTCGCGGAAACCGTGCTTATTCTTTCTTTTTCTCTTCGATGGCTGGTAAGTCCTTTTCATTGCAATTCTCGATTTACCTTATTTTATTAAAGGGCTGCAAAGATGCTTAGTATTTTTATTAAATCCAAGGTGTACAAGGGACGAAAACTCATTCCATCTGTCCATTTTGGTTATTTCAAGCTGAAAAGTGAGTCCTTTATCTCTGGATTTACCTGTATTTCAATCAATTCAAAAGTCAGGTTCATTGGACCTTGCTGCTGCCCGATCTTCTGAGGGAACCTGACACCCTCAACCTCTTTGTAATCAGAATAGGTGGTTGCTGAGACCATTGTTCCCTGCGGGGTTTCCAGGCTTTCTGTTTGTTTCACTTTTAATCCAGATTGCACATCATAATAATAGGTGGATTTGAATCCAGAAGGGAGCTTGTATTCAACCGTATACGCATCCTTGCCGTCTACTTTTTCTATTCCTAGCAATTTAATTGTTGCTTTTTCCGATGCCAATTCGGGAAATATGGCACTTTCAAAAAAAGTCTTCTCCGTAGTTTCTTTGTCCATTGGAACATTCTGGCCCATAGAAGAAATAGAAGCCTCCTTTCCTGTGGAAACCACCTTTTGAAAGGTTGAGCCGTTGGCACTGATTTCCAATACACTTTTATTGGGCGCTGACTTAACCACACTCATTGTCAGTTCAGTTCCCATCGCCTGCACCTTATATATCGTTTTGAGGGACTTGATCTCTTTCGCTCTTTTGGCTCCCCCTATTTCCTGAATGTATTTGTCAATTACTTTTTGCGCAGTTAATCCATCAGGAAGAGACTTTTCAGGTTCAGGTGTGTATTCATCACCATTAATGTCATAATACTTTACCTCGCCAAATTGCTCCAATGATTTAGCTACCTCTCCTCCTTTCCCTACCACTTCAATATAAGCACGATCCGGGGTGATGTATTTTTTGGCTGCTGTCTGAACTTGCTCAATAGTAACAGCATCCAACCTCTTTAAAAAAGTTGTATAGTAATCCTTTGGCAGATTATACTTGGCTGTGTTGACCGCAAAACTGGCGATGGTTTGAGGACGTTCTAATGACCTCCCAAACGATCCGGCAATTGATGCCTTGGCTGCCTGAAGTTCTTCAGGAGTAACAGGCTCGTTAACAATTCGATTCAACTCATACAAGATTTCGTGTACCGCGCTGTCTGTTACTTCGTTTCTCACACTGGCTGAAGCATTGAACCTCCCCACCAGATCATCACTACTTAATTGGGAATTAGAACCATAGGTATATCCATGTTTCTCACGTAAGTTTTGATTGAGTCTGGCCGAAAAGCTTCCTCCCAAAATCTGATTCATTACGTTGACCTTAATCACATCCTCACTTCCCACTTTCAGCACAACAGGATAAGTAACATTTATTATAGATTGAACGGAAGATGGTCTGTCCACCATGGCCACGAAAGTTTTTTCCGGTGCAAGTGGTACAGAAAAGGACTCATTCTTTACCTCTCCTTTTTTCCACTGAGAAAAGTTTTTCTCTGCTATCTTTTTTGCCTCTTTGAAGCTAACGTCTCCTACCATTACCAGGTAGGCATTATTGGGTCTAAAATATGTTTGATAATAATTTTTACAATCCTCTATTGTAATAGATTCTACCGTTTTCTCAGTGGCTACTTCCCCGTAAGGATGATCTTTTCCATACAATAAAAAGCCTCTTACGTTGCTGGCTATCGTACCCGGGTCATCTTTGCCGGCTGCAATGCCAGACATAGTTTGTGTTTTTAGCTTGTCCAATTCAGCTTGCTCAAAGGATGGGTTGTAAAGTACATCTGTCATGAGTTCCAGCAACTTTTCAGTGTGCTTGGAAAGACTGGAAGCATAAAGGCTGTAGGCACTTGTATTTAATGATGCCCCTAAAAAATCTACTTCTTCATCCAACTGTGCTTTGGTTCTGCTGGTAGTCCCTGTGCCAATCAAATTACCTGCAATGGAAACATAACCCGCCTTTTCGCCTTCAAATATCGGATCATGTTTCAATTGAATTGAAAACTGTAATCGGGGCAGCTTATGATCTTCTACCACAAAAACCTGCAACCCATTTTTTAAGGTAAAGGATTGGTATTCACCAATTTTAATTTCTCTTGCCGGGGCAGGCAATGGTGCTTTACTTCTATCTACCTGAGCGATAACACTCCCCAGCACACCTAAAACAAAACATACAATCAATACTGCTCTCATTCGATATTCTTCGTTGAATTAGTTGTCAGATTTTACTTTGGCTCCATCCGGTTGCTGTTGCGCTGATTTAGGCAAGTAATGCAACACCACCCTGTTTTCTTTTGTCAGGTATTTTTTAGCCACACGTTGTAAATCTTCTCTTGTGATTTTCATAAAACGATCCAATTCATTATTGATCAACCCCGCATCTCCATAGTATACATGATAGTTGGCCAACTGTTCGGCAATACCAATCATCGATGAATTCCCCTGCACATAATCGCTCTCTATCTGATTGCGCACTTTTTGAAATTCCTTTTCAGGAATAAGCTCTTCCTGCACCTTTCTGATCTCTTCATCCATTCCTTTTTCCAACTCATCTACACTTACACCCACATTGGCCAAACCCAGAGCAATGTATAAACCTGGATCTTCTGATGAGAATGGGAATGCCTGCACGACATACGCCTTCTTTTGTTCGTCTACCAGCGATTTATACATTCTTGAACTTTGCCCACCACTCAGCACGGTGCTCAGCATATTGAGTGCGTATGAATCGGGTGTTCCCTGAGCTGGCATATGGTAAGTCTGAATTACAGCGGGTAACTGAATATTGTCAAACACCACATCTCTTATTTCTTCCTTTTGAGGTGGCTCAACTACAGTAGGTCGTGGTATTGGTTTTCCGCCCCTCTTTATATCCTTAAAGTATTTATCAATAGCTGCTTTTGCTCCTTTGATATCTATATCACCGGCAATCGACAGTGTAGCATTTTCTGGCACATAAAAAGTTTTATAAAAGTCAATGAACTCTTCTAGTGTCGCACTGTTCAAATGCTCCAGCGATCCTATAGTGGGCCATCGATAAGGATGAACCGTATACGCTCTTTTTAATATTTCAGTAAGAATGCTTCCGTAGGGTTGGTTGTCCATCCGCTGACGTTTCTCCTCCTTCACCACTTCTCTTTGTGTTTCTACACCCTCGGGATCAATTTTGGCGTGCATCATCCTTTCCGATTCCAGCCACAAGCCCAACTCCAATTGATTGGACGGAAGGATTTCATAATAATAAGTGCGATCGTTAGAAGTATTGGCATTGTTGGTGCCGCCTGCATTGGTGATGTATTTATCGAACTCCCCTCTTTTTATATTTTCTGATCCTTCAAAAAGAAGGTGTTCAAAAAAATGGGCGAACCCTGTTCTTTCGGGATCTTCATTTTTTGAGCCTACATGGTACAGAACGGAAACCGCCACGATGGGTGTGCTGTTGTCTTGATGCAGAATAACGTGCAAACCATTATCCAAGTCGTATTCTGTGAATTCAATTTTAGGAGCCTGAGCTGCTGACAAAAGCCAACCCAGCATAACCATTGCTGTCAAAAAATGTTTTTTCATAAAATATTGCTCAATCCAACAAATCTCTCAGGCTTACCATTTCAATTAGTAATGGAAAAAGTTCTTACAGGGATTCAAATTACTTTTGTTTTCTCCTTTTAATTAGAAAATAAATAAGAATAGCAAAGAATAAAATTATAAAATACAGCCAATACCTTCCTATAAAGTATCCGATTTCATAAGAATAGCTTTTTTCTGAAAGAAGTATTAATAATTTACTTGTTCATTAAAAAAATACTCCAAGTTTATCTGCGAAATAATGATGTTAGTGGGTGTTTTTTATCTTATTGTATCCAAAAAACCGGATACTATCCCCGAAAAATTATTTATCATTGATAGCAACACAACTACAGCCCAA
>DDUM01000045.1 GCA_002344795.1 Flammeovirgaceae bacterium UBA2338 | reverse complement strand
TATCCATTTGGTCTGACGTTTAACTCGTATCAGCGAGAGAACTCGACACCGAATAAATTTAAATTTCAAGGACAAGAACACATTGATGCACTTGATTTAGGATGGGACTCTTTCAAGTGGAGAAACCACCAGCCTGATATTGGAAGGTTCTTTAATGTTGATCCTCTAGCTGATAAGTATGTTCATAATAGTCCTTATGCTTTTAGTGAGAATAAAGTCACATCTCATGTTGAATTAGAAGGATTAGAAGCCGCCAAAGCACCTACTCCTGGAGAGCAAAGTAGACGTCAAAAAAATGCAGAAATTTCATTTCTTATAGCACATCCACCTACGGCAATAGCAATAGGGCAATACAGTGAAGGGTCTAATAATATTTCTACAATTGCTGCCAACTTTGCTATTAATGCGACAAATAACACAACAATGACAAAAGGTGGTGAGCGTTCAGATAGGAATGCAATAAGGCATGGAGTATGGCAAGCAATGATTACTCGTGATTTTGGTAAGGACATTGCATCATCAGCAGGCTATGCACATGAAGGCTTTACTGTTCCCGAGGTAGGTATAACAACTCAGGGTTATTCAACCGGAGTAGGGAAAGCATCAGAGGCTGATAGTTTTGCGGATTTATTAAATAATATTATTGGTCAAAATATCGGAGAAAATAACCCTAATGCCACAAATGTGGGTTTGGCAGTAAAAGTCATTGAAGAGTTCAAAGAGAATGGTATGTGGACTGTTCAAGAAACCGAAAATGGTTATTCAATCACAAGGACCAAAATAAGTCAAGAACAGTATGAGCAAGGCATTACTAATGTACAGCCATTACGAGATAATGGTTTAACTAGAAAGAAAGAAGAAGAGGATAAAAAATAGCAGATGAGAACTATAATCTTAGCCTTAAGCCTGTCTTTGTTACTGATAAGTTGCACTAAATCGTTTGACGAAAAAATTGCCGATAAAATTGAAGAGCAATGTTTTGATAAATCACTTTCGGAACGCTGTGAAATTGCTTTGGGTGAGATTACAGAGTTCGAGTGGGACACATTATATGTTTTTAATGGATTGATGACCGTGGATGAGATCAATCAAGCCTTAGGTTTTGATTGTCGTTGTGATCATATTAGTGATAATTACCAGCGACTAATGTTTGTTAGAAATAATCAGGTAGTGTACCACAGTGAATATTATAGTGTTGATGGAAAAGTTCAATTCCACCCTATTGAGATGAACTCTGAACCAAAATTTTCGAAAAAGGAATCAGAATTTTTTGTTGTAAGGAAACCGAACACCTTAACAAGTGGATATTTTTATGATTTGTATCCCATATCCCGAGTTGAGTGAATAATATAACTTTTATAACAGCTCTCTCAACTGGTTTAAGTCTATGACCTAAGCCTACCAATAGAGACAAGTTAGATTATACTATCTTGAATGAAGAAGCCCTCGGTTAGGAGGGCTTCTGAGCGGAGAGGGCGGGATTCGAACCCGCAGTACGGTTGCCCGTACAACAGATTTTAAGTCTGTCGCAATCGACCGCTCTGCCACCTCCGACAAATGCAATGACTTCTCGGAGGTGAGAATATTTTAGGCATACGCCTTTCTAGCTTTAGCATCGCGTAAGAAAGCATCCATTAGTTCTCCGCAGAGTCTCCGTGAGAAAGGCAGAGCGGTGGAGGACTCTGCGGTAATAGCCCATTTCTGAGGTAAGGGAAAGAACAATAAATATCTACCAATTTCGTATTTTCAATCATGCCAGTCCGTAGAGCGATCCAGGAAAACGATGGGATATATTCAATCACTATTACTTGTGCAAGATGGATAAGGCTATTTGAAATAACTGATGGTTACGATGTAGTGTATCACTGGTTTGATTATCTTAAAAGTCAGGAGCACTATATAATTGGTTACGTTATCATGCCTAACCACCTTCATGCGGTGATTGGATTCAAGAATACAAAGAAGTCAGTCAACAGCATCATCGGAAATGGGAAAAGGTTCATGGCTTATGAATTGGTAAAGAAACTTCGTCATCAGGGAAATGAATTGTTGTTAGAAAAGTTAAATTCCTTGGTCAATGAAACAGACAGGAGAAGAGCCAAACAACATGAGGTGTTCGAGCCATCATTTGATTGGAAGGAATGTTTGGATTCTGATTTCATAGAACAGAAACTTAATTACTTCCATAATAACCCACTGCAAGAGCATTGGAAATTGGCTGATAATCCAGAAGACTATAAGCACAGCTCTGCAAAATTTTATATGCATGGAGAACAGGGGATATATCCAGTAATCAACTACGGTGAACTAGAAGATATTGATTTAACTGGAAAGTTGGATGAGTAAGCCGCAGAGTCCCGAGGCGGAGACGCTGCGGAGAAGAATATATCCAGTAGCAAACTACAGTGAAATCGATCATTGCTGATGAAATATCACCCCCAGGGATTGAAAGAAGGGTTAAAATGTGGGTTGAAAATGTTAATTTTGAATAGGTAAATTTTAGACCATGGATATTCAAGCAGAGAAATTATTATTGATTGAGCAGCTTCTCCTTGTAAGAGATGCTCAAGTGATTGAACAGGTTCGAGAGTTGCTAAAAAGAGAAAGTAACCCCATAATCGGCTATGAGGCTGATGGAAGACCGATTACACAACAAGATTTTATTAAAACGATCGAGCAGTCAGAGAAGGAGTATGAGCAAGGGAATTATCAAACGATAGAAAACCTGGAAAAGGAATCAGAGACTTGGTAAATGAAAAAACAATATCGGGTAATCATCCCGCCCACAGCGAAAGAATCTCTTCGTGAAATTGTTAATCAGATTAAAAAGGACTCACCTACAGCAGCTTTAAAAGTTCGCGTAAAACTTATAGAGATAGCTAAAAGCCTAAAGGAATTACCGGAAAGGTTCCCTAGAGAAGAATACTTAAGAGAGAAACAGGGAAATTATCGTTCAATAACGCAATGGCATTATAAGATAGTTTACAAGATTTTAATTGATGAAGTTTTGATCTTAAGATTTGTTCATACTAACAGAGACCCTAAAAAGATCAAAGAAATCGAGTGAATTTAATGCAGTTGGCTCCTCCAAACTGACCAATTGACCTTCCTAACCTAACTCCTGTGAGCCTTCTGTCTGAACAAATATATAGGTGATTCAACGCATATTTTGACCAACCGTTCATTTGTAAAACATCTCATTTTACCTTCCTCCTTTCCTTTCAAAATTGTAAATTCGTAAGTGGCTAAATTCACCTTTTTCTTACTGGTTTTCACCTCCTGCATTGGGTCGGTTTTGGCTCAATCTGAGCAAGATGCTGCAGCCTCAAATAAAGTGTCTGTTGCTGTAATTGATTCTGTAGCTACCAATCAAGCTGTGAAAATGGACTCCATCAATTCAGCTACTTTAGATAAACTGGATACGCTTAATATACTTACCTCCAAAGTAACCCAACTGCAGGATTCGCTGAATATGGCATTGCACAATAACAAAGTAGATTCAGTGCGTGATAAGCTAATGCATAAAATTGACAGTCTCCATCAGCTTCAATTGCCCACAGAAAAATATACTCGGCTACTGGATAGCCTCAATCAAATTCCAAATAACACACTCAATAAAGCCAATGAAAAAGTAGCAACAGTCCAAAGCAAGGTGAATGCTGTTCAGGAAAAAATAAATAGTCCTGCCAATAAGGTGGAGCGAGGTGTTAATGAAAAACTTAATCTGATGAAAGCTGAAGGAGGGGAGGGCACCAACCTCCCGGGCAATGTAAATCTTCCGGGAGTTGATGCACCCGGTGTTCCAGGAGTAGATGGTTCACTGCCTTCCACTGATTTGGGCTTGGCTCAACCAGGAATAGGAGGTGCCGGTGGTACAGGCATTCCTGATTTAAAGGGTGAAATCCCGGCCTTGGATGGGCTGAATGGAATAAAAGAACAATTCGGAAAGGTGGGTGAAGTCACTGGCCAGGCAGGAAGTTATAGTGAGGATATTAAAAATATATCCTCTGGCAATTTTGGCGAGGTTAAACAAGTCCCTGAAAAGTTAGAGACTGAAGCTGTAAAAATGGGCAATGCAGATGTGCTTTCTGAAAAAAGTCAGGAGCTGAATGACTATAAGGAGATGATAGCTGCCGGGGGTGATAAAGAAACCATGAAGCAACAAGCTTTACAGCAGGCCCCCAAGTTGGCAAAGAACCATTTCAAAGGACAGGAGGCAGCCTTGCAGGAAGCCATTAACAAAGTCAATAGTTATAAGAAGAAATACACAGAACTAACAGACCTGGAGAATATTCCTAAACGCAAGCCCAATGCCATGAAGGACAAACCATTCATTGAGCGATTGGTGCCGGGTATGACCTTTCAAATTCAAAAATCAGAAAACGTGTGGTTGGATTATAACCCCTCACTGTCTTATTTGATGTCAGGCCGCTTTGCAGCCGGCTTGGGTTGGAATGAAAGAATAGGCATTACTAATCATTTTGGATTTACGTCTAAAGATCGGATTTATGGGCCAAGAACTTTTCTGGAATTTAAAATCAAGAAGGGCTTTTCAGTAAGGGCTGATATGGAGAAAATGTACAGCTTCGTTCTGCCCAATGTATTAAATCCAACAGACTTAGGGGGCAACCGATGGGTAGGGAGTGCATTTATTGGTATGAAGAAACAATACGATTTTATGAAGTCCATCAAAGGCAACTTCCAGTTCCTGTACAATTTCTATGATGATCATGACAACAGCCCTTATACCAGCAGATTCAATGTTCGTTTTGGTTTTGAGTTTCCTATGAAGAGAGGGAATAAAGAAAAAGCTAATCTTGGTAGTGAGGGTTAAAATTTTTGTTGCCCTTTTTAAATCCCGCTATCTTATCGTGCCATCGCATAACGAGTTAAAATAAAATAACTAGGATCGAATTTGGACCTCAAAAAGCCCTGAATTGAATAAATTCAGCGCTTTTATTATTTTAAAGTGGATGAATAAGGGCAACAAAGTTCCTATTTAATCTCGGTAGCCTCTCTTTAACAAAGAAAACCGTCTCCTAATCTTTCATTTTTTGCCCAATTCTGATATAGTATAATAGTAAAAAAAACTATTTAACTAAAATAAAAAAAACCATTATAGTGAGGTCAGGTCTTCCGACCTGACAGAACAGTAATGATGGTTCGTTATCGGGATTGACGTGCGTTGGTGATGAGGAAGTATTTCAAAAGTAGTTCGTACTACTCCCTCTCCTTTGGAGAGGGACGGGGTGAGGTATCTATTCCGTGCTCAACGACAATATTTCCACAAAAACCCCCTTCCATTTCTAACCCAACCTGCCCTATTGCCGTTATATGAAAATATGAGCAATGCCATTTCACCCTCCGATCTTAAAACATTCACCCTGCAAAACGATGCAGGCGCTAAACTCACCATTACCAACTATGGGGCAAGGGTCATGTCTTTCTGGGTACCTGATAGAAATGGCGTACTGGCAGATGTAGTGCTGGGCTACGATACCCCGGAAGAATACCTCGCAGGTAAAAAATACTTCGGTGCTGCCATCGGGCGCTTTGCCAACCGCATCGCGAATGGCAAATTCTCATTGGATGGCCACGAATACCAACTGGCCAAAAACAATGGCCCCAATTCCCTGCACGGTGGACCCGGAGGTTTTCACAACGTTCTCTGGCAGGTTACTCCTTTGGAGGTGGAGGAGGGAAAAGCCCTGCGGCTTACCTACGAAAGCCCAGAGGGCGAAGAAGGATTTCCAGGCAAGCTTACTGTAAAGATGACCTACACGCTTACCAACAAAAATAGTTTTGTCATAGACTATGAGGCCGTTACCTCTAAACCTACAGTGATCAACCTTTCCCATCACTCCTTTTTCAATCTGGCCGGTGAGGGGGCAGGTGATATCCTGGATCATGAACTGATGATCAATGCGGATAGCATCACCGAAATAGATGATACACTCATTCCTACAGGTAATCTCATCCCGGTAGGGGGTACGCCTTTTGATTTTAGAACAGCAAAACCCATCAGAGAACATATCCACGAAAAAGATATTCAACTGAAAATTGGCAATGGCTATGACCACAACTGGGTACTGAAAAAAAAGGAAGCATACGCAAAGGCAGCTGTAGTAAAAGAACCCACCTCGGGCAGAGTCATGGAAGTGTGGACTACCGAACCAGGTCTGCAATTCTATAGCAGCAACAACCTCAACGATACCATCAAAGGCAAAGGGGGGAAAGCCTATCCCTATCGTTCCGCCCTATGTCTGGAGGCACAACACTTTCCTGATTCTCCTAACCAGTCTGAATTTCCGTCTACTGTACTTAGGACGAGAGATAAATACATTCAGCGCACGGCCTATAGGTTCAGGGTGGACTGAACTTTGCTCCTGGATTCTCGCAATTACACCAGGTAATTGTACTCACTGCCCTGGTAATAATGGTTGGCATGATGACCAACAAAAAGGAGGATCAGAAAGAGGTAAAACCCATTCTGGTGAAGCCCGGAGAAGAAAAGGAAAACTAGGCGTTTTACCCAGAAAATCAGAGAGTTATAAACTGGTGAAGATATTTTTTATCACTTTGACATAAATTTTATAAAAAACATTTCCATTATCTGGGGGTTTTTCCCCATCTTCGCCCTCGTTCTGACAAAACGCTAAACACTTACGAATATGAAGCTGGTAATACTCACCGGCTGCCTACCGGGGCTGGCCGGTTCTCTGCGGTCTCTATAGACCATCTAATTTCTGATCTCTCAGAGATCCATCTTTCATTCTTATTCATAATTTATCATGCGAGGTTTAGCAAAATCAACTTCTATATTTCAATTATTCAAGCAGGCCATTCGTGGAGATGAACAAAACTTCACAGAGGGCAGTCTCAACAAGGCCATCTTCATGCTTTCCATTCCAATGATTTTGGAAATGGCCATGGAGTCCTTGTTTGCGGTGGTAGACATATTTTATGTAAGCCGCCTCAACGACAGCAATGCAGTGGCTGTAGTAGGTCTAACAGAATCGGTACTCACGATTGTATACTCCATTGCCATTGGGTTAAGTATGGGCGCTACCGCTATGGTGGCCAGACGCATTGGAGAAAAAAACACAAAGGGTGCAGCGGAGGCTGCCTTACAGTCCATTTACGTTGGCTTTACAGTAGCATTTATCATTGGTGTTGTTGGCTTCTTTTTCTATAAAGACATACTCATTTTGATGGGTGCGTCTGAAGAAATAATCGCCACGGGTTCCGGATACACCCGATGGATGTTTGCAGGAAACTTTAGTGTTATGCTTTTGTTCTTGATCAACGCTGTATTCCGCGGAGCTGGAAATGCAGCGGTGGCAATGCGTTCTTTGTGGTTTGCCAATATCATCAACATCATCATCGACCCGATGTTTATCTTCGGGTTTGCGTTTATTCCCGAGATGGGCGTGGAGGGTGCTGCCATAGCAACTAATATAGGTCGCACGGCTGGTGTTGTTTACCAGATTGTATACCTCATCCGTGGAAAAGGTATTTTAAAAATTCATCAGGCTCCCCTGGCCATCAACTGGTCGATCATCGGTCGGCTATTAAAAGTTTCCATTGGTGGTACCAGTCAGTTTTTGATCGCGTCTGCCAGTTGGATATTCCTGGTAAAGATCATGGCAGGATTTGGTAGTGCCGCGCTGGCGGGTTATACCATTGCCATTAGGGTGATCATGTTTACCATTTTACCCTCCTGGGGAATGTCCAATGCATCCGCTACGCTGGTGGGTCAAAATCTGGGAGCCGAGCAACCGGAGCGCGCAGAGCAATCTGTGTGGAAAACAGGTTTCTATAATATGATATTCCTTACAGTTGTAATGGTGGTGTTCTTGTTGTTTGCTAAGAACATACTTCAGGTTTTTACTGCTGACGAAGATGTAGTTTACTATGGTCAACGATGTTTACAGATCATAGCACTGGGCTATATCTTTTATGGATATGGAATGGTGATAGCGCAATCCTTCAATGGTGCCGGAGACACAAGAACACCCACCGTGTTGAACCTGTTTGCCTTTTGGTTTCTTCAGATTCCTCTGGCCTATGTGTTGGCCATACAACTTGACTTTGGTCCGATAGGTGTATTTGCAGCCATTCCCATTGCTGAATCTGCCCTTACCATAGCAGGGATAATTATTTTTAGAAAAGGAAAATGGAAATTGGTTAAAATCTGATGAAGCGGTATAGCATCAAGAGGTAGGAATCACGTCTTGCTTCTTGATGCTTATTATTTACTCACTTCTTACTACTTTTCTTCTTCGCCTTACTGGCTTTTGTTTTCGCCTTGGGTTGCGCACTATCCTTTGTTTTAGCCTTAGTGTCTGACTTAGTCTTGGTTTTCTTTTTCGTTTGTTTCTGAAAGGCAGCCTTGAAAGCATTCTCTAATTCGTTTCCAGCTTTTTTCAATGATTGTTCCACTTCATTCCATCGCTTCTTGTTCTTGACCTCTTTCTTGAGGTTTTCTTTTGCCTTTTTGAGGTCTTCAAACTTACCCTCAAAATCTTTCTTTAACCGGTCATTGGCTTCGTTCAATTCAACCACAAATTGATCCACCTTTTTACCAAAATCTTTAAAAAACTTTTCTGCATTTCCTTCTTTCTTCTTTTCCATAGGGTGTAATTTTAAGGCATGGCCTGTTCAAACTTAAGTAAATTACCATGAGTCAGCAACAAGATCCATTGACTCATATCCGCACTATTTTAGAGAATAAGTCGGAGGCCAAGCAGATTACTTATAAAAATCTGTTGGGTGCGTTTGATGTCTTGGCCAATAAATCAAAAAGAATTGTTGACAGCTTGAGCAGGCAGTTGAAAATGCAGGAGGATGGTGTTACCGTAGACTTCATAGAAGTCAATGAGCATGAGTTTCAGGTGAAGCTGGCAGGCGACCTCTTAATCTTTGTTTTGCATACTAATATTGTCACCTTTGAAGAGAGTCACCTGGCGATGCAGGTGCCCTACTGCAAGGAAAATGAAATCAACAGGTATTTTGGGCAGATTATGGTTTATAATTTTATGGCTGACTCAATACGGTACAACAGGGTAAACGATCCTGGGTATTTGGTGGCACGTATACTGATTAACCACGAGAATCGTTTTCTGGTAGAGGGTGAGGGTAGACTGGGTTCCTTATTCAAACAAATATCATCCCAATCGATAACCGCAAATGACCTGAACACAATTGTACAACACTCCCTCACTACAGCAATTGAAAACGACCTGATGGCACCACCGTTTCCTCAGGTTAGGTTCATTACCCTCCATCAAAAGCTGGAAAAGACCAGCGAGTTGGGGGCAGGTCATAAGATTGGGTTTAGAATGAGCTACGAGAAAGAGATTAAATAACAGGCTACTCTATATTATGTAGTATAATGCGGGTAGCAACTAAAAATAATTATTAACACATGAAAGTACTTCGTTCAATAAAAACAATAGCAATAATTATGGTGCTGGCCTTTCTGGTTTCGTGCGCATCATCGTCCCATACACATAAGCATAAAAAATTAAAAAGAGGTAAACCCATTCCTTGTCCACTTAAAGATTGTTAGCTATGCGAAAGATAATTGTAGCCATTGATGGTCATTCTGCTTGTGGTAAAAGCACCACCGCAAAAGAGGTTGCTAAAATACTGGGTTACTTTTATGTAGACTCAGGAGCCATGTACCGTGCGGTAACGGTTTACTTTTTGGAACACCATGTTGCAATCACCAATCCCAAAGAAGTAAACCGCGCCCTTTCCAAGTTAAAGGTGAGTTTTAAAATCAATCCGCAGGGAATAACGGAAACGTATCTTAACGGACTGAATGTGGAGAGGAAAATCAGAAAGATGAAGGTATCTGAATGGGTGAGCCAGGTGAGTGCCATCAAGGAAGTGCGTGATGCCATGGTGGAAGAGCAACGAAGGATGGGAAAAAAGAAGGGAATAGTGATGGATGGAAGAGATATTGGCTCGGTAGTATTTCCCGAAGCAGAGCTAAAGCTATTTCTTACCGCTGATCTGCTCGTCCGTGCCTTTAGAAGACAAAAAGAATTGCTCGAGCGCGATGAATTAGTAGACCTGGACAGTGTCATTGAGAATTTAAGGAAACGAGATGAATATGACAGCTCACGAAAAGTAAGCCCTCTGGTAAAGCCCAAAGGTGCAATTGTCATAGATACCACACATGTTACCATTGATGAGCAAGTAGATGAGGTTGTGCGACTGGCAACGGGCAAAATAGTACAGCAACCCTAGCCAATTTTCACCCACTTTCCGCTTAACAAACTGTTGTATTCTTTAAATCTTTTTAGGCTTTGTCCAATGAATTAAATTACTAATTTTGCCACGGCCTAAACTAAATAAATTGCCACCTAAGCATGGGCAAATTCATTCGAATCAAGAAAGGTTTTAACATCAATCTTGTGGGCAAAGCTGCTCCCAAAGTCACTCAAACTGAACACTCTGATACGTTCGCGGTAAAACCAACTGATTTTCCCGGTATGTATATCCCAAAAGTGCTCGTAAAGGAAGGAGACACTGTAAAAGCCGGTTCACCACTTTTTCACGACAAAAGGCATCCCAACGTATTGCATGTTGCTCCGGTAAGCGGGGAAATTGCTGAAGTAAAAAGAGGTGCGAAGCGTAAATTACTGGAAATAAGGATCTTAGCTGACAAGCAGGTGGATCACAAGACTTTTAATAAGTATTCCTCCTCCGATCTATCCAAACTGAAGGCGGATGAGGCAAAAAAATTAATGTTGGAGGCAGGTGTTTGGCCTAACATTGTGCAACGCCCCTATGGGTGTATTGCAGATCCTGAAGTGACGCCAAAAGCAATTCATATTTCAGCATTTGATACTCATCCTTTGGCACCTGACTATAGCGTACTTTTTAAAGGACAGGATCAGTTCTTTCAAGTGGGCCTTGATATCCTTAAAAAATTAACAAATGGGTTGGTTCATGTTAATGTTCATACAACCAGTGAAATATCATCTGTTTTTTCACAAACATCGGGCGTAGAGCTAAACAAATTTTCCGGACCACATCCCACCGGTTGTGTAGGCGTACAGATCCATCACCTTGACCCCATTAATAAAGGAGATGTGGTGTGGACGGTCAATCCATTTGGTGTTATCCAAATTGGAAAGCTGTTCCTTAATGGAATCCATGATGCATCACGCCTTATCGCACTGGTAGGTTCTGAGGTAAAGGATCCACAATATTATAAAACATATACAGGTACATCAATAAAGAATCTGATTGCCAATCGATTGACCAGTGATCACGTTCGTGTGATTTCTGGTAACGTACTTACCGGAACTAGGGTAACCAGCGATGGCTATGTTGGATTTTTTGACAACTACGTTACGGTCATTCCTGAGGGAGATTATTACGAATTCATGGGGTGGATTGCCCCTTCTATGAGTAAGGTAAGTTTCCACAGGGCCATTGGCTTATTTTCATTCCTGGCAAAAGGCAAAGAGTTTAAAGTGGACTCCAATACACATGGAGAGCCAAGAGCATTTGTTCAATCCGGGGTGTTTGAACGTGTAACCCCAATGGATATTCTTCCTACTCATTTATTAAAGTCAATTTTGGCCGAAGATTTTGATGAGATGGAGGAATTGGGAATCTACGAAGTGATTGAGGAGGATTTGGCCTTATGTGAGTTTGTGGATGTATCCAAGCACAACGTGCAAAAAATATTGAGGGATGGAATTGAATTGTTACAGAATAGCTGATTCAGAGTATGAAGTTTATACGCAAGGAATTCGATAAAGTAAAGCATCACTTTGAAAAGGGGGGCAAGTGGGAAAAATACTTCTATGCCTATGAAGCCATTGAGACTTTTGCCTTCTCACCCAATACAGTAAATGGAGACAAAGGGGCTCAGATTCGCGATGCCGTGGATTTGAAGCGATTGATGATGACTGTGGTTATTGCCATGATACCCTGTTTATTGTTCGGTATCTGGAATGTGGGCCATCAACATTTTATTGCTATCGGTGAGCCAGGTGCAGCATTGATGGATAAAATATTAATAGGCTCCATAAAAGTGTTGCCTATTATAGTAGTGTCCTATGCAGTAGGTCTGGGAGTTGAATTTATTTTTGCGACCATAAGAAGACATCCTGTAAACGAAGGTTATTTGGTTACAGGATTGCTTATTCCATTGGTTTTGCCTCCGGATATTCCTTTGTGGCAGGTGGCGTTGGCTACCATATTTGCAGTAATTATTGGTAAAGAAGCTTTTGGAGGTACTGGAATGAACGTGCTGAATGTGGCGCTAACTGCCAGGGCATTTTTATACTTTGCTTACCCTTCGGATATCTCAGGAGATGTGTGGACACACCTTGGTGATGGAACGGCAGTAGCCGGATTTTCAGGAGCAACACCTTTATCCATAGGCGCATCTTCATTAACCACTGGGGAAAATGTAGTCAGCAGTCTTAACGCGTTTGGGGCCGGCTGGGCCGATGGTCTATTTAGTTTTACCAATCTGTTCATGGGAGCAATCCCTGGTAGTATTGGTGAAACATCCGTATTGATGTGTCTTATCGGGGCGGTAATTTTAGTTGCTACCGGGGTAGGAAGCTGGAAAATAATTCTCAGTGTTTTTGTAGGAAGCTATGCAATGGCATTGGTGATGAATCTTTTTGGAGCCAATGAGTTTATGTTGATGCCTGCACATTACCATTTGGTAATTGGTGGGTTGGCATTTGGTGCTGTTTTTATGGCCACTGACCCAGTTACAGCAACACAGACCGAGTCAGGGAAATGGATTTATGGATTTCTTATTGGTGTATTAACGATTATAATCAGGGTTTTCAATCCGGCATACCCAGAAGGAGTAATGTTGGCAATATTATTAATGAACGTTTTTGCCCCATTAATTGATTATTATGTAGTAGGTGCAAACAAAAAAAGAAGATTAAAACGTGCGACAGTCTAATACTTACATCATTATCTTCACCCTAATCACTACGGTGTTTGTGGGTGGAACATTGGCGTTTACTTCCATCATGTTGGGGCCGCGTCAGGCCATATCTATTGAGTATGATACCAAGTCTCAGATTCTTGGTGCTGTGATGAACATCACAAAGAATGATGATGTGCTTGGCATTTATGATAAACGCATCGTGAGTTTTGTTGTGAACTCAAAAGGCGAATTGGTAGAGAAGGATGATAAGGGACAACCACTCGTTGCAGAGAAAGTAGATGTATCCAAAAACTTTAAACTAAAGCCTGAGGATCGCCTGCTACCTGTATTTAAATATGTAAGTGAAAGTGACTCTACCAAAGTGGAAGCTTACATATTGCCAACTTATGGTAACGGACTTTGGAACCGGATTTGGGCATTTATTGCACTGGATGCCAATTTCGAAACTGTAAAGGGAATCTCTTTCGGTCACCTACAGGAAACTCCAGGTCTGGGAGCGCGTATTTCTGAAGATCCCGTAATCAGCGAACGATACGTGGGTAAAAAGATTTACAACGAAAAAGGTGAACTTGTTTCTGTTGATATGGTGAAAGGAGAAAAAGGCGAACCTCTGGATCCCCATCATGTTGACGGTATGTCGGGAGCCACCTTGACCGGTACCGGGGTAAATGAAATGATTAAGCAGTATTTGAATAGTTACGAAGCGTATTTTGAAAAAGTAAAGTCACAGAAAGTGGCAGGACTTTAACATATAAGAGGTATGAGTACAGAAGTAGTTGAAGAAAAGACAATAAAAAAAGCATCAGAACCGCTGTTGTCAAAAAGGCGCAAAAAAATAATTAGCGATCCTCTTAATGAGGAAAACCCTGTTACGATTCAGGTATTGGGAATATGCTCTGCATTGGCGATTACGATTAAGATGGAACCTACCATTATCATGAGCCTTGCAGTAATTTTCACAATGGTATTTTCGAATCTTCTTATTTCACTGATCCGAAACTATGTTCCCAATCGTATCAGAATTATTGTACAGTTGGCAGTAGTTGCACTTTTTGTAACCTTGGTGAGTGAATTCTTAAAAGCTTTCAACTATCCAATGTATAAAGTATTAGGTGCGTTTGTGGGACTTATCATCACCAACTGTATAGTGATGGGTCGTCTTGAAGCTTTTGCGATGGGCAACAAACCCTATGACTCTATTCTTGATGGTTTAGGTAGTGGATTGGGGTATTCATGGATTATCCTTGCAGTTGCTTTCTTTAGAGAATTTTTAGGATCTGGGTCAATTTTGAACTTTAAAGTTTTTGAAGCGCTAAATATCCCTTACGTCAACAATGGTTTGATGGTGGATTCTATTGGAGCATTTATGATCCTGGCGATCATCATATGGATTCAACGCACCAAAACAGGATACGTAGAACAATAACAAGTAAACGACTATAGCAATGGAATTAGTTAGTCTTGCAGTAAAATCAATTTTTGTTGACAACATGATCTTTGCCTATTTTTTAGGCATGTGTTCATTCCTGGCAGTGTCAAAGAAAGTGTCTACGGCCATCGGATTGGGTGCAGCTGTTGTTTTCGTTTTATCGATTATTGTACCTGTCAACTGGATGATACAAGAGTATATCCTTAAAGAAAGCGCACTGGTCTGGCTCAGTCCTCAATTTGAAGGAATGAACCTGGAGTTTCTTCAATTTATTATGTTTATCGCAGTCATTGCAGGTATGGTGCAATTGGTAGAAATGATTATTGAAAAAGTTTCTCCGGCATTATACGGTACACTCGGTATATTTCTACCATTGATAGCCGTGAACTGCGCCATTCTTGGTGGTGCTCTGTTTATGGTACAACGTGATTATACGCTCGCAGAGGCAACAGTATTTGGTTTTGGTTCTGGTGTAGGTTGGTTATTGGCAATTGTTGCACTAGCTGCAATACGTGAAAAACTTAAGTATTCTAATGTGCCCAATGGACTGAAAGGTTTGGGACTTACTATGATCATCACCGGATTGATGGGAATAGCTTTCAAATCTTTTATTGGAATAGCTTTGTGATCAGTTTCAGGAAATAAATCCAGAGGCTCCTTATTAATTGGGAGCCTTTTTTGTTATTAATATCTACCATTATGCGTGAAACATTAAGAAAATTTGCCAGGTACTTTTTCAGCGGTTCCTTGTTTATCGTTCCATTGACGGCAACAGCCTATGTAATTTATATTGGCTTCAGTTGGCTGGACAGCTTGCTTAACCTTACCATACCTGGTATTGGTTTTCTAATCATTGTTGCGGCCATCAGTATTTTCGGATACCTCACTTCTACTTATGCATTTCAAATGTTTGTAGAGGTTTTTGATTCAGGAGTGAACAGGATTCCATTTATTAAGTTAATTTATTCATCATTGAAAGATTTGTTATCTGCTTTCGTTGGCGAAAAGAAAAAGTTTGACAAGCCAGTTTTGGTCACAATCAATAAAGAGAATGATATCTTCCAGATTGGTTTTGTGACACAGCAGGATCTATCGGATTTGGGACTCAACGATATGGTAGCGGTTTATTTTCCTCATTCGTATGCCATCTCCGGTAATCATTTCCTGGTTCCCAAAACTAGTATCAAGCCCTTACAAATTTCTGGCCCTTCAGCGATGAAGTTTATAGTTTCAGGTGGAGTTTCCGGATTTAAGGAATTGTAGTTTACCTTTGTGCTTTATGATAAGACTGCGACTTCTCTTGTTACTATTCGTATTTTCTCTGAGTTGTGATTCAGAGGAAGCCGAGTTTCCTGAGCTGATCACTATGCAGGCACAGCAGATTGGTGCAACGAGTGCAGTGTTGGAAATGGAGATCAAAGAGACAGGTACTATTCGTCCCATCCGTTATGGATTCCTTTGGAGTGAATCCTCAGGCCTTAACCTATACACTGCCAGCAACAAAGTTGATTTGGGTATGACCAGCGAGAAAGGGAAGTACAGCATTCGTTTGGAGTCATTGATGCCCAATACGCAATATTTCGTAAGATCATTTGCAGCAAACCACGATTACACCAAAGTGTACTACGGCAATGAGTCTACGTTCACTACACTGAATTAGTAGTCGCGCAATAAAAAAGCCCTTTTCTGGACCGTTCAATACTTTGATCCGCAGGGATTAAACCCTTACACTTCGCTGTTGTCTAACCCCAAAATACGGTTTAACTAAAAATATTGCGGTTATGAAAAAGGTAATGATGTTAGTGCTCAGCGGCTTGTTGGGAATTTCTGTAGCAACATTTGGGCAGGATAGGCCTGCAGATGCGATAACCCGCGCAGACAGGATGGATCGGGTGCAGCATGCTCGTTTGCAACAAGCACGGATTAAACAGGCAAGATTGGATCAACCTGATTTTACTCAGCTAAGAATCCAACAGGCACGGATTAAACAAGCCAGACTTCAGGATGCCCGAATTAAGGATGCACGCCTGAAGGATAAGCGAATCAAAGATGCTCGTCTAAAAGAGAAAAGAATCAAAGATGCGAGAATAAAGCATCATCGTATTAAGAAAGAAAGGTTGAAGCACAAAAGAATAAAAGATGCCAGAGAAGATGCGGCAGAAAACTAATACTTTCTAAAAGACCAATTCTAATTCAGAAATGGTCTTTTATTTTAATTTATAACTCCAGAGCCTATCAGTTCATCGCCATCATACCAGGTGGCGAATTGTCCTGGAGCCACCCCCCGTTGTGGATTGTCGAAAATAATGTAAATACCCTCCTTATGCTTGATGAGTTCAGCATTTTCCAATGGTTGGCGATACCTGATCCTTACTTTGAATTTTCTTGACTCACCTTCCTTTAAAGCCAAATCGGTACGTATCCAATGCTCGTCTTCTTTTTGAATAAACAAACCGCTTCTGTACAAGCCAGGATGGTCTTCACCCTGCCCCATATAAATCACATTTTGCTCAGTATCTGTGCCAATGACAAACATGGGTTTTGGAAAGCCTCCCATATTCAATCCTTTACGCTGGCCGATGGTATAGAAATGTGCGCCATTGTGTTCACCTACAACAGTACCCACGTCCGTGTTTAATTCATACGGTTTGGTAATAGAGGCGTAGTCATCTTTATCCCATCCGTTTTTGAAGACAGCGGAATCACCAGGCACCTCTATGATTTTTCCTTTTTTAATTTTTAACTTTTGCTGAAGAAATTCAGGAAGGTGCACTTTACCAATAAAGCAAAGACCTTGAGAGTCTTTTTTCTCCGCAGTGGCCAATCCCATTTTCTTTGCGATAGCACGAACTTCAGGCTTGGTCAATTCACCAATCGGAAAAAGAGCTTTAGCCAACTGCGCCTGTGTAAGTTGGCATAAAAAATAGCTTTGGTCTTTATTGCTGTCCTTACCTGCCAGCAGTTGGTGGATTACTTTTCCATCTTGATGGAGTTCACCTTTTCTACAATAATGTCCGGTGGCCACATAATCGGCACCCAACTTCACAGCAGCATTTAAGAAAATATCAAACTTGATCTCCCGATTACAGAGCACATCTGGATTAGGGGTGCGTCCGCGTTGGTATTCCGCAAACATGTAATCCACAATTCGTTCCTTGTATTCTTTGCTCAGGTCTATCGTTTGGAAAGGAATGCCAAGGTGCTGTGCCACGATCATCGCATCATTGCTGTCGTCCAGCCAGGGGCATTCATTGCTGATGGTTACAGAATCATCATGCCAGTTTTTCATGAACATGCCAATCACGTCATAGCCTTGCTCTTTAAGCAGATAGGCCGCTACGCTAGAATCAACACCCCCTGAAAGCCCGACAACAACTCTTTTTGACATAATTAGTAATACATCATTTTTAATAAGAATTGGAGGTTTTCCAATTCTACTGCAAACCTACTTTATTGAAGCTGATTTGTCATCTAAAAGTTCCTGTACGGTTTGGTTGAAACGCTGAATAAAGCGTTCATAGTAGATACCCGTACCCGGCCCCGAAAAGCCTGTATGAATTCTTTTTACTGTGCCGTCTTTTCCTATAAAAATGGTGGTGGGAAAGGACAGCACATGATTGAGCATGGGCAATGTTTTGGCGGCTTCCTCTTTGTCCTTATTCCCAGCAATTACAAAGTCGTATGGCACGTCCATTTTTTCTTTCATCTTCTTTACTCTGCCACTGGCATAGTCAAAATCATCTTTGGCTTCGTAGGCGAGCCCTAAGATTTCAACACCGCGATCCTTGTTCCTGGGATACCATTGAGAAAGAAATTTAGTTTCGTCCATACAATTAGGGCACCAGGTACCAAAGATTTGTAAGATGACAACCTTGCCCTTAAACCTTTCATCTGAAGAACTAATCATTTTACCGTCTATATCCGGAAAACTGAATTCTATTTTATCATAACCCTCTTTTAAAAAAGTAAGAGATTCGGCATCAGGCAATGAAGCATTATCATCTTTCACTCCCGTCCATGTCTCGTGCCAATCCTTTCCAGACCAATAATCTCCCTCCAGAAGTCCATCTTCTGTTTTTCGGGCCCTGAAGACAAAAGCATGATTACCATCAAAGGCACTTAGCATCATCTCTCCATCAACCACATTTCCTTGCAGGTATCTGTAATCTCCGATGGGAGTGAGGAATGTGCCCGTGAGTTCGTTTCCATTTTGATGAAATATTCCAACAGCAATTGTGGTATCTCCTTCATGATCAAAATTAACGGCATACTTGCCACTAAAATCTTCTGTTTGTATATCCTCAGATTTTACAAACCGGTACTCCTCACCAAAAGTTGCCTTAAATGGAAGTTTAAAGTCCTTTTCATAGTTCTTCACAAAATAGCCGACAAGTTTTTCACCTTCCATTTTGGCATGAATCTCGGAATCAAAAATGTGCATGTTCATGATTACTGAATCTCCTTTTACAAAGATTTCATCAAGCAAGATTTCCTCCTCATCATTTCGCAAAACAGCCATGTATTTCTCACCTTCTTTTTTCACCGTAAAATTCATGGGTAATTCCTGGCCTTGAATTGCAACAATTCCTCTCCAGGAACCTTGCTTTAAGTCATGTTGAGTGCTGCAAGAAAAAAGGACGGTGAC
>DDUM01000097.1 GCA_002344795.1 Flammeovirgaceae bacterium UBA2338 | reverse complement strand
TATGCGTTCCATTTTCATTGTTTTTTTTGTATTCAGTTCACTTTTAGGGTTCGCTCAGGCCGATCAGGATACTTTAATTACTATTCCTGCTGACACCTTAAGGCTTGAACGCGGTAAGAAGGTCATTACTTTAGAAACCTACGCGGACAGGTTTAATCCCAGGAAGGCCCTGCTCTACTCCGCCATATTTCCAGGCAGTGGCCAGATCTACAATAAGAAGTATTGGAAAGTGCCCCTGGTCTACGGAGGATTTGCAACGGGAGTGTTCTTTATAACCTTCTACCAGGACCGGTACGTGACCTATAAGGGTCAGTTGTTCAACTTACTTGATGATGGCACCCTGTCCCCACAAGGATTTAATGAAACCCAATTGAGGAAAATTGTGGACGACTCTAAAAGAGAAAGAGACTTTTTTACCATCCTCACCGGGTTCTGGTATATTCTTCAACTGGTTGATGCGCATGTTGATGCGCACCTCAAAGAATTTGATCTCAACCCCCAGCTGCAAGTAAAATTGGAGCCCATGATCGACAACAATCCATTGAACGGACAGAGTGCAGGACTTGCGCTAAAATTCAAATTTTGATGCCATGAAAATCGCTTTAATTGGATATGGCAAAATGGGAAAAGCCATAGAAGTTTTTGCCTTGCAGCGGAACCATCGCATAGTTGCCAGGGTAGATGCAGACCACCCAACGGAAATTTTAAAAATTAAGGAAGCCGATGTGGCCATTGAGTTCTCTCAACCCAATGCTGTTATCACCAACTTAAAAGCATGCTTTGATGCCCAGGTGCCCGTGGTCTGCGGTACTACAGGGTGGCTCGAGAGAAAAAATGAGGTGGAAACGTGTTGCAAGGATCACAACGGCACGTTGTTATATGCATCCAATTTCAGTCTGGGTGTCAATATCTTTTTTAAGCTGAATGAAATACTCGCTGAAATGATGGACAAACATGCGGCCTATGATGTGGCCATTGATGAAATCCACCACACCCAAAAGAAGGATGCTCCCAGTGGCACTGCCATTACCCTGGCGGAGGGTGTACTTCATAAAATGGGTAGAAAGAAGAATTGGGTGAAGGGAGATAGTAAAAATGAAAACGAGCTGGCTATTCACTCCTTTAGAGAAGATCCTGCCCCGGGAACCCACACGGTGAAATATACCAGTGCTATTGATGACATTGAAATTAAGCACACTGCGCACTCCAGAGATGGATTTGCGTTGGGAGCGCTATTGGTAGCGGAGTGGATTCAGGACAAAAAGGGCATTCTCCATATGGGTGATTTCTTAAAACTCTAACAATAACAGTAAAATTTACTTTTCTTTGCAAGCTTTAACCATCTGAAACACTGTGACTGCTATAATTATCATACTGCTTATCTTTAGAATAGGCGTTACCATCGGATACTGGAAGTTGTTTGAAAAAGCCAATGTAGAGGGGTGGAAATCTCTGATCCCCATTTACAGCGAATACTGGTTGATCAAAATCGTGGGCAAACCAAGTTATTGGGTACTCTACCTCTTTATTCCTATCCTCAACATCTTCACCTTTTACGTACTGATCTTTGACCTGCTACGATGCTACGGTAAAAAATCTCTGATGAGCCAGTTTCTGATCATTTTCATTGGGCCGGTTTACATTTCCTACATCGGATTCAAAAAAGATGTTATCTATCTGGGCAAGCTGGACGAACTGAAAGAAGAAAAAAAGTCAGCTGTTTCAGAATGGACGGAAGCCATTGCTTTTGCTGTGGTGGCCGCCACGTTGATCCGCTGGTTGCTCATGGAAGCCTATACGATCCCCACTCCGTCCATGGAGAATTCGCTTCTTGTCGGTGATTTTTTATTTGTGAGCAAATTTCATTACGGCACGCGTACCCCAAAGACACCGATACAAGTGCCATTAACACATCAAAAAATATGGTTTACTGACCTGCCCTCTTATACCGACTGGGTGCAATTGCCGCAATACAGATTGCCCGGCATCAGCAAAGTAAAGCGCAGCGATGTGGTGGTCTTCAACGTGCCTCCCAAGGAACTGAACGAAGGCAAAGAATATCCGGTAGACCTTAAAACCAATTACATCAAGCGATGTGTGGCCCTACCGGGAGATAAATTAACAATAGTAAACCAACAAGTGATTGTGAATGGAGAGCCATTGCCCAATCCACCGGAAATGGAGTACAGCTATCTGGTTACTTCAAAGGATGCCATCAACGAAAGGAATTTAGATAATCTGGGCATCGACCCTGAAGATTATACTTTTCTTGGAAGACCTGAAGAAGGCAAGGCCGTGTATCAAATGTTTCTCACCAACCAAAAGGCAGAGGAGATAAGCCAACTGTCGTACGTTCTTTCCGTGAGCAAAGATTACCGCATGGGGAGTGGAGCCGATCCCAGGATTTTTCCTGTTTCTAAATACAGCAAATGGAATGCGGACGATTATGGCCCGCTTACCATACCCAAAGAAGGGATGACCATCAGTATCAATGACTCTACCCTGGCGTTTTACGGCAACACCATTAAGTTGTATGATTTTAATGATAACGTGGTACTTACTGACAGTACATTAACCATCGATGGAAAGGAATTAAAAGAATATACCTTCAAGCAAAACTACTACTTCATGATGGGTGACAATCGCCACAACTCACTGGACTCCAGGTTCTGGGGGTTTGTTCCTGAAGACCACATCGTAGGAAAGGCATTTTTTATCTGGTTGTCTATCGATAAATACGGTGGGTTCTTTGACAGAATTCGCTGGAGCAGGTTTTTTAAGGTGATTAACTAGATTCTGGATGCTGGATTCAGTAAATTCATCAAACTATTTCAGCATCCAGATTTTTAAAATTCCCTCACCCCTTCCCTCTCCCAAGGAAGAGGATGACCGAGGACAGGATGGGGTGAGTATTTTACCAATTGATCTCTGTCAGGCCTTTACTTTTCAAATAAGCATTGGTTTTACTGAAAGGTTTACTCCCAAAGAAACCCCTGTCGGCTGAGAAGGGTGATGGATGAGGAGAGGAGATAACATGATGTTTATTGCGATCAATCACCTCTCCTTTTTTTTGTGCATAAGCGCCCCAAAGGATAAACACCACATTCTCCTTTTCGTCTGAAATTTTTTTTATGACAGCGTCAGTAAAATCCTCCCATCCTTTTTTCTGATGGGAGCCCGGTGACGAAGCCCTCACCGTAAGTGTGGCATTGAGCAGCAGTACTCCCTGCATCGCCCAGCGCTCCAATTCGCCTGAAGAGGGAATCGGCTTACCCAGGTCATTTTTAATTTCTTTATAAATATTAACAAGAGAGGGAGGCGTTCTCACCCCTTCCCTGACGGAAAAGCACAATCCATTGGCCTGACCCGCCCCATGATAAGGATCCTGTCCTATTATTACCACTTTGACCCCGTCAAAATCGCACTTATCGAATGCACGAAATATCTCCTTACCCGGAGGAAAGACAGTGTACTGACTGTATTCTGCCTTTACAAAAGCCGTAAGCTCCTGAAAGTAAGGCTTATCAAACTCTTCACTGAGCCGTTTCTTCCACGAAGGAGCAATGTTAACATCCATACCTATGCAACTATTTTTTGGTTAATGGGCTTTAATATAAGTTAGTATAACTAGTAGAAAGGGTAGTAAAATAGAAAAAATTGATATTTTTGACCGAAATGGTAACTGAAATCACAGAAGGCATTAAAGTAAGCGTGGAAACGGAGTACCAACCCTCGTACTCCAGTCCCAGCCAATACCACTATGTCTTCACTTACAAAATTACCATAGAAAACCAGAGTGAGTTTACCATTCAACTCTTAAGAAGGCACTGGCAAATATTTGATGCCGGATTCAACTCCAGGGAAGTAGACGGTGAAGGAGTGGTAGGACAGCAACCTATACTGGAACCCAACCAAACGCACAATTACGTTTCGGGCTGCAATCTCAAATCAGGGATTGGAAAAATGGTAGGCTTTTACCTTATGGAACGCATCGTTGATGGAACCCGGTTTGAAGCCACTGTTCCTGAGTTTCATATGGTTGCGCCATTGCGACTTAATTAATTCGTTCTCTCTGAGCAGAACAACTTTCGCATTTTGAAATTACAACCCATCCGATCTTATTTATCACACTGGCTCAATCAGGTAGACGAACATTCCATTCACTCCCCCTTCTTTTTTGATTTTTATAAAAACGTAATTAAAAAAAGCAGGAAGGCACCCACCCATAGTCAAATTGAAGCACTGCGAAGCTCGCTGGTTAGCAACAATACAGAAGTGGCGACAGAAGACCTCGGAGCCGGATCACATATAAATCCCAATGGAAAGAAATCCATTGCGGACATTGCAAAAAACAGCCTGAGCCCTGAAGGCATTTCCCAATTGTACCAACACATCATTCGCTATAATGACTCGAAATACATTGTAGAGCTTGGCACCTCGATGGGGTTGAATACCCTTTATCTTGCCGAAAAGAAGGACGCACAGGTGTACACGTTTGAAGGAAGTAAGGCTTTGGCCAATATTGCACTTACCCATTTTGAACTTTTCGAAAAACAAAACATCCAAATAATTGAGGGCAATATTGACAGCACCCTTGCCGAGTTTCTTCAAAATCCAAAGAAAATAAACTTTGCCCTACTGGATGCCAACCATCGTTACGAACCCACTATGCGTTACTTCAACCTTTTGGTAAGGCGATTCAACGACAAATCCATTTTAGTAGTGGATGATATTCACTGGTCGGAAGAGATGGAAAAAGCCTGGAAAGAACTCTATCAGCACAAGCTGGTGTACGGTAGTATTGATCTTTTTAGGTGTGGTGTCTTGTTCTTTGACCCCGCGCTCAACAAACAACATTTTGTGTTATCCCTCTGATAGTCCGGGAAATAACCTCTATTTTTACACCCCGAAACCGATACGAATTTATGAGTGAGGTAACACCCCAACCAGAAGAGACCAAGAAGCCCAACAACAGGACCGCCATTATCATTGCGCTGTTGTCTATCATTGTAATCATTCAGAGTATAAAGATTTACCTGGATTATCAGGATAAGGCAGAGGTAAACCAGCAATTGGCCACTACAGAAGAAGACCTGGCCACTACCATGCAACAGTTGAAGGATATTCGGATAGAGCTGGATCAAAAAATAACAGAGTTAGAAAAGTTGGGCGGAGATATCACCGAATTGGAGAAAGCCAAGGCAGAGGTAGATGCAGAGTTGAAACAAGGTCGCATCCGGTATAACCGTGATATCAAAGAACTGAAAGACCGCGTGGACGGCTACCAGGAATTGCTCAAGCTCAAGGATGTGGAATTGGAAAAGTTAAAGTCCCTGAACAAAGAATTATATTCTGAAAACAGAAATCTAAAAACCACGCAGAATCAACTGAGTGACTCCATCAACCGGCTGGCAAAAAATACAGATGTGCTGGCCAATAAGGTGGCCATTGCATCGCAGCTGAAAGCAGAAAACGTGTCGGTTGTATCCGTCAATAACAGAGGAAAAGAGCGTACCTCCCCTTTCAGGAGCAAGCAACTGGAAACGTTGAAGGTGGATTTCAACATTGCTGAAAATAAGGTGGCGCCCATCGAAGGGAAAAAGATAATGATCAAAGTAACCGATGAAAACGGGCAAGTCATTTTTGATGTTGCGAAGGGATCGGGCACATTTATGCTCGATGGAAAGGAAGAATTCTATACCGTGGCACAGGAAATTTTATTTGACAACACCCGTCAGCATCTGAGCTTTATTTACGAAAAGGGCTCTGAGTATGCATCCGGAACCTACACGGTAGATATCTACACCGATGGCTACAAAATGGGTCAGGTCACTTTTACCGTCAAATAAAAGTTTAAAAACCCTTGAAATGCCTTTGAAAAGGCCTTTTTGAGGTAGTTAAATGATTCCGTTGCCCTTTTGTTAAAAGAGGTGGTTTTCCTATCTTTGCACCTCATTTTTAAAAACTTATCTAAATAACAATGAAAAATTACGAGACAGTATTCATTTTGAATCCCGTTTTGTCTGTTGATCAGGCAAAGGATACTGTCGATAAGTTCGTGAAGGTGTTGACCGATGCGAAAGCTGAGGTGATCAATGTAGAGCAATGGGGACTGAAGAAGCTGGCCTATCCAATCCAGAACAAGTCTACCGGGTTTTACAACCTTGTCGAATTTACGGCAGACACCCAATTGATTCACACTTTGGAAACAGAGTACAGAAGGGATGAATCAGTAATGCGCTTTTTAACTACTGCGCTTGATAAACATGCGGTTGCATACAATGCCCGCAGACGCAAAGGAGAATTCAAGAAAAACAAAGAAAAACGCGCAGCCAAGGAGGAGCTACCAGCATGACATTAGTAAACGAACCCATTAAGAGGGCAGAAATTAAACCTAAGTACTGCCGCTTTAAAAAGAACGGAATCAAGTACATCGATTATAAAGATCCCGACTTTCTCATGAAGTTTGTTAATGAGCAAGGCAAATTATTGCCACGCAGATTAACAGGTACAAGCTGGAAATTCCAAAGAAGAGTTTCTCAAGCAGTAAAAAGAGCACGTCATATGGCCTTTTTACCCTACGTAGGAGATTCATTAAAATAACCGAAACTTGAAATATTATGGAAATAATTCTTAAACAGGACATTCAAGGACTAGGCTACAAAAACGATATCGTTAAGGTAAAGTCCGGATACGGTAGAAACTATTTGATCCCCAACGGATCTGCCATGATCGCCAATGATTCCAATAAAAGAATGATCGAAGAGAACATTCGTCAGGCGGCCCATAAAGCAGAGAAGTTGATTCAGGATGCAAAATCATTAGCTGAGAAAATAGGTGAGCTGACCATTGAAATTGGCACCAAGGCCGGTGAAAGTGGTAAAATTTTTGGAGCTATTACCGTCAATCAAATTGCGGATATGTTGAAATCAAAAGGATTTGAGATCGACCGCAAGAAGATAATCATGAAAGAAGCCCCTAAGCAATTAGGAAGCTACACGGTAACACTTGATCTTCACAAAGAAGTGAAGCATGAGATTGCCGTTAACGTAGTCGCTGAATAGTCTTTATCAATACCAGGGAAGGTGATCTGAATCAGGTCACCTTTTTTTTTGCTTCTTTTTTAATGGCTTCTCGTTTTCGATTGCCCTTACCAGTTCCTTATACCAGGCCTCGCCATACCTGCGGATCAGCGGATCCTTGAGAAACTTATACACGGGTACTCCCAGCGATTGCCCCAGCGCACAGGCCGCAGAACACACACTCCACTTGTGGTAATTGATCGCCTCAAAATCCTTTTTCTTTATTACCCGAATGGGATAGAGATGGCAAGAAATAGGCTTTCGGAATTGTGTCTTTCCATCTAGGTAGGCTTGTTCAATTCCACATTTAAGAATTCCTTTTTCGTCATAGTTAGCATAGGCACATTCCTTGCCATTGATTGTGGGTGTGGAGAAATCGCCATCTTCATCCAACAAATACGGACCGTGCCGCTTTATGGACTTAAGCCCCTCTTTGGTAATATACGGCCTGATCTCCTCCTGTATGGCCTCCATGATTGGAAGTTCATCATCATCCAGCGGTGCTCCCAGGTCTCCCTCTATACAGCAAGCGCCTTTGCATTTCTCCAGGTTACAAACAAACTCTACCTCTTTAATGTCATCCGACACAAGAATCTCCCCTATTTTGATCATTCTAATTTTGATTAAACAAAGCGAATTGAATATGGCTACCTGCCAGTGCATCCAATTGGATGGCCCTGGCAGAATATTTTTTGGCAAACAAACATATGCTATAGGTTGGCATTTCCATCAACCCTGAATCTAATTTATGGGTTGAGACGGAAGTATTCATACCCAGTTCTTCCATTTTTCGTTCCCAGTTTTGAATCAATTGTTTATAGAACACACCATTACTTCCTATGTTTTTCTCGGATAAATTACTTTCTGGCGCCTGCCCCAAAAGGTACGCCACCTTCTCTTTCTCACTCCGCAAATAAAATTTATAATCAATTTTTTTTCCCAGGTGAAAGGTAAAGGGTATTAAAAATGTAAAATCATAATCGCTCAATTGCCGGAGGGTTTCAAATCCAGGTTCAAGACCAAATGCATCGGCCACACAAATGGTTGCGACCCTGTGGTCTTTTCTTGGTTCCGACACATACATTTTAATTTTATCAATTAACTCTTCTGGTTTCCCTGTTAACAGTACAATGTTCTTTTCCTTAAAATACCTATTCGTTCTGATCTTGAGCACACGCGCCTGTTCCCCATCACTTTCGCACAACACATATTTGGAAATGGGCAGGTTCTGCTGAAGTGCCATAAAAGGAATACCAGGAAAAATATCTTTTCGGGCTCCGAGACAGCACAAACCATTCTTTGCATACAGGTCGACAAAAATGACCTCATCTACCTGACCGGAGAGTGCGGTTACAAAGGCAGTCAAATATTGGCGGACCAATTGAATTTTATGTTTGACCCATGGTTCCGCGGTGGTAATGGCGAACCCATCATCGGGGATTTTCAGTGCATCAGGAATTGTTTTGTCCTTCAATTCATTGGGTTTCATCAAAGTTAGCCGTTTTGATAAAATAGAAAAAGGAAGAATTTTTTATTCAAAAACCTCAATAAACTCTAGGTATAAGCTAACCAGTAAGATCATAAACGCGCGAGGTTAACCCCAAAAAGTCGTTAGACTTTTTGCACTCCGTGCTGATGATTGAAAATGAAACAAATCCGGCTATTTCATTGAAGTAAGCTTTGCTTCATTTTCAATAACAGGTCAATGACGCTTCGGTCATGATCCTGATCGCAGCATCAGGAGCTAATCCTGACATTCCTGACGATTTAGTCAGGAATCGTCACCCAAAGGGCGAAATTGTCCTTTTTTTAATGACAATTTTGGGATTAATCATTCATTGAACCGGATGCCCAAAATGCATGTTTGAATGTTATCAGTAAAGTTGAATTCAATTTGCACACCCAGTGTTATCGGGTCTATATTGCAGATTGATTAGTGGAATGGATTACTTACAATCGCTCAATGAGCCTCAATTAGAGGCAACAATTAATACAGAAGGGCCGTGCATGATCATTGCGGGGGCAGGTTCAGGAAAGACCCGGGTGCTCACTTACCGCATCGCACATCTGATTGATACCAAAGGGGTGGATCCATTCAGCATTATGGCGCTTACCTTCACCAATAAGGCCGCCAAGGAGATGCGCAATCGCATTGAAGGGGTAATCGGTACAGATGCCCGCAATATCTGGATGGGCACTTTTCACTCCGTATTTGCCCGCATCCTCCGGTCTGAAGCCCATCATCTTGGTTATCCAAATAGCTTTACCATTTACGATACAGACGATTCCAAGTCGCTCATCCGATCCATTGTAAAAGAAATGGGGCTTGATGAGACACAATACAAGGCCAATGTGGTTTACAACAGAATCAGTGCTGCAAAAAACAGGCTGATCTCCTGGAAGGATTACGTCAACAATCCAGTGTTGCTGGCAGATGATGCTTCCAATATGAGGCCTGAGCTGGGGAACATTTATCGCAATTATGGACAACGGTGCTTCAAGTCCGGAGCAATGGATTTTGACGACCTTCTATTCAATACCGACAGGCTTTTTAAAGAGCATCTGGAAGTACTGAACAAATACCAGCATCGACTTCGGTATTTTCTCGTGGACGAGTTTCAGGATACCAATCTTTGTCAATACTACATTATCAAAAAGCTGGCAGCTGTTACTCAAAATATTTGCGTAGTGGGTGATGACGCACAAAGTATTTATGCGTTTCGAGGAGCGGACATTTCCAATATCCTCAACTTTGAGAAAGACTATCCCGATCTGAAAATCATTAAACTGGAACAGAACTACCGCTCTACCAAAACCATTGTCAATGCCGCCAACTCTGTCATTGCCAAAAACAAGGCACAGTTGCCAAAAAATGTTTGGACCTCCAATGAAGAAGGAAATCTTATCGGGCTGATAAAAGCAGTTTCTGATAATGAGGAAGGTAAACTGGTAGCCACCTCCATCTTCGAAGAGAAGATGCAGCACCAGTTGAAGTTCAGCGACTTCGTTATACTCTACAGAACCAACAGCCAATCGCGTGCACTCGAGGAGTCTTTGAGGCGCATGAACATCAAATACAAAATCATTGGCGGGCTCTCGTTTTATCAACGCAAAGAAATCAAAGACCTTCTCGCTTACCTCCGCTATACCATCAATCAGCAAGATGAAGCTTCCTTCAGGAGAATCATCAATCAACCCAAGAGAGGAATTGGCGGATCTACCGTGGATAAAATTATTGTAGCCGCCAACGACCATGCCATTTCTATCTGGGAAGTACTGGAGAATGCCCCCAGTTTTTTAGGAGGAAGGGCCGTGAATACCATTGAAAATTTTGTGAACCTGATCAAGCGGTTCGCCATAGAAGTAGAAACCAGTGATGCCTATGAAGCCGCTTCTGAAATTGCCAAGTCTTCTGGTTTGCTGCGCGAGTTGTATGAGGACAAAACAGTAGAAGGCCTCAACCGCTATGAAAACGTACAGGAGCTCCTTAACGCCATTAAGGAATTCGTAGACGACCCTGAAAAAGAAGACAAAAGCCTTGCTGCTTTTTTGCAAGAAGTTTCGCTGGTCACAAGTCAGGATGACGATAAAGACAATGACCCTGAAAAAGTGACTTTGATGACCATTCACATGGCCAAGGGGCTGGAGTTCAAGTATGTCTACATTGTGGGCATGGAGGAGGATTTGTTTCCCTCTCAGATGATGCTTACCAGTCGCTCGGAACTGGAAGAAGAAAGAAGGTTGTTTTATGTGGCCATTACCCGTTCACAGAAAAAGCTTTTTCTCTCCTATGCCCTTACGAGATATCGGTTTGGTCGGTTAAAAAATTGTGAGCCCAGTCGTTTTCTCGATGACATCGATGCCAGGTACATCAAAGTGAGCACAAGGGTAGGTGGACTGGAGTCAGCGCCTAATCCCAACTATGCCAAAAGCTTTGTCAGTGGGCTGAAGAAGACCGTAAGGTCGCAGCCCGTAGTAAAATCATCCTATAAGCCATCCGCTGACTTTGCCCCCAGCGACACGTCCAATCTCCAGAAGGGCATGAAGGTAGAGCACCCTAAATTTGGGTATGGTGTGGTGACCGCCATGGATGAATCGGGCGCAAATCGCAAGGCCAAGATCACATTCAATGATTTTGGTGAAAAGACATTATTACTTAGCTTTGCCAAGCTCAAAATTCATGAGAATTAGAATCTATTGCTAATATCTCCTTTTGAGCCTTCCCCTGGGTGAATGGTATTCCTACAATTCATTTAGCGACAATCGAACAGTAAATATTCAATAAATAAAAATTACTTTTAAAAAAGGCGAACAGCATTCAATAGCATGATTCCAGAATACAACACCCAACGCGAACAAATTAAATTAAAAGAGTACGGCCGCAACGTACAGAAGCTTGTCAACTACATCAGAACCATACCCGACAAAGACAAGCGCACAGAAATGTCGACCACATTGATTGAATTGATCAAGCAGTTGGCTCCTAGTGTAAAAGAAGCTTTTGAAAATCCTCAGCGTATCTGGGATGATTTGTACATCATTGCCGATTTCAATTTTGATATCAACAGCCCTTACCCCGTTCCTAATCCGGAAACTGTTTTTAAGAAACCACAGGCGATGGCTTACCCTCAAAGCAGGGTTCGTTACCGACACTACGGTAAGAACATTGAAAAGTTAATTGTTGAGGCAATGGCAAAAGAAGATGCCAAAGAAAGGGAAGACGCCGTCATCTATCTCGGTAAACTCATGAAGACTTTTCATGGCAACTGGAACAAGGAAACCATCGATGATTCTGTGATCATCAAAGACATTGAAAAAATGTCGGACGGAAAATTGACCTTGAGTCTGGACAAAGTGCGCGAAGAGAATCTGTTTGAAAAATTGTACCGCGAAAAGAAAAAGCAGCGCAGTCAAAACGACCGCCAGCGCAACGACCGCAGAGGAGGGCACGGAAAAAAACATCATCGCAGAAGAGACCAATGAGTTCATTCAGAATTCGCGGTGGACATTCTCTCAAAGGAGAGATCGTACCTCAGGGCGCAAAAAATGAAGCACTTCAGGTTATTTGTGCTACCCTTCTGACGAAGGAGCCTGTAACCATCTCCAACATACCCAACATTCTGGATGTCAATAAGCTCATCGAGCTCATCAAAGACCTGGGGGTGGCAGTAGAGAAATTATCAGAGGACACCTATCGCTTTACTGCCCGATCTGTTAACGTAGACTATTTAAAAACCGAAGCCTATAAAAAGAAGGCGGCTGCCCTTCGGGGTTCCATCATGTTATTGGGACCTATTCTGGCGCGGTATGGAAAAGCCAGTATCCCCAAGCCCGGTGGAGATAAAATAGGACGCAGGCGTCTGGATACCCACTTTATCGGTTTTCAAAACCTGGGAGCCAAATTCAATTACAACGCTGACGAAAACCTGTATCAGATAGACGCTTCTCAATTGAAGGGGAGTTATATGCTACTGGATGAAGCCTCTGTAACAGGTACAGCCAACATTGTGATGGCTGCAGTTCTGGCAGAGGGAGAAACCACCATCTACAATGCAGCTTGCGAACCTTACCTTCAGCAACTGTGCCAGATGCTGAACAGAATGGGAGCAAAAATATCCGGCATTGGCTCCAATCTGCTTACCATCCAGGGAGTAGAACAACTATCAGGAACAGAGCACAGGCTGCTTCCCGACATGATTGAGATCGGGAGTTTCATAGGTCTTGCGGCCATGACCCAATCTGAGATTACGGTTAAGGATTGTCGTGTGGATATGCTCGGATTAATTCCTGAAACCTTTAGAAGACTTGGAATAAAGCTAGAGATTCGGGGAGACGATATCTACATTCCCGTTCATGAAGAATATGAGATCGAAACTTTTATTGACGGCTCGATCCTCAACATAGCCGATGCCCCCTGGCCTGGTTTAACACCCGATCTGTTAAGTGTTATTCTGGTGATTTGTACACAGGCAAAAGGCACAGTACTCATTCATCAGAAAATGTTTGAGAGCAGACTCTTCTTTGTTGACAAACT
>DDUM01000027.1 GCA_002344795.1 Flammeovirgaceae bacterium UBA2338 | reverse complement strand
CATGTATTGGAACGGAAGCCAGTAATATTTACAGTGCTTGCTCTGGTAGCCATTCTTATCGGAGGAGCGATTGAGATGGTGCCTACTTTTCTTATCAAATCCAACGTACCCACCATTGCCAGTGTAAAACCCTATACTCCCTTGGAGTTACATGGTCGTGATATTTATATCAGAGAAGGATGTGTGGGTTGTCATTCGCAAATGGTGCGACCATTCAGATCCGAAGTACAGCGTTACGACCCTACCAATGGTGAATATTCCAAGGCTGGAGAATACGTTTATGATCACCCATTTTTATGGGGCTCAAAAAGGACTGGACCTGACTTACAACGGATAGGGGCAAAGTATGCGGACAGTTGGCACTTCCGCCATATGCTTACGCCTGGAGACGTTTCTAATGGATCTATTATGCCAGCGTACCCTTGGTTATATGAGCAATTGATTGATAAAGAGCTGACACCAAAAATGATTGCCGCACTAAGAACAGTGGGAGTTCCTTATGAGGACGGATACGAAGATGTAGCTAATGAAGAATTGGACAAACAAGCAGCCCGTATCTCTGAAAACCTGGGCATGGAAGGGTATGAAATCGTGAAGGAAGCAGAGATAGTGGCGTTGATTGCTTACCTCCAAAGATTAGGAACAGATATTAAAGCAGATAAGGTCGCTGGTAAATAAAATTTTATAGATTATGTACAAAGATATTTTAAGAAACATTGACAACATCGCGATTTGGCCAACCATATCCTTTGTCATCTTCTTCCTATTCTTTTTAATTCTTATCTGGTGGGTATGGAAGGCAGATATAACATTTATTACGAAAATGAGTAACAAACCATTTGAAGATGGAATAAACCCAGAAAACAATCGTGCTTTAAATTCTAAAGAGCTATGAAAAAAATAAAGGCAATATTTTCATTAATGCTGTTCTCCTTTGGAGCTTTTGCGCAATCTGGTAACACCAACAATGGATCGATTTGGGATGACCCTATTCTACTTTTTTATGTAACTACAGGATTTATGGTTGTAGTAGCCCTTTTGGTTATTGCTGTTGCGCTGTACATGTTACAGGTGATGCGTTACATGGCAAAGGATACTGCCATGAAGCAAGCCAAAAAAGCGGGAGTGGAGTATGTAGAACAGCCAGGCTGGTGGGCGCAATTAAATCAGAAGCTGTATAGATATGTTCCTATCGAGAAGGAGGAAACCATTCTGATGGATCATAGTTATGATGGCATAAGAGAACTTGATAATCACCTGCCACCATGGTGGAAATGGTTGTTTTATGGGAGTATAGTTTGGGGGGTTATTTATTTTATCGCCTATCACGTCACAGACTCATTGCCACTTCAAACGGAAGAATATAATACAGAAGTAGCGCTAGCCGAGGAGCAGGTAAGAAAGTTGAGGGCGGCTAATCCAGGTGAAGTCATTGATGAGAATACGGTGATTTTAACTACGGATGCTACAGCACTTGCTGATGGTAAAGAAGTTTTCAATAACATTTGTGCTTCATGTCATCGTATGGATGGCGGGGGAGACATTGGCCCTAATTTAACAGATTCGTATTGGATACATGGAGGTTCTATAAAAGAGGTATTTTTAATAGTGAAGAACGGGGTGCCCAACACCAACATGGTGGCCTGGGGAGGTGCATTAAGTCCTGAGAAAATGCAAAACGTATCGAGTTACCTTTTAACCTTACAAGGGACAAACCCACCCAACGCAAAAGCACCGGAAGGCGATCTATATGAGCCAAAACCTTCGGAGCCAGTTGTTGGGGATACGGTTAAGATATAGGCGTCTCTGGACGAAAACCAAATTTTAAGTGAAAGCAAAAGAAGAAGTGAAGGAGAATTTGTATGAGTTTGATGAAGAGTTTCGTGACTCCATTTCTACTGTAGATGCTGAAGGAAAACGAATATGGATTTACCCTAAAAAACCTTCAGGCCGATTTCATAATTGGCGTATCGTAGTTAGCGTATTTTTGCTTGCAATACTTTTTGCCGGGCCATTTATTAAACTGAATGACAAGCCGTTTATTCTACTGAATTTTTTTGAAAGGAAGTTTATCATTTTCGGGCAGGTGTTTTGGCCTCAGGACTTTTTCCTGCTTGCCCTCACGCTGGTCACCTTCTTCGTTTTTATAACATTGTTTACAGTCGCATTTGGAAGAATCTGGTGTGGGTGGATGTGTCCTCAAACCCTGTTTATGGAAATGGTGTTTCGGAAAATCGAATATTGGATTGAAGGTGATGCCAACGAACAGAGAAAATTAAATAGCGCACCTTGGAATGGAAGCAAGATTCTTAAGAAAACAAGTAAACAAGTAATATTTTTAGCTATCTCTATTCTAATAGCTCATCTGGTGATGGCTTACATGGTGGGGGTGGATGAGGTGGTGAGCATTGTGAGCCAACCGCCATCAGAGCATATGGCAGGCTTTATTGGGTTGATGGCATTTACCGGAGTTTTTTATGGGGTTTTTGCGAGGTTCAGAGAGCAAGCTTGTATTGCGGTGTGCCCATACGGGAGACTTCAGGGGGTTTTGCTGGTGAAGGATTCACTGGTAGTAGCTTACGATTGGCTGCGGGGGGAGCCCAGGGGAAAGATCAGAAAAAGTGAACTCAAAACAGATGACAATAAAGGGGATTGCATTGACTGTAAATTATGCGTTCACGTTTGCCCTACGGGTATTGACATACGCAATGGCACACAATTAGAATGTGTAAACTGTACTGCTTGTATTGATGTGTGTGATGATGTAATGGTGAAGATTGGCAAACCAAAAGGTCTGATAAGGTATTCATCATACACCGCGATAAAGGAAGGTGTACTTAAAATATTCACTCCTCGGATAGCTGGATACAGCGTAGTACTTACTGCATTGGTGAGTTTGCTGCTCTATTTTATTCTTACACGAGCAGATATAGACACTACTGTTTTAAAGGCTCCTGGTACACTTTATTCGAAAACAGAAGATGGACAGATCACCAATGTGTACAATATTGAGTTTGTAAATAAAACTTTTGATGATGTGTCTCTAGATGTGAGAGTGGAGTCTCCTGAAGCTGCTTCACTATTAAAGATTGGAGATCAGAATATTTTAGTGCCGAAAGAGGGGATTTTGAAGGGTTTGTTTATGATCAAGCTTCCTGAAGAAGAGATCAAGGAAATGAAAATGAATGTGGTTTTGGGGATATATCAAGATGGCAAGAAAATAGAGACAGCGAATGCTCGTTTTATAGGTCCAATACAACCGGTTAAAAAATAAATAGCATGAATTTTGGAAAATGGATAGTGGTGGCGTTTGTGCTGTTTGCAGCTTTTATTGCAACGCTTGTTACGGTTTGTGTCAGGCAAGATATTAGTTTGGTGAGACCGGACTACTATCAGGAGGAATTAGTGCACCAACGTAAAATGACATTGATTCAAAACACAAAAACGTTGGAGGTACTGCCTGTTATTTCTGTTGCAGAAAATAGTTTGACTGTTTCTTTTTCTGATTTTGATAAAATGGACAAAGGAGAAATTCAATTGCTTCGTCCTTCGGATGTGAAATTGGACAGAAAATTTTCGTTGAGAGCAGGAGAAAAGGAGCAACAATTTCCATTGGATGCCTGGAGTAAGGGACTTTACAGGGTAAGTATGCAATGGTCAATGGGAGGCAAGGAATTTTATTACGAAAGGATTATAGTATTGTAATGTATCTCACTGCACTACTTATGGGATTAGCCGGTGGCCTGCATTGTGTGGGAATGTGTGGTCCATTGGTTTTGGCCGCTACAGCAAAAAGCCCATTTGCAGGGAGTAAGTTAATATATAATCTCGGAAGGGTACTTACTTATGGATTGTTGGGTGTACTGGCCGGGGCAGTAGGTGGTTTTATTCAGCCATTTCAAAACATGTTTGCCTACGTGTTGGGGGGTGTGTTTTTGTTGATAGGTTTCGGTGCAATAAGCGGAGTACATATACCATTATTGTCATCGATAATTCACCGTTTTACAAACTGGCTCAAAGGTACTTTTGGAAACTTTCTTAAGGGAAAGAAAAATATATTTTTTCTGGGTATTCTTAATGGATTGCTTCCCTGTGGACTTACCTATTTAGCCCTGACCTACTGTTTTACACTTGATAGTTATGCGGAAGGATTTTTATTTATGATCATTTTTGGCGCTGGCACCATCCCGGTAATGGTAGGTCTTTTATGGGTGCTCGGCAATGTTTTGAGTAAGTTCAAAATAAATTTTAGAAAGGTAAGTATGGTTGTGATGATTGCAATTGGGAGTTTAGTGATTGGTAGGGCGTTGATGTCACACGGGAATCACATAGAAATAAATGCCCAAAGCAACGCGATTATTGATGATGTAATATGCCGCTAAGGCATTTTTATTGTTGGGCGAAATAGTTACTTTTACTAGTGTTAGAACCATTGTTTGTGGTGAAACGTCATATTGCATTGGACATTTTCATTACCTACTTAAACTAAATTAACTGACAAATGAAACGAATTCTTGTACCTACAGATTTCTCTAAGACATCTATCATCGCATTAGAAGTAGCCTGCGAAATTGCCAAAAAAGCAGGTGCTGAGGTAATAGCCTTACACGTTGTGGAGGAGGCGACAACTGGGTCTTTTCGGGTTAGCGGAGAAGTGGTGCAGCGAAATTTTGAAGATCGGTTGTACACGATGAGAATGCTTGAAAAAGCCAAGAAGGAGCTGGAAAAACTGGTGATGAATCCAAAATTTTCTGCTATTAAACTCGATGGAGAATTGAGATTGGGAAATGCGTACCATGGAATGAATGCCATCATTACAGAACAAAAGGTTGACTTAGTTGTGATGGGTACACGTGGCCTAGGTCGCTTAAAAGAAATGATTATTGGGTCTAATACCGAAAAGGTAGTTCGTCATGCAAAAGTGCCAGTATTGTCGGTTCACAAAAAACCCTCCAAAATCAACTTTAAGAACATTGTATATGCTACTTCGATGAGCAAAAGCGAAGAAAAGTTTGCTGAGGTGGTAATAGAGGCACAAGCCTTGTACAATTCTAAAATTCATTTAGTAAGAATAAATACTCCTGGCGATTTTCAACGCGATAAGGTAGCGAAAGACTACATGGAAAAGTTTGCTAAGAAACTTGGCTTGAAAAATTTTACCATCAATGTTTACAATGACTTAACTGAGGAAGAAGGTATTATTTACTTTGCTGAAAGTATCAAGGCAGATTTGATAGCTATGGCAACGAGTGGACGAACTGGATTTGCTCATGTACTGGCGGGTAGTATTGCTGAGGAAGTAGTAAGTCATGCCAAGAGACCAGTTTTGACTTTGGTTACGAAGAAATAATATAGTGCCATAATGGAATTTGGATAAAGCCCGTTTAGCACGGGCTTTATTTTTATCAAAGCAGGGAATGGAGGATTATTATCAAGTTCTTGGTATAAGTCCACGAGCGACACAATTGGAGGTGAGGCGTTCGTTTCGAAAGCTGGCGGTGCTGTATCATCCGGACAAAAATAAAACTGTAGAAGGAGAAGAGCGATTTAAGGAAATTAACCGCGCTTATGAAATACTGGGTAACCCTGAAAAGCGAGCCTTATACGATCTTTCACTTTTGCAATTAACTCCTTCATCAACACCCCTACAAACAACACATAGAGATCCGGCATATAGAAGAAGAACGACATCTTATGGACAAAGAGTGTCTCAGCCAAATGTCAGGGAGCTAATGGAAGAATACCTGCCCAAATTCAGGTGGGTATGTTACGTGTCATTGATCGTTACTATGACTATTGCAATGGACTATTCATTGCCATTTAATAATTATAATGAGGATATCGCTGAGATCAATAGCGTTTATAGAACGGGAAGAGGGGGAGGGGTGATTTATGACCATGATGAGTTGATAACAAAGAATGGAATCATCATTAAATTACAGAAAGGTGATGTTGGTTATTTTAAGGCAGTAAAGAATATCAATATTAGTCAAACGGTTTTGTTCAATAAAATTGTTGTGGTAGCAATTCCCTCGGAGCAATATAAGATAAGAGTAGCGGCCATCTACGGAAACTTGTTCTTTGTTCCGGTAATTCTATTCGTTGCATCGTTACTTGGGGCTACTATCAGAAGCGGAGTGGAGTTTCCTTTTAATCTTACTATTGTTTCTTTCGTACTTTTAATTATTGTTACATTTTTATTGATCAGATAATATGAGTAAAAAGAAATCTAATAACTGGAAAAATAGAGAGGGAGTAGTTTATTCCACTAATCAGGACTTTGGATACTCAACTGGGGAATCTCACGAATGCGAAACACTTGTCCCGGCTCAACAAAACTTGAAGGTGTTGCTAGATAAAAGCGGAAGGGCAGGAAAACAGGTGACATTAGTTGGTGGATTTGTTGGAACATCTGTAGACTTAGATTCACTGGCCAAAATGCTTAAAACCAAATGTGGTGTTGGTGGTTCTGCCAAGGATGGTGAAATACTCATTCAGGGTGATGTACGTGAGAAAGTACTTGCCTTGCTTATTAAAGAAGGATATAAAGCGAAAAGGAGCGGATAAAAAAGGCCGCCTTAGAAAGGTGAGACAGCCTCTTTAATAGACGTAATTAATTTCCCTCTTTTACCTTTTTTAATTCGTCTTGATAAGCAGTTAAGAAAGGCTTTTGATTTTCAGGAATGTTCTTTATAGCCAGCTCCCAATATTTGATTGCATTTTTTTTGTCACCCACGGCATTATATCCTCTGGCCAGACCTACATTCGGAGTAAACTTATCTTCGGGGTGAAGTTTTTGATTGGTTTTAAATACTTCAAGTGCCTTTTCGTTTTTTCCGGCCGTGATAAGCGATCGCCCGTAACCATGAATTTGCCCAACGCTGGCTGTTGGGTGGTTAATTGCCTTCATCATTACAGATTCAGCTTCACTGCCCTTGCCCATGGCATTCAACACATTGGCCTTGGTTTGCAGGGTAAAAAAATTTTCTTGGCCAACAAATGCACCACTGATGGCCGCATCTGCCCAGGTAAGCGCTTCTTCGAGATTTATTTTATTAGTAGCACAAAAATTCGCGGCTGAGGCATAATTTTGAAAGTTAAAACCTGGAGAACCTCTTAGTTCATCACGCATAGAGACTACATACAGCTCCTTGATATTTGGAACTTCAATAGTTATAGGTGCTTTCTTATTTTCCCAAGCCAAGTATGCTACGGCAGAATTGGGATGCCTGTCTTCGAACCCATAGGTGAGGTATTCGCTGTATTCACTGTCTACCGGAGTCGACTGAACGCGCGCTGCGTCTTCTTTCGCATCATAAAAGAAACTACCCCAACTTGTCGAATTGTTGGATAGGATATATGTCCATGGAACATCCTTCTCTACAATGAGATGTAAACCATAGGTGCCTGCTTTTACATCTTTGCCACCTAATTTAACATCGTGGGAAAATGTGATGGTCGTATTTTCATTGGCTCCTGCTCTCCATGGCGCTGCAGTAGATGTACCAAAACCTAAATTATTAAGGCCATAAGGTACAAGCTCTCCCCATATGTGACCTTTTCGATCGGTTCCGTCTGGAGCATGAACCTTAGGGCTACTGTAGTTGATTGTGACTTTGACCGGGCCAATCCATTGACTTACTTCTGCCTTTTGGTTTCCACCGCTGGGGGGGAGCGTTATGCCTTGTGCAAAAATGGTCGTTGAAATGAACCCCGCTAAAATGATTGTAAATATTTGTTTCATAACAAAGGGTTGGTTGAGATTAGAATATTAAGATTATAGTTTCTTAAACGTATCTCATCTATAAGGTTACTAACCCGATAAGTGGTATTTTATTAAAGGGATTTTTTAAATGGAATAGTTACCGGAAGAAGTAATCACCCTTAGTGAAGAGGGGTTTATTCGAATGTCAAAAGAGGTTGTTGCAGTGGCGGCCTCGCCATCAATATGGAATGGTATTTTCTTTTGTGTTGTAATTTTAATTTCTCTGGCCTGCGCTATACGAACGAGTTGAGATTGATGTAAGGTCTTGTTAAAGAGCTTTCGAACAAATTGTATACCTTGAAATGTATTCATCTTATTCACCATACATACATCAATCAGTTGATCACAAAGTGAAGCAGTGGGGGCAATAAAGGCATTGTTGCCAAATTGGGATGAGTTGGCAAACGAGATACTGAATAGATTTTCTTGAGTAGTTACTCCATCAAGAGAAACCTGGCATTCAAAGGATTCAAATTTGTTGAACTGGCTCACTACTAATTTTCCGTACGTGAATAGCCCCCTGTTTCCGTCTCTCGCAAACATTTCGGCTATGTGCCCGTCAAATCCTATGCCTGATACATTTACTGACAAGTGATTGTTAATGTTGATGGTGTCAATGTTGATGGTATTCTTCATGTCAAGAAGCTGGAGGGCATCCTCAATGGAAAAAGGAATTCGTAAATGTCTTGCTAGTCCATTTCCCGATCCCTTTGGTATGATACCCATGGCCACAGGTGAATGAAGTAGTCCTTGTGCAACCTCGTTCATAGTGCCGTCACCACCAACGGCAAAAACCATTTTAAACTTATTATCTACGGCCATCCTGGCCAACGTAGTGGCATGACCTGGTTCCTGAGTGAACTCAATAGCGCATTCAAGATTTCTTTTTTTGCATTGAGCCAATATCTTTTCTTCTATTGCAGGGCTGTATCCTGTGCCAGAGTATTTATTGACGATGAATAGCACTTTATGATCGGTCATAGGAAATGCAAAAAAGAGTGGCTAAGTTAACAATTAGAAGATACCGGAGCTATGAATCATTTTGTGCCGAGAAAAATTAAATTTAAGGCTTGGAATAGCGAAGCCAAGTTGTTAATGCGACTGAATAGCATCGATTGCAATAAAGGTGAGCTGTTTCGAAAGGACCACGTCTTGCTTCAATTTACTGGTTTGCTGGACAAGGAACAGGAAGAGATTTACGATATGGATATTCTCTTGATTTATTCCGATAAATATTATGTCTTTTGGAACCCTGAAAGAAATGGGTGGTATTTTTCAAGGCTCGATAATTCTACCGAAGTATTTCCATTTTTAAGTGCTAATGCAAATGGAATGAAAAGATTAGGAAGTTTTTTTGAATTGCAATCCCAGGATATACCCTAAATTTTAGACTCAATATACTTTACAGCCTGGCTGATAGTTTGCATTTTCTCAGCATCGTCATCAGGAATTTTGATGTCAAATGTTTGTTCAAAATCCATCACTAATTCGGCATAGTCAAGCGAATCAATACCAAGGTCTTTTACAAAATTGGCATCTGGCGTCAATTCTGATTCTGGGATTCCAAGTTTTTCTATTAAAATATTGGTGACTTTTTTCTGAATATCGGACATAATAGGCTACTTATTAGCTGTAAATCTAGAAAATATTAGTGGATTTTCGAGGGTTTAAAACCGTAGCATAAATTCTGTCCCTTCTCCTAATTTAGATTTAACTGTAATACGACCTTCATGCTGTCTCATGATCTGCTTAGACAGACTCAGCCCTATTCCAGACCCTGCCTTTTTTGTAGAGTAAAAGGGCACAAAAATACGTTCAAGGGCTTCAGGGTCTATACCATCACCATTATCGCTTACAGAAATGATAGGTCTTGTTTTTTCGTCTAAGTATGCCTTTAGCTGTATAATCTTTTCTTCTTGCTCAGAAAAGGATTGTATGGCATTTTTAACAAGATTGATAATTACCTGTTCAATCATGCTTTTATCAGCACTTATCATGAGGTCGTCAGGTTCAATGCTTATTTCAATCTTTACCTTATTATCGATGAGTTCCTTTTTTTGGAGTACCGCCATTTCTTCTAAAAGTTTCTTGACTTTCACTGGCGCAAGATTAGGCTGGGGTCTTTGTGATAGGTTTTTAAACTCCTTCACAAAATGGATTAATCCAGCACTGCGTCTGCTGATGGTCTGGATAGATAAATGCATGTCATTCATCTCTTCTTTGTTAAAGGTGGCTACTGGCTGTTCCATTTTGCTCTTGAGGTCGTCTTCAACCACACCGGCCAAAGAAGAGATAGGGGTGACTGAATTCATGATTTCGTGAGTGAGCACCCTTACAAGGTTTTGCCATGCCTCCATTTCCTTTTCATCCAATTCACTCTGGATATTATTTATTGAAATTAATTTTATTACTTCTCCACGCAAGGTCAGTTCAATCGCATAAATGGATACTTGTATTGTTTCATCGGCCAGAACAAGTCGTGCCAGTTCACGTCCACCTGTTTTCAATTTAAGAAATGCTTCTACCAACACGTCACTTACAGTTCTTAAATCATCAATGTGTTTGGCGTTATTTACTCGTAATAATTTTTTGGCTGCTGTGTTCATTATTTGGATGGAGCCATCTTTCTTAAAAGTGAGCAAACCAATACCTACATGTTGAACAATATTTTTGAAGAATTGATATTCAGAATCCTTTTCACTCCGGGAAGTTTTTAATTTGGTTATGGCCTCATTCAATTCCTTGTGCAAACGCTGAACTGCCGGATCATCACTATCCGTTTTGAATGAGGAAGACAGGTCATCAAAACGTATGGCATCTAAGAATGAAGCAATATTTTCATTGGATTCTTCAAATTCTTTGATGAGGTGAGAAATTTGAAAGAGGGTGGCACCAGTTAATGCAAGGATAATGATAATATTAAATGAGCCGGCCACAGCATAAGCCATGGCAAAAACAGTGGCTACCAGAATAGCAATACGAGTGACAAGAGGAGAACGTAGGTTAAAGCCCATATTTTTCCATCCTCCTATACAGCGATGCTCTGGTTAATCCGAGTTCGTCCGCTGCCTTGGAGATATTGCCGCTATGAAGCTGTATTGCCTTTACTACAGCGGCCTTTTCTACATCATCGAGATTTAAGGTGTCGCTTTCAGTACTTGGTCCACCTTTTCTGTTGAACAGAAAATCACTTTCCTGAAGTGTAGGAGAATCAGCCATTATCACAGCACGTTCAATAGAATGTTGCAGCTCTCTGATGTTTCCAGGCCAAGCATATTTTTTTAGTTTAGCAATGGCCGCTTCAGAAAACGAAACCACGTCCTTGTGGTATTTTTTGGTATAAAAATTCAGAAAGTGATCTGCAAGCATGGGGATGTCATCCACCCGTTCACACAATGGCGGTATTCTGATCTCAACCGTATTGATACGATATAAAAGATCCTGACGGAATTTTCCTTCATCCACCATTTGGTGCAGTGGCATGTTGGTTGCACAAATCAAACGAATGTCTACATCAACTGGGCCGTTGGAACCAACTCTTGTAATCTGTCTGGATTGCAAAGCGGTGAGCAGTTTGCTTTGTAAAGTCATGCTAAGATTGCCAATTTCATCAAGAAACAAAGTGCCACCGTTGGCGAGTTCAAAGCGTCCTGTTCTGTTTTCTCTTGCATCAGTAAATGCACCTTTCTTATGACCGAATAACTCACTTTCAAAAAGTGTTTCAGTGATAGCTCCCATGTCAACACTGACAAACGAATTGTCTTTGCGCAGGGATTTTTGGTGAATGGCCCTTGCTACTAATTCTTTTCCGGTTCCATTTTCACCCAGGATTAACACATTGGCATCGGTAGCAGCTACTTTATCAATTAATGTAAAGACTTCTTTAATAGATGGACTGTTGCCGATAATATCTCTAAAAGGTTGACTGATTTGTTCTTCGAGCATCTGCTTTGCTTTGCGCAGCTTGTCTACCTCGTTGTAAGATTGTTTTAGTTTAATGGCTGTCGAGATAGTGGCTATCAATTTTTCATTTTGCCAGGGCTTTAATATAAAATCTGTTGCCCCTTCTTTAAGGGCTCGCACAGCCATCTCTACATCACCAAAAGCAGTAATCATAATTACCACCGCGTCAGGATCTTTTTCTTTAATTTGTTTCAGCCACTCAAATCCCTCTTTTCCGGAGGTAGTGTCTTTGCTGAAATTCATATCCAACAAAATGACATCGTAGGTGTCATTGTTGAGCAGGAATGGAATCTTATTTGGGTTCTTGTCAATGATGACCTGATGACCGTACTTTTTCAACAGCATCTTGGCCGCCAAAAGCACATCTTCATCGTCATCGATCATTAAAATTTTTCCGCCTTCGTTCACGTGATTCAGGTTAAGGTTAAGCTATTCTTATAGAAAAACTATGCCAGCTTCGGTACCGTCCGAAAACATGCATATGAGCACCATAGATGTACTCTGTCGTACAAATATGTTCAAAAATGAACAGTTTATCGTGCGGTTTCAAAGATAATAATGGAATAAGGGCTTTATATGCCAAATTGAGATACTTCAAAAAAGACTAATTATACAGGGTGAAAATACATGTTTGGCTGTAACCTCAATGAGAATGATTCGTCATGGTATAGTTACATAGAAGACAAAAAAATGAGCATAAACACACAAGTATTGGAGGATTATAAAATCAATGTTAAGCACAAACTTTCCGCTCTCTGGACATCGGTTATGTTTTGCTACATATATGGAGATTACTTTGAATTATATGTTCCTGGAAAAGTGGAAAGACTTATAAGTGGAGACAATGCGTTGAGTAGTCCCATTGAGTTATTTCTTGCATCAGTCATTCTTGCCATCCCTGCACTGATGATTTCAATTTCCATTCTCACAAAGCCTGTACTCAATAGGTGGCTTAATATTATTTTTGGATTTCTGTTTTCATTGCTCATGATATTGATAGGAATTGGATCAATTTCAGCGTGGTATTCCTTTTATGTTTTTTTGGCATTTTTAGAGAGTATCCTTACCCTAATCATCGTTTGGCTTGCCTGGAATTGGCCAAAAAAAATGGTGGATTAAATTTATTCTGTTTTCAAGCTCTTTACAGGGTTCATCAAGGCTGCTTTTATTGCCTGATAACTTACAGTTAACAACGTTACCACAAATGCACCTATTCCGGTAATAACGAAGATGTTCCACGAAATGTCGGTCCTGTATTCATACTGACCCAACCAACTATTCATGAAGTAGAAAGAAATGGGAATGGCAAGCGCGCAAGAAACAATAACAAGAATAACAAAGTCCTTTGATAACATTGTCCAAAGATGGCTTACAGAAGCACCCATTATTTTACGAATACCGATTTCTTTTGTCCGTTGCTCCGCCATAAAGGAAGCCAATCCAAACAATCCCAGGCAACTGATAATCAATGCAAGTGCACTGAAAAACGTAGCTAACTTTCCGATTCGTTCTTCAGCCCGAAACTTTGCACCATAGGCTTCATCTGCAAAGGTATAATCAAATGGAGCTGATGGAACTATGGTAGCAAGAACAGATTGTATTTTGGGCAATGCAGCGTGGGGGCTTACTGTTGGTTTTATTTTAATATATAACCATTCCATATCCCGATCTGAAAGGAAAATAATGGATGGATCGGTAGGCTCATAAGGAGATCCTTTCACCATATCTTTTACAACACCTAATATTGTATAATCACCCCAGCTGTTTCCACCAGGTGACCAATTAAGAGATTCTCCAACTGGATTTTCAAGATCCAGAATTTCCAACGCAGATTCGTTTATGATGATTCCGGAAAGGTCACTTGGGAACGCACGTGAGAAATCACGACCTTCAATAAACTCCCAACCAATAGTTTGACCGTACTCATGTGATACAAAAATTGTGTTGAAAGCCGCGTCATATTTCTTGTCATGCCAGGAGAATCCACCATTCCAACCTCGGGTATCGGTTACAGAATAGTTAGCTTCAGCAATTTCTTCTACCACTCCGGTATTTTTTAGTTCATTTCGTAACGACTGATACTGCCCTTTGTATTCGGGTGAAGAAGTTCTCAATTCGATTAGGTTCGCACGCGAATAACCAACGGGCCTGTTTTTAGCAAATTGAATTTGTTGGTATACAATGATTGTTCCTATGGTAAGTGTAATGGAAACGGTGAATTGCACTACAACCAAAACCCGCCTTGGGATCATGGCAAACCGACCGGCTTTGAAAGTTCCCTTTAATATTTTTACGGCATCGAAAGAAGATAGGTAAAGAGCAGGATAGCTGCCTGCCAGCAGTCCGGTGAATAAGGTAAATCCTGCAACAATTACCCAAAACAGAGGGTGGGCTATTGGTAAGGAAATATTCTTGTCACTTATATTATTAAACCAGGGCAGACTCAACTGAACGGTTATTAATGCAATGACAGCTGCAATCAGCGCAACTAAAAAAGTTTCTCCAAAAAATTGTTGAATCAATTGACTTCGTAAAGAACCTATTGATTTTCTGATTCCTACTTCCTTGGCTCTTTTTTCAGAACGAGCAGTACTCAGGTTCATAAAGTTGATACAGGCCAGTAGCAAAACAAAAATTCCAATAGCACTGTAATACCAAACCGACATCATGAGTTTGCTCGTTACTAACTCGCCATTTTTGAATTCTGAATTCAGATGCCATTGGCTCATGGGATGTAGAAAAATTTCGGGTTTTCTTTCAGCGCTCTCTGCATTCACGTGTGAAAGCATTACATCTTTTATAATTTTTGATGTTTCTTCAAAATCGCCTCTGGGATAGAGTTGGACAAAAACATTTACAAAATAATTATCCCAGGTTTCCAGCGTTGCCCAACCATCAATGTAAAGATCTAAAGGAGCAAAGTAAGAGGCTTCATTAAATGTTGAATTCTTGGGCAGGTCTTCATACACACCTGTTACTTTTAAATCCCATTTGGCATCCATCATTACCACCTGATTGATTGGGTCATCATTACCAAAAAGTTTTTTAGCAAGAGATTCCGAGAGTAGAATGCTTTTCATTTCCTTGAGTCCTTGTCTTGTACCCTCAATCATTTTCAAGGACAGCATTTCGGCCCCTTCGGCCTGCATAAAGTAGCCACTCTGAGTGAACTTTTTTTCATCAAAGGCAATGACTCTTTCTTCAGTTCGCGCACGTACCATCGCTACGTTTTTAAAATGCGATCCGTACTCTGTTTTGAGCAGGGTGCCCAGGCCTGTCACAAGGGGAGTATTAACTTCCTTTTCGCCATTCAATATCTCACTTCGATAAGCCTGTGCTATCGTTTCATAATTTTCATGGTATTTATTAAACGATAATTCATCATAAACCCATAAGCCGATCAACAACGCTACCGCCATGCCCATGGCGAGCCCTCCAATGTTAATAAATGAATATCCTTTATTGCGCATTAAATTTCGCCATCCGATTTTTAAATAACTTTTGTACATGCCGTAAGTGTTTAATTTTCTATATCCTTCTGCTGGTCTGATAATGCTGGGCCTGAATAACAGCAAGACATCGATAATAAATTTGAAGTCTGCTTTTCGCTTCCCTTTTTTCCGAACTCGCTCTTCATACAACTCCATCAAATCTCCTTCAATAGAACTCACCAATTTCGGATGACAAAACCATCGAAAGAAACGGGTAGCGAACTTGGGAGGATTGTGTTTTTCTGATTTCATTTTTTCAATTCTATAATTGAGAGTTGGCAAAAAACAATTGATAACATGTTGCCTGCTGTCAATTGCCGATTGTCAACTTATTAGACCGATATTGTCGTGTTAAAACTGAACCCTGAAGTGGTGACACTGTCATTACTTTATCCATTCGAATAGATATTTTTCATCATGTTCAATTTCAAATTCTTTGAGAAGGCTCAGGTATTCTTCTTTAAACGTTTGGTTTTTATGATGTTCCTCTTGATTCAATATGTACTGATATACCTGATTCATTTGAGAATGAGCGTAGGAGAATGCCCCGTATCCCTCTTGCCATGAAAATTTTCCCTTAATGTATTGCTTTTCGTTTATGAAATTTGATGTATTGTTTTTAATGTCACGAACCAAATCGGACAATGCCATTGCAGGTTTAAGCCCTATGAATAAGTGAACATGGTCCGATACACCGTTTACAATAATTGGTTTGTGACCTTTGTTTTTGACAACACCTGCTATGTATTTGAATGCATCTTCTCTCCATGGTTTTTGCAATAAATTTTCTCTGCCCTTTACAGCAAAGATGACCTGAATGTAGATCTGTGAAAATGTTCCCGCCATAGAATGTCACCCCTTCGGGGTTTTTAATTTGTTGAACAACGATTTCTATAATCCTTTCACCCCTTCGGGGTTGTCATCAATTTATTATGATAGTCTTGTGTTGTTCATTACTATAGTATTTATTGAATTTAATTAACTCAACCATTTCTTCCTTACTCATATAACTTTGTCAAATCTCCTTCAATAGAGCTCACCAATTTCGAACGACAGAGCCAATGAAAGAAATTCTGGGGGAGTTTTGGGGGTAACCTTCCTTTTCATTTCTAAAATTTTTGTAAATGTTCTTTGATCGTAAAATTCCAAACTGTTGGTGTTTTTAATTTGTTAACATGGGTTTCTATATTCCTTTCACCCTTCGGGGTTATCATCATTTTTTATAAAGCTCCTTCCCTTTAATCCCGAAGGGATGGAATGATTATAGAACGACATTGTCGTGTTAAAAGTGAACCCTGAAGGGGTGACACTGCCATTTATAGGGATGATCCTAACATCTTTGAGTTCCATGCCATATTTGGGATTAAATTCCACAACTCATCACGTGTGCTCTTCACATGCTCCAGAGCTCGTTTTCCCAATGCGGTTATTTGAAAGAATTTCTTGGGCCGGCCTGCTCTTTCTTCTGTTGCACCTCCTTCAAAAGATTTTAGATAACCTTTATCTTCCAATCTCTTTAAGGCAGATTGAAGTGCGCCTACACTAACACTTCGTTTTAGCCTTGTTTCAATTTCTTTTTTAATAGAGACACCATAGGCTTCCTTGTAAAGGATGGCTACTGTTAGCATTACAATCTCTTCAAACTCACCCAATTGGTATTTTTTCATTGTTCAATAATTAATTCCTAATTGTAGTATTAAAAATAATGCCAGCTTTACAATTCGATTTTTGGTGCTGTATTAGCGTGTTGAAATTGAATTTGTGTTCAAATTCGGACGGAGGATGAACGGATATGAAGAAAGAACTAGTTCAGCATTGGCTGAAAGGACTGTATCCGTGGGGGATTGATAGTTGACAAATTTGTATTTGACAATTGTTTAAGGATGAATTATCCTTTTCCTTTATCCATAGGTTGTCAACTGATTTTCATCAATTGTCAATTTAGCCTTAAGGCTACTGATTGAGTGTATAGAAAATTACTTTTCCTTTCCGTCCTACTACTAATCTTTCATCCGTAATAATGGTGAATAAAATATTACCCGGTTCTGGTAGGTCTGCCATTTTTCTTGTCTCTCCTGTAAATAGATCAAAAAGGAGGATCTTGCCATTCTCTCTATAGCATAGCTCTTCACCCATAAAATTAAAATATTCTAACCCCTTCACTTCAATTGTGGTGATCAGCTTGCCCAACATATTCAGCATGAGAATTCCTTTATTTTTATCTAATAAGAAAATCCTGTTCTGGTACTCACGCATGAAAACATAATTGGAATCATCAATTGCCCATTCTTTGGGAAGCACTGCATCAATCTCAATCTCGTTGGTTGCGAGGTTCACTTTTTTTAGGGTATAGTCAGCCGCATCCAATATCCACGCTTTGTGCACCTCATTGGCAGGGCAAACGAGTCGTGGAGTTATACTGAATGAGGGTTCCAATGGTTTTTCTACAAGTAAGGCCAGGTGATGATCCCAATATTTAATCAGCTTACTTTTATTTGAATAAGTGAAGACTTTTAAAGGGTTCCATGGTTCAAGAAGCGTTAAAGGGACAACACCATCTTTAACTTCATTTAACAGGTTGCCATCCGGATCATATTTTTGCATGACTCCGGTAGAAAGCACAAAATAAAAATTCCCCAACCTGTCGACTGAAGAGTTTAAGATGTGGGTCATATCCAACTCTTTGATCTTATTCAATTGAGCATAGGACGTCAATTGCGTAATCACCAGCACCAATGACAGGAAGTATTTCATCCGCTAAAAGTTTCTAGTTGGATGGATGAGCCATCATACACGGCATAGGTATTAAAGTTTACCCATTCGCCCAGATTAATATATCTGCTGTTGCTGCCCACTTCCAGATCCAGGGGCAAATGACGATGACCGAATACATAAAAATCGTGATGGCTATTTTTTTCTAACTCACGACAGTAGGTGAGCAGATACTCATTTTCCTCCCCTTTGAATTTCTCTTCTTTCTTCATATTGGTTATCCGGCTGCTTCTACTCCATACCTTAGCAATGCCTATACCAAGATTAGGATGAAGTCTGGCAAAAAGCCATTGACACCATCTGCTGTTGAAGAATTTTTTTAGAATCTTGTATGATGAATCTCCTGGACCTAGCCCATCCCCATGTCCTATCATTAATTTCTGATTTCCAATTTCCAATTCGATGGGTTCACGATAAATGGGAATGCCAAGTTCTTTCGGGAAGTAGTCAAACATCCACATGTCGTGATTGCCTGTAAAAAAATAAATGGGTAGTCCATCATCCCTCAGTTGAGCCAATTTCCCCTGAAGCCTTATAAAACCTTTTGGTATAACATGTTTGTATTCAAACCAAAAGTCAAATATGTCTCCCAGCAGGTAGATGGAGTGTGCATCTTCCTTAACATAATCCAGCCATTTGATAATTCTTTTTTCTCGTGTGAGGCTGGCCTCATGAGTGGGCACACCCAGATGAAAATCAGAAGCGAAGTATATCTTCTTACCTGACGGTAGTTGAATTACCTCTTTCTTCATAATAAAAACGGGTTGCAATGAATATTCACTTCCTATGCGAGTTAATAATAACTTGCTAATAAAAAAAATCAGGTACCTGGGTACCTGATTCAATTATTGTTTGGTGTTAACCAATTAGTTTGCTGTACTACCTCCCGTATCTTTCTGTTCTACCACAGCGGCTTCATCATCCTTCTCTGCCTCTGCCTTTACCTTTGCGGCAGCCTCTTCCTCTTCTTTTATCTCTGAGGCAGTTTGTTTATTGGTGAATTTTTGGTAGGTAGTTTCAGCAGCAAATGGACGCTTGCCAATTAACCTTTCCAGATCTGACTGAAATAGTATCTCCTTCTCCAGTAGTTCTTGCGCGATTACCTCGAGGTGATCGCGATGTTTAGTCAAAAGATTCAGGGTACGCGTAAAAGCTTCGTCAATGATCTTCCTTACCTCCACATCAATTTTTTCTGCGGTGGCCTCAGAGTAGGGTTTTTGGAAATTGTATTCAGATTGCTTTGAATCGTGGAACGAAAGATTTCCAATCTCCTTATTCATACCATAAACAGTAACAATGCTGTATGCCATTTTGGTAGTTCGCTCCAAATCACTCAAAGCACCTGTAGAGATTTTGCCAAAAACCAGTTCTTCAGCGGCACGACCTCCAAAAGTCATACACATCTCATCCATCAACTGTTCAGTTTGATACAAGAATTGTTCTTTGGGTAGATACTGCGCATACCCTAATGCGGCAGCACCTCTGGGAACGATACTCACTTTCACCAAAGGATCTGCGTGCTCAAGAAACCAGCCAGCCACGGCATGTCCGGCTTCATGGTAAGCCACAATCAATTTTTCTTCAGGAGAAATGATCTTGGTCTTTCTTTCCAATCCGCCAATTACTCTGTCGATTGCATCCTGAAAGTCCTGCATGTCTACTTCCTTCTTATCTTTTCTTGCAGCTATCAGTGCAGCCTCATTACAAACGTTGGCAATCTCTGCTCCGGCAAACCCCGGGGTTTGTGCGGCCAATTTTTTTGAGTCGACCTCTTTCGCCAATTTAATTGGCTTAAGATGAACTCTAAATATTTGCTCACGACCGGAAATGTCCGGTTTATCAATACTGATCTGTCGATCGAAACGACCCGGACGAAGAAGGGCAGTATCCAGCACGTCAGGTCGGTTGGTTGCTGCCAAAATGATTACTCCACTATCAGTAGCGAAACCATCCATCTCTACCAGCAACGAGTTCAAAGTATTTTCACGCTCATCGTTTGAACCTGGCATTTGTCCTCTTCCTCTTGATCTACCAATTGCATCAATCTCATCAATGAACACAATACAAGGAGCCTTCTCTTTTGCTTGTTTAAACAGATCCCGTACACGTGCGGCACCTACACCCACAAACATTTCAACAAAGTCAGATCCCGATAGTGAAAAGAAAGGTACTGCAGCCTCTCCGGCTACTGCTTTTGCTAACAACGTTTTTCCTGTACCTGGAGGGCCCACCAATAGTGCGCCTTTTGGAATTTTGCCTCCCAACTTGGTGAATTTACCTGGGTTCTTTAAGAACTCGACAATCTCCCGGATTTCTTCCTTGGCTTCCTCCAGTCCTGCAACATCTTCAAAAGTGATCTTTACCTTATTTTCAGCATCAAACAATGCCGCTTTTGACTTTCCGATATTAAATATTTGACCCCCTGGGCCACCCCCTCCGGTCATTCTGCGCATCAGCATCCAGAATCCAAAGAGCAAGAGGAATAAAAATCCCCAGTTGAGCATCATGCCTGTAAAATCGCTTCGCTCTTCGTATTTCAAATCAATACGATCATTTTTCGGGATTTTTTCGGTGATTTCCTTGTAATAGTTGGCGAATTGATCAATGGTGCCAATGCGCATTTTATAGTGAGGTCCTGTAGGGCTTACACCAAAAGGGCTGCTGCTTTCCAATTCGTTGCGATAAACTGCGTTTTGCAACGCTTCTTGTTTAAGTGTAATCTCAACGAGATCCTCATTTTTAATTACCACTATATTTTGTGCGTCTCTCCGCTGAACAATGTCTTCAAAAGCGCTGGATTGGATTTCAATAAGATCCCCAGATCGGTTGAAATAGCTTACTGCGAGTATTACCGCAACTAAAGCCAGGATTATCCACAGTTGATAATTGCCCTTTGGGCCGCGTGGTGGTAGTAAATTATTATCTTTCTTCTTGTCTGCCATTCAATTGTAATTCAAGTCAATAACGTCTTCGTGATTTTTTGGTTCTTTTAATTTTCGATTGAGGTGATTTTAGCATCGCCCCAGAGGTTTTCTAAAGTATAGTAGGATCTTCGTTCATTTTGAAAAACATGTGCCACTACGGTTATATAGTCGAGTAACACCCATTCTTTATTGTTTTTGCCCTCAATGTGCCATGGATTTTCATTCAGTGTTTTGGAGACCATTTCATCAATGGCGTCAGCGATGGCACTTAATTGCCTCGCGGAATTTCCAGAACAAATGACAAAAAAATCAGCAACTGCGTTTTTTGCCATTCTCAAGTCCAAAATAACGATATCACTGGCCTTTTTCTCTTGCATGCCCTGCACTATCGCCTGACTCAACATCTCAGACTGACTTCCCGCCTTTTTTTTGGCCATTAAGTATCTTAGGGTTTTATTACAGTTTTAATCAACAAAGTTAACCATTTAGTGTGTATAAAATCCTTGCCAATACGCTTTTCATAGGCAAAAAGCTCGTCTTTGTGCCAGAATGTCACTCCACAAATTCTATGGCGCTTGAATTGAGTCAAATGAAGGATTTGCCAGAAGGCACTATTGTTATAACCAACCACCAATCGAGAGGCAGAGGCCAGCAAGGAAACGCTTGGGTGACAGAGCCGGGAAAAAATTTAACCTTGTCCATTGTTCTAAAGCCCTCATTTTTAGCCATTAAGGATCAGTTTCTACTCAATATGGTGGTTTCGCTGGCGGTTAGAGACTTTGTCCAATCTACACTCTCCACTAAAGTGAGTGTGAAATGGCCCAATGACATTCTGGTGGAAGACAGAAAAATCGGTGGGATTTTAATTGAAAATCAAATTCAGGGGACTGGGTTTATCAACTCGATCGTTGGTATTGGACTTAATATAAACCAAAAGGGATTCCATTTGAACAATGCTGTTTCAATGACCATGGTCTCAGGAATCAGTTACGAATTGCAGAGTGCATTAGAGGGGCTATGTGGCTATCTCGAGAAATGGTATATCACCATAAAGCAAAATGGAAATGATCGCGTGAGGCAATACTATTTAAACTCATTGTTCGGATTTGGAGAACGCAGGATATTTAGGTCAAATGAACGAGAGTTTGTGGGCGTTATTGGAGGGGTGGATGATCATGGCCGACTGATGATTGGAGAAAATGGACAAATCCATCATTTCAATGCCAAGGAAGTTCAATTCAGTTTTGAGCCGCCTAAATAAGGCAAAGGCTACTAATCCGAAAATGCAATCATTTAATATGGATTTGCGTACTTGCTACTACTATCTTTAAAAATGTATTCAACCAACTAATAAATCTAATTATGCAAAAATTTTTACAATTGAAATTACTGCTTGTGTTCATACTGGGAGTATCAGTGGTGTCTGCACAAAAACTGGATATGGAGAAATTAAAGGGTATGCAGGCGCGAAGTATAGGCCCAGGAGCAATGAGCGGTAGGATTACGGCAATTGATGTAGTAGTCAATGATCGCGATGTAATGTATGTAGGTTCGGCTTCAGGTGGTCTATGGAAGTCAACAAGCGGAGGTATCAAGTGGGAGCCTATTTTCGATGAAGAAGCTGTTATGTCCATTGGGGCAGTGGCCATCCAGCAAAGCAATCCATCTGTAATTTGGGTGGGAACTGGGGAGGGAAATCCCCGGAACAGCTTGAATGGTGGTTATGGAGTATACAAAAGCCTTGATGGAGGCAAGAATTGGAAACTGATGGGTCTGGAGAAAACGCGCAATATTCATCGTATTATCGTTGACCCACAAGATCCTAACACTGTTTATGTGGGGGCCATTGGGTCACCCTGGGGAGAGCACCCTGAGCGCGGTGTTTTTAAAACCACAGATGGGGGTCAAACCTGGGAAAAAATACTTTATGTAAATGAGAAAACAGGATGCGCTGAACTGGTCATGGATCCTACTAACCCTAATAAATTGTTTGCATCGATGTGGGAGCACAGAAGGTGGCCATGGATTTTTAAATCAGGAGGTCCTGGTTCTGGATTGCATGTTACCTATGATGGCGGAAAAACCTGGGCAAAGCGCACCGATAAAGATGGCTTACCGGCCGGTGACTTAGGGCGCATTGGAATAGCCATATCGGCCAAGCCAGAAATTGTATATGCATTGATAGAGAGCAAGAAAAATGGCTTGTATAAATCAGAAGACGGTGGCTTCAAGTGGAAGATGGTCAATGAAAACATGGGTCAGATTGGCGACCGCCCGTTTTACTACGGAGAGATTCATGCTGATCCTAAAAATGAGAACAGACTGTATACTATCTTTTCTGAGGTAAACGTAAGTGAAGATGCGGGTAGATCATTCAGTCCGTTGCTTCCTTTTTCATTTAATGGCGTTCACCCTGATCATCATGCGTGGTGGATTCACCCTGAAGATCCTTCTTTTATGTTGGACGGGAATGACGGTGGTCTCAATATTACTCATGACATGGGTAAGAGCTGGCGCTTCGTGGAAAATATACCAGTGGGTCAATTTTATCATATCAATGTAGATATGGATCAGCCATATAATGTTTACGGAGGTATGCAGGATAATGGTTCCTGGGTAGGGCCGGCCTACGTATGGCGTTTTGGAGGTATCAAAAATTCCTATTTTCAAATGTTGATGTTTGGAGATGGGTTTGATATGGCTCCGGACCCGGATAATAACAGATATGGATACGGAATGTCGCAGCAAGGCTTTGTTGGTCGATGGGACAAAGAAACAGGCTATACCAAAAACATTCGCCCTAGTCATCCTGATGTAAATGTGAAATTGAGGTACAATTGGAACTCTGCCTTCGCTCAGGATCCATTTGACAATTCGATCATTTATTTTGGGAGTCAGTTTGTTCATAAAAGCACGAATAAGGGAGATACATGGGAGATCATTTCTAAAGACCTGACTACAAATGACCCTGAAAAACAAAAACAACATGAGAGTGGCGGGTTGACCATGGATGCAACCGGAGCCGAGAATCATTGTACCATATTGACGATTGCTCCTTCAAGTAATGAGCAGGGAGTAATCTGGGTAGGTACTGATGATGGACAAGTGCAACTAACAAGGGATGGTGGAAAAACCTGGGCGAATCTTACGTCAAGAATAGCAGGCATGCCGAAGGGCGCATGGATACCTCAGATTCAAGCTTCAATACATAATAAAGGAGAGGCTTTTGTTGTGGTTAATAATTACAGGCAGTTTGATTTTAAGCCTTATCTGTTTAGAACAAAAGATTATGGGCAAACCTGGGAAAGTATGGTAAGCGGCAGTCAATTGGGTGACAACAGCTATGTGTTGTCTGTCGTGCAAGACCCTGTTGAGCCTAAATTAATTTTTGTTGGAACTGAAAATGGTTTGTTCGTAAGTCTTGATGAAGGAAAGTCATATACAAAGTGGACAAGTGGATATCCAGCAGGACTATCAACAATGGATATGGTAATCCATCCACGCGAACATGATTTGGTAATCGGAACCTTTGGCAGGGCAGTTTACGTGTTGGATGACATTCGTCCTTTGAGAGAAATGGTAAAGAGTGGTGCTCAAACCCTGAATAAAACACTACATGTGTTTACACCGCCAGATGCCTACTCGGTAGAGACGATGGGACCAGCTGGCGCCTTGTTTCCGGGAGATGGCATGTTCAGCGGTGAAAACAGGCCACTTGGAGCCTTGATATCTTATGTGATTAATAAGCCTGAGGACAAGAAGGAGGAGGTAAAGAAGGAAGAGCCTCAGACTAAGTCCAAGCGCAAAGGAAAGTCAGCAGAACCAGTTCTTGTAGAGGAGGTGAAAAAAGAAGAAAAATCCACTTTCAAGTATGATTCAGTAACACTGGAAGTATTTAATTCAGCCGGGGAAAAAATAAGAACACTTAAGCGATTGGCACCCAAGGACAATGGTCTAAATAGAATGACCTGGAATTTGGATGAAAAAGGAGTTAGGAATCCTTCCCGGGACAAGCCGAAAGCCAATGCGCCTGAACCAGGAGGGGCAACAGTGCTGGCAGGAACCTACAAACTAAGAGTCACTTATGGAGATCAAAAAGACTCCACAATGATCAATGTAAAATCTGATCCCAGGTATACAACTGACGCTGCTAATTTACAAGCCCGTTACAATCGCGTCAAAGAACTTGAGGGAATGAAAACATTGGTTGCTACAGCGACAGAACGATTAAGAGAGTCGAAGGAAATAGCAAGTGATTATGAGAAAAGAATGAAAGAAGCCAATAGAGATGATTTGAAAGATGCTTTAGATAAAACTAAGGCCATCAAAGATTCTATAGACAAGGTGGTTGATTACATTCTTGGAGCAGAAGATACACGCCAGGGTATTACCAGTAATGAGTTTCCTGAACCGGTGTCTTATATCAACACAGCCATGTACTACGCGAACTCTTCAAGGGATCCTATAAGTGCCCGTGACAATGTTGTATACGGTCACGCGGAAGAAAAGACAAAGGAGATACTTGAGAAGGTGAATGCTTTCTACAAGGAACAATGGCCGACCTACCGAAGTATGATGGAGGGGGTAAGCATCTCCCCGTTCAAAGATTACGAGCCTTTGAATAAGAATTAACATAGATTGCTAAATGATATGTAAAAAGAGGCTGTCTCAAAAGTGGCACGTTTTTTTAAGCAAAAGCGAAACATCCCTATTGTAGATTCAAACAATGGAGATTCTTCGCTTTCGCTCAGAAAATCGACATTCTTTAACTTTTGAGACAGCTTCTTTTTTGTACCCTCTGTTTTCGGGGCTCCACAATCAGTAACTTGGTTACCATGTTTATTCTGAACATTGAAAGAGAGATTCGTTACATCACTGATCACAAGGCAAAAACGTTTTGGATTGTTTTGCTTCTGATGGTAGGCACAGCATTAAGTATGCGCCCTTCTTCCTCCTGCCTGATCACTTCGGTTACCCCGTTGGCTATCGTTGATCTGGAATTGGCATTTGATCACCAAAAAGCATTAAGGATAAAGGAGGTGTGGAGAATGAATGATTGTAATAATCCATTGTCTTTAAGCTCGAATGGTCTAGAAGCTGCGGTGGTGAATATAGGGCTCGATTTTCCTTTTCTTTTGGCGTATACGAGTTTTTTAATTGTGCTTATTGTACTTACTCGTAGTAAAGATTTATCAAAGGACAGTATTACAACCGTTTTGATTTATGCAGCATTATTAGCGGGTATATTGGATGTGGTTGAAAATATTTTGATGGTTGTCTTCTTGAAGCTGCATCCAATTCCGTCCTATACTTTTGCCATATCAGCGAGTATGAAGTTTGGTATTATAGGAATACTCATCCTCTCAATTATTATCAGGCTTTTTCGGCTTTTGATAAGAAGAAAAATATGATAGTAGAAGAGGGTTTATACCCATAAAAAAACCCCGACTTGCGGGGTTTTTTCTTTTAAGGTAGAACTACTTATTTGGTGGCTCCTAAATAGATTGAATTAAAAATCAATTTATAAGTATTGCGTGACTGCCCGCGAAATTGAGGGCGAAAGCCAAATAAAATCACATTGCCATTTCCATGCGCTACATTCATCATAGCTCCTTTATTTTTGATTCTGTTAGGATTAAGTGCCCATCCACTCATCAGTAAATCAGAAGATGCGTAGGTAGCAACAGCTTTAACATCAGGACGAGGAACTGGTAATTTTATTAGTTCATTACCTCCCTCTGCTTTGCGCGAAGGTGTTATCGTTTCAAATGCCCGACTTCGGGAATAAGAAGCAGCTGCTTCTGCCTTCATTCCATAAGCCAATGGGTCATCTGTATTTACCTTCATTCTGATGATTGATCCAGGGATGAAAAACTGGCTGGAAGATAATCCTTTCACCGAATTTTTTACCGGAAGATTGAACTCGTCTATGGCTAAGTCACTCGCTTCATCAAACATGATGAGCACACCACCATTAATCACGTAATCATTTATGCTGACCAGTCCATTCAATCCCAATCCACCTACATACGGTTCGGGCATTGTGCCTGGTCTATGACCATACATAATGTCTTCAGGAGACTGAGAAGGAAAAATGATAGCTGTATACTTGCTTAAATCTTTACCTTGAATGTCCGCGTTGTGTAATGTATCCAGATCAAACTCAAATTGCTCGAGTACCCAGCGAGTCCAACCTTCGTCAATACTTGCATCCCAGGATTTATAAATACCCACCTTTACCTTTTTCATTGGCTTAAGGTTTGAAGGCTTTGCGGCAAGACCGGTGAAGGAAACGCCTAGCTCTTTGCTCAAGCCACTAACGGTATTTTGAGTCTGGCTTCCACTTTCGATAATGAATGTTCCTTTGTCAAAACTATTTTTGCCATCGGTAAAGCTGGCCTGAGCAATGGATATTTTTTCTCCTCCCTTTTGCAATCTATTGATTACTGTCGCGCTCAAGTTTTCCTTGCTGCTCATCGCAAATCCAAAGGATGCTTTTCCGTCCACATTACCAGCAGGCATTTTCATTTCCCCACTGATCTTTTTTGTTTTTGCCGTAAAGGACTGAGTGATACGATCTACATTCACTCCCATAGACATGGGTAAAGTCCAGCCGGTAAGGTCATATGGAGCTATTGGAGGCCCACCAGGATACTGATAAAGATCGGGGTAGTTTTGCTTTTCCATCAGGTCAGACAAGTAAGGACGGAACGACTGTGCGCCATACATGATGAAGGTGCCCGCATCGTATTCTTTGTCACCTACTTTAAATTTGCTTGTGGCTTCAGTCACTTCAATTCCACCACGGATGAAAACATTAACCATATTTACTGCTTCCGCTTTGTCCCATTGATTCGTTGGGATCACGTACGCAAATGCGCCATCTTTATCTTCAATGGCATCTTTTCCCATCGAATAAATATTGTATAACAATTCATCATGTTTTTCTGCAGCAAGATCAACCACGGCCATAGAAGCCTCAATCATGTAATCCACAGCATCCCGGAAATGCGATGCGCCACCTTTCCATGGGTAAGGATAAAATACTTCTGTACCGTCAACTGTTTTTGAAACGCCATCCCTCGCAGATCGTCCACCTATAGTTTCTGGAATAGAATCGGGTGGGTAGAAACGGGGAGTGGGAGAGGTGTGTGCCGTTTCGGTGAGAATACCAATTTGATTGTGATAATAGGGAGCAGTACGCATTCCTCCATTCCACCACATTTCATAAGTAGTCATCGATATGGCACCAGGCATTTTCTTCATGGCGAATCGATTGGCCATTGCTGTTCCTACCAGATTAACACCTGTAGTGACACCTGGATGTATTTTCATGTTTACAGGGCTCCTGAAGGGAGGTATAAAAATTCTTGCCCATGCTGGCGCAGATTGATGATGGTTATGCACGATCTGTGGATACCATTCATTGTACAATACATTCATCACAGCTTTGGTTTCAGGCATATTGCCCATGAACCAATCACGATTGTTGTCATGACCTACGTATTCCTGGTAGAGGATGGGAGGTCCGGAAGTTTCATAGATAGTTCCAAGGTTTTTCTTATACCATGCACCTTCAATGTCAAGCCCGTCAGGGTTGATGACGGGAACAACCAGGGTGATTACATTGTCGCGAACTTTTTTCATTTCGTCAGATTCCTCAGCGGCTATTCTGTACAGCAATTCAGGGGTCATTTGGGCATGGGCTTTTTCAGAGGCATGCATACCTCCATCAAACCAGATTATTGCCTTTCCTTCTTTTGATAGTTGCCTGGCTTCTTCCTCAGAAACACTGGCTCGTGCCATTTTTGCACTTATGTCTTTCCATTTATCCAGCGATTTCATGTTCTCCTCACTGGAAATAAAAATTAATTTAATAGGCCTTCCCCTAACGGATTTTCCAATTTCAGTTACTTTCACACGATCTGTAGCTGCGTCCAACTTTTCATAATAGGACAGCATTTGATCATAGGTAGCCATTTTATAATCGGCTCCAGGTTCAAATCCAAAGGTTTCAGATGGTTTTGGAATTTGACAGAAGGCCGAGGTGATCGTCACCATTATGGCGGTTGCCAATATTGATAATTTTGCGCTCATGGGAGTTTTCATTTATTACGTAACAATATAGATAATCCCAAACGGTTAACACGCTGGAATTTGATGACTAGAATATTTTCTGCCTAAACGGAAGAATACGAGGTTAGATCAGCAGATTTTAACGGGAATTATTTCTTTATAATAGCAATACACTCAATTTCAACCCTTGCGTTGAGTGCAAGACCATTTGTTGCAAATGCACTTCGTGCGGGTTTATCACCTGGAAAATACTTCACATACTCCTCATTAAAACTGGCCCATTCATTGATATCAGCAAGCATGACAGTGCATTTTATTACGTTTTCCATTGATGAGCCATTGTTTTCCAATACTGTTTTTATGTTTTCCATTGCCTGCTTTGCTTCATTCTTTATTCCACCCTCCACCACGCTTAGCTGGCCGGGTATATTTCCAATCTGTCCGGACAGATAAATCGTGTTGCCAACAATGACAGCCTCTGAGAAGGGGAGGTTCATAGTTTTAAATTTTTCAGAGGTTGAATAGGTGACTTCTGTGGACTGAGGTGGCTGACAAGACAAAAATAATAGGGTTGTAAGGAGAAGAAGTGGAAATTTATTCATTGTTTTTCTTTTTGGTTGACTTTGATTTTGGAGTACTTACCAGTGTATATGAAGTGGTGAGTAAATCAATAAATAGATTTTTCTTTACTTTTTTCAATTCTACCATGGTCCATCCCTGCTTGCCCCAGGCGCCTTTAACAGGGTATATGATTTCCTTATTAAATTCGCAAAATACAGATTGATCAATGGGGGATAGCTTTACCACAGCAAGTGCGCTACTGACATCCAGTGTAGCGAATATTTTTTTATTGACACGGAATGAAGTTTTTTCGAAATGAGGCAATTCGATAACATTTGGAAATGCATTGGCGAATTGACGAAATGTTTCAATACTTACCATTAAGCACAAAAATTAATTGCTGTTTTTAACAAAATACGTGATAGTTCAAAAACGGAATTGAGTTCCACCCACTCCTCCTGCTGATGGATACCACCGCCCTTCGGCCCGATGATGACAGTGGGAATGCCAACCTCTCCAAACAAACCGGAATCCTCCCACCAAGTATGCCCAATATATTCAGCAGTGTTAACATGACTGATGCTATTTGTCAGTGAATTAACAATGGGTGAGTCTTTTGATATTTCGTGAGGATTCCTCCACATCAATTGTTTGATGGTTGCATTAAAATATTTGTCTTCTTTTTGAATTTTGCTAAGAATATTTTTTAATTCTTGAAAAACAGTTGTCTCTCCTTCGCCTGGCAATGTTCTTCTCTCAACGTTTATTGTGCATTGATTGGAGTAGATGAATAAACTTTGCCCCCCATTTATCAAAGGCACATGCAAGGAGGCTTCCCCGCACAGTTGATGAGTTCTTGTGGCTGTAATGTGATGGGAAAATCGATCAAGTTCACAGAGCACCTTACCCATTTTGATATTGGCATCAATACCCTCTTTATGTAACCCGCCATGCGCGGCCTTTCCTTGTGCAGTTATTTCATATAACCCAAAACCCCTATGTCCTAAACATATTTTCAAATCCGTTGGCTCAGTAACAATACAGGCATCCGCAGAGAGGTCTTTCAATAATGCTTGTGTACCTATGGAATCGTACTCCTCATCTGCTACGAAGGTCAAAATCAAGTCACCAGCCAATTCTATTTTTTGATCTGAAATGGCCTTTGCAACACCAAGCATTGCCGCAATACTTCCTTTCATATCATAGGCTCCCCTGCCAAACAATTTTCCATTTGTTATTGTGGCACCAAACGGATTTACCATGCCCTGTACACCAACGGTATCCATGTGGGCATTAAGAATTAATGATCTGCCATTGCCTTTGCCTGTGTGTTTTCCTATTACGTTGACCCTTCCATCAACTATGGTATCAATTGTGGAATGGAAACCCTGGGATAAAAGAATATTGTGGATGTAGGCGCCAATCTCTGCTTCACCGGCACCTCCTTTTTCCAAATCCGGATTCACTGAATTGATCCTTACGAGATCAACTAATGTTGTGGTAATAAAGTCAGTATCCACCATAGACTCAGCAATCAGACATTTATTGAATATAGTAAATGAAGTAATTAAAATACAAACTACTGGATAGTTGTAGCCCGAGCTTTGGAGCGCGACCATCTTAATATCACTATCAATTGAATGAAAATGATCGGTAACGTAAATAACAACATTGCTTCCCAACCCACTGCGTAAACGATCCATCCTGCTGAAAGCGATGCAATGGCCTGGGTTCCAAAGACAATAAACTCATTGAAGGCCTGCACCTTGAATCGTTCATTGGGTAAATAGGCTTGAGGTAAAAGCGTGGTGCCTCCAATAAATAGAAAATTCCAACCAATACCCAAAAGAACAAGCGATATCCAATAGTTGCCCAGGTGATGCCCGGAGTAGGCTATGGCCAGACAGACAAGGTAAGCGATCAACCCGTAGATCATCATTTTAGTGATGCCTAATTTTTTTACAATCCATGCAGTAAAAATTGATGGGAGGTACATCGCTATAATATGACTTTGTATGACCCATTTTGTCTGGCTTAATGAGTGACCATCCATAACATGCATACTCACCGGAGTAGCAGTCATTATAAAGCTCATAATCATGTAGCCCACCGCTGCGCTTAAAATAGCAACCCAAAATACCGGCTGCTTTGAAATGACCTTCATCGTTCTTGGAGCATTTTCGAATTCAACCAATTCTATTTTTGGATTTTTGAACCCGAGCAGTACCAGTAACGCGGCTACAAACAGTAATGCCAGTAATAGAAATGATCCCATGAATTCTGTTGGAAGTAGATCTTTACCAAAAACGGCCGCTTCTGGGCCAATAAATGCAGCTGCGATACCACCCAACAATACACTGGAGGCTGCATTAGGAATTAAATCAGGGGTCACACTTTCCATTGCGGCAAATCTGAATTGCATAACGCAAGCATTGGTGACTCCAAACAAAAAGGTGCTTGCACAAAACCAGTAGAATGCTTGCCAATAGATAGTATATGCAGCAAGCAGGGAAATGATAATGGAGTAGATCAGAATAAAAATAAATGAGCGTTTCCTGCCCAGTCTCTTCATTAGAAAAGTTACCGGAACTACTGCGCTGGCAGTACCAACCACCATACAGGCAATTGGAAGAGTAGATAATTTATCAAAAGGGGCAAGTTTGGTACCAATAAGACCTCCGGCAAATACGACCATAGACGATACGGCCATCATTAGGGACTGAGCAATTGTTAATAACCAGACGTTACGAGGTAGGCTAGCCAAGGTTATAGTTGGTTTTAATTCAATACTTGCTCATTTAGCAGGGTGACTAATGCATGATTAAATCACCCATTTTTGGTTATAGATTCAATCAGAACTGCACAAATGACCATAAATAAATCAATTATTCCTAAATTCAATTGGGGAATGAAATTCAATTGGGAATAACCTATATTTGACAAGGTCTAATATGTTGAAACAAACTGTTAAGTGAAAATGAAGTACAGTATATCCTTGATTTGCCTGGGTTTTGTTTTGTTGCCGGATTTTTCCTGGGGTCAGAATGCATTGCCTCCTCAGATAAGAATAAGGCAGACAATGGACGGATTATCTTCTGCTGGGGGAATTAGTCGATCGGATTTACTTTATGGTGTTGATACGGATCCGGGTAGGGTTTTAGGTGATTATTATCTTGATACTAAGTGGAATCCTTCATCGATTCTCATGTATGGTTCAGAAAAAATAATTGAAGGGTATCCTGTGAAATATGATATAGAAAGCAATGCCATTGAAGTAATGGTGGGCAAACAGATTAAATTGATAAAGGTCAATCAGGTTGAAAGCCTTATATGGTACGACTCTATTACGCAATTGCCAAGGGCTTTTGTCAATGCGATGGATTACACTGAAAGTGGCATTGAACTAAGTGGCCTCCTTGAAGTATTGGTAGATGGTGATATTCCTCTGATTAAACGGACAACAATTTGGATAAAGCGCCCGGATTATGTGCCCGCGTTTGATGTGGGAAACAAAGACACACAAATCAATAAGCGCGAAATGTTTTATTACGCCAGAAACAAGGAACTTTTTGAGATCAAAAAGAAGAAACAGCTGATTGCATTATTTGGGGATAGGGGAGATGAAGTGAATAGGTATATTAAGGTGAATCAACTTAATATTAAAGAACAACGGGGTTTAGTGAATGCATTTTTGTATTACAATTCTTTGGTTTCTAAAGAATAGGAATGGTTCTCTAGAAACTATTCATAATTCATCAGTGAAGAATAGAGCCTAAGGCAAACCCAGGCATCAGTTGCTGCATAGCTGATTTGTTTTTCAGTGTACTGTTCAGCTTCCCAATTGCTCGTTTGTGCACTTTTCGAAATCCGAAATCCTAACATTAACCCAGCAAGTTTCTTCACACTTTCAACTTGTAGGCCTTTGTTTCGGGCAATTGTGGAGAGTTCAACAAATCCATCAGGGTTAAATCGTTTTAATTTCTGAAGTGCCTTAATGTCATCTCTGATTCCCACGCCAGCCTTTAGTATTTCATCATTTTCAAAAAAGGAAACCATTTCTTTAGTGAAACCTGTATAATTAAGTCTTATGAGAAAGGCTTTGTCGGGGAGCGCAAGTTGAAGCAAGGACACATTATAAAATTGGCCTTTGTGAAAACTGGGTCTGGTTTCAGTATCAAACCCCACAATCTCATGCGAAGTAATTTCTTCAAAGGCCTCCGCTATCTTTTCTTTTTCGGTAATGAGCTTTACCTCACCCTCAAAAGTGGCAAGGGGAAGTGTGTTGATCTCCTCCTTGCTAATGGTTAATCTTTGTTCGCTATGACATGAATGGTCAGGCATCTGTGATTCTTCTGATTTTGTAATTAAGAAAGGCAAGTAAAATAGTCATAAATGGACTGATGATACAGAAGAACGTAAATGGCGCATAGACCATGGTGGCGACCCCCAGTACGCCTGCTTGGGTGGCTCCACAAGTATTCCAAGGGACTAAAACAGAGGTAACAGTTCCTGCATCCTCGAGTGTTCGGCTTAGCAATTCTGGCTTGTACCCCCTGTTTCTGTAGGTGTCGGAAAACATTCTGCCAGGAACCGCGATGGCCATATATTGATCAGAAGCAGTTACGTTAAAAAATACACAGGTGGCTGCGGTAGAAGCTACTAATGACCCCGTACCATGAGCAAATCTTATGATCTCATCCGCAATACGCTGAAGTAATCCTGAGCTCTCCATAATTCCACCAAAGATCATAGCTGTTAGAATCAACCAAATGGTATTTAGCATTCCGGCCATTCCTCTTCCCGTCAGCAAATCGGTAATCATTTGATTATCTGTTTGCACATTTATAGTGGTGGTCATGGCGCGCATTACCGCAATGAAGGACGACTCCAGGTAATTACCTTCAACACCAGATATTTGATTGATAACCTGGGGTTGAAATATGACAGCAAACACTCCACCCAGGAGTGAACCCACAAGCAGTGCCGGTAAAGCAGGCACCTTTTTTATAATTAATACGACTACGCCAATTGGTACCAGGAATAAAAGCGGATTAAGATTAAATGATTTCTCAATAGTTAATAAAATAGAATCGGTATTAACCAATTCTCCTGAAGTATCCTGCATAAATCCCCACGCAAGAAAAATGATTAGCGTGATTACAATAGATGGTATTGTGGTTATCGCCATGTATTTTATATGCGTGAATAAATCCGTGCCTGCCATGGCTGGTGCCAGATTTGTGGTATCGGATAGGGGGGACATTTTATCTCCAAAGTAGGCTCCCGAGATAATTGCTCCTGCAATAATTCCCTCATGCAACCCGAGTGCTTTGCCAATCCCTAGTAAGGCGATTCCAATAGTGGCTACTGTTGTCCAGGAGCTTCCTGTGGCAACAGAAACGATAGCACATGCAATGCAGGCTGCGAATAAAAAGATGGTTGGATTAAGAACTTTGAGGCCATAATAAATCATGGCGGGGACTATTCCGCTCAGTAGCCATGTTCCTGAAAGTGCCCCGATCATCAAGAGTATGAGCATCGCTCCCATGGCGGTGTTGATACTTCTCAGCATACTCTCTTGGATTTCATCCCATGTATACCCCAGGCGGATTGAGATTATTCCTGCTACTGCTGCTGCTAATAAGAGTCCGATTTGATTGGGGCCGCTCGTAGCGTCAGTGCCAAGCACCAATACATTGATCGCCAAAAGAAAAATGAGAACTATGATCGGAATGAGTGCAAGGAGAAGGGTCGGGCGCTTCTTTTCTACTGTCATTTTTAATCGTTGAAACGTAGGATACTTTAGATATAGATTTGAAGATAATAATAATAATGGACTACACTAGCTTTTATTGAGTATCAACATTATAGTTTACCCCCCTGTCTTTTAAGTATTGAAGCATAAATTGAAAGTGAACTTCTTGTTCACCCAAATATTCTGGGGGGTTAATTCCCTTTCTATTGAAGCGACCATCGATCACAAGATTGACAGCTCCGGTGCAAGTGTATCCAGTAGTTCGGGCCATTGAAAGTATACCCGTCTCCTTTTCGGTGCGATCCAATAAATAGTATTGGTACTTTTTATTTTGTCCATTTTCAGTTCCTTCAATAATTATTCTCATCACAGTAAATTCTTCCTCGCCTGGCTTTAATTTCCATTTGGGAAAAAGAAGTTTGGACGTAACGTCAATAGGCCTTACTTGTTGACCTCCAACATCTACAGGATCATATGAGAAAAAACCAGTGTCCCTTAATACTCTCAAATACTCAATGCATCCAGGATAACGAAGTGTTTTTTCAATCATATTGGGAATGTTAGGCATGGTTTTAATTAAAGAACGCAGCCCATCTGAGTTCCATGATTCAAGTGTTCCAACGCCATCAAAATGAACATTTTCCGGGTCGGACAATGCCTCCTTTACAACGACAGCACTGTTTTGAACATACCGCGCAGGACGAATATATTCTTCGATCACATCAATAGGGGAGAAGACGGCTTTGTATTCATAAGGCCACTCACGTACTACTGGCAAACCACCAACTAGACATTCATATTTTTCGATTTTCATGCGTTGGTTATGATAGCCAAGAATGATGTTGCCCATCCCAGGGGCAACACCACAGTCGGTAACGACAGTAACATTATTTTTTTTAGCAAGTTCGTCCAGAAGAAAAGGATCTTCTGGGAAGAAGGAGATATCGACCATGTTTTTGCCCGATTCGATTACGGCCTTAACAGTCTGAAAACCCATAAAACCAGGAACGGCACCCACCACCAAATCGAATGGTTGGATAGCTTTTTTAAGATCATCTATTTTTGAAAAATCAAGTTGCAAGGTTTTGATATTCGAATCTTTAAAAGTGTTAAGCACTTCTTGATTGAGGTCTGTAGCGGTCACATTAAAATCGTTTGCCAGATCAAGCGCCATTGCTTTTCCTACTAACCCTGATCCCAGGACGATTATATTTTTTTTCATGGTATATGGAGGTAAATGTGTTCTGTTATGAAAGGTCAATCACCTTTTGCAAGGTAATTTTAAATTTTGTTCTCTGATGACACAATTCATAACTTACTAAAAAATCAGTTAAATATGTTTGATTCTGCCAAGATAGTCGAAAAAGCAAAAAAGTCATCTTTTTACCGATGGCTTCTTAATTTCTTATTGGACAGGATGATACCTTTCAATAAACCACACGGTTTTCGTGTGTTGGAGATTGAGGATTACTATCTAAAGACATGCATACCTTATAGAAAAAGTAATTTTAACCACATAAAAGGCCTGCATGCCTGTGCATTGGCGACCATTTCTGAATTTACAACTGGGTTTCTGCTGATCACGCAGCTGGACGCAAAAAAATATAGACTCATCATGCAAAAGTTGGAAATGGATTATCACTATCAGGGGAAGATGGATGCGTATGCTGAATTTAGAATTAGTGAAGACTGGCTCAGGGATAAAATTTACTCACCTTTAAAAAGTCAGGAGGCAACAGTCGTGATTTGTGAGGTAAAGATCCATGACCATGTTGGCAATCACCTTACAACAGGGTTGGTGCATTGGCAAATTAAGGATTGGAGTAAAGTGAAAACCAAAGTGGCTGCATAAAGAATGGCGAACCAACATCAGGACAAAAAGGATGGTTTGTATCAGTTTTTTGAAGGTGCAAAACCACGTGATTTCAAAAATGATTTTGATGAATCGCTCTTTAATACAAAAGCACATCGAATGCTGCAATCATCCAATAAGTGGCATTCATTTCATCTGTTGCGAAAGGACAAGAAGAAGGTGGTGGCATCCATTCATTTTTGTTTGATGGAGGACACGGCAATCAGCCCGGTACGCGCCCCTTTCGGATCTTTTGAGTTTTCCAATGCCGTCACTACAAAGTGTTTATTTGATTTTATACAATTTGTGGAAGAAAAGTTAGTAAAGTACGGAGCAAAAAAGATACTTATCAAATGCCCACCTGAAAAGTATGGCGTTAATCATCATAACAAACTGTCTGTTTTGCTTTTTAATCACCAATATCAAATTGGTAATGCAGAGTTGGGTGCTTGTGTACAAATATCAACAACTCCCTTTGAGGAGGTGATAGATGGCTGGGAGAGAAGAAAGCTCAAACAAAGTTTGAAGGCCAATTTGAATTTTAAAATAATCCCAACCGGCCATCTTAATGAAGTTTATGATTTCATATTGGCTTGCAGGGAGGAACGGGACCAAACTCTGAGCATGACTTACAAAGAACTAAATGCAACTGTCAAAAAACTACAGAGTCACTTTGTCTTATTTGGTGTTTATCAAGCCACTGATTTGATAGCAGCATCAATTGCCATAAAAGTAAATAAAAAAGTGTTGTATAATTTTTACTCAGCGCACACCAAATCTTCCGACCCATTAAGCCCGGTAGTTTTTCTTCTTGGGGAAATGTACCATTGGTGCAGCAAACACCGCTTTGATATACTTGATTTGGGAACTTCTGCCTGGGGTGGAAAGCCCAATTTTTCTTTGATTGACTTTAAACTTCGTTTGGGTGCAGCGCTTGCGATGAAACTGACTTTTGAAAAAATACTAACCTAATGTCCTCACCCCTGGTGTCTGTTATATGCTTGTGCTATAATCATGCATGCTATGTAGTGGAAGCGATGCAATCAGTTATAGGGCAAACCTACCCTGCGGTGGAATTGATTGTTGTTGATGATGCAAGCACAGATAATAGTGAGGAGGTAATAAAACGTTTTGTAAAAGGAAAAGAGCAAATAAAGTTTATCAGCCTTGAACAAAATGTTGGAAACTGCGCAGCTTTTAATAAAGGACTTAAGTTAAGTTCCGGGGCTTACATCATAGATCTTGCGGCAGATGATGTTTTGTTTCCGACTAGAATTGAGGAGGGAGTAAAAGCATTCGATCGCGTACAGGATGATTTTGGTGTTCAGTTTTCTGATGCACAATTAATTGATGATGTGGGTAATCTCATTGGCTTTCATTCAGATAAATATCCTCACGACAACATTCCTCAAGGAGATATCTATCGTGAGTTAATTGCACGTTATTTCATTCTATCACCTACTATGTTGATAAAACGGAAAGTGCTTGAGTTATTAAATGGGTACGATGAACAATTGGCGTATGAGGATTTTGATTTTTGGATTCGCTCCTCAAGACACTTTAAGTACTTGTATATTCCCAAACCATTGGTGAAGCGCAGAGTGCTCAATGATGCGATGAATAGTAAACAATTTGTAAGAGGATCCGGGCAACTGCGGTCGACATTTAAAGTGTGCAGAAAGATCAATGAATTGAATGAAACTCCGGAGGAAAAACAGGCTCTTATTAATCGTATACGCTACGAAATAAAAGTTTCACTCAAGCTGTTTGATTTTAGTTTGACTGCTGATTATTTCAGATTATTGAAAGACATTAAAGGGTAGTTATCTTCGGTTGTCATCTGCTGATACCATGCTCACATAACTTTGATATCGGCACAAAGCAATATCACCACTTTCTATTGCCGCTAAAATTGCGCAACCGGGTTCTGTCAGATGAATGCATCTTGATCCAAATTTACAGTTGAGCCTTCTTTCTCTCATTTCCGGGAAATAATCAGATATCTCCTGGCTATTCATATCCATTAGACCCCACTCTTTTACTCCTGGCGTGTCAATTAGAAATGTAGAGGAGTTGACTTGAAACATTTCCGCAAAGGTGGTGGTGTGTGTGCCTTTCTCGGAAAAATCAGAAATTTCACTGACTGATTGCTGAATGGTATCTGACAATCTGTTCAAAAGAGTACTTTTACCTACTCCGGAATGACCCGCAACCAGAGTAGTCTTTCCGTAAAGTATATTCTGAATTTCTTCCAGACTTTCATCAGCTGTTGCTGAAATGGATTGGGTGGTTACGTTTATAGTTGCGTACAAGTAAAGTAGTTCATCCAATTCCTCCAGTTCGCTACTATTCAGGGTGTCTCTTTTGTTGAAAACCAGGATTTGAGGAATTCTGTATGCCTCCGCTGAAACCAAAAAGCGATCAATGAATCCCAGCGAGGTACGAGGCTGTTTTAGTGTTGCTATCAACATCACCTGATCCACATTGGCAGCCAATACATGACTGTGTCCTGTTTTTTTTACAGACTTTCTTTCAATTAAGTTTACACGTGGCAATAGCTCAGTGATGTGGCCTTCCTTTTGGTCATGATCGAAAATCACATAATCACCTACAGCTATTGGATTAGATTCTTTAATTTCATCCAACCGAAATTTACCCCTTGCGCGGCAGGAGTATAAGTTGGAGTCCTCACCAAGTACATTATACCACAATCCTGTGGATCTCATTACTCGACCTTTCATAGTTTATCCAGTAAATAATGACAGTGGTCAATTACTTTTTGAGTGGCACCGGTGTTCTCTTCTACATAAGATTTTGTTACATCACAAGCCAATACATAATTTTCAGGTCTGTTGATAAGTAACTCATACTTTGATTTGAAGTCAGCATAATCCTTTACATCGAATGCTCCGCCACGCATGATGAGTTCAATTGCCTCCTGAAATTTTTGATAGTTCTTATTTCCAAAGAATATTGGAATACCATAACAAGCTGCTTCAAGAATATTGTGAAGTCCTTTGCCGAAACCACCTCCAACAAACGCAAACTCTCCATACCTGTACAGGCTCGAAAGCATGCCCACATTGTCAATAATGAGTACATCATATTGATTGACATCACTTTTAACACGAGAATATCTTATTGTTTTAACGTCTAGTGCGGTTTCTATTTCAACAAGAAACGATTCTTTGACCTCGTGTGGGGCAATGATAAATTTTAGTTTCCCTGCGCTTCCGTTTATGTGGGGTGCCAACAACCCGAGGTCTTCTGACCAACAACTACCAACCACCATGACATTATCGCTTCCCTTAAATTCTTTGGCGATTTGAATTTCTTTGGCTTTCCTTATTACTTCGCTCACCCTGTCAAAGCGGGTATCCCCAGCGATCGTAACATTCTCAATTCCTATGGATTTAAGCAATTGTTCAGACTTTTCATTCTGTACAAAAAAATGATCAAATTTTCGAAGTATTGACCTAAACCAGCCGCCATACGGTTTGAAGAAAATTTGATTCTCACGAAAGATGGAGGAAACAGAAAGCAAAGGAATATTTTCTATGCTTAGTACTTTCGTGTAGTTGTGCCAGAACTCATACTTAACAAAAAATGCAATTTTCGGCTTGGTGATTTTAATAAATCGCTTTGCATTGGAGGCTGTATCCCAGGGTAGATAAAATATATAATCTGCCTGCGTGTAATTTTTCCTCACTTCATATCCTGATGGAGAAAAAAAAGTGAGGAGGATTTTGAACGCAGGGAATTCTTTTTTGAATTGCTCAATGACAGGCCTGCCCTGCTCAAACTCACCCAAAGAGGCACAATGAACCCAAGCAACAGGGGCTTGCTCATTCTGAAAGGCGCTCTCCAGCCTGAAAAATAATTTGCTTCTGCCGTTTACAAATGCCTTTGATTTGGCATTAAACAGCGCAGCAAATCTTACCAAACCAGATAAAATAATAATTCCGAGTGAATACAAGAGCGACTTTAAATGGTGAAACACAAATATAATCGTAAAACATTGGGTAGTTGAAATAACCTCAATAGAGTGCTCTTAATCGATATTTTATTAATTTTAGAAATTGACAAATAAATGACCAACCATGAAAAGACTACGTATCTTATTAATACTCATGTTATCCTTGACCTTTATTTCCCAGTCCAATGCCCAGGATGACATTGATCAATTCCTGAAGGAAAGTGTTGAGGATGGAGAGAAACTTATTGGCGCCTATATTTCGCCAGCCATTAAAGCATTCAGTTTGGGAATGAACCAGGGTTGGTACAATACGGCAAAACCGCACAAAGTAGCTGGGGTAGACTTAACATTTACCGGTAGCTTGATGAAAGTGCCATCCTCAGAACAAATGTTTGATGTAAATGCTCTGGGACTAACAGATATTTCGCTAGTAGATGGGAGTGGGAATCCAAGAAGTGATGGTAACATTCCAACGGTTTTAGGCCCTGATACTCCTCCAACATTTTCTTTAAATAGTACACTTGGTGATCCGAGCGATGATTTTGATGGTCCAAGTGGTTTGGCGTTAGGTGAAGACGTTAAATTCCTGGAAAATAAAATGCCTGCGGCAATGCTCCAACTTGGATTTGGATTGCCTAAGGGAACAGATATCAAACTTAGACTTGTGCCTAAGATAGATGTGGGTGATGATGGCAAATTCAATTTGTTCGGTATTGGTGTGATGCATGATGTAAAGCAATATATCCCAGGCCTAAAAAATATGCCATTTGATTTGTCTGCATTAATTGGCTATACAAAAATGAAACTTGATGTTGCTTTTGATCCAACAGCAAATCCTGATCAAAGAGGACTGTTTGAGGTAAAGTCCACCACTATTCAAGGGATTGCCTCCAAGAAATTTTCGGTAGTAACTTTTTATGGAGGTCTAGGCTACAACATTGCCAAATCTAATTTAGCTATGCTAGGCACCTATGATATAGGAGGGTCTAACATAAAGGACCCTGTTGATTTGAGCTATGCGGCATCGGGATTTCGTGCATCAGCAGGTATGAGATTGAAGTTAGCAGTGTTTACTTTCCATGCAGACTACACACTGCAAAAGTACAGCGCACTTACAGTTGGTTTTGGAATTAGTGTAAGATAGAAACTAAAAAACAGGAAATAAAAAGGCTGCTTCAGGTAGCCTTTTTATTTCCCTATAAATTTTGGAGCCCTCTTTTCAATAAAAGCACTCATTCCTTCTTTCTGATCTTCAGATGCAAAGGTCATGTAGAAGTTCTTTCGTTCAAACATCAGGCCTTCATCCAGTTGGGTTTCGAAGGAACGGTTGATGGCTTCTTTTCCTAACTGCACTGCAATAGGCGACATCTGAGCAATCTCTTTCGCAAGCTGAAGAGCTTCTTTCATGTACATCTCCGCAGGCACCACTTTATTGACGAGCCCATAAAAATGTGCTTCTTCTGCAGAAATAAATCTCCCAGTTAAGATCAACTCCATGGCTTTTGCTTTGCCAACTGCTTTGGTAAGTCGTTGTGTACCACCAGCACCAGGTATTACGCCTAATTTTATTTCTGGCTGACCAAATTTTGCGGTATCTGATGCGATGATCATATCACAAGTCATGGCCAGTTCACAGCCACCACCAAGGGCAAAACCAGAAACCGCTGCAATGATGGGCTTTTTGGTTTTTCTTATTTGATCCCAGGTGCTGAACTGGTCAAGTATTAACATATCAATGGCGCTTTTGTCTGCCATTTGCTTGATATCGGCTCCAGCTGCAAATGCTTTTTCATTTCCTGTAATGATGATGGCCCTAACGTTGTCATTTTTGTCCAGCTCCAACAATGCATCGCGCATTTCCTGCATCAGTTGTGGATTCAATGCATTTAATTCTTTGGGCCTGTTGAGTTCTATTAGAGCAACGTTAGGCTCATGCTGCTCAGTAACTTTAATTAGTTCCATAGTAAAATCAGTTAATCTATTCCAAATCTAATGAATACTTTAAACTCAATTAAAGGAATGAAAAAGAAAAGCCATGGAAATGAGCTTCCCAACAAAAAGGTGAAAGAGAAATGCGATACAGGGTCGAATACACGATAATTCATTTTGGTAACAGTTCTCATACTTTTAATTTGCGGTAAAACTGAGTGTAATGAAGGTCCTTTTTGTGTGTCTTGGTAATATTTGTAGGTCTCCTCTGGCCGAGGGAATTTTAAGGCATAAATTGAAATTGTCGGGTCTTGAAAGTAACGTGAGGGTGGACTCGTGTGGAACATCCAATTTCCATATTGGTGATTTACCCGACAGTAGAACTAGACGAAACGCTGAAAAGAACGGGGTAATTTTAGATCACCGCGGGAGACAATTAAGTGCTGATGACCTTGATTATTTTGATTTTATTCTCGCTATGGATCGCTCTAACCACAATAACATTCTCCAACTTACTGATGACCAAGCCCAGCGCAATAAAGTAAAACTAATGAGAGAATTTGATACTGAGGAGGGTGAAGAGGTTCCAGACCCCTACTATGGTGGTGAGGATGGTTTTCAGGAGGTTTTTGATATTTTGGATAGATCGATGGATGGATTTATTGCTCACTTGCAATCAAAGGGGTTGATTTGATCAGTACTTGTAAAGTTGACCTTGAAGATTGTTCCAGCACCACGTTTTTTTGATTCTTATACTTATTATAACTGTCGGTGTCATAGTTTTTAATGGTGATCAATGTAAGCCCAGTATTGTAATACACTTCGAAAATTTTGCCAAGCTCTTCAATTAACTCTAGCACTTTCTCCTCCTTGAAATCCAGACAAAAGGAGAAAGAGATTGCGGAATTTTGAATCATATTCACTTTTAGGTTACGTGTAGAAAGGGCGCTGAAGATAATGCCTATTTGTGATTCATCTATAAAAGTATAGTCTGTGACCTGGCATGAGATAAGGCACTGGTTATCCTTAAAAACAATTAAAGGTGGAAGTTGATCAATCTTGCATTTATGAATTCTGGTTCCAGGTAAATCAATATTATCAAAACTCTTAACAATAAGAGGAATATTGCGGTTAGCTAAAGGTTTGATTGTTTTTGGATGGATAACTGAAGCGCCATAGTAAGTCATTTCTGCAGCTTCTCTGAAGGGCAACTCTTCAAAAGTAATTGCAGCTGGAAGCCTTTTGGGATCAGCGCTCATCACTCCGGGAACATCTTTCCAAATAGTAACCGATTCTGCCGAAAGGCAAGAGGCAAATATTGCAGCACTAAAATCTGACCCTTCACGCCCCAAAGTAGTAGTACGGCCATCTTTCGTGGAACCTATAAACCCTTGCGTAATCACAATGCTTTTATTTAATACATCTGTTAAGGATTGTATTAAGTTATTGCTTTGATCCCAGTTAACCACCGCTTCACAAAATGAAGCATCTGTAACAATATATTTCCTGGCATCTTTCCATAAAGACGGTAACCCTATTTTCTTCAGATAGGCACTTACAACCAGAGTTGAAATGATTTCTCCTTGTGAGACAACCTGATCGTATAGTTCTTCTGGTGTTGAGTCTGTATTTTTAAGTTGCTCAAGAATATTCGATTTTATGGATCGGAGTTCTTCTGCCAATGGATTCTTTCCTTCGAAAAGCTCCTCAATAATTATTGAGTGATAAGTTATGATTTGATTAAGCTCATGCTCAAGGTTTCCATTCTTTAAATTGAGGAGTCGTTCTAACGCATTTGTGGTTTTTCCCATAGCGGAGACCACAATCAATAGAGGCTGGTCAATATAGAATTGAATGATTGTAGCCACTTTTTTTATGGAATTGGCATTTCTTACAGAAGCGCCCCCGAACTTGAATACCCTCATCTTTTAAACTGAATTCAAATAACAGTCCTATATTTGCTTGAAGACCTATAAGTCGCGAATTTAGGTTCAAAATTGAGTACTACTAAGAATCAGGCCTAATTAAATGGAAGCTTCAAGAATAGCACAATCGATTGGATTTACTTTAGATCGTTTTATCAAGAACAATCAGGAACAATTCCAATTTGCCAGCGGAGAGCTCTCTCAGTTGTTGCGAGACATTGCTTTGGCTTCTAAGGTGGTAAACCGCGAAGTGAATAAAGCAGGACTGATTGATATTATGGGTCCTTTGGGGTCACAAAATATGGCAGGGGATGACCAGCAGAAATTAGATGTGTTGGCCGATATTCGATTTACCAGGGCCCTTAAAAAAGGAGGGGAAGTATGTGCCTTGATCTCTGAAGAGTCTGAGTCTTACGAGGATCTGAACAATGATGGAAAATATGTCATTGCTATCGACCCGCTGGATGGTTCTTCCAATATTGATGTGAACGTATCTATCGGAACTATTTTTTCTATTTTCAGAAGAATAAGTAAAGTAGGGGGACCCATTCAGCAGGAGGACATTTTACAAAAAGGTTCGGAGCAAGTGGCTGCCGGTTATATTTTATACGGATCATCCACTATGATGGTTTACACCACAGGTCATGGAGTAAATGGGTTTACATTTGAGCAGTCGTTAGGTGAGTTCTTCTTATCTCATCCTGATATGAAGGCGCCAGAAGATGGAAAAATATATTCTATCAACGAAGGCCAGGCAAACTCATTTCCCGAATCAGTAAAAAAATATGTGCAGGATTGTAAGGATAATAAAATGACAGCGAGGTATATTGGGTCGCTTGTCGCTGATTTTCACCGCAATCTTTTGAAAGGTGGTATTTATATTTATCCTCCTACCGCTAAAGATCCAAATGGGAAGTTACGTTTGATGTACGAATGCAATGCTTTGGCTTTCATTTCAGAACAAGCCGGGGGGATGGCTACGGATGGGAAGAAACGGATATTGGATATTCAACCTACAACATTGCACCAACGTGTGCCATTCTTTGTGGGTTCAAAAAAAATGGTAGAACGAGCCCAGTCCTTCTAGTCTTCTTTTTTCTTGACTTTTTTTGCAGCCTTTTCCTTTTTCTCTTCAAAAATCTCAGGTGCATGTTTAAGCAGCACAGAGTACCATTTCACCAGCTTTTTGATGTCAGAAACATAAACTCTGTTTTCATCATAGTCTGGTAATATTGACTTTAGAAAAGCCTTTAACTCATTACCCTCTGCATTGGCATCCAGTCCAATGTCATCGCCAAAGTCTTTATGAATTTTTTTTAAGACCTCTTCAAGTGGGATGGTACCTTCTTTGGTATGGGTATAAATGGATATTTCTTCAAGCAATGAAACTTTATGGGATCCGGAAGCCATAATCTTTGTTTTGTTATCATCCATGGATTCAAGAATGAGGCCTGCTTTGGCAGGTTTTAAAACTTTGAATAATCCTCCCTTACCGGATATGGCTGCGATTTCACTTAGCTTCATGTCTATATTTTTTATTAAAAAGTAAAATTAAGGATTTAGAGTTGACCTTTAATGGCTTTGTCTATAAAATCAAGCACATCTTCACGCCCAATTTTCTTTTCAGCTGAAGTAGTAAATAGAGGAGGGAGTTCTTCCCATGACTCCAGTAATTTCTTTTTGTATTGCTTTTCGGATTTGGCCAGGTCAACACGCGAGAGTTTGTCTGCTTTGGTTAAAATGATACAAAGCGGGAGTTGCTTCTCTCCTAACCATGTGATGAATTCTATATCTTTTTTTTGTGGCTCGTGCCGTGCATCCACCAAAACAAAAGTGCAGTACAAATTTTCACGATTGAGCAGGTACGTTTCAATCATCTTCCCCCATCCTTTGCGGGCGGTACGGCTTACACCGGCATAGCCGTATCCTGGCAGGTCTACCAAATACCACTCTTTATCTACCAGAAAATGGTTAATGGTTTGTGTTTTTCCAGGCTTTCCCGATGTTTTAGCTAAGTCTTTGCGTTGGGTAAGCAGGTTGATCAGTGAAGACTTCCCCACGTTGGAACGCCCTATAAATGCAAACTCAGGCTTATCAGGCTTAGGGCATTTATTTAAATCGGTATTGCTAATTATAAATTCAGCAGACTTAATATTCATCCTTAATCGTAAAATCTTACTGTTGAATGTGGCGAAACAAAAGGCCAAGGTACCTTATCTGACTGTTTTTAAGCTTTCTTTGTGGAAGATTTTATTAAATTGCTCCGATTGCAATGCCCATTTTTGTGTTAAATTTCGTACGAAACCATTTTTTGAACATGCACAGTATCTACCGAATACTGATTTTTTTCACTGTATTCATTGCATTTATTGATCAAGCAACGGCTCAAAGTCAGGACAAAGAGCAATCTGCGTTATATATGGAGCAGGCCGAGCTGATGATGGAAGCCACCCAGGCTATGGATGATGCACTTGATTTAATGGTTATTGCTGCCAATTTTGACACAACCAATATCAAGGCCAATTATGGAGCAGGAAATATGCACCTGCTTACCACAGGCAAGGCCAGGTCTACCAAATATTTTCTTAGGGTATACCGACAGAATCCCGAATTTAGTTTCGGTTTGGAGTATTTGATTGGAAAGGGATATCAATATGGATTAGAATTCGATAAAGCCATTAAATTTTACAACTTGTATAAAAGAAGGCTTCAGGCTCATCCTGAGTATTTGGGTGAGGATAAAGTTGACATTGAACAAGTAGATCGGAAGATTTTTGAGTGCAACAATGGAAAGGAGTTTGTGGCCAATCCCAGAGATTATTCCATTGTTAACCTTGGTAGAGAAATTAACTCTGAATTTGATGACTATGCCCCGGTGGTAAATGAAAACGAAGATGAACTCGTTTTTACTTCCCGCAGAAGAGAGGGAAATCTGAATGAGGATGTCGCAGATGATAATAAACCCTATGAAGATATTTTTACTTCTACGAAGGTAGATGGAGAATGGAGCAGGGCACAAAACATTGGTGATAAGGTGAACACGCCCTTTAACGATTCGAATCTTGCTCTTTCTGCAGATGGAAATACGTTGTTTATATATAAAGATGTAAATGCCGGAGATATTTATGTAACAACTCGCCAGAAAGATGGGACATGGTCTTTACCAGAACCACTACCAGGTGATGTAAATTCTAATTATAGAGAAACCTCAGTGTCACTCTCGGCAGATGGAAACTCGTTATACTTTGCAAGTAATCGCCTGGGTGGATTGGGTGGATCGGATATTTATGTGGCCACCAAGAATGGAGTTGGTGAATGGGCAAAAGTTAAAAATCTTGGCCCAAATATTAACACTGACCGGGATGAAGATAGTCCGTTTATAGATTATGATAACACCACTTTATACTATTCTTCACAAGGAAGAAAAGGTATGGGAGGATTTGATATTTTCAAGAGCACCCTGGTAAATGCAAAGAAAAATGAATGGACGGAGGCGGAGAATTTGGGATATCCTATGAATACTCCTGAAGATGATATTTATTATGTTGGTTCAAAGGATGGTGAGCGTGGATATTACTCCTCAGTTCGCGATGATGGAATGGGCTATTCGGATATTTATATAATAACCACACCAAAGGGTACTCCACCGACCGAGGAAAAGGAATTGGTGCCTTTACAATATGAGGTAAGTGTAAAGGATTATGATACAAAAGAACCCGTTGAGGCGAAGGTAAAATTACAGAGAGTAACAGATAATACTGTTTCGGGATTCAGGACAGAGGCTCCTGGTGTATATATATTTGCAGTGAAGTCACCAGAAATTGATGAGTATACCCTTTCGGTTGAAAGTGATGGGTACGCGTTTCAGAATTTTACAGTTGAAATAAGAGGAGCTTCTGAATTTGAGCGAAGTGCTTCTATAACTGTGCTCATGAAGAAATTAGAAGTGGGAACAGTTTCGATATTGCGTAACATCTATTTTGATTATGGTAAAGCTACTTTTAAAGATGCATCTTATAGCGAACTGAATAAGCTTGAAAATATGCTCAAGCAGAATGAAAGAGTTAGGATTGAAATAGCAGGGCATACGGATAATGTAAGCAGTGCAGCATTTAACATGAAATTGTCACTGAAAAGAGCTAATGCCGTTAAGGATTTTTTGGTGTCTAAAGGGATAGACACCAGGAGAGTGACAACAGTAGGTTATGGTGAAGAAAGGCCAATTGCCAGCAATGATGATGAAAAGGATGGTAGAGAATTAAATAGGCGAGTAGAGTTTAAAGTACTCGATAATTAGATTCTTTTTGCCAACTTTGAAACTTCTTCAACCAACGATTGTTTGAATCGTTGGTTAATTTTTTTATGACAGTAGTACCTTACAAAAAAGACAAATCCGCAAAGAAAGATCAGGTAGCCAAGATGTTTGACAACATCAGTGGTAATTATGACTTTCTGAATCATTTTTTAAGTCTGGGAATTGATATAGCCTGGAGAAGAAAAGCCATAAAGCAATTGGCTGCAATTGCACCAAAGCAGATACTTGACGTGGCCACTGGGACGGGTGATTTTGCTATAGAAGCGCTTAAATTGAATCCGGATAAAGTAGTGGGGGTTGATATCTCTGAAGGTATGCTGGAGGTGGGAAGAGCCAAAATGAAGAATAGGAACCTCACTGAGAAAATTGAGCTACTTTATGGTGATTCGGAAAATCTTCCATTTGAGGAGAATAAATTTGATGCAGTCATCGTTGCATTTGGAGTACGGAACTTTGAAAATCTTGAAAACGGATTGGCAGAAATGCTGAGGGTAGTAAGACCAGGGGGAAAGGTGATCGTTCTTGAGTTTTCTAAGCCTCGCAAATTTCCATTTAAACAGTTATATAACTTTTATTTTAAGTTCGTTTTACCTAAAATCGGCCGTTGGGTCTCAAAAGACAGCTCAGCCTACACCTATTTGCCTGAATCAGTGCAAGCCTTTCCTGATGGAGAGGGATTTGTTAAGATTCTTGACCATTTGGGGTATAAAAACACATCATGCAAGCCACTCACTTTCGGCATAAGTTCGCTTTACACCGGAACAAAATAGTTCTGCTTGGATTGCTATTGCTTTGCTCCAACGCATGGGGTCAAAGCTTTAAGTGGGCCAGGCAACACAACCCTAACTATGACGAACGAAAAATCAGTTACGGTTTCATGATTGGAATTCATACTTCTGCCTACCAGGTAAAATATTCAGACAAGTTCGTTACACAATCATTGGATACAGTTCATTCTGTGCTTACGCCATTTGCACCAGGTTTTTCACTTGGGTTTCTGGTCAACCTGAGACTTAATAACGATTTGGATTTAAGAATAATGCCAAAGGCTGGTTTTTATGATCACCAATTGGAATATAATTATACGGATAACACAAGCCAGAGTCAGTTGACAGAAACCACTATGGTTGAATTTCCAATATTGCTGAAGTACAAGTCAATGCGAAGGGGGAACGTACGTATGTACATGGTGGGTGGTGTCACTCCTTCGATTGAAGCTTCTGGCAAAAATGATATTCAATCCACTACAGAGGTATTGGATATCAAGCAAACCAATCTTTCATTGGATGCTGGAATCGGTTTTGATTTTTATTTTCCCTTATTTAAATTTTCGCAGGAAATTCGATTTTCAAGAGGTATAGCTAATTTGCTTGGATCTGATCCCAGTACATTTAAGGAACCATTGAATAGGGTGAATACCAATACAATATCTGTTTACTTTATTTTTCAATAGGATGTCTCAAAAAAGAATTGCATTAATAACGGGAGCCACATCGGGAATTGGTGAAGCTACTGCCTGGTCATTGGCTGACCATGATTTTAAATTAATCCTTTGTGGAAGAAGAAAAGATCGGCTGGAAAACTTGATAGAAGATTTGGGCAGCAAGACAGAGGTAACAGTTTTGTCTTTTGATGTGAGGGATAAAAATGAGGTGGCTGCCGCAATTCAATCATTAGATGAAAGTTGGAAACAGATTGATATTCTTATTAATAACGCAGGAAATGCCCACGGACTGGCCCCCATTCAATCAGGCAGCCTTGAAGATTGGGATGCGATGATTGATATCAATGTGAAAGGATTGCTTTATGTTTCGCATGAGGTGTTACCTGGAATGGTCAAAAGAAATCAAGGCCATATTATTAATATTGGTTCGATCGCTGGTAAGGAGGCTTACCCCAACGGAAATGTGTATTGCGCCAGTAAATTTGCGGTGGATGCAATTACAAAGGGGATGCGCATCGACTTAAATGCACATGGAATAAAAGTTACAGCCATTCATCCTGGTTTAGTAGAGACTGAGTTTTCGTTAGTACGATTTAAGGGGGATGAAGAGCGAGCAAGCTTTGTGTATAAAGGTTATGAGCCTTTACGGCCAGAGGATATTGCCGATATGATATTGTTTGCCCTAACACGACCTGCGCACGTTGTCATGGCAGATCTGGTTGTACTACCTGTTGCGCAGGCAAGTGCAACCATTGTGAAAAAGAAGCTATAGATTAACAATACTCAAGAGTGTTTTGTTGTCTATTTCGTGCTTTCCTTTGAAGGATATTTTATGGGGAACAAGGTCAATTTTTGAAGATAGTAATTCCATTTCTTTCATTCTTTCCGGAGTAACAAATGGGTCATCATCACCATAGACGGTGATTACTTTCTTCTTTTTTAAAATTTCCTTGCCGCTTTCAAAATTCATATCTAGTGGAAATATTCCTGCCCATAAAATAAATTTATCGAACTGAGGTTTTCCGCTTAATACCCAACGTGTGGCTGTGGCACCACCCTGTGAAAATCCAAGAATGGAAACCGGTGGATTGTCTATCTGATTCAACTCCCTTTCATAGACGCTTTGAAGGTAGTTGATGTAGTTGTGAATATCCATTTCTCGGTTTTCTCTTGTCATCCAGGTGGCTCCCACACGATTGCTTCCTCCGGCTGCTCTTGTAGGTATGTCTTCAAGGTAAAACCTGGAAAGACCTTCGGGTGCAATTACATATATGTTCTCATCTTTAAGTACTTCAAACTTCTTGATAAAGTATTGAGCCAATTGTCCGTATCCATGAATGACGAACCAAACTTGTTGAGTGCTTTTTGTTAACTCCCCAAGGGTGTAATACCTCGCCTCGAAATTGAAATGTAATCTTTGTTCTTTCATGCTAATAAAAACAACAACCGCTCCAAGTGATCAGAGCGGTTGCGAGCATTAATAATTGAGATGTTTTATCTTTTGAAACCTAATGCGCTTCCTCCACAGTAGGTGGCAGATCCATCAAAAGTGTACTGAATATAGTATATGCCTGTTGCGTTGCACGGATATGCGATAGCAGAGATAAACTGATCATTTACCTTACTGCTGGCTACTTTATTGCGTTGAGAATCATACAAGCTTACCACCAGACCATCAGGTCCGTTTCCTCCAGCGCACAGGTTAATCATATACTGGGTTCCCTTTGTAAATACGTAGGAGTATTCTACTTTATCCTTTGCTCCACCAAGGCCGTCAATCTTATAACTTTTGAGAAAGTTGAAGCCACTCGTCAATTTGGGGATACAAGCATTGCTCAGGTTGTCAGCATCACATTGGCCAACCAATCCAGCTGATCCCCAACTTGCTATGCAGATTAAAAAAACTGAAAATATTATCCTTTTCATATTGAATGCAATGTTAGCTAATGATTTTGTTTCTTATGGAATTGGTCTTGGACATGATGTTTCGAACGTCCTCATCAGTGATTTCAATTGTTGAGGTACTGTTGTCCTTAATCACCGCAACACCATCTACCACTTCCATTGATGATTCGTTATAGGTATAGGTAATATTGATCTTGCTAAAAGCTGCCTCTAGTTCTTTCAGGTCTTTCAATAACGATGCCATATTTTCATCCTTCTCATAGAAGGAAAAAAGGAGTAAAATTTGCTCCAAAGTAATCTTTTGCTCCCCAATTTTCTCTCTGAGTTCACTGTGGCTAGGGTTACTGGCAGCTACCTGACATGTAATTTGCATGGCTTCTATCCATCCTCCAGTGAGTAACAGAACACTGAGATTGGATCTGTTTTGTTGTTGAAGATAATGATTGATTGTGTTGAAATTTTGTGTTGTAATAAGCAGCAAGGAGTCAAGATTTTTGCTGTTGGTTGCCAGTCTTCCAATTGTCTCAATATCAAAAAACTGACCAATGTTCAGTTGGTTGGCTAAACTCTTGATGGAAGCCAGATATTTGATTCCGCTTTGGTTCTGGCCATAGATATTGGTGTATCCCAGGTCAGTGCCATAAATGCCCAGATTGAGGGCCATTTTATAATTACTGTTATACCTGGGTAGATTATCCGGGGAATTCAATAAATCTGCATTGTACTTAATGCCAGATTTCTCCAGTAAGACGGAAATTTCCAGAGGACTAGGGATTTGATCCAAAATACTTCCAATTACCTCTTCATCAATGGATGCTCCTTTATTTAATGTTGAATCCAAACTGTCTTCAAAAGCCTGCTCATCTGGCTTTTTCCCAGAACTACAGGATAATAAGAACATGGCTACCAGAGCCACACCTAAAATTCTCATAACCGATCGTTTATCGTTACAAAGTAAAAAAATCAACTGTCACTTGCCAAAAATGCAAGATTTACTTTCGGTTTACAAATGTGACCTTCCCGGAAGTTTTAAGGAGTTTTCTTAGCAACTCAAAATATAGCATAATGTAAAGGGCCAGCGTCATGAGCCATATGGCCACACTATTGAAGATATAGGTGTCGAATTGAATGCCCAGGAAGCTCTTTTTCGGGAAAAAGAATCCGGTGCGATAATCCAGGGGATGAATTGGGTTTGGTGTTTGAAAAATGGGGTCAATTAGCTGAATGGGTCTGTTATTCTCAATTGACAGCCGTTCTTTGGTGTTCACGTTTTTTACCAGGTCAGCAAGGCTCTCGTTATAATAATTGTTTTTTTCCTCATTGAGATCAAACCCTTCCTTTTCAAAAAAGGACATTTTTAAGTCCATTATTTTTATTTGCTCGTTGTATACACTTTGGTAATGTTTTCTGTAGTTGTTTAAATACAACTCAAGTTGATTGCCAAATTCTTTTGAATATCCCTCAACAGTTAGCGCTCTAGAAGGACTTGAGCCCTCAAGTCCTTCCGTAAAGGATTCTTTTGAGAGCCCATTTTTGAGGATGTTTAATGCAGCGCCAACTTCCCTTCTGATCGAGTCATTATCACTTTGGAAGTGATTCAGTGCGAACTGATTTCGCTTCTGTAATTCATCGGCCAAATAAGCTGATTTGAAATCAGCAATTGATGCCTCCTTTTCATAAGAATAGAAAGCTTTTTCGTAGTCGTTGTTGACAAACTGATGAACAGCTAAAGCTTCGTATGCCCACCGGGAAGCCATTAGGTCAGCCACAAAAGGCACTTTTTCTTTGTTGCTAATAACGGTGTGAAGTTTATCAAAACTAAAGAGCACGCCACTCAAGATCATTTGTGGAATGAGTAAAAGAGGAATCAATACATAGACAGTAACTGCGGAATTAAATGCTGAAGAAATATTTAATCCCAGGACATTGGCCATGCATGATGTAGTGAAAAGAATAAACCAAAAAGCCAGCGTCATCCCCTTTATCTCTAATATCAGATTGCCCACCAATACAAACAATAAAGTTTGGATAGCTGACAAGAGGAAAAGGATGCCCAATTTAGATACGAGGTAACTGTTCCAACTTAAATTTAGAAATGACTCTCTCTTTAAGATCTTACGGTCTCTGATGATCTCCTCAGCGCTCACAGTTAGCCCCATAAACAGGGCAACGATTATACTCATCAGAAGATATGCGGGTAGATTTTCATTAAAACGAAATAAATAGGCTTGGCCACCTGGCGCGCTTTTATATTTGATGATAAATGAAAGGATAAGCGCTAGAAAAGGTGCCTCAAGAAGATTAATAAGCAAATATTGACGATTGCTTATTTTGGCTTTCAAATCCCGCGTGGCGAAAATTAGTGTTTGTTTTAATTTACTGGGAATGTGAAGGGATTGAGGTGGATCTTCCTTTTCGTTGGCTAAGGTTGAAATTTTAAATTTACTCTTAAACATATCATGCCATTGCATTGGTGTCACCTTCCGTTTGTTGGTTGGCTGTCCATATTCGTCCACTACTTTGGCCTCAATAATGTTAAAGATTTGTTCTGAGTTTACGTTTCCGCAGGTTTCACATTGACCTCTATTGCTATGTGCCTGATGGGTAGCACGTTTAAAGTAAGATACAGCCTCTATCGGAGTGCCGTAATAGGTTGGGTACCCTCCGGTATCCATAATAATTATCTTGTCAAACATTTTATAAATATCTGACGAAGGTTGGTGAATGATCACGAACACCAACTTGCCCTTTAGGGAAAGTTCTTTGAGGAGGTCAATTACATTTTCTGAATCTCTGGAGGACAACCCGGAGGTGGGCTCATCCAAAAATAGAATGGCAGGTTCGCGAATAAGCTCCAGTGCAATGTTGAGCCTTTTGCGCTGCCCACCACTTATTTTCTTATCCAAAACACTTCCTACTTTCAAATCTTTGCGTGTTTCGAGTCCCAGGTTTTCAAGCACCTCCTGCACCCGATCATTTATTTCTTTTTCAGAAAAATGTGCAAAGCAGAGTTTTGAATTATAATACAGGTTTTCAAAAACTGTCAACTCTTCAATGAGCAAGTCATCTTGGGATACATAACCTACCACGCCTTTAATTTTATCTGGCCGGGAATGAATATTGTATCCGTTAATTAGAATTTCCCCTTTTGTTGGCTTCTCCAAGCCAGCAAGTACATTCAATAAGGTTGTTTTACCAGCTCCACTGGCACCCATTATTCCAATTAACTTACCGGGACCTTCGGAAACTACAATATCTTTCAGCCCTATTGCTCCGTTTCGAAATCGATACTCTTCAATGATGGCATTGAAGGAAAGCTTGGTAGTCTGAAGTTCTTCGTTGAAGTCAGCAATGATATCGCTGTAATAGAGTGCGTCACCTGATTGTATTTTTATTGTACTTCCATGAGAGAAAAGGTAGATGCGGTTATACTGCATGACAAATCCATTGAGATAATGGGATTGATTACCAAGGTATTGTGTGAAATACAGGTCTACACTTGGAACTTTCATGAAGAATAGATTCCCGTCTATCTCGGTCTGAATGTGCTTTTGTTTTTTTGCTGCTTTTTCGGGCTGCGCATTCACCACAAGAATATCTGCGAAATCAAGATCGGCCATACTGGTGGTGACCACAAAAGTTTCAATCATTTTATATTCTTGTGCACTGATGTTGAATACGGTGGAAACCGTGTTGATGATTTCCATTCGTTGCGGAGTAAACTTGTTGTCCGAACCAACCAGCTCAAGCAATTTTATCAGTACAATTACTTTCTGTTTCTGAGTGAGGGTGCGATTGATCTTTTTACAAATGCCCAGTGTGACAATGGAGTCCTTGACAGAAGGGGCCGCTATTGTTATTTGATGTGCCGGACCTTTTTCACTGTACCCGGAATATTTATCGTATCTCTCCAGATAAGCCTGAACAGAGGCCTGATCAAGTTCCTGCTGGAAGAAGCGATTGACGTATTGACGTTCGTTTACCGTAACACCACCATCTTGTTTGGTGATGATAGCAAATAACTGGGTAAGTGCCTTTAATATTTCCTCACTCATATTTCTCTAACAAATGCAGGCACATTTAAGAGTATATCTCAAATTTGAAAGGTATGGTCACGAGCTCAGCCAATTCTTCTCCAATTTCTTCCATGTCTTCATCTTCTTCATTGAAATACCAGGTGACAGTTACTCCTTTTGTTTTTTCCAAAACTGTAAGCAAATCCAATACGGATTTTGACGAATTAATATTAAGGTATTCAAATTTAAATGAAATGTCAGTTTCAGGGTTTGGTTCCTTTGCGTACTCCTTTAACCATTCAACAATAGGGTGATAAAAATCATTGGCATTCTCAATGAGAGACCTTCCGGCTACATGAAATTTGCCTTGTGTTTTATCCATCAATACATTAGGAGTTTCAGGGGTTTCTGCAATTATGAGTGGAGTCATTAATTCTTGGATAACAGTATAAGAAAATTATTTATTGGCTCAATTTAGAGGATAATAGGGTATTAATAAAGGTTCTGGGGTGCTATTAACTACGATATTATATAAGGTTCTCCTTATTGAAACTGAATGGTAGTAAAAACGATGCTGAAGGGAATATTGTCCATTTGGATTCTTTAGTCAGCAAAACAATTTGAATAGGGGTGTTTTGCAAGGTTTCATATTCCAGCATTACTTGTCTGCAACCTCCGCAAGGGGTAGCGGCTGTAAGCTCTTTTTGGTTCTTTTTATGAGCCACAACAGCCATCTTTTTTATCTTTTTACCCTGATGGGAGGAGGCAGCTGTGTATAATGCAACGCGTTCTGCACACATGCACATAGGGTAAGCAACATTTTCCTGATTATTTCCGATCACTAAAATATCATTCTCAAGAATAAGAGCAGCCCCAACATGAAATTTTGAGTAGGGAGCATAGGCGTATTGAGCGGCATCCTTCGCTTTATGGACAAGGTATTTGGATTCTGAATCCAAATCTTCAATTTGCTCAAAGGTCAATAGTCCTTTCATAGGCAATGAAGGAAGGTATTCTTCTAAGTTAATAAACCCACGTCTTCCTAAAAAGAAATTGGACATAATTCCTTTAATTTGGCGCTTGAAAACCTGGAGATTAGGTTTTAAAGTTTTGCGAAATGAAGGAAAAGTCAATATTGGTATTGGGTGCCGGAAGATCATCTTCTGCGGCAATCACTTATTTGCTGGATCATGCTGCTGAAGGCGGATGGCATGTAACCGTGGGGGACTTTAATGTTCAATCAGCTGAAGAAAGAATAGGGGAATCTAAAAATGGAACCGCTATTCGTTTTAATATTGAAGAAGCTGAGTTATGCGATAAGGTGATTGCGTCATCGGATGTTGTTATTTCATTATTACCGGCTGCCTTTCACCCTATAGTTGCCAGACATTGTCTCTCTCTTGGCAAACACCTTTTCAATGCAAGCTACGTGTCGGACGAAATGAACTCATTCCATGAGGAGGCAAAATCGAAAGGACTTTTATTTATGAATGAATGTGGGCTTGATCCTGGAATTGATCATATGAGCGCGATGGAAGTAATAGATAGAGTAAAAGCAGAGGGTGGTAAGATTTTGTCCTTCGAATCATTTACAGGTGGTTTAATTGCACCAGAAACTGACCCTGATAACCCCTGGAGATATAAATTTACATGGAACCCTCGTAATGTTGTGATGGCGGGACAAGGGACAGCGAAATTTAAGCAGGAAAATCAGTACAAATTCATTTCGTACCCTCAATTATTTACCCGTACCACCAACGTGCAAATTCCTAAGTATGGGAATTTTCAGGGGTATGCCAATCGCAATTCATTAAAATACATGGATACCTATGGTTTGAACGGAGTAAAAACCATGTTACGGGGGACGTTAAGAAATGAAGGTTTTTGTTCTGCATGGAACATACTGGTGCAATTGGGGTGCACAGATGATACCTATCAGATGGAGGAAGTGAATAAAATGACGCATCGCAATTTTATCAATTCTTTTTTGCCCTATGATGATGTGGAGATGGTGGAAGGAAAACTTATTGCCCGATTCGGACTAGAAGCATCAAGTGCTGAAATGGAGAAACTTAAATGGTCAGGACTTTTTAACAATGATTTGGTTGGACTTGAAAAGGGGACTCCTGCGCAGATATTAGAACAGATTCTTAATAAACGATGGAAACTGGAACCACATGATAAGGACATGATTGTTATGTGGCATCGGTTTACTTATGAATTAGGTAAAAAGACTCATGAAATTCAGTCTTATATAATAATGTTGGGCGATGATTCAGTTAATACTGCTATGGCAAAAGGCGTGGGTCTGCCATTAGCTATTGCTGCAAAACTTTTTCTTGAAGGTAAAGTAACGCAGAGGGGTGTATGTATTCCTGTAAGTAAAGAGCTCTACGACCCCATCTTAAAAGAGTTGAAATCTTTGGGTATTCATGCAGACGAAGAAGAGCGCGTCTTAGACTAAGCTTTGGATTTTTCGTATTCTTCGTCAATCTTAAGGTTGTAGCCTTGTGCAGCATCTACAGCTAACTGATCACAGCGTTCGTTCTCGGCATGTCCCGCATGCCCTTTTATCCATTTGAACTTGGGTTTGAATTTATGATACAACGGAATAAACCTTTTCCATAAATCCGGATTGGCCTTCTTCTTGAAATTGTTTTTCTCCCAGGTCCATATCCATCCCTTTTCTACTGCCTCTACTACGTACTTTGAGTCAGATATAACAGTAACAGGGATGCCACTTTTTTTTATTGACTCCAGCCCTACAATAACGGCCAGCAATTCCATTCGGTTATTGGTAGTTAATCTAAAACCTTCACTGAGTTCTTTTTCATGCTTTCCATAGCGAAGTATGGTTCCATAGCCGCCAGGCCCTGGATTTCCTTGCGCTGCACCATCTGTAAAAATTTGAATCATTAATTAAACAGTTCCTATGTTTGACTTGAATATTTTAACACCAATCGCCAGGAGGATAACCCCGAATACGCGCCTCAGTACAGAGAAACCGGATTTTCCAATGACACGCTCCAGCCAACCCGCAAGTCGCAAAACAACATAGACAAAAACCGTGTTGACCAAAATGCCAATCAATACATTTATTTCTGAGTACACAGCTCTTAATGAGAGAATGGTAGTAAGGGTGCCGGCTCCTGCAATTAATGGGAATGCCAGGGGCACCACTGATCCTGATCCACTGGCCTCAGGGTCATCTTTGATTATGGTGATGCCCAATATCATCTCCAGGGCAATAATGAAAATGACGATGGCCCCGGCCAAGGCAAAGGAAGCCACATCTAAGCCGAATAGCATAAGGATAGATTGTCCTAGAAATAGGAAAATAACCATAAGTACAGCGGAAATGATGGTTGCTTTCTCGGCATAAATCCTGCCGTCCCTCTTTTTAATCATAAGGATCAATGGAATTGAACCCAGGATGTCGATGACTGAAAACAGAATGAGGGTAACTGAGAATACCTCGGTTATGTTAAATGTGCCCATATGGATAAAAGTTAATGAGCAAAATTAGCAATTATCAAATCGTGATGTTCTAATTGTCCGTTTTCTTCTTTCTAAAGTCAAAATGGTAAGTCAAAGAAAATTGAAGGGTATGATTATTCTCTACGTCTACGGCATTACCTTTTATTACATATTGATTGAGGTAGCCCACCTGTACCTGGGCATTGGACGAAAGAACATAACCTAAAGCACCATATAACCTGTTTTGATCAAGATAGTTCAATCCGAAATTGGGGCCGTATTGTAAAAAGACCTCATCATATACACTTGCGAAAAAAGCACCCTTTTCCATTGTAGGTTTGTTGATCGGAACGTTAACCATAAACCGATACCGCGCTCTCTTTTTGTGCGTATACCCATCTTTATTTGAGCTGCCTGATCCATCATTGATTCTATTTTCTATGTACCGTTGTTCAAGTCTGAATCGGTGATTAAAATAAAACCGACCGACATTTTGATTGAGTATTAACTGCTCCCAGATACGATGTTCATGAAACTTAAACGGCACTGGTTGATCTCCATAGGGGTGTGTTACAATGTAGCCGTATCCTGCTGTAACCATTACATCGGGTGATAATTTGTAATCCAGTCCAATTCTTGTCAATGATTGCTGCCAATCTTTAATCACTTCGCCTCTGCGCCACTGGTATTCAGTGTGTAAACTATACTTGTCTGATATTTTATGGTTCCCAAAATACATATACCATCCATTGTTTTGGTCGGTAATATTTTTTTGCGACCATGCGGACGAGGATAAACTGACGATTAAGATGAGGGTGATGAAAATATTTCTGTACATGCTCAATGGATCAAATGTTAATTTTTGCCCAAGAAAATAATTTTTATGTTTTTGGCAATAGAACTTATTTAAGGACTTGCTTTATTGTGCTACCCGAGTATGTTTTTGTGAAAATTTATTTTGAAATAAAATATTGGATTGCCATAGCATAGCCCTCCATTCCAAAACCAGTAATAAGCCCCACACACTTTGATGTGATCAGACTTTTATGCCTGAATTCCTCCCGGGCATGCAGATTAGAAATGTGTACTTCAGCCACCTTTGTGGTGATAGAACCAATCGCATCATGGATGGCGATGGAAGTATGGGTGTAAGCGCCAGCATTAAGCACTATACCATCGTATGAGAACCCCACTTTATGAAGTTTATTGATGATCTCACCCTCCACATTGGATTGATAGTAATCAATAGCGACTTCCGGGAATCTGTTTTGAAGTATTTTTAGATAATCATCAAAGGTTTGGTCTCCATAGATCGACTTCTCTCGTGTTCCTAAGAGATTGAGATTAGGCCCGTTGATAATTTGGATTTTCATTGTGGAAAGATAATGGGTAGTCATTTACGAACCAAAAACGAGTTAAGGGGTCATACTTGTTTTCTGAGTAATGAATCTTGAATTTTGACTGCGTATGTGGGATGTGCATATTAAACAATTCGGCAATTATTTAAAATTGGAACGGTCGCTTTCAGCCAATTCAATCGAAGCTTATGTGCGGGATATCCAAAAACTTCAGCAGTTTGCTGATATGAGTCTTAAGGGATTGTCCCCATTAAAAATTACCTCAAAACACTTACAAGCATTCCTTACTTATGTCAGTGAGTTGGGGATGAGTGCACACAGCCAGGCAAGAATTCTTTCGGGAGTGAAAGCTTTTTATAAGTACTTGATTTATGAAGAATTGTTGGATAAGGATCCGACACTATTGATCGAGGGACCCAAGCTGGGAAGGAAGCTACCGGATACCCTTAGCTATATCGAGATTGAACAGCTTTTGGAGGCCATTGATATGTCTACACCAGAAGGTGGAAGGAATAGGGCCATGTTGGAGGTGCTCTACAGCTCGGGACTTAGGGTTTCAGAATTGGTAGACTTGCGCGTGAATAATGTGTATTTCGATGTGGGTTTCTTAAGAGTTGTAGGAAAAGGAAATAAGGAGAGGCTTGTGCCTGTGGGTAAGGATGCGCTTAAATTCCTTACCATTTACAAAGAGCAAATAAGAGTACATGTACCCGTGCAAAAGGATTTTGAGAGCTATATGTTTCTCAATCGCAGAGGAAAAAAGCTGACACGTGTGATGATCTTCACCATTATAAAACGATTGGCAGAACAAATCGGACTTAAAAAAGTCATAAGTCCTCACACTTTCCGGCATTCGTTTGCTACTCATCTGATTGAAGGTGGTGCAGATTTACGTGCCGTACAAGAGATGCTTGGCCATGAGTCCATTACCACCACTGAAATTTATACCCATTTGGATCGGGATTATTTAAGACAAGTAATCCAGGAATTTCATCCAAGAAGTTAATGCGTTATCTTTGCAGCAACCCAAAGTGATCAATGTATAAATTACTGGTTCGCCCTTTTCTCTTCCTCTTTGACCCGGAAGCCATCCATCATCTCGTTTTTAAAGTGCTGTCCTTAAAGGGTAAAATACCTGGGTTTAAACCCCTGCTGCGGGCTTTGTTTGATTATAAAAAACCCCGACTTGAAAAGGAGCTCTTTGGGTTAAAGTTTACTAACCCGGTGGGCCTTGCTGCTGGGTTTGATAAGGACGCAAAACTTATTGATGAATTGGCTTGTTTTGGATTTGGTTTTATTGAGATTGGCACACTTACTCCTCGGCCTCAGCTTGGTAATGAGAAGCCGCGCCTCTTTCGCTTGCCTAAAGATCAGGCACTGATCAACAGGATGGGATTTAACAATGAGGGAGTGGAGAAGGCGGTTGAACGATTAAAAAAAAGGAACTCAAAAGTAATTATTGGAGGTAATATTGGTAAGAACAAAGACACGCCTAACGAGAAGGCATTTTCCGATTATATGTTATGCTTTGAAGCGTTACATCCGCATGTAAATTACTTCGTTGTAAATGTCAGTTCACCCAATACGCCAGGCCTGCGTGAGCTGCAGGATAAAGAACCGCTGAAAAGATTGATGTCCCATGTCAAGGGATTGAGCCGTTCTAAGGAAAAAGTAAAACCGGTATTATTAAAAATTGCTCCTGACCTCACTACTTCCCAACTTGACGACATTGTTGAAATACTGAAAGAAACTAAAACGGATGGTGTCATTGCAACCAATACCACCATTAGTCGTGAGGCGTTGCAGACTTCTTCGGATGAAGTAGGCACCATAGGAGCAGGTGGTTTGAGTGGAAAACCATTGACATCGAAATCTACGGAGGTGATTGGTTATTTGAGAAAGCAACTCGGTCCTGACTATCCTATCATTGGTGTGGGGGGTATTATGAATCCTCAGGATGCTCTTGATAAGTTGAACGCAGGTGCTGATTTAATTCAACTCTATACAGGCTTTATTTATGAAGGGCCAGGGGTTGTGAAGAGAATGAATAAAGCGATTCTAAAAAATAATTAGTCGAACCAGTCATTTTTTGACGGAAAGATATCCTGTCAAGTCTTTATTTCCATTCGCAAATTCTATTTTGTAAAAATAAACCCCTGAGCTTACCTCATCGCCACTCTTATTTATTCCCTTGAAAACTCGGTCTTTATTGTCATAATTTTTAGTTTCAAACACCAAATCTCCCCATCTGTTATAGATAGAAACTTTATTATCTCTCGTGCCTGGCATCGACTCAATATTTTGAATGATCCATTTCTCATTGAAGGGGTCTCCGTTTGGAGAGATGCCTGTGTAGATAATCAAATCTCCAACTACATTAATTGTTAACTCTTGCTGAGTGCAACTTCCTAATAGATCACATGCTTCTATGGAAATTCTGTCCTGACCTGAAAAGTTGATTGCTGTATAATTGATGATCAGCACATTATTGGTGATCTGTGCAAAAGCCCCGCTTAATGGCTGACTGACAATCTTCAGCGTAGTGAGATCAAGATTGTTATCACTATCTGAAATAAGTAAAGTTAAATCAATGGAGATGCTGCCGGCAATGGACACAGTTGTTTCAGTAGTATTGATAACTGGAGGTTGATTGCTGATTGTAGTAATTGTAAAATCAAGTGCACTCGTAGCGATGTTGCCAGATAAGGTTACAGTTATTTTCCCTGAGGTAGCTCCTGACGGAACTGCAGTTATTATTGAGTTTGTTGTGCATGCCAAAACGGTTGCAATGGTTCCATTGAACATTACTGTATTCTCTGAAGGTATAGTACTGAAGTTTGTTCCTGAGATGGTAACTGTTGTTCCAATAGGTCCACTGGTTGGGGAAAAGTTGGTGATAGTGTGCGAGCTAGTAGCTTGAATAGTAAAATCATTTGCGCTGGTTGCTGTATTGCCTGCAACAGTTACCGAGATCTTCCCGGTTGTTGCGCTTGCAGGAACGGTGCATGTAATCGAGGTTGTTGTGCTTGCAGTGACAACGGCCGATGTTCCATTAAACATTACAATGTTGTTGGATGGGGTAGTGCTAAAGTTGGTTCCGGTGATGGTGACAGTTGTGCCAATCGAGCCCGACAAAGGAGTGAAATTGGTAATACTGATGGAGCCTGTTGTTACATTAAAATTTGTAGGGCTAGCACCTGTGTAACACCCAACACGAAGTGTCACAATGCCAGTTGAAGCACCTGACGGTACGATGGCGGTTACACTGGTTGTTGTGGCAGCTGTTATTGTGGCGACTGCCCCATTGAATCGGACAATATTCTCACTGAGGGTGGTTGAGAAGAAGTTGCCTGTAATTGTCACAGCGGTTCCAACTGGGCCAATATCCGGAGCGAGTGATACAATGTTTGGGGTAAAACCAGCGCTGACCTTCTGAATGAAAACATCAGTGCTTCCTACAGAGCTAAGGTTAATAACTCCGCATGTGGGATCGAAATCGGCTGTCTGATAAAAATAGGAGTTGAGGTAAATATTTCCGGAGGCATCTGAATGTATTGCATTTCCAATATCTGTGCTTGCTGATCCGGTGCGGGTTGCCCACACAAAATTGCCGGAGCCATCGAGTTTTTGAATAAAAATATCCTGATTTCCAGCACTGGCAAGGTTTTTAATTCCAGCTCCTGGATCAAAATCAACTGTTCCTCTGAAATACCCGGTGGTATAGATGTCTCCACTTGCATTTATTGACATCGCCTTAGCTTCATCAGCCCCAGTACTTCCGGTTCTTGTCGCCCACAAAAAATTGCCCAGAGCATTAAGCTTTAAAATAAAGATGTCGGTAGAGCCAGCTGAGGTTAGGTTTGATGTTCCTGGGCCAGGATCAAAATCAGCTGTCCCCGCAAATGTTCCGGCAGCCAGGGTATTGCCAGAGGCGTCTATCTCAGCTCCAGCCACACCATCCAACGAGGCTCCTCCCATACTTACTGCCCAAACAAAAGTACCAGTTGCATCCAACATGGATATAAAACCATCAGAACTGCCTGAAGAAACAAGATTAAAAGCTCCAAGCCCCGGGTCGAAGTCGGCAGTGGATTGAAAACTTCCAGAAGTGAGTACTTCTCCAGAGGGTCCAATAGAAATATGACTTGGTCTTGAAGGCCCTGAAGGATCTCCAAGGTTTCGGGCCCAAACAAAATTGCCGTCAAGATCTAGTTTCAGTACATAGACATCTCCATTCCCGGGGCTGTTGGGGATTGAAATCACAAAACTTCCTGGTCCTGGGTCAAAGTCAGCACTTCCTTCAAAATAACCTGTGATGTAAACAAACCCTGAACTATGGGTGGTTATGAATGCTGCTGAGAATTCAGCGTTAATATTTTTTACCCAAATAAAATTGCCATCAGTGTCGAGCTTTAAAATGAAATTCTGATAACCACTGGTTCCCATCATAAAGGTTCCAGGCCCCGGATCAAAATCTATTGAATTAATATAATAACCCGTTATGTACACATTGCCTGTAGCATCAGTTGCAATGGAAGTTCCAGCATCAAGTCCAGCTCCGCCAATACTTTTTGCCCAAAGAAAATTGCCATTGGGATCAAGCTTTGAAATGAATATATCTCTGGAATTGCTCACGGGAGTGAGGTTAAATACCGCTGTACTGGGATCAAAGTCTGCTATTTCTGTAAACTCACCCGTGCTGAGAACATTGCCTGCAAAATCTGTCGTAACGGAATTTCCATATTCGTCACCTCCGCCAGCCACAGTATGTTTTGCCCATTGAAAAACAGGTACTTCTTGAGCGGGAAGGTTATTCGAAGTAGAAATAATAATGAGTATTACAAGTAAGCCGAATTTTGCCATGTGTTTTTTGAACATTGATTTTGCATAACCCAAATCTCACAAGATTTGGAGTCTAGGGATATAGCATGATAATGCTATAAGCAAAAAGTGGTGTCCATCAGGGTTTGGCTCCAGACTCCAATATGAGAAAGGCAACACCTAACTCAGGCCTCCTGTGTGGCTTCATCTGCCTCGAAGGGTGGGTTTAAAAAAGATAAAATGGCGATCAACGAGGTAAATTTCTGACCAAACTATTCTAGGGTAATATTTAATATCTATCGCTTCGCTCTAACGGACTTAGGTTCGTTTCTTGAATGGCAGTGAAGCCCTGCTCCGTCATGATGCAAAGGCATGCAGTCCACTTGAACCACTTTTCTACCTGTAAATGCTTTTTCCAAAATTTGTTTAGCCATTTCATCTCTTTCGTTGAATTCGTTTGGTAGGCCTTCTTTCCAGAATTTTGCAGTGACGATAATGCCATTTGCGATAACAAAATTCATATAGCCAGTGGCTAAATAGAACTCAACAGAATCAGAGCTTGGGTTTTCAAACCACGACTGCTCCTCTTTGTTGAGGCTTGTTAAATTGACTTTCTTGGTCATCATGGGCCCGGTAGGCAGGCGAATGATTTCAAGAGATTTTCCATCTGCAGTGGAACTTTGCTTTAGTATTTGATAACTTTCTTCTAACCTGAGAAATGATTCTTTGGCAATTTCGTCACCGATGGTATCCATTGCATTTACTTCAGCCAATAAAACAGTGTTGGTATTTACAAATCTGCAAAACTCATCAATATGACCACCCGTTCCAATGCCATAAATTCCATTATCCAATTTTCCCCACTCTTCATCCTTTAATCCACTCTTAAGCCATATAATTTTGGTTACCCCCAACACTCGTTTGTACTCTTCTTCAATCTGGCCTTTGGTCATCGATTTATTCCGATCCAACTCCACTGACTCTACCAACAACATAGTTCCTTCACCGTTGGTTTGCCAGGCGCCTCCTTCTGAAATTAACGTTGATGAAATGATAGGTAATCCCATTTGTTTAGCAACATTTCGATCAATTGCTTCTGCTCTTTTGTCCGGATGTTGAAACCCAAAATCGGCAACGGCCAATTCTCCTTTTTTATTCCTTAGGAAAAAAGGGCCAGGGTCCTGGATTGCCCCGTATTTAATTTCATTGTAGAATAGTTCAATTCTAGATGTATCGATCTTGCTTCCAACCAGTACATTATATATTCTGGATTTTAATTGCTCTTTGTTATATGATAACTGAGGCCCATAAAAAATTTTCACTTTAACAAAAGGATGTATTTCTTTAATGACCTCAAGAACAGTTGTGTAATAGGGCTCACCACCTAAAAACCCAGTTTCATTCCAGCTTAACCAAATGTATTCTTGTTCTTCAAATTCGGAGGGTATAACAAATATGTCTCTTACAGATAGGTTGCAGCTTGAGAGTAGCAAGCCAGTGGTTACAGCGAATAGAATGCAATTAAACCAGTTTCTCATTGATTGCTTTGCTTACCGCCTCGGTTTGTGAGTGCACATGTAACTTTCCATAAATTTTTCGAATATGAGAGCGTACTGTATCAATGCTAATGGCTAGTTGATCTGCAATTAATTTGTAGCTATTGCCTTTGCTCAATGAGGTAAGTACCTCGCTCTCTTTAGGTGTAAGGTGATATGGATTATTTGAATGTGCTTTTTGATGCATGGAAGCCAACACCATTCGCGCTACACTGGGAGACATAGGCGCACCTCCCTCCAGTACTTCATCAATGGCGCTAAAAAGCCTGTTGGAAATATGCTTCTTTAGGAGATAACCTGAAGCTCCGGCACATATGGCTTCGAACACATGGTCATTGTCATCAAAGACGGTGAGCATGAGAATAGGAATCTCTTTATCAATGCTCCGTATTTGTTTTACAGCTTCAATACCACTCATGCCAGGCATATCAATATCCATGATTAATAAATCTGGCTTTAGTTCTTTGATATGTAGGGTGGCCTTCTTTGGGTTTTCAAATGCTCCAATCAATTCTACTTTTTCACTCAAACGAAACATGGATTGAATGCTTTCACTTAGTAGAGTGTTGTCTTCGTAAAGAATGATTGAGTAAGTTGCCATATTATTTATGCAAATAAGAGGGTGTGTTTCCGTAAATGATATAGCATGTTCATGTTATGGGAAAAGTGAGTTTTATGGCTGTGCCATTACCCAAGCTGCTATTGATGGTTATGTTCCCATGAATTTCCTTGCTCCGTTCTCTCATATTTCGAAGTCCGTTTCCTGCTTTTATATTTTTCTCGTCAAAACCCTGTCCATTATCTTTGATACTCATCACAAGGGATTGATTAATCTTTATTAGGGTAATTTCAATATGAGTTGCATGACTGTATTTGATAGCATTGTTTACTCCTTCTTTTAAAATCAAAAAGAGATTTTTTCTTTTCTCTGTATCCAGTGAAAGCTCTCCTTCTATCTTTTCTGAGAATTGGCAGGTAATGTCTAAAGGTTCGAAGGTTTCATAAATGAATTCTCTCATCCGAGTGATTATCTTATCCATAGCATCATTTCCAGAATGAATAGACCACACGATATCACTCATCTCTTCCATAATGCGGGCAGATTGATCTCCAATTTTTTGAAGGTAATGTTGCGGGTTACTTTTTTGCTCAACTAGTGCTACCTTACTCAAAATATTAATACTTGAAAGTGTGGATCCGATATCATCGTGCAAATCACGGGCGATGTTATTTCTTACCCTCTCAATTTCGAGTAAACGCTTTCCTTTGCTGACCACCCGGTATCGATTTACCAACAGCAAGCTGATTATGATTACTGAAAGTAGTGCCACAGTTGTGCCGATTTGAAGTACATGTTGGCGACTAAGGTTGGCTTCGCTTAACGCTTTATCAGATTTCAAAAATTCAATCTCAGCTGTCTTTTTTTCATTCTGATATTTCATTTCTAACTCCTCGAATTGCCCTCTATTGGCTGCTTCATTAAGACTGTCTTTCAATTTTGAGTATTCCTGAAAGTGAAAAAGAGATTCTTTATATTTTTTTTGAGATTCAAAAACCACAGAGAGGATTTCATAAGCATCTAAAACAGTGTACTTGTCATTAATTTTATTCCCGATTGTTTGTGCGGAGTCGGCATATTGTATTGCTTCGTTGCTCCTTTTCATTTGATGAAGTGCAGAACTCAGGGCTATATAAATCATACCACGAAGCGGCTCATTCGAAATTTCTTTAGCGATACTTAGTGCAGTTTTATATTCGTTTTGAGCTTTTTGAAAAGAAGACTTATCAAAATAAATATTGCCAATACTTACATAGGTTTCGCAGGCTTCTCGCTTTAACCCCATTTGAAAATATGCATTCAATGCTTTTTGGTATTCTATAAGCGCTTCATCTAATTTATTTTGCTTTCGATAAACTCGCCCCATCAGTTGAGAAGTATAGGCAATGACTTTTTTTAGATTGTGGGCCTGTGCCAGAGCCTGAGCTTCTTGAATATATCCAAGTCCCGTGTTGAGGTTACCCATTAAGTATTGTACGTTGCCTATGTTGGACAAAGCAGTTGCCTTTCCTAATGGATCATTGAGTAAACTGTCCTGAAGCTTTGCGGTGTAGATATACTTTTTTAGTGCTTCCGTTTTGTCACCCTCTTGCAAGTAAAGGTTTCCCCAGCTATTGTATATACCGGCAAGACGTGCGTAGTCTTGAATTTGTTCGGCAAGATCTTGAGAGCGGGTTAAATAATATTTGGCTGAATCAAATTGTGTAAGCCACAGAAAAGTTACTGAAAGCCCTTGATATGCATCCAGACGTTGTTGGCTTTCTTTCTCAGTGTGGGTTATTGCTTTGTGATAAAAAAATAGGGATGAATCATTCTTTCCGACTGTGTGGTATAATTTACCAAGTTCATTGCATATCTCCGCACTATCCCTTTTTACATTCTGTGCTGGAGAAACAATATTGAATAGCAGAGCCGATAATATTAGGAGATGTTTTTTCAAGTGGATTTTCAAGAAAGAATGAATTTACTCAAAATATTGAAATCTGGTTCACGTAAGGGGCCACCAAAGACCGTTGGGTATTGCAAATTCCGGGGAGATAAAAGTTACAATTGAGCGCCAGACTTAATCCAATGGCTTCTTTAGTCGTTTTAATTTATTCCTTAGCTTTGTAGCATATTTGAAGAATGGCTCAAAACTCATACAAGTCCAACACTTTTAAGAAGGCTGACAAAAAGAAAAAAGATAAGAAGTCTAACTTTTCTTTCTCCTTTTTTAGTGACCCGCGTCTGCAGCTTGCATTTGGCTTTTTTCTTTTAATTGCCTCACTTTATCTGGTTACTGCCTTTATTTCCTACCTGTTCACAGGGAAGGTAGATCAAAGCGTGGTAGACTCAGTAAAAGAGACAGGGCTAATTGATTCCGGAAGAGAGGTGGAGAACTGGCTGGGATTGTACGGAGCTATTACATCTCATTATTTTATTTTTAAGTGGTTTGGGATATCTGCTTTTTTTATTCCTCCCATATTGTTCATCCTCGGATTCAAAATGGTTTTTAAGAGGATGCTGTTGCCGCTTTTTTCTGTATTTGTATTTTCCGTATTCTCGGGCCTCTGGTTAAGTCTTTTACTGGGGTATATCACCAATAGCATATCAGGTGTACATGAAATAAATTTTCTCAGTGGAGGTCTTGGGTTTGAGTTGGCTAAAATTTCTGATGGCCTTTTAGGTTGGGGAACATTTCTCGTTCTTGTGTTTTCACTATTTGTGTTTATTATTTATTTCTTCAATGTCACCGCCATCAATGCCTTTCAGGTAAAGGATCCTAAACCAATGGGGAATGATGCCATTCTCCAGGGTGAAACTACAAGTGGCTATACCGATGAGGGGGACAATTGGGTGGCTAAACAAATGGACGAAGCATCTGAGGAGGAAGAATTATTGGCAGAAGAAGAGGATGCGGAAATTGAGGAAACGCAAGAGATTGCTTTACCGATAGAAACAAAGAAGCCAGAGAAACCTGTTGAGAAAAAAGCGGAGCCATCATTCGTGGTAGAGGCTCCAAAATCGGATACCGACCAGGCGGCTGATAAATTGGTTGCTGAGCATGGTGTATATGATCCCACCATGGATCTGAGTAAATATAAATTTCCAACACTCGATCTTCTGGATGAGTATGATACCGGGAAGGTACAGGTGACTCAGGAAGAGCTTACGCAGAACAAAGACAAAATTCTGGAGACCCTTACCAATTTTAAAATTGGAATCACCAGCATAAAGGCGACCATCGGGCCTACGGTAACACTATACGAAATTGTACCGGAGGCGGGTATCAAGATCTCAAGAATTAAAAACCTTGAAGACGATATTGCCCTGAGCTTGGCGGCTCTGGGTATCCGTATTATTGCGCCTATCCCAGGCAAAGGTACGATTGGCATTGAAGTGCCGAATAAGAATCGTGAGATGGTAGGCATACGTCAGGTGCTCAGTACCGAGAAGTTCATGAAGTCGGACAAGGAATTGCCGATTGCATTGGGCAAGACCATCTCCAATGAAGTATTTGTTATTGATCTGGCCAAGATGCCTCACCTGTTGGTTGCGGGAGCCACAGGGCAGGGAAAGTCAGTAGGATTGAATGTGATACTTACTTCTCTAATTTATAAACGCCACCCCAGTCAGCTCAAGTTTGTACTGGTCGATCCTAAAAAGGTGGAGATGTCGCTCTTTAGTAAATTGGAAAGGCACTTCCTGGCCAAACTCCCTGGTACTGAAGACGCCATTATTACCGATACGCGTAAAGTAGTGCATACACTCAATTCACTTTGTATCGAAATGGAAAATCGATACGAAATGATGAAGGATGCGGGGGCCAGAAATTTGAAGGAGTACAACGCCAAGTTTGTTTCGCGCAAGCTTAACCCAAAAGAAGGTCATCGCTTTCTTCCTTACATCGTGTTGGTAATTGATGAGCTGGCTGATTTGATGATGACAGCAGGTAAGGAAGTAGAAACCCCCATCGCCAGACTTGCCCAATTGGCACGTGCTATTGGTATACATTTGGTGGTAGCCACACAACGCCCTTCTGTCAATGTGATTACCGGTGTGATAAAGGCCAACTTCCCGGCACGTCTGTCCTTTCGGGTGACTTCTAAAATTGATTCACGGACTATCCTGGATGCTGGTGGCGCGGATCAGCTCATCGGGCAAGGGGATATGCTTTTGTCGGAGGGATCGGATGTTATCCGGCTTCAGTGCCCGTTTGTAGACACCCATGAGGTGGAGAAGATTTGTGAATATATTGGAGCCCAGCGAGGATATGAGTCGGCTTACATGCTTCCGGAATTTGAGGGAGACGATGATAAAGGAGCAGCTACAGTTGACTTATCAGAAAGAGATGCCTTATTTGAAGAAGCTGCCCGCCTCATCGTTAGTCATCAACAAGGAAGCACCTCCCTGATTCAGCGTAAGCTAAAACTGGGGTACAATCGCGCAGGAAGGCTTATCGACCAGTTGGAAGCGGCCGGAATAGTTGGTTCTTTTGAAGGTTCTAAGGCCAGGGAAGTTTTAATTACTGATGAAGTAAGTTTGGAACAATTATTGAATGAATTAAAAGAAAAACATAGTCCGTCATAACGCATTGAACCATAATTAATGAAAAAGAGCCTATTTACCCTAACATTTATCCTTACCGGAACGCTGCTATTTGCCCAATATGACCCCAAGGCATTGGAGATTCTGGAGGCCATGAGTGCCAAATATAAGAGCCTGACCTCATTTGAGGCCAATCTTACATCCTCTCTCACCAATGACACTGACGGAATTCATGAAGAATTCAAAGGAAAAATTACCGTAAAGGGAGATAAATTCAAATTGCTTGTGGACGATCAGGAGATTATCAATAACGGGACTACAGTATGGACTTACTTGCCCTCAGCCTCAGAGGTAAACATTGATAATGCAGATCCCGATTCAGATGAGATGAACCCTTCCAAGTTCTACGTTATGTACAAGAAAGGGTATAAGTACCTTTACCTGGAGGATCAGATGGATGGTGGTGTATTATGCGAAGTAGTAGATTTAGTGCCTGAGAAAAAGGACGCGCAGTACTTTAAGATACGAATGAACATCGCTAAGAAAGACAAGAGCATTCAAAGCTGGGTCATGTTTGATAAGTCGGGGAACCGCTATAAATACTCCATCAGCAAATTTGTACCCAATGTTAAAGTAGATGATTCCTTTTTCACTTTTGATCCAAAGAAATATCCTGGAGTAGAAGTGATTGATTTGAGGTGATCTGGAAAAATTATTTTAAAGTAAAAAAAACCTACGCTAGCGTGGGTTTTTTGTTTAAGGGGATTTAAAATTAAAAAAGGATTATCTCAAATTATTGGCAGTGAAAACGCTTTGATGCCAAAATGCAGTCAGGTCTTCCGGCCTGACAAACGCAGTACAGGATCAAATTTTCCTTGTTCTCCAGTGCCTACGCCAGAAAACCCACCATACCCTAGCAATGTTTACTAACCTGCTTATTTTTGCCCTATGACCCAAAGCGAACTTTTCGATCAAATCAAAAAGAAGCAGTCTTACCTGTGTGTTGGCCTGGATACGGATCTTGATAAGATTCCCAAACACCTTCTGAGGGCAGATGACCCCATCTTTGAATTCAACAAGCAGATCATTGATGCTACAAGGGAATTTGCGGTGGCTTATAAGCCCAATGTTGCCTTCTATGAAGCTTTGGGTGCAAAGGGCTGGGAGAGCTTACAGAAGACGGTGGATTATTTTCCGTCAGAAGTATTTACCATAGCCGATGCCAAACGTGGTGACATTGGCAATACATCAGCACTTTATGCCAAAGCTTTTTTTGATCAAATGTCATTTGATGCCATTACAGTAGCTCCTTATATGGGGCAAGATTCTGTAACTCCTTTTTTGAGGGATGGAAAATGGGTGATTCTTTTGGTGCATACCTCCAACCCAGGGAGTGCTGATTTTCAGCTGACTGTTGCCAGCGATACCAAAAGAAAACTTTTTGAAGAGGTGATCGAAAAATCAAAACGATGGGCAACCGCTAATGCCATGATGTATGTGGTGGGGGCTACCCGGGCGGATAAGCTTTCGGAAATTAGGGCACTCGCTCCCGATCATTTTTTCCTGGTTCCCGGGGTTGGGGCTCAGGGTGGAAGCCTGGAGGAGGTAAGCAAACACGGTATGAATAAGCGTTGTGGCTTGCTTGTTAACTCTTCAAGGGGGATTATCTATGCTTCCCCTAATGAGGATTTTGCTGATGTAGCCAGAAATGAAGCAAAAAAGCTACAAGAAGAAATGAAAATGCTGCTCGATACTTATCTTTAGGTAAATAGTCAGCTATGCAGGAGTCCTTCCTCCATTACATTTGGCAGTTTCAATATTTTGACAAAAAAGATTTGTTTGTTTCCTCAGGGGAAAAGCTGGAAGTATTTTTTCCAGGTACACTCAACGGAGATTCCGGGCCTGACTTTAGTAATGCTAAAATTAAATTGGGTAATATCGACTGGGCTGGTAGTGTTGAAATTCATATTAAATCATCTGGTTGGTATGATCATCATCATGATGTAGATGGAGCCTACGAGAATGTAATACTACACGTAGTATGGGATGAGGATAAGGAGGTATTAAGAAATGACGGTACTCCAATTCCAACGCTTGTATTGAAAGATAGGGTGGATGAATCCTTGATTACAAAGTATCAGAAACTTGTCCATAGTCCATCTTCAATTCCTTGCGAAAAAATTTTCCCAAAAGTCAGTGACTTGGTAAAGCACGGGATGCTGGACAAAGCCCTGATGCAACGTTTGGAAAACAAAGCAGAACAAATTGGTCATTTGTTGGAGCCGGTGAATAGTGATTGGGAAGAAGTTACTTATCAATTGATTGCAAGAAATTTTGGTTTTAAAATCAACTACGACCCCTTCTTTCAGCTGGCCAATTCCGTTCGCAGAAAAACGCTACTAAAGCATGGTGATAATTTGACCCAAATAGAAGCATTGTTATTCGGGCAGGCGGGATTTCTCGATTATGGAATCAAGGATGATTACTTTAAAGAGTTACAACGAGAATATAAAATCCTTTCCGCAAAGTATGGTTTGGATAATCAAAAGTTGAAGAAGGAAAATTGGAAATTTTTGAGGCTTCGACCTGCCAACTTCCCTACCATACGCATTGCACAGTTTAGCGCGCTCTTTCACAAAAACAGAAATTTTTTCTCAAAACTGATAGAACCCGATGCAGATGTAGTTAAACTATTCGATGTGAGCACTTCAGCTTATTGGCATGGTCATTATCGGTTTGGCCGCAAAACTGCTCGTTCCATTTCCGGACTTGGTATTGAGAGTGTCAATAATTTGATTATTAATACCGTAGTGCCCCTTTTGGTGGCTTATGGGAAATCGCTGGATGACCAGGATATGATTGATAGGGCAGTGGAGTTGCTCCATGGCATTAAGGCAGAAAAAAATAAAATCACAAAAGCCTGGAGTGAAATAGGACTTGTTGTTAAAGATGCATTCGATTCTCAGGGTTTAATAGAGCTGAATAATAACTACTGCTTAAAGAGAAGGTGCTTAGCTTGCAACATTGGAGTTGATATTCTCAAACCAACCAAACCTTGATACTGATAATTTCTGTGTTGTTCTGGGGTATGTTTATCTTTTTCCTGGCAAAATTATTTCTTGGTCAGGGTAAGGCACTAAAACCTATTTTTATTGGCGGGTTATTGATCAAATCCGTTGCGGGTATATGTGTGGGACTCGTGTACACATATTACTATTCAGCGGGTGATACATTTGGTTTTTTTAGTGATGCGCAGGTGCTGAACACTTTTTTTTATAAAATGCCGAGTGATTATTTCAATTTTATTTTATTTGGAGATCAGTTCTCTGATATAACCAATGGACTGCTAAATGAGGAGGGCAGATCACTTTTTTTAATAAAGAATTTAAGCCTGGTTTCATTGGTATCCTTTGATAATTACTGGGTATCGTCCATTGCTTTTTCCATCATTTCATTTTTGGGTTGTTGGTATGCACTTGATAAGGTGATCGCTCATTTTCCAGAGGGAAAATGGGCTGCCGTCATTTCATTTCTTTTTGTGCCAACGTTTGTTTTTTGGAGCTCTGGTATTATTAAGGAAAGTCTCGCTGTTGCTGCTTTGATGTTTTTGGCGGGATTTCTACTCACAATGGTGTATAAAGCGAAAAGTAAACCGTGGGAATGCTTTTTTACTTTTATCGCGATTTTGTTTCTCTGGAAATTGAAATATTATTGGGCTGCACTTTTTATACCTACAGCGATCACTACTGTTTTACTTGTGAGGTTAGTGCTTCCGGTGGTTCCCGGGCGCAACAAGCTTTTTGAAACCCTATTGTGGATTGTGGTTTTTGGTTTTATTGTTTTGGGTGCGAGCAACATCCATCCTAATTTTTATTTGAGTCGTTTTTTACACGTGGTGGTTGAAAATCACAATGCTTATGTAATAGCCTCTCACTCCGGCCCAGTTGTTCACTTTTATAATCTTGAGCCTCGTTGGGGAAGTGTTGTAATGAATAGTCCGTGGGCTTTGTTTTCAGGGTTGTTCAGGCCGGTTATTTTTGAAAGTGTCTCGTTTTTTCAGATTGTTATTGCCATAGAGAATTTACTTTTGTTGGTGCTGTTTATTTTTAATATGCGATATATCTTAAATGCATGGAATTCAAAGTATCGTTTACTGATTATAGGCGCGGTGGTATACATTTGCCTTTTAGCAATTTTTCTAACACTTTCTACTCCTAATTTTGGAACCTTATCGCGCTACAGGGTCGGCTTTCTTCCTTTTTTCTTTTTTCTGCTCTTATACTATCCTTCCCAAGTTGTTTTAGGTAAGATTGTTAAATTAAAAATAGACTAAACTCGGATGGGTGGACGGCTTGTTCTATTTTTGTGATTATGCAAAACCCTGTTATTATTTTTGGTGCCAATTCTTTAGGACGAATTGCCAAAGAAATTTTTGAGCAAAATAAGGTTGTTGTTTATGGATTTCTTGATGATGATAAGAGACTACACAATTTGGAAGTAGATGATGTGATCGTTCTGGGAAGTACAGATGATGAATCCTTTCTGAAATTGATTGGTAAAAAATGTGAATCGTTTGTGGCAACGGATGATAATCGTTTACGGAAAAATCTTGTTAAAATGCTCAATGATGAACGAAAGGTGCAGCCAGCTAATGCTATTCATAGTGGAGCTACAGTTTCTTTGCGTAGTGAAATTGGTCATGGCAATCTGATTGACAACAAAGTGATTTTAAATGTAGGTTGCGAAGTCGGGCATCACAATATTCTTAATGCAGGTAGTTCAGTGGGAGTTGGAACCAGGATCGGAGATTTTGTTCAAGTAGGTGTAGGAGCATCCATAGGTCATGATGCCTTATTGGAAGATGAGGTTTTTGTAGGTGCCGGAGCCATAATCGTTTCGGGAGTGGTGATTGGAAAAGGAGCGAGAATTGGAGCGGGCTCTGTTGTAATAGCATCTGTAGGTGAAGGTGAAACTGTGTTCGGAAATCCAGCACAAAAAATTAAGAGTTAATACCTGTGGCCAAAATTTCAGAAACAGACCTGATTCTGAATAAAGACGGAAGTGTTTATCACCTTAATCTTCTGCCTAAGCATATTTCTGATACCATAATTGCAGTGGGCGACCCCAATCGTGTATACGCTGTAAGCCAATTTTTTGATGAGATAGAGTTTGAGATGAACAAAAGGGAGTTCATTACACACGTAGGCAGATATAAGAACAAACGCATTACGGTTATTAGTACGGGCATTGGTACTGATAATATTGAAATATTTTTTAATGAATTGGACGCACTGGTTAATGTGGACTTGAAAACCAGAACCATAAAAACCAAAAAGAAGAAACTCAATATCATTCGTATAGGTACTTCAGGGGCACTCCAGGAGGATATTCCTTTGGGATCACATTTGGTTACGGACTACGCAGTTGGGTTTGATAATCTTATGAATTTCTATAAACTGAGTTTGAGCGATTTTGAACTATCTATAGGTGAAGACATAGAGAAGAAATTAAAATTGAATTTTAGACCTTACGTAATAGCGGGCTCTGAACTTTTAAAGGAAAAGATGGGGGCAGGTATGCTAAGAGGAAATACGGTAACATGCCCTGGTTTTTATGCGCCTCAGGGAAGAGTAATCCGGTTACCATTACAATTTCCCAAGCTATTGGATGATGCCAACTATTATCACAAGGATGATTTCTGGTTGACTAATTTTGAAATGGAAACATCAGCTTACTATGCTTTCGCCCGAATGTTAGAACACGAAGCGATTAGTATCAATGCAGTAATTGCCAACAGAATTAAAAACAAGTTTTCTAAAAACCCTACAAAAGTGGTTGACGCCCTCATCAAAAAAGTGCTCGACCGCGTATAATTCAGTATCCGGCATCAGCGTCATGCAGCCGTCATACTTTCCATTTTAATTATATGTCTGCTGGCATTGAAAGGATCATCGTGGTAGAAGCCGGAAAGAATACGATGTGCAATTTGCTCTATCACCAGAGCATCATCTGTTTTTCCCTGCTTGCCAATCCAGAATACTCTCTTCGGGTGTCGCTTCATATCCTCAATGTAGGCTTGCGCATGGAGGTACTGCTCTTGAGTAAAAGTAATGGTAAAGCAAGTTTGAACTTTTTGAGTTTCCATATTTGAAAGAATTACAATTGTTATGCCACTTTACTACTTCGATTTTACAAAAAATATATGGTGTAGCGCAAATCTCCTGCCCGCTATCGGGCAAGATTGTTCGTGTTTGGGATGGTAAATAAGTTCCAAGAACCCCGCAGTATGACTAATTTGCGAGTTCATATGAGAGAGATAGAACATTATACACTTTCGAACGGTATTCGGGTGGTTCATAATAGAATCACAACTACAAAGATTGTTCATTGTGGAATCATGCTGAATATAGGCAGCCGTGATGAAACGCCACAGAATCAGGGGATAGCTCACTTTTGGGAGCACATGGCATTTAAGGGTACAAAAAAAAGAAATGCCTATCATATTCTCAATAAGCTCGACTCTTTAGGTGGGGAACTGAACGCATTCACCGATAAAGAAAAGATACTATTCTATGCCTCATTGCGGGATGTGTATTTTGAAAAGGCGGTGGACTTACTTACCGATATTACGTTTGATTCTGTTTTTCCAGAGAATCAGATTGAACGGGAACGCAATGTGATTTTGGAAGAGATGGCCATGTACCTGGATGATCCTGAGGATTCTCTTTATGATGATTTTGACAATGTTATTTTTACTGACCATCCCTTGGGGATGAATATTCTGGGTACTCAGGAAACGGTAAAATCATTTCGAAGGAAAGACTTTCGGTCTTTTATCAAAGCACACTTAGACACAAAAAAAATTGTGTTTTCCTGTGTGGGTAATATCCCGATGGAGGAGGTGATCAGGTTGGCGGAGAAATACATGGGACACATGCCGCGGATTACCTCTTCGAGCAGAAGGAAGAGATTTACAAAATATAAACCTAAAGAGGTATTGATTCATCGCAATGTGAGTCAATCACGATGCGCAATGGGTAGGCCTGCGTACCCATTAAAAGATGAAAGAAGAAGTGCATTCTTTATGTTGGTAAATATATTGGGTGGTTCTGGTATGAACTCACGACTCAATTGGGCCCTGCGCGAAAAGCGTGGATATGTTTATTCCATTGGCTCTCATTATTATCCTTTTACGGATACAGGATTATTTATGATCTCATTCGGTACAGAGCCCACCCAAATGGGTAAGAGTCTTCAGTTGATAAGTGAAGAGTTGAGAAGGCTAAAAGAAGAGCCGTTGGGCATTAAACAAATGAATGCAGCCAGGGAGCAGTTGTTTGGACAATTGGCAATGGCACAAGAGCACAACAGTGGTTTTATGATTATGATGGCAAGAGGCATGTTGGATAAGGGTAAGATATTACCAATTGAAGAAACATATTCCAGAATAAGAGAGACCACTCCCCAAACATTGATGGAACTTGCCAATGATATTTTTGATGAAGAACAATTCAGCATCTTAAGGATGGAACCAAATTGATAAATTGATATGGAGTTTCTTGACGAAAATATTCTTCGCTACGCGGAAAAGCACTCTGCACCTGAAAGCGATCTTCTTCATAAGATCAGTCGCGAAACACATTTGTCGGTACTCAAGCCGAGAATGCTATCGGGTCATCTGCAGGGGCGGATTCTTTCGATGATTAGTAAAATGATTCAGCCTGATTTTATTCTTGAAATTGGAACTTATACCGGGTATTCAGCACTTTGTTTGGCCGAAGGTCTTTCTGATAATGGAAAGCTAATCACCTTAGATATTAATGAGGAACTAGAGGATCGGGTTCGGGGATATTTTAAAGAGTCAGAATTGAATGACAAAATTGATTATAGAATTGGGGATGCCAAGAAATTAATACCCACGCTTACGGAATCCTTTGACCTGGTATTTATAGATGCTGACAAGGAAGGTTATTCTTTATACTATGATCTGGTCATCGATAAAATGACTAAAGGAGGCTTTATTTTAGCTGATAATGTACTGTGGAGTGGAAAAGTATTGGATTCTAAGCCCGATAAGGACACAACGGCAATCATACAGTTTAATAAAAAGGTGTGTGAGGATAGCCGGGTAGAGCACGTATTGATGCCCATTCGGGATGGAATAATGGTTTTGCGCAAGATCTGAATATCCTGATCGTTGTGAGGTGATATTCAATAATTTAAGATTTATTCCTACATTTGTTTCAGAGATGAGATTTTTTGCAGCAGCACTATTTTTTTTGGGAGCCGCTGTCTCTAACGGCCAGACTCCTGAAGTGCCCCACAAAATGCAATTCGCAGGCATGACCCTTGTTATCAAGGATGATGCAAGACGAGAAATACAAAAAGATGTGGATGCACTCACCCAGCACCCGTACTATTTCAACATGAAAGTAGAACGGGCAAAAACTTACTTTCCAATCATTGAAAAAATATTCCGTGAGGAAAGACTCCCGGATGACTTCAAGTACCTTGCCTTACAGGAAAGTGCGTTGATTTCTGATGCGGTTTCGACTTCCAATGCTGTGGGTTTCTGGCAATTCAAAGATTTTACTGCCGAAGAGGTGGGAATGCGTGTAGACAAGGATGTAGATGAGAGGATGAACCTGATATCCTCCACCAGGGGAGCCGCGCGCTATCTAAAACAAAATAATTTCTATTTTAATAACTGGGTATACGCATTGCAGGCATATCAAATGGGAGCAGGAGGCGCCCAGCGAGCAGTTGGCGATAAACATAATGGTGCCAAGCACATGGAGATCAATGGAAAGACATACTGGTATGTAAAAAAATACCTGGCGCATAAAATAGCTTTTGAAAATGCACTTGAGGGTGACGCTCAATTGAAGTTAGTAACCTACGAAACAGCAAGTAAAACATCCCTGAAAGACATTGCCGATGAGTACAAGGTAGACCTGGAAACAATAGAGGAGTATAACAAATGGGCGAGACGAGGGTCAATACCAGATGATAAGCGATATACCGTTCTTATCCCACAAGGAGCATATGATCAAAACTTCACGAAATTATCCATCAGTGCGCCTCCTACGCCTGTGCTGATTGAAACAGGAGTAGCCTCAGCAATTGCCGCACCAATGCAGTTTGTCAACGGAGTACCGGTGATGGTAGCCAAACCCGGAGATAGGATTACCACGCTGGCAGATCGGGCGGGAATTAGCCTATCGGCATTTCTCCGGTTTAATGATGTGTCAATTGATCATACAGTAATTCCAGGAAATAAATATTTTATTGAAAAGAAGAAAAGGAGAGCTTCAGAGGCTTATCACAAGGTGATGGAAGGGGAAAATTTGTGGTTGATAAGCCAGACTTATGGCGTTCAGCTTAAAAGATTGCGCAAATTCAATCGTCTGGATCAAAATGACATGGTTAGTGCCAGTGCTATGTTGTGGATGAGTAGTGCCAAACCTCCTAAAGAAGATGTACCACCACAGGGCGAAATTGTAGAATTAGATACTGACAAAGAATTTAATTGGGGTCAAGCGTCATTTAACGAAACAACTCCAACTCCAAACCCAGCACCAATTGAAGAACCACAATATGCCTTGGAGGAAGGCAAAAGCGCTGATACTCAAATAAATGAGAAGTTATTAATTGTGAGTAATGCTCCAGGATCTTCAAATGCGGTTGTTGATTTCGAGGGACACAATTCACCCATTGTTCACGAAGTGAAACCCTCAGATACGCTGTACAGTGTTGCACGGCAATATGGCGTTACTATTCAGGAATTGATGGAGTGGAATGGGAAGAAAGATTTTAACCTGTCATTAGGTGAAAAATTAAGAATACTGCTTCCTTAGTTTCATTTTTTGTCAATTTTTCTAAAATACTTACTTGATTGACTTAATGGACAAAGAAGTACCTATCTTTTTGCTGAAAATCATACTTTTGGAGCTGATGGGGTTAATTATTATTAATAAATAGTGTTCTGGAGCTGATTTGATTTTGATGGAAACTTTGGATAAGGTAATTGATTTAGTAATGCTGGTGGATGATAACGATACTGATAATTTTATCAGTAAGCGTATTATAGAAATAACTAAGTTTTCGAAACGGGTGGAAGTGAAGAGTTCAGGTAAAAGTGCACTGGATTATTTGAAAGAAAATCAAAATAATATAACTGAACTTCCTAATATTATTTTTCTTGACATCAATATGCCTATTGTAGATGGTTTTGTATTCCTCTACGAATTCGAAAAATTTAATGAACTGGTAAAAAATAAGTGCAAGGTGATTATCCTCTCCAGCTCAGATAACAAGCGTGATATTGATAAGATTGTAAATAACAATCATGTTATAAAATTTATCACCAAACCACTCACTGAAGTAGCCCTTGAGGAGATTAAACTCAATAACATTTAGGTTGGTTAGTCTTTGATTTTGCTTTTATTTTTGAGCAGTAATCAAAATCGCCTTTATGTTTTCTGTTAAATTTTTCATCACCCTTTTCTTCTTCATTGCATTTTCGATTGTGGCCTCGGCCCAGATTGTTCGGATTGACACCACCACTTTTTGGAAAAAAGGCTTTAAAGCAGGCCTCAATCTCAATCAATCCACTTTTTCTTCAAACTGGAAGGCTGGAGGTGTGAATTCTTTCGGATTCAATGCCTTTCTCAACACCAAGATCAATTACAAGAGGGAGAAAAGATCGTGGACAAATGAAATGGATCTTTTGTTTGGAATGGTGAATAATGATGGGCAGGGATTTAGAAAAACGTTGGATAGAATTTATTTGGATACCAAATATGGTTATGGCTTTAATGAAAAATGGGGTTTGTTTACCGCACTCAACTTCTCATCACAGTTTACTAAAGGGTTTAAATATGAAGAAGATGCAAATGGGGTAGAGAAGGGTCGCTTAATTTCCAATTTTTTGGCACCAGCTTTTATTACTGGGTCTTTTGGTTTTGAATATTCTCCTGACGAGAGTTTTAAATTGAGATTGGCCCCGATAGCATCAAGATTGACTATAGTTCAAAAAAGTGAACAATATCTCGGTGTAGACTCACTGGCTCCCTATGGGGTGAAGGCGGGCGAAACAATTCGTATAGAAGCGTTGGCATTTCAAATGTTGGCAGAGTACAACAAGGATATTGCAGAAAATTTGAACCTAAAGTGGAGGTATCTCTTTTTTGCCAATTATCAGACACTTCAGGCGAAAACAATTGATCATCGGGTGGATATGAATTTAACAGCAAAGGTGAATAAATTCATCAATGTGAGTTTGGGTGGCATTTTACTCTACGACTTTGATCAGGATAGTGGTGTGCAACTGAGCCAGGCGTTCTCACTTGGATTTGCATATTCCTTTCAAAATTATAGGGATAAGAAAAATTAATGATAAAGGTCAGAGCCGCATTGCTAGAGGATATTTCTCTTTTGGTTTCAATGGGAAAGGAAACTTATGCAGCTGCATTTGCAAGTGAGAACACACCTGAGAATATGAAGGCCTATCTTGATACGGCCTTCACGTTGGAGAAAATTGAACAAGAGATCAGTGACGCAAATAGTCAGTTCTTTTTAGCTTATGATGAATCAACCCCTGTGGGGTATGCCAAAGTAAGGGTCAGTGAGGAGGTAAAAGGATTGATTAAAGAACCTGCTGTTGAATTGGAAAGAATTTATATTCTGAATGCACATCAGGGAAAAAAGGCGGGTGCGGCATTGTTGAAGAGGTGCATTGAATACGGAAAGAAAAATGGTTTTTACTGGATTTGGTTAGGCGTTTGGGAGCGAAATATTAAGGCACAGCAATTCTATATGGATTGGGGTTTTGAAAAATTTGGCACACACCCCTTTAAAATGGGCGATGATGTGCAAACAGACTGGTTAATGAAGAAAAGGATTGGATAGCCACCGAATATTGTTCTTAATTCCACAATTTTGCTCATTAAGAGAAACACTATGAAAGCGAAATTTATTGATGCGGTTCAAAAGTCGTATGCACCCAAAGGGTCATCTATTTTTCTGGGAGCTGGAATATTGAATAATGAAATATTAGCTGAGGCGAAAGTGAGGCTCAGTCTAAAGATGATGAATAGGCACGGGCTGGTTACTGGGGCTACGGGATCTGGAAAGACTAGGACATTACAACTTCTGGCAGAGCAATTGTCGGCAGAGGGAATCCCGGTATTTATGCCCGACATGAAAGGTGATTTGTCTGGGATGGGAAAAGAAGGTATTACCAATGACAGACTGGAGGAACGCGCTGCTGCTCTTGGGATTGAGTTTATGCCATCTTATTTTCCTATAGAGTTGTATTCCCTCAGTGGGAAGTTGGGCAGTCAGATGCGGGCTACAGTCGCAGAGTTTGGGCCCGTCTTGTTGAGTAAAATCATGGAGTTAAACGAGGTGCAAAGTGGCGTATTGTCTGTGATTTTTAAATATGCAGACGACAAGAAGCTTCCCATAGTTGATTTAAATGATCTCAAAAAAGTACTTAACTATTTATCACAAGGAGAGGGGGCAAAGGAGATAAAGGAAGATTACGGCAAAATATCTTCAGTAACAGCGGGTACCATTTTGAGGAAAATTGTAGTGCTGGAGCAGAAAGGTGTGAGTCAGCTATTTGGTGAGAAATCATTTGATATAGAAGATTTGTTCGGGAAGGTGGATGGACGTGGAGTGATAAGCTTGCTGAATGTCTCCGATGTACAACATCAGCCGGCCATTTTCTCAACCTTTATGTTGTCTTTGTTGGCGGAATTGTACCAACAACTTCCCGAAGCTGGTGACCAGGATAAACCAAAACTTATTTTCTTTCTGGATGAAGCGCACCTGCTATTTAAAGATGCTCCTAAAGCATTTCTCGATCAGATCGATCAGGTGATCCGATTGATACGGTCAAAAGGTGTGGGTATCTTTTTTTGTACACAACTATCCCAGGATGTACCAGCCAATGTTTTATCCCAACTAGGAAACAGGATTCATCATGTGGTCCGTGCGTTTACCCCCAATGATGTGAAAGCACTTCGGGAAACAGTTAATTCCTTTCCTAAATCTGAATTCTACGACATAGAAAAACAATTTACACAACTGGGAACAGGGCAGGCATTTATTACCGTGCTTAATGAAAAGGGAATTCCAACGGAAACAGTAGCTACCCACCTTGCGCCTCCCGTTTCTGTAATGGGTCCAATGGACGAGAAAGAATACGAGAGACTTTTAAGTCAATCCGATTTCTACAAGAAGTATCAAGAGGCCATCGACCCTGAAAGTGCTTATGAATTGCTTTCTAAAAAAATGAAAACTGAAGAGGAGCAGAAAATAGCAGAACCATCTCCAAAAAGGTCTTCTTCACGAAGAAAAGAAAAAAGTGCATTGGAAGAAATAATGGATTCTTCTATTGGCAAACAGGTAGGCCGATCTCTGGTACGAGGAGTTTTTGGTATGCTGTTTAGTAAAAGATAGCAGCAGTTATTTGCTCATCAAATATTTTTTTGGAGTCACCCCATACTTCTTTTTAAAAGCAGCTATAAAATGACTTGGATTAGTATAGCCAATCTGATAAGCCACCTCGTTTACTTTGAATTTTGCAGTATCCAACAATAGTTGGGCATTGTCCAGTTTGTGATCCAGTAAAAAACCAAACACAGTATTGCCATAGATTTGTTTGAAGCCCACTTTGAGTTGGTATTCATTCAACCCGGCCATTTTTGCCAGTTCTTTTAACCTGGGAGGTGATTCACTGTTTTTTAATAATAATTCTTTTGCTCGTTTAATCTTTCGGACTGTTTCCTCATCATTCAAGAATGGGCAGCTTTCAGTGTCCGCCTTTCTTTCTGAAAAGTAGAGGCTCAGCAGCTCCAACACTTTACCCTGATAATAGAGTTTTTCAGCAGCCTCACTAAGGTTAACAGTAGAAAGTTGATTCAGCACCACCATTAGGGATGCCGGTATTTCTCTTTCATCATAAAACTTTCTATTGATGGTCTCAGGTTTAAGGAACGGAAGAGTATCGTGCAAAAACAACTCATGGAGGTTTTTGAGAGAGATTGTTAGAAAGACCATGCGGGTATCGGGCGCCAGGTTAATTCTGAATGGAAGATCACTTTCGGGGTTATAAAAGAAGTAATTTCTCTTCTTCTGTATTTCTCGGGAATAATGAGGTCCAAATTCGAACAAAGCACTTCCCTCCATACAGAAATAGAAGTGGATGAGGTTCTTTTTCAATTCTGCAGGGCACGAAAATGCTTCATCTCCCTTATTCTCTACAGCGGCTAGGGCTATTTCATCCCGGTCATAAAGCTCCCGAATTATCCCTTCTTGGGTATTTTTCTCTAACAAAGTTGCTTTCATAGGCTTGTGTTCATCTAAAAAATGACAAATGTCAGTGCTGTTATTAACTTATTTCATCCATTAAGGGTTCAAAAATACCAAAATTTGTCCATGAATTTGTTAAAGTATTCAATGGACACTTATTATCCTTATGTGGGTATATTTTAAATGGATTGATTTTAACCTTTGCGCACATGAAAAAATTGATTGGCCCCTTACTATTTCTTTCTGCCGCTATGGCAGGGCAGGCACAGGGGCAGCTGGGGGATACGTTGGCTACTCGATTTCTTGAGGAGCTAGTTGTGACAGGTCAATTTGAACCGCAATCAGCAAAAAAATCTGTATATACAGTTCGCACCATTCCTATGGAGATCATTCAGGCAAGAGGCGCTACCAAGCTTGAAGACGTATTAAACACTGAACTAAATGTTAGATTTTCTCAGGATCAGGCACTTGGGGGTTCTAACCTATCCTTACAGGGACTTTCAGGACAAAATGTAAAAGTGCTTATCGATGGCGTACCTATGGTAGGCCGGCAAGGCACATCCAATGAAATTAATATTAACCAGATTAATCCTCAGTCAGTAGAACGAATCGAAATTGTGGAGGGGCCTATGTCTGTGGTATATGGCGCTGATGCGCTGGCTGGCGTAATTAATATTATCACCAAAAAAGAAGTGGTGGGCACCTGGAGCCTTAATGCAAGAGCGCAGGAGGAAACAGCGGGTAAAGAATATGGGTTTGAAGAAGGCACTCACAACCAAAGTTTGGGAGGGGGCTATTCATGGGATAAAATTTATACACACCTTGATTTGAGCAGGAACAATTTTGGTGGCTGGCAGGGTAATGCACCCGATAGGGACAAACAATGGCATCCCAAAAAACAATGGTTGGCAAGTGGATTGGTGGGATTCAGGACAGAGAAAAGCGATGTGTATTACCGACTGGATTACCTGAACGAAAATATTTACAACCCAGGCATATTTGAAGGGAACGAGGCTTTGGATCAAGACTATATCACCAATAGGCTCATGCATCAGGTTCAGGGGTCACACAATTTTTCTGATAGGTTTAACTTCAATGGAGCTGTTGCTTACACCAACTATGAAAGAAAAACACAAACCAGCACAGTAAACAAAACAACCGGAGATAAACGCCTTGCACTTGGTGCGGGATTACAGGATGTAAATCGTTTTGGAGGAACGACTGCACGAGGAACATTTCAATATAAAATAAACGACAAAGTAGCCATTCAACCTGGATTTGATATTAATCTCGAACAAGGTGAAGGTGGGAGAATCCAATCGGGGACTCAAAATATCAATGATTACGCCTTTTTCGGTTCAATAGAATGGCAAATCGTAAATGGCTTGCAGATCAGACCTGGCATAAGAGTGGTTCATAATACAGTTTACAAAGCTCCTCCTGTAATTCCATCGATCAACTCTAAGTTAGTATTGTCCAAACATCATGACCTGCGTTTTTCCTATGGGCGTGGATTTCGCGCACCCTCCTTGAGGGAACTTTACTTTGATTTTTTTGACGCAAGCCACGCCATTGAAGGAAACCAAACCTTAAAAGCAGAATTATCTCACAGCTACAATGCTTCGTGGAATTGGCAAGTGGTGGATATTGATCAACTTCGTTTTAGTACCAGCCTTGGAATGTTTTATAATACGGTAGAAAACATGATTGGATTTGGTCAAAAACCAGGGAATACATTAATCACAACTTATCTTAATATTGATCGGTTTAAGACCAAAGGGGTGGCACTCCGGAGTAATCTTAAGGCAGGCAAATTTACTGCAGCAGTTGGGTTTTCCTACATTGGCAGATTCAATCAATACATTGAAAGTGCCAACAATCTCGATGAGTTTACATGGTCACCCGAAGTTGTTACTACAGTGAGTTATAAAGTGCCGCCCGCAGGACTTATTCTGTCTTTGTACCATAAGTATACAGGTGCAACTCCCTATTTTGAAATAGCTGATGTGGGCGGTGTAGAGACAGTTTCTTTGGCAAAAATTAGCAGCTACGACTGGGTAGATTTCAGTGTTCAGAAAGATTTATTTAAAAATTTTACTCTCACTACCGGAGTTCGCAATCTATTTGATGTAGTCAATGTCAACAATACATCTGTAGATGGTGGAGTTCATATTTCAGGCGGTAGCAGGCCCATAGGCTATGGACGGTCTTATTTTCTTGGAATTTCTTATTCAATCAATAATTACAATTAACCTATATAATTTATCTTAATCATGTCTAATCCATTTAAATATATATTCATTGCCTTGTTCACTATTGGCTTCTCAGCTTGTGAAGATGAACTACAACTGCCTGATAATACGATAGAGTTTGAATCAGATCAATTAGGATTTGGTGCTGACGAAACTGAACTTCTCATAAGTATTAATTTTTCTAGAACAACATCAGAGGCTGGAACTCTTTCACTGTCGTTTGAAACTACTGGAGTAGTTTATGGGACAGATTTTACTACGGAGCCGGCCAGTACAGCAGGAGTATTGTCAATTGATGTTCCAAAGGATGTTACTTCAGTATCTTTTAAAGTGATTAAATCAGCAGGAGTTTTACTGGATGGAGATGAATCTATAGAATTTAGCATGGCTTCTTCTGTCCAATCGTTAGTGGTTGGATCGAAGTCTACTTTGTCATTGACATTTGGAGAGATTTTGGCATTAGCAGGATCAATTGATATCAATGGAGGAGGTGCTAACTATCCCAACAAAGTGTTTATTGACTTGAGTGCCAAACGTCAAACAGCTGTTGCGCGAACAGCCTGGGATTTAGGTTTTAGCTCGGGTGATGATTTCAGGGTAATACTCAATTCATCCAATGGCATGATGGCCATGGCGGTTGATAAAACTGATCTCAATTCAGTTAAGGCAGCAGATACAGTAGGCTTTGGAGCGAAACTTTCTCTTGATGCAGTGTTTGCGGCAATCAATGCTGATACACCACCGGCTTGGGTTCCTGAAGCTGTTACCTGGATTGATGACCCTGCTGGAGATTTATCCAAGACTGCAATCGCATCGATATCGGCAACGGCTAATGAAAACAAAGTTTATATTGTAAATAGAGGTAACGGCCTTGGTTCACCTCCCGCACAATTGGGATGGAAAAAAATTAGAATTGTTAGAAACGGAACAGGTTATACCTTACAGCATGCTGACATTTCTGCTACTACTTTTTCAGAAATTCAGATTACCAAAGATTCAAAATATTCGTTTCAATATGTAAGCTTGACTACGGGTGCCGTAGAGGTTGAGCCAGCCAAAGAAAAATGGGATATAGCGTGGACGGCCTTTACCAACTCAACCAACTTTGGATCAGGTCCGGTACCCTATTATTTTCAAGATGTTATTTTACAAAACATGAATGGTGTAGGAACCGCTCAGGTACTATCTGCAAATATTGCGTATGAGAATTTTGTTGAGGCAGATCTTGCAGGGATTACTTTTGGTACTTCACAAATCAACATTGGTTCTGGTTGGAGATCAGGTGGTGGTCCTGGTTCCGGCCCTTCCCTTAAAACAGATCGGTACTACCTTATCAAGGATGCAGACGGTAATATATATAAATTAAAGTTCACTGCTCTTATTCAATCTGGAGAAAGGGGTCGACCTGCCTTCGATTTTGAATTGATTAAAAGCGCGAGCTAAGAGTTTACTCCGGTTTTTCATTTATAGGTCTGGATTCTTAATGCGTCCAGACCTATTTTTTTCTGTTCATCGGTTTAAGAAAACCAAGTGCCCAGAATTAGAATCTTCCAGAGAACTAGAGGCTGAACTACTGAAGATATTGTTGCAGGCGTAATTACAAGAAAAAGGATCAGCTAATTGAATGGCTGATCCATATTTAAAAGTCAGTATCAAGATCCAACCTCTGCTTTAATTCCTTAAGAAGGGGATTTTGCTCAGCCAGCTTATCAAATTTTTCTTTGTTGGTATAAGCTATTTTTTGTGCTTGTATTTCGCGAATCTGACTGGTCACGTTGATGCTTCTGTTTTTAAGACGTTCCCTTAGAAACTCGATGAGCGGATTGCGAATGGTTTGCAAGAGTGGCTCTTCCACAGGGTTTGTCAAATGAATAGTAATCAGATTGTTTTGGAAGTCAAATTCTTGTTTCAGCAGATGGTACTCACCAACCTGTGTTTTTCTTTGTTCGGTAAATTCGTTCCACGCGATCTTTAACGCTTCCAGAGTTACAGGTTCATCATTTACCGCGGTTGTATTGTTGGGTTTGTTTTCTTCCTTGGGTGGTGCCTCGGATGATTTAGTTTTTCCATTGGAAAGATCAGTAAGACTAGGTGTTAATTTTTGCCTACCGCTGGATTTTGTTTTTGAAGGCGTAGGCTGTGGATTAGCAGCTGGCTGAATTACTTCTTGAACAGGACGAGGCGAGGGAGCAACGTCTGTTTCCTTAGCGGTTGGCTCCGGGCTTACTTCACTTTTTTTTTTACTGCCTCTTCTGAGGGCGCTCCATTGGGCTTCACTATGGCATTTACGTGTGCCATTTTCATTAACGCTAACTCAACCAAAAGGCGCTGATTTTTGCTGGCCTTGTAACTGAGATCACACTGATTGGCAATGCTCAGCCAAGATAGAAGAAGGGAAGGAGGTGCAGATCCGGCTTGCTGCAAGTATTTTTTCTTGGTCGCTTCCGGGACTTCCATCAGGTCAATGGTTCGTGCATCCTGAGCAACCAAAAGGTTTCTAATGTGTTCGCTGAAACCTCCGATAAAATTGTGACCATCGAATCCTTTACGCAATATTTCATCAAGCAATAACAATGGCTGACTCATATTCTCTGCCAGCAAGCTATCCACTACCTGGAAGTAATAGTCGTAGTCAAGAATATGTAAGTTGCTCAGTACGTCCTTAAAGGTCACTTCCTTACCGGATGAAAAGGTGACCATCAAGTCAAAAATAGAGAGGGCATCGCGAAGGGCACCATCCGCCTTTTGCGCAATAAGATGAAGTGCTTCGTCTTCTACAGCAATTTTCTCCCGATCGGCAATCTTTTTTAATTGTCTGCTGATGTCCGAAACCTGAATTCTATTAAAATCAAAGATTTGACAACGGGAAAGTATAGTAGGGATGACTTTATGCTTCTCTGTGGTAGCAAGAATAAAAATGGCATAAGGTGGTGGTTCTTCCAATGTTTTCAAAAAAGCATTGAATGCTGAAGTGGAAAGCATGTGAACCTCATCAATGATATAGACTTTATATTTTCCGAATTGAGGTGGGTACCGCACCTGGTCAATCAGATTCCGGATATCGTCTACAGAATTGTTAGAAGCAGCATCTAATTCAAAAATATTGAGTGAATTAACCTCTGCTTTCTCTTCAAAGCCATTGATCATTCGGGCTACAATGCGCGCACACGTAGTTTTTCCGATTCCTCTTGGGCCACAGAAGAGAAGAGCCTGAGCAAGCTTATTGTTATCAATAGCGTTTTTGAGCGTAGTGGTAATATGCTCCTGGCCTACAACCTCATCAAAACCGAGCGGACGATACTTTCTGGCCGATACAACAAAATTATCCATCAGGCAGCAAATTAATACCTTCTTTGGGATAAGAAAATGTTAAACGAGCTTACATTAAAATTTAATCGGAAAGGTAAGCTCTTCATCACCTCGCTTCACTTTTACAGTAGTCTCAGCACCTTTTTCAAATTTGGACAAGGCTTCCATGTAGCCGTTCATTCCATCTACCACAAAATCTCCCAGTTGGGTAACCACATCACCTTTTTGCAGTCCGGCTACAGCGGCTGGCTTGTCGTCTGTAATACCATCAATACGCATGCCTTTACCACCATATAGGTAATCAGGAACGACACCAAGTGTAACAGTAAACCGGGGCGTGTCACTGGACTCATCTTTGGTTTTGGTAAAAGTGAGTTTGTCAGCTGTATTCAATTCACCAACAATCCTTTCAATCATCAGTGCTATTTTGGCCATTCCCTCATAATTCAATTTTTCTGAATCATCAGTGGGCTTGTGATAGTCTTCATGTTGACCTGTGAAAAAGTGCAATACAGGGATATCCTGAAGATAGAATGAGGTATGATCAGAAGGCCCGACTCCTGATGGCCTGAAAAGCAGAGGAATTGAATCTGAATTTACTTTATTCAACATGGCCTCCCATGATGGAGACGTTCCAGTGCCATGAATGGCCAGTACTTTTTGTTCGTCTAACTTTCCAACCATATCCATATTGATCATTGCGCTTACCTTACTCAGGTCTATGGTAGGGTTTTTACTAAAATAGTTCGATCCCCACAGGCCTTCTTCTTCTCCAGAAAACCCAATGAAGAGTATATCTTTTTGTAACTGCTGATTTTTCAATAGCTCAGCCAGTTGAATCATTACCGCTACACCACTCGCATTGTCATCAGCCCCATTATGTACCAATGAATCTCCGCGGTACAACGAACTTACTCCACCATAGCCGAGATGGTCATAATGCGCTCCTATAATGATAATTTCTTCACCAGGGTTATCTATCATGGCTACGATATTAGTACCCATGATGCTTAAGGAATCGTTACCTGCACCTATTTTAGCTTGCTCGTGGGGGTTTTGAGCTGGGGTAACTTCAAATTCCTGTAAGTAATTATTGGTTCCAGCCGGGGTTAAACCAATTTCTTTAAATCGATCGACAATATAGGCGGCTGCTTTTTTTTCCCCTTCAGTGCCAATCTCCCTTCCTTCCAATTCGTCACTTGCTAAAAAAGTAACGTCATTTTTCAAAGAAATACCCAATTCGGCTACGCTCTTTTTTCCTTTGTTGCAGGAAACCAGAATTGAGACTGAAACTATAAATAAAAGTGTGTGTCTTATCATGATAAAGTTGAGTATTGCAGTGCTTACAGTTAAATTTGCGACCAGAAATTAAAGCACGAATTTAACACTTAGTACATACCTCATGAAGTTTTATTATCTATTTCTTATTGTCATTTTGGCTGCTTGTGGTCAGAAGTCTGAAAATCAAAATGCTGAACAAACAGCAGCTACTGATACACTTCTATACGATGATGAAAAGCACCTGAAAAACATCAAACAAATAACCTTTGGTGGCGACAATGCTGAAGCCTATTGGAGTTTTGATAACTCGATGCTTACGTTCCAGGCTACCAGTGAAAAATTTGGAACTGAATGCGATCAGATTTTTTATACAAATCCATTTACCGATGATCTCAACAATTCAGTGCCAAAAATGGTGAGTACTGGGTTAGGAAGAACTACTTGTGCGTTTTTTATGCCCGGTGATACAACTATTGTATATGCTTCTACCCATCTTGGCAATGAGGCTTGCCCTCCTGTGCCCGCACGCAGGGAAGACGGTAAATATGTATGGCCTATTTACCCTGACTTTGACATTTTTGTTGCCGACTTAAATGGTAATATCGTGAAGCAACTTACTGATGAGCCCGGTTATGATGCTGAAGCTACCGTATCACCAAAGGGAGATAAGATCGTCTTTACCTCCTTGCGCACAGGCGACCTCGAATTGTATACCATGAATATTGATGGTACAGGTGTAAAGCAGATTACCAATGAATTGGGATATGATGGAGGGGCATTTTTTTCACCGGATGGCACAAAATTGATTTTTAGATCTTCACGTCCAAAGACACCTGAGGATATAAAGATTTATAAGGATCTGCTTGCAGAAGGATTGGTGATGCCTACCAATATGGAACTGTACATTTGTAACGTAGATGGAAGTGATTTGCGTCAACTGACCGACCTGGGGCAAGCCAACTGGGCTCCGTTCTTCTACCCATCTGGCGAGAAAGTAATTTTTGCTTCAAATCATGAAACAAAAAGAGGATTTCCATTTAACCTTTACATGATAAATGTAGATGGAACGGGATTGGAACGCATCACACATGATGATACTTTCGATGCATTCCCAATGTTTTCGCCCGATGGAAAATACCTCGTGTTCAGCTCCAATAGAAATAATGGAGGAACACGAGATACTAATTTGTTTATTGCGGAGTGGGTTGACTAAGTCAACTTATAATTTTTCTGTAAGAATATAATAGAAAGCTTTTACGGCTTCAACATAATTACCAATGCGGATATTCTCATTGGGTGCATGTTGGTTGTTGTCTGCATTTACGGTGGGGACAGCTACCGCAGGAATTCCCAAGGTAATGACAAACGGGGAGATAGGAATTGAACCGCCCGCAGTTCTGATTTTGATAGGCTCCTTACCGAATGCTCGGGTCATCGCACGGCTTAACCATAAACCAACTTCCGAATCAAAGGGGGTTTGAAATGCCAGGTACGAAGTGCTTGATGTGAATGAAGCCAATCGGGGGTATTTCTGTCTCTCTTCTTCTGTTGGCTCTCCTGCTGTAAGATGATAACCTTGATCTTCTATGTGTTTTTTCACAAGACCGATAAGCCTGTCAGGATCGCTGGTAGGTACTAACCTGATGTCAATTTCAGCGGTGGCTTGTGCAGGTATTAAAGTTCTGGCTTTATCGCCTACATAAAGGGCATCGAGTCCTCTGATATTCAAGGTTGGGTATTGAAGCGATTCCTGAAAGTTTTCTCCGATTTTATCAGCTTCCGCAATTCCCAGAAATTTATTGATCTCCTCTTCGTTATCGGGCACCTGTTTTAATGTTTCTTTTTCTTTGTCAGTGAGTGTGGTTCCATCGTAATACCCAGGGATAATTACTCTTCCTTCTTTGTCTTTCATGGAAGCGAGCAACTGAGAAAGTCGCATCGCTGGGTTGGGTGTATAGTTACCGTAGTTGCCGCTATGAACCGGCTGGCGTGGACCATAAGTGGTTATGGTGATGTCACTGATACCTCGTGCACCAAAGCTCAATGTAGGCTCATTGCTTACGTGCCTTGGCCCGTCAAAAATAATGAACATATCGGATGCCAGTTCCTTTTTATACCTGGTAACAGCAGCAGGAAGCCTTGGGGACCCTAATTCCTCTTCAAAATCCATTATTACCTTGATGTTGTAATTAGGTTCGGCTTTTGCTGCTATCATTGCATCCAATGAGCCCAGGAATGCCACAGCGGGTCCTTTTGCATCAGAGGCAGAGCGCGCGAAAACTCTCCAATCTGGATTATAGTTCTCGTATAACCGCTCGTAGCTGATGGCCTTCCACTCTCCACTTGCATTCTTTTCTTTTAATGTTGGTGTCCATGGACTCTCCTGGAACCATTTGCTGCTGTCTACAGGCTGACCGTCAATTTGTAAATAAATAAGTACAGTTTTTGAAGCTTTCTTTGCTTTGCGCTCAGCCAGAAGCAACGGCACGGTAGGAGTTTCTAAACGTGTTGTGGTGAACCCTCTTTTTGCGAACGCATCTTTACACCACTTAATGTTTTTTTCGATGTCTTTTGGATAATGCGCATCATTAGGAATGCTTAGCAATGCATAAAGATCTTTAAATGATTCAATCGCATGTTTTTGAATTAGCTCATCTTGGTTTTTTATTTTTTGAGCTACACCAGTCAGTGCGCAAAATATAATTCCAAAAAAGAGAAATAATTGAGTCGGTAGTTTCATGTAAAAAATTTAATTAAGATACTTAGATGGTAAAGTAAAGCCCATACTTTCAGCACACCAAAAAATATTAACAACATAATAGCGATTTCCATCATTGTACAACTGGATGCTGTTAATGCCTCTGTTGCTCACCGCACCATTGATACTTTCGCGTGTTTCGTAAGTACTGAAGACATGGGCAATGGTGCCGTATTCTTCCACCTCCTGATGTAGTTCTTTTTCAAAGAATCCACTTTTAATATTTGTTGTAAACATTTGAATATACGCTTCGGGCGAAATGGCGCGTATTGTAAATTCATTTTGCTTATTTTTTCCTGTAGGAATCAATCTTGATTCAGGCAAGAATAAATTGCGGAAGCGCATCCAATCTCTTTGTTGTTCAGGAGGGCCGGATATGACCTCATAAAGTGCATGGATAATAGATTCTTTCGTTGCCACGTCCTTACTGTAGTCAGCCGGCTGACCAAAGGAAACAGAATGACAAAACAGAAAGAACAGACAAAATAAAATGCTCTGTTTCATGATACTGAAATACCTGGTGATTTCACGAGGGGTTATGTTTGGGATTTCAAGGTAACTTTTTTGCTTGAGAGGCGAATGTAATCAATTCATTACTTTTGTTTCTTATGAGTGCAACGCCAAAATACTCAATAATTGTTCCTGTATACAACAGGCCGCAGGAGATGAACGAGCTTCTGGAAAGTTTGACTGCCCAGGTTTTTACAAATTTTGAGGTGTTGATAGTTGAAGATGGTTCAACTGTTACTTGCGTGGAGGTATATGAACGGTATACCAACAAACTTCGTATACGGTATTTCTTTAAACCAAACAGTGGTCCCGGGTCTAGCCGGAATTTTGGTTTTGCACAGGCAAAGGGAGATTATTTTGTGGTGTTTGATTCTGATTGTATTCTTCCTCCCCATTATTTTAAAGCAGTAGACGAATACCTTGCTCAAACTCCATTAGATGCCTGGGGTGGGCCGGATAAAGGACATGAAGGTTTTACCAAACTCCAGCAGGCAATGGCATTCACCATGTCTTCTGTATTCACCACAGGTGGTATTCGCGGAGGAGATAAAAGAATTGGCTCCTTTCAACCACGCAGTTTCAATATGGGCATCAGTAAAGAGGTTTATGATAAAACTGGTGGCTTTAAATTTGAGCGGTATGCCGAAGATATTGAGTTCAGCCTTCGGATGAAGAAATTGGGCTATAAGGTAGGGTATATTAACGATGCCTTTGTGTATCATAAAAGGCGCACCAACTTCAAGCAATTTTTTTGGCAAGTATTCAATTTTGGGAGAGGTCGGGTATTGGTAAATAATGCCCACCCTGGAGCCATCAAAATAACACATTGGTTTCCATCTCTTTTCCTGCTTGGGATGGTCTTATCGATTGTTATAATACCTATTGACGTGCGTATAAGTGCCTTTTCAGGAATGGTCTATTTGGCTTATATTCTCATTTTAGCCGTTTCTGCCTATAAAAAAACAAAATCTCTCAGCGTAACCTTACTTGTGGGACCAGCTGCATTTGTCCAATTAACGGGGTATGGGGCTGGTTTTTTGAAAGAGATCCTCAGAAACTTACATGAGTAGTTGAGAGGGAGTCAATAATGTTAAAAGCCTTTGAAAAAGTGCGATTTTTGCATAATATTTAGTACAACCAAAAGGCTTTGATCATGCGCGCATACTCCAAGGGAATCTTGTTTTTACTATTACTTTCCCAATTCTTCCCCTATTTCGAGGGTAATGCTCAGAGCGCTGCTGTTCCATTGGAATCGGGTTATTATGTGGTCGTTGCAGCGTATCGACTAGGTCAGGACATCTACGCGCAAAATTATATCAACCATATAAATAATAAAGATGGTATCAACGCCAAATACGGTGCTGATACTAATCGGAATTATATATATGTCTATTTAGATTACTACAAGGATTTTGACGAGTCAATTAAAGAGATGCTTGAGATCCGTAAAAAAGCAGGGTTTGAAGAGGCCTGGGTGAGAATAATGAAAGGAGAGTTGGATTCAAATGTCAATATGCTTACTAAAGCGGAGCCCGAAAAAGAAATTCCTCAGAATGTTAGAGCAAAGGAAAATGAAACCGTAGCTTCTAATGGAGTTGAAGAGGTGAACGAGCCTGTGCAACCAGAAAGTGTGGTCAAAGATGAAAGCAACACAGTGGAAAAAGCAGCAGAGATGGAAGTGGCTGCACCGAAAAATCCTATTGAAGAAGTAGTTGAAGAGGAAGAACCAATTACAGAGCCTAAACCTGTTGCGGAGGCATCCGTTTTTTTAAGTCTATTTAATGCCACTAACAATAACCCAATTGAAGGAGAGGTAGAGGTGATTGATGTTGACAGGGCGAGGCTTGTTGAAAAGGTGAAAGGAAACGAATATACAACCCTTCCAGATCCTAAGAGCAAGACTGGGGAAATTTCACTGATTGCAAATGTATTTGGATATAGGCCTGTTCAACATACGATTTTGTATGGACAAATTCCTGATGACAGTACAAGTCATTTTATTGAATGGGAGGGTAATCATTATGTAGTTAAGTTTGCTTTGGCACGTTATCATAGAGGAGATATTCATACACTTTACAATGTGTTCTTTTATAATGATGCTGCAATCATGCTTCCTGAATCGAAGTATCAATTGAATAGCCTATTGACTATGATGAATGAGAATCCTAATTACAAAATAATGTTGCATGGACATACCAACGGGAGTTCACGAGGCAGGTTGATTACTATGGGGCCTAGTAAATCCTTTTTCTCTTTGGCAAATGACGTAAAAGATGGAAGTGGATCCGCTAAAGAGCTATCAAGGCAGAGAGCAGAAGTGATTAAAGAATGGTTAGTGTCTCAGGGTGTGAATGAGGATCGAATAGAAATTAAAGCTTGGGGCGGGGGAAGAATGATTCACGATAAGAACAGTGTCAACGCAAAGAAAAATGTCCGTGTAGATGTTGAAATACTGGAGGAATAATTCCAGGATGTAAATTTTAGAACATAAAAAACCCCGGATTTTCGGGGTTTTTTATGTGATTGCCTTTGATTATTTAGTTAAAAGCTCTTTGCTTGCTTTAAATTTGGCAACTTTTTTGGCTTTAATTTTTATCTCTTCACCAGTGAAAGGGTTACGGCCTTTTCTTGCTGCTCTTTTGCTAACAGAGAATGTACCAAAACCAACCAGTGTTAATTTGTCCCCCTTCTTCAAAGTCTTTGTAACTCCATCAATAAAAGAGTTAAGCGCTGTAGTAGCGGCTACCTTAGTAATTTCTGCATCTTCTGCAATTTTGGTAATAAGTTCTGCTTTAGTCATAAAAAAGTACGGTAAGTGTTTAATGAATTACTTATGGGGCGCAAATATATATCCTTTTTATTCATAGCAAACCTATTTTACTGAAAGTAACGGAAAATAGTTACCAGCGCTTATTTCCCATGTTTTATTGCGATCCGTTTGATGAGATCCCAGTATTCTCTTCCGTAACTCACAAGAAGCTCTTCGCCTGGTTTAATTTCTCTTTTTGCAAATAGGAAGCAACGTTTCCCTTCAATTAGAAATTCTGAATTGTTGGAAAAGTTGTCATTTCTGTTTATGCCTTTAGCATCATTGGCAAATCTACCCAAGGCACATTTATAAGATAAGCCGTTGATGACCCATCGTGTGTTTAGCTTAAGCAAGTATCCATTATAACCATCCTGGTCCTTCACTTCACTCCATTTTTCTAGCCGCCCTTTGTATTCAACGATACATGTACCCTTCATGATCTTTACTGTAGTAAACAGACCTAACCCTGATTCGGGTATTTTGGATTTTTTCACTCTTAGCCACTTTTCCAGCAAAGCCATAATAACGATAACGGGGTAGGTTCACGCAAACTTAGGTATTCGAGTTGAGTGTTTAATGGGTTACTTTGCTCAATCAGGAACAATCAAGTGTACGATCATGTTGCAATATCAGTAGGGTCATTTTGTAAAAAAGGAAATTATGAAGCGTGGATTTTATTTGATAGCAATACTATCGTTGTTATTTGGATGCGGGGAGGATGAAGTAGGTTTTACATCTTTAATAGGATCATGGACTTACACCACACCAGATGAAAAAATAAAAGTTGAATTTGATATTGTAGGTGGTGATCCGGAAATACTTGCAGTGACGAATCAAAAAATATTTGTTGAAGGCGAGGAGGGAGCGGCAGCGGTGCAAACAGAGGTCGTTACTGAGACTACCTTTGGTCGCCTTCGCATCAATGCCAATGATGCAAATCTTGTTCGGCCTTACAATATTATTTTTACAAACCTTAAAGCGAATGCCGACTTTAGCTTGATTGAAGTGGAAAGTGCCACTTACACCTTCCCATGGCCTGATGAACATGAGCTTACTAATGTTAAAATAATGAGGAGGTAAACCTTTATCTTTGCCGGATACCCGGTAACAGTGCAAGTTCAACTATTCGGTTTTCTATTGTTTTTATTGAGCTTTCCATTCAATTGGGAGGGCCAACCTGCCGATGATCACGCGATTTATCTCTCATTGGTTGAGGTGGATCATAAGGATTTGGGAGCTGTCGCCACTGTTAAAGTAAAGGTGTTTGCCGATGATATGGAGGATGCAATGATGAATGCTTTTAAAAAACGCATTAATTTTTTAGATGCCTCCAGTTGTGATTCCGGTAAGAGTGAGGTAGAAGCTTATTTCGAAAAATACTTTAGCTATCGAATCAACAACAAGTTGGCGACCCTCACCTTAGTCAATTGTGAGGCAAACGGTGAAGCTATTTGGCTTTACTTTAAAATTGATTGCCCTGACAAGTGGACAAAGGTAGAGGTAAAAGCTAACTTCTTAATGGAATTATTCCCCACCCAGGCAAACATAATAACTATTTATCATGGGGATGAGAAACGTTTTTTGAAAATCACACATGCTCACCCAGAGGAAGTTGTTACATTTTAGTGTTGAACAGATCAAGTAATGCCTGAGAGGTAACGCCTACCCCGGTCTCAATCGAAATCTCTGGTTGAGGATAATAGTACGGAGAATGCAATCCGGGAAGATCACCACTTTTAATACGTGCATCGGGCACTGTACCCAGCCAATAAAATACAGTAGGAACCTTGTGCTCAGTTTGGCCATAGTATGAAAAATCTTCTGAAAGCATTACAGGCTCTTCATCTATCACATTTTCTTTTCCTATGGTGGATATGGCTGATTGTATCACTCGCTCAGCCATGGCCGGATTGTTGAAGTTGGCAGGCCCTGCCCCATGGATAATTACTTCTGGCATTTTGTCTTCCGGCAGTCCAGCCGCAATGCCCACTCCTCTGGCGATTTCTTTTATTCTTTTATTTACAACATCAAGCACTTCATCTTTGAATGATCTAACGGTCAGTTTTAGCGTTACCATATCAGGAATGATATTACCTACAGTACCACCTTTGATGGTTCCTACTGTCACGACTGCTGATTCAGTAGGTTTCACATTTCTGCTCACAATGGTTTGCAGCTCCATGATGAGCATACTGCTCAATACTATTGGATCAATAGACATATGAGGGGAAGCTCCATGCGACCCCACTCCAAAGACATTGATATCAACGCTCTGAGAACTGGCCATTACAAATCCCTTTCCAATACCTACTTGCCCTGCTGGTATCGTAGGGCTCGAGTGTAAACCTAAGCCATAATTAGGGACCCCAAATTTTTCATAAAGTCCTGCTTCCAACATCATTTTTGCGCCCGCTCCTATTTCTTCGGCAGGTTGACCAATTAATAAAAGGGTTCCCTTCCATTTATCTTTCATGGCCACCATGGCCCTGGCTGTTCCCAGCCATGTAGTCATATGGATGTCGTGCCCACAGGAATGCATAGTGCCAACCTGCTCACCGTTGAGAGATGCCTTCAATTGGCTTTGATAGGGTAGCTCAGTTTTCTCATACATGGGAAGGGCATCCATATCAGTACGATAAAGAATTGTTGGGCCATTGCCGTTTTTATAAACTCCAACAATACCGTAACCTCCAAAATTTTCTGTTACAGAAAATCCAACTTTCTTTAGCTCAGTAGCAAGTGTTTTTGAGGTCTCCTTTTCCTGGAGGGAAATCTCAGGATTTTTGTGCCTGGTTTTATAAAAATCGACCAAAAACGGCATGTCGTTTTTGATTATTTTTTTGTCGATAATCGGAGGACTTGCAACAAAAGCGGAAGAAACAATAAGAATTACGAGAATGAAAAGTGGTCGCACGATATTGGGGTTTTGGTTTGCAAAACGAATGTAACGAAATCTCTGAAAAAAAACGGTTCAATAGGTTACGTTAAAACAAAATAGACACCCAGTTTCGGCAACTTCCATTACAGCTCCTGTCCCGTTAATTAATGCTTGAAGGGTATTTTTACTAGGTTGCTCTTCCATTCAAGAACCAAATCGTTGCTCCATCTCAAACCTCCTTTCAGATAAAGTTTACGGTTTCATCGTATTCATAAACACCGTTGTGTTAAGACGACATGTAATCTCCTAAGGTTCAAACTATTTGATTTTCTTCAAAAATCGTTCCGGATGTTGTTCATCAAACTCAGTAGACTGCTGTATGAGATACGCAGCTTCTAAAATGGGTCCCTCATCGTACAAATTCCCCAGCAAGGTGATGGAGGTAGGATGCCCTGATTGATCAAATCCATTTGGGATAGATATGGCCGGGTGACCTGTCAGATTGGTTGTTAGGGATAGGTATTGCCCGTAGGTTGGCGAAACAATAATATCCAGGTTTTTAATTTCTTTGTTGAATTTTTCAATAAGAACTTTTCTGTGTCGGTTGGCTTGTAAATATTCTACAGCTGAGATAAATCTAGACTGACGCAGTGAATTGGCACGTGAACCTTTATGTTGCTCCACCATCTCGCGGTCCCGGTGCTCAAGTACTAGTTCATCAAAAAAAGCACCGGCCTCTGCTCTTAAAATGACATCAAAGACATCATATGGAATACTGTCGGGTAGATTGACTTCAACGAGTTGAGCGCCCAATCGTTTGAGTGTCTCTAATGTTTCGTTATTATTGGATCCTACCCTGGATGTATCTTTGTCAAAAAGCTTTTTAAAGTATCCAATTTTGTATCCGCTCAGGTCGGATTGTGGATTAAAAACAAATGCATAATTCACTACCGTGTGGTCTTTTTCTATTGTATTATCATTTTCCTTTATGAAGGAATAAACAATAGCGCAATCTTGAGCAGAGCGGCAGATCGGCCCGACCTTATCCATTGACCACGATAAACTCATGCACCCAGCCCTGCTTACACTACCAAATGTAGGGCGTAGTCCCGTTACCCCGCAACGTGTGGATGGCGAAATGATTGAACCCAATGTTTCGGTGCCTATTGAAAAGGCAACTAATCCCGCAGCAGTGGCGGATGCGGAGCCAGCGGAAGATCCACTTGCACCTTGATTGAGGTCCCATGGATTTTTGGTTTTACCACCGAACCATACATCACCTCTGGCCAGTGCGCCAGAAGTTAATTTGGCCACGAGAACAGCGCCTGCATCCTCTAGTTTTTGTACGACCCTGGCCTTTTCATCAATTTCCTGATCTTTATAGGGCATTGCACCCCATGTGGTTTTATACCCTGGCACAGAGAACAAATCTTTAATACCATAGGGAATACCGTGAAGAAGACCTTTATAGATTCCATTACTTATTTCTTCATCCGCCTTTTTTGCTTGTTGAAGGGCAAGGTCTCTGGTGATAGTAACGCTTGCCTGCAGTGTGTCTCTGTAGGTCTCCAATCTTTTAAGGTATATGTTGGTCAATTGGGTAGATGTTATCTTTTTGCTCTTGATTAAGTTGGCCAGTTGAGCAACAGTCATAAAGGCAATCCTTTCTTCTAACTCCGGGTTGGTTACATCATCGGGTAACTTATAATTTGATTGGCCCTCTCGTATCTTCCGCTCAAATCCATCAGGCCGTGGATCAAAATAGAGGGCAGGTGCAGTACCATAATCCAATTTAAAAAGGCGCATGGTGTCATAACCTTTCTTGTTTTCTTCCAGGTAGCTTACCAGCGTATCAATCTCCTGATTGGAGAATTGAATGCCTATTAAGTTTTGAGCTCCTTTTATATCGTCCGAGGTGATTTTTCCTTGTTTTGAAGTACATTGAGAGACTAATGTAAGGAGACTGATTAAGCCCGCAGCAAAAAGGAAAACCCTTGCTCTTGTGTCAGGTAGATTCATCGGGTTGAGGTTTGTTTACGGTAACATACACCGAACAATAATTTAATCCAATCATAATTTGATTGTTGGCACTAAATCTTATTGCAATAATCCTAAACCCTGTAAGTATAAATACGAATTTTAACAATAAAATATGCTATTTGCTTCCCTGAATTTCGGCAGATGGAAATGTATTATGGCATGATTGTGTGACGGAGGAATGGAATTGAAATACGGATTGTCAATGAGCCCCATTTATTCACTTTTTATTCAAATGATAAACAGGTGGGATGTTATCCTTCTTGGACTGTTATTCCTGCTTTTCGTTTCGCTCGGTTCATACGGGCTAGGAATGAATATTCGTGATAAACGAAAAAAAATTCTAGAGAAATTAGTAAGAAAGAGGACCAGGGAACTGGAAAAAGCAAATGAAGAGCTCAAGCTGAGAAATTCTGAATTAGACAGATTTGTGTACAGTGCTTCACATGATCTAAGCTCACCGCTCAAATCCATCTTAGGATTAATTAATGTTGCGAAATTGGAGAATCCGGGGGCGGATCAACTGAAATATTTGAATATGATGCAAACGAGTGTGAATAAATTGGAATCCTTTATTGAGGAGGTGATTCAGTATTCACGTAATGCAAGGCTTTCAATTAGATATGAGTCGTATCAATTCAAAAACTTTGCTGCCGATATTCTCCAAAGTTACCAGTACGTCATCAATTATGACAAGATATCTTTTGAGGTTGAAGACAATACAGGCAAGCCCATCATTACCGATGGGATGCGCTTAAAAATTATTCTGAATAACCTTATTTCTAATGCGATTAAGTTTCATAGAATAGATACTAATCCCAAACCTATTATTAAAATCAAAAGGGAAGCCAATTTAAAAAATGATGTAATATCAGTAGAAGACAATGGAAGAGGGATTGAGTCTGAATATACAGAGAAAGTTTTTGAAATGTTTTTCAGAGGAACTGAAGAAGTTCCTGGCTCTGGTTTGGGTCTTTACATTTTAAAGGAGATTGTGAACCGATTGAATGGGGAAGTTAATCTGAAGTCCGAAGTGGGAAAGGGAACCACTTTTACAATAACCTTACCTAGGGCTGAATGAGTTCAAAGGCACTTTGATAATAATTTTTATTCTGAACGTATTCTACCAGTTCATTGTAAAAGGGATTAGCATATAAAGTGCTACTGTCTCCAATTATAATTACTTTTTTTCTGGCCCTTGTAATGGCCACATTTGTTCTCCTTATGTCATTTAAAAAACCAATCTCACCACTATCATTAGACCTTACCAGGCTTATGGCTATGACATCTCTTTCCTGACCCTGAAATGCATCTACTGTATTGATCGAGATAAGTGAAGCAATCTCATTCAACTGAGGAGTTTCTTCCGCCAGGCCTAATAAAATTGCCACCTGTGCGCTATAGGGTGTAATGATTCCGATGGAGTATCCAGCATGTATCCATTCTTGTTGGCCTATTTGGTCAACCAACTGTTCCAGCGAATGGATAAGTAGCCTGGCCTCATCTTCGTTGTATTTACTCAATGTCTCTGGATCCAGTGTTTCATTGTAACCACAACCTGCAGTATCAATAAAACGCATGGGTGACTGATTCGGCAATTGATGATTTTTTATTGTTGGATCAGCAATTAATTGATCATCATAAAAATATTTTGATGGGAAGCCCATAATGTCTTCATGCATTCGGTATTGCACTTGTAGCATACTTGCCGCTTCGGGGTGCCGTTTGATACATTTTTCAAAAAGCGTTTCTGCCAGGCCATTATTTGCTGCCTCCCTGGATTTAATGGTGGGAGGAAGTTGAAAGTGATCTCCAGCAAAAATGACACGTTCTGCCCTACAAATTGGAATCCAACAGGCAGGCTCCAAGGCCTGGGCTGCTTCATCGACAAAGACAGTTTTATATTTTTTTCCTCTCAGTGTTGGGTGAGATGCGCCTACCAGCGTGCAGGTGATTACATCGCTCTTATGAAGGATATCATTGATAATATGAAATTCTAATACGTCAGCATCTGCTTTCAGTGCATTGGCCTCTTGTCTCAAAAACCTCCTTTCTTCCTTCTCTTTGTATCCAAAATTTCGTTTGTACTTGGAAGCCTGGTTGCGGAGTTGCTCCATTTTCTTACGCATCATCCTGAGTTCCTTAAAATTGGGATGGGCTGCAATTTTCGCATCGAGGGTCTTGCTTAGCGTTTGCTCCGTTACACGAGCAGGGTGTCCAATTCGAACTACGTTAAGTCCGAATTCGCTTAACTTTTCCACCAATAAATCGATGGATGCGTTGCTGGGTGTACAAACCAATACTTGTTGTTCTGTTTTAACAGTTTGTGCAATAGCCTGTACCAGGGTAGTGGTTTTACCAGTGCCAGGAGGGCCATGAATAATTCCTACATCATTACACGATATGATGTGTTGAAGCGCCTTTTGTTGACTTTCATTAAGATGTTTGGGGTGGTCGGCTACAATGTGTTCTTGAATTGAAGTTGCGATCTTGCCAAGAAGAATATCTCTAAGATCGGCTAACCTTGAGTTCTCGGCCTTCATTACTTTTTTCATGGCCAGCTCCATTTCCCGATACGTCATCTCGTCAAACATTACGTCTATGCCCAACAGACCATTGTCTACCCAGTCGGGGAGGTCATCTGAGTTGAGTGTAATGATCATTTGATTGTCGCGGACATAGTTAATAACTCCGCCTACATGATCTCGTTCTGGCTTTTGATGGGCATTACTAAAGACACTCACCATCTTTCCACTTTGAAAGACATGTTTTTGTTCTAATTCTGTGGTTCGTTCTACCTCTATAATCAATCGTTCACCCGTTCCGATATAATCTTTTCGAAGTTTAACAGGATACCAACAGATTCCTTCTTTGGTTTTTCTGTGTAAAGGAGTGAGAAGTACTTTTTGTCGATATTGTTCCAGATCAGCTGTTCGTTCCAGACGGATAAGATCCAAGGTATGAGAAAGTTCTTCTTGTATATTCATCAATAGTCAAAGGTAGAGAATCAAAATTGTTAGGAGCCTGAAATTTATACAGAACTATTTCTTTAAAAGGAATGATTCGGGATCATTGAATTTTTTCAAATAATCGTCCATAAAAAGATCCATCGTCTTTCTGCGGTATTGCATAATAAATCTGGGGTGGGCGAGCGGAATGATAGTTTTAAAGAAACCATGTTCCTTATTGAGTGCAGAAAGAAATTTAAAATTTTTCCCTTCCCCTAAACAATAGGCCACTTCCCTGTTGAGCCCGAAATTGATTTGAGTTTGAATGGACTCAAGAATAAAGGGAAGAATTGCTTTTTGTAATCCAGGGTCATCGTAGTAGTTAAGATTTTTTCCATCTCTGGTGAACCCCAATGGACTTACTGACCCAAAATAAAATTGATTGTAAAAAATCCCCTTGCCGCCAAAAGCATTGATCATCAAATAAATAAAGTCGGCAGAGAGTTCCCTTTTCTTAGCCAGGTCATTCTTGATGCCGCATTCTTCTTCCAGTTTCACCGGGTCAGTAAAAGGTATACCTGTTATGCCTGCTCCAAACCTTCCCGGGTTGATGCCCAGTATAATTTTTCTTGGATGGTTATTGTTATAGTATTTATTGTAAAACTTTTTGCAAAAAGAATAGGCCACCTCGTCCTGATAGGGATTCATCACTTCTACGCCTTTGGGCAGCCTATTGGTGAGGTGTAGTCCTTTAAAGAAAGAAAGAATTTGCTTCGCGTAAACCATAAATCCTATGCTTCAAGTATAACAAGAATATGGGATGAGCCGTGCGTTTGTGCGCAATAAAATAATTTTGAATATTCGTTGAACAAAACACGCGACATGAAAAATATTATTAGTCTCCTGATTGGATTTATTGCATTCACCGGATATGCACAAAACTTTGACATCCTGATCAAAAACGGGAAAATAGTGGATGGTACAGGGAATTCCTGGTACTATGGTGATATCGGAATTTGGAATGGAAAGATTTATACCATCGGGCAATTGTCCAATGCGAAAGCCAATAAAGTACTTGATGCCAAAGGACTGATTGTAGCACCAGGGTTTATTGATGTACACGCACACATCGAAGGCGATGAGTGGGATGTACCAACAGCTGATAATTTTATTTATGATGGAGTGACTTCTGTAGTGACAGGAAATTGTGGTGGCTCCAATGTGGATATGAAAGCATATTTCCATCGGTTGGACAGTATCGGTATGTCTTTGAATGTGGCGTCATTAATTGGACATAATACAGTAAGGAGAACGGTAATGGGAGATGCACAACGCGATCCCACCAACTCAGAACAAAGTGCAATGGAGCAATTGGTGGAGCAGGCAATGCAGGACGGAGCAGTTGGATTGTCTACTGGTTTAATTTATGTGCCCGGTACCTATTCGAAAACACCAGAGGTAATAGGGTTAGGTAAAGCTGCGTCCAAATATAATGGTGTGTATGCTTCTCATATCCGCAACGAAGGAGATCATGTAACGGATGCCATTGAGGAGGCAATAAATATTGGCCGGCAGGCAAAGATGCCGGTGCAGATTTCTCATTTCAAGGTAACGTATAAAACCAATTGGGGAAGGTCGGTGAGTACTGTAGAACAGGTAATCAAAGCGCGACAAGAAGGGATTGATGTAACCATGGACCAATATCCCTATATCGCCAGCAGTACCACTTTGGACACCACTTTACCAGAATGGGCTTTCAGCGGAGGGCGCGACTCTTTATATATAAGGTTGGATAACCCCGCTACGCGTGCTCAGATAAGAAAAGAGATGTTGGAGAGTTTGAAAAGAAAACAGTTAAAAGACTACAGCTATGCAGTGATTGCGCGTTATGGTCCTGATGATTCTTATAATGGCAAAAGCATAGCTGAGGTAAATAGAATCAGAGGAAGAAAAGCCAGGACGGAGGACGAAGCCGAAACCATCATGGAATTGATAAAGAGCGGCCGCGTTCAGATGGTGTACTTTAGCATGAATGAAGAGGACGTTGAGCGGATTATGAAATACCCGTTCACGATGACAGCTTCAGATGCAGGGATTGTGGAGTTTGGGAAAAATATGCCGCACCCGAGGGCATATGGCACCAACGCAAGAGTACTCGGCCGTTATGTGGGAGAAAGAAAAGTAATTGGTCTTGAGGAAGCCGTGAGAAGAATGACATCATTGCCTGCGCAAAAATTTAAGTTCAAAGATCGCGGGTTGCTAAGAGAAGGCTATGCTGCGGATATCGTTGTGTTCTCAGAATCTGAGGTGATGGACATGGCTACTTTCGAAAAACCACATGCGTATTCCAAAGGATTTAGTTATGTAATTGTTAATGGTGAACTGGTGGTTGACGAGGGCAAGCATACTGGCGCGAGGAGTGGAGTAGTGTTGATGGGGCCGGGGGGTCGCTAAAATTTGACAGTTGACAATATACAATTGACAATTGACAATTATTGTCAATTGCCTATTGGTTGTTGTCAACTGGTTTTTCAAGTAAAACCTTCAACTTTTCCATCTCAGCCCTGTTTCTGGTGGAATGAATATTGTTCATTACATTTTGTTTTTCGCGCGTGGTAAGGCGCCAGCTAAGGGAGGCACGTGCATTGTTTTGCCTGATGCTATCCATTTTTTGAAGAATGGGAACATAAGAATTATCTGACTGGTATTGAAGTTCGATACGATCCAACGGTTGGGTCAGCCAGGCAGTGGCCTGTCCAATTAGCGCATCGTTATTGATGTCCTGAAAGTTTTCAAGATTGTTGTACACACTGCTGATAGGCTGTGTGATATTATCAATAAGAGTCTGACCCTGCTGGGGCGGAATTTCACCCAGCTTGGGAGAGTCCCTGATGGATAACAGAATAACACCGGAAGTATTTTCGTTGATCCAATCTCTAAAAGCATACATAAACCGCGCTGTAGTAGATAATCCAAAATTATCAGATACACCAGCATCCATAATTTCAATGGAGGGGTCAGCGGGCAATGTGGTATTTGGAGTAATGTAGGGAAAGGTGGCACTCATTCTGAGAGCAGAAAGAAATCGAAGGCTGTCACTCATATGATTGATAAAGAGTTTTCTAAAATCAACGCCTCCGATTTTGTTATCCGTGTAGTCAGGCACACTTAATATTTCCGAGTCGAGGTAACTTACAGGTTGGGGGGAGATATATAACTTTCTTCCGTCATTGGTAATAATAGGTGTTAAAATCATCATGGGGATGATGGCTTCTGCTTCGGGTTTTCTGTAGAAACTGATGGGTTTGTCGAGCATATTTTCAGTGATCTCATCCAATTCTTTTTCAAATGTAAAGGCGCGATCCTTCACATAGTTTTGTCCTGCGTATTCAAATTTGGTGAGACCAAGGAAAATACCATTGGCCAGAAAACTAAAGATGAGGGGGTTGAGGTTATCGGTAGAGAGACTTTCACGATAATCAACAGCGTTAGGGTCTATGGGTTCACCTAGTTTTTGCCTGAGTTTAAGTTCGCGATAAAAGCTTGCACCAATCAAGCCACCGGAGGCTCCGGTGATTAAAGCAGTATTTTCCATAACAGCTCCATGCGTAATGCTGTCCACTGTTTGAAGTGCAGTCATGGCCCATAGCGTGGCTCGTTTACCGCCACCGCTTACAGTAACGAAAACCATTTTCGGTTTTTGATCTTTCGGAAACTTCTTACGCCAGTTGTTGAGAATATTCAGTGTGATGACTTTATCCTTTCGGATGGAATCGGGCGAAGCCAACTGTTGCAAGTTTTCAACAGAGTATTCTGCTGGAGCCACTGAATAATTCAAACCAAAAGCTTTTTCGGGTTTGGAGAAAAAATCCTGACCGGCCAGATAATTAAATATTAAAAATACAATCAGGCTGGCTGTGCCCGACCATGAGCCGAACCAATATGAAAATGCACCTGCCAGCATTACCAGGATTGTAAGTAGAATAATAGAACTGGCTGCAGCAGGCAACTGAAACGCTGGATTGTCTTTGAAAATACCCAACACAAGAACGACCGCTAAAATGAGCGCTTGAATAACGACAAGGTTGAAATGATTTTGGTCAAATACCTGTATAATCGTTTGTCGATCGTAGAAGTCCTTGTGATCGTCTACTTTTTTGAAGCGAAAAGTATAATCGAAGTAGTTATCAACGCGCACCTGCTTTTTGCGGGCAATGTCCAGTTTCTTCATGGCACTGGCTCGGGTTACTCTCACTTTTTGTTTGAGCTTTTCATCGAGGCGACATACCATGTACTTGAAGATGTCTTTATTGGTAAACCAGAAATAAATAAAATATAAGGCGGTGAATACACCAAAGCCACTGAACAAGCCCAACAAGTCCATCATTAAATCCTGTGGGGTACCATATTGGTTGTTGATCTGAAAGCTGATGATTTGCTGCACATACATTATCAGAAAGGCGATGGGCAAAATGCTGTTGTTAAGAGCAAACTTGGTAAAGGGTTTGCTTAGGGCACCGACAAACGAAAAACGATGACCATCAGAAATGTAACAGGTGATATGGAAGGCAACGGTAAAGCCAGAAAGAACAGCTCCTATGATAAAGAAGCTTGTAAAATTGACCTTGTTGAGGTATTCAGGGTCAAGGAAGAGGTAAGGAATGCCAAGGTATTTACCAAAATTACCCGTTATCATAGCGATTAAAAGAATCCAGCAAAGTAACAGCACATGGTTCCTCTTAAAGTTGTTGAACAACAACTGCATGGGGAAGGAGTAGAAGAAGTGATTCCAGATAGTCGTAAGCTTCGCCATAACCGAATTATCTCAATTTATACATTTCGTGGGATATACTGCAATCCTTGTAATTTCAAAGAAGGTTTTGTCGCCTATCTGTTTCCTGATTCTTATCTTTCAGGAATTCTGAATTCAAAATTAAGTCCTTCTGGAAAAACCATTTCATATCTATCGTTCGTCAGCCGGTTCGGGGAAAACCAGAACCCTCGCAAAGGCCTATTTGAAGTTGGCACTGGCTTCGAGAACAGATTACTTCAAGCATATACTAGCGGTAACGTTCACCAACAAGGCCACACAGGAGATGAAGGAACGTATTCTTCATTACCTCAACGACTTTGCCAACGGGTTGGAGAATAACCTGGCCGCAGAGATTGAAAAAGAACTGGGATTTACGTCAGAGGAATTACGAAAAAGGAGCAAAGTGGTGCAATCCGCTATTCTACACCAATACTCTCAGTTTGCCATTAGCACCATCGATGCCTTTTTTCAAAAAGTAATCCGGTCGTTTACACGGGAAGCAGGACTGTTGGGCAACTTCAGGCTGGAGGTAGAGAATGATTTGGTGATGAAGGAAGTAGTGAATGAATTGATGGATGAGTTGGGCACCAACCAACAGCTTACCGATTGGGTAGTGGAGTTTTCCAGAAACCGCTTATTAGATGGCGAGAATTGGAATATTGTGGCCGCCCTCAATGGATTCGCCAGAGAAATATTCAGTGAAGAATTTCAGGCCATTGAAGATCAGCTGGAGAAACCCACCAGTGAAACGAATCCTTATGTAGAAATCATGAAGGTGCTGCAAGGGGAGATTGCAGAATTTGAGGAGCACATGAAGGAGCGTGCAAAGGAAGCACTTCGCATTATTGAAGAAAAGGGTGTTACCATTGATGATTTTAATAACAAGGATCGCGGATCAGCATATAAGTACTTTCTGGAATACTCTAAAGGCAGGCAGCAGGATGCAAGTAAGGCAACGATGCAGGCATACATTGCCAGTCCAAATAATTGGGCTCCCAAAAAGAAGCTTAACAGAGATAGTTTTATTGAAATTGCGGCTAATCATCTTTACCCAATATTAATAGAGATGGTGGACTACGATAAGGAAAACGGGCCTAAGTACAACTCCATCATACAGGTATTAAAGAATTTCTATGCGTTCGGTTTGATCGCAGACATCACACGAAAGCTTAAAGTCTATAAGCAGGAGAATAACATCATGCTGCTGGCCGATGCCCCCAAGTTTTTGAATGGAGTGATCAACAACAGTGACACTCCTTTTATCTATGAGAAGGTGGGGTCTTATTTTCAAAACTATCTCATCGATGAGTTTCAGGATACGTCAGGATTTCAGTGGAAAAACTTTTTCCCTTTGTTGAAGGACGCCATCGATCAGAACCAGTCGAGTATGGTGGTGGGTGATGTCAAGCAATCCATTTACCGCTGGCGGGGTGGAGATCAACAGTTGCTGCAAAATGAAGTGGAGCAAGCCATTGGAGAAATCGCAACAGATACCAAAGGGCTCAATACCAATTACCGAAGTGCAGAAGTGGTGGTGGATTTTAATAATTCCATCTTCGAGAAAGCTTCGGGCATCGTCAGTGACATCACGGGACAGACCATGGCAACTGAAGCTTTTAAAGACGTTAAGCAAGAAACAGTAAAGTATCCGGGTAAAGGGTTTGTGGAAATCAATTTTATTGAGAAGCCGGATGATGATGAAGACTGGACAGCCGAAGTGATGAAGCGCCTTCCCGAGTTGGTGGAGGAGCTGCAGGACAAGAAAATAAAACTCAGGGACATTGCCATACTGGTGCGCAAGAACGAAGAAGGGCAGCGTATTGCTACAGAACTATTGCAATACAAAAACACACAGGCCAAACCTGGTTATCGCTACGATGTGGTTTCCAATGAGTCGTTGCGATTAGACACCGCTGCTTCTGTGAACCTGTTGCTTAGTGCCTTGCGCTATCTGCACAATCCCAACGATGCTATAGTACGTGGACAGTTGGCATTTGAAGTTACCGAGGAAAAAGCTTTGGACAAAGTGTTTCTCGAGGCAGGAAAATTTCATATGGATGGACTGTTGCCCGAAGAGTTTTTGAAGCAAACGGGGTGGCTGAATAAACTTTCTGTATTTGAACTGACAGAAGAACTTATTCGCATGTTTGAGTTGGGAAAGGAAGAAAGTGAACTGGCCTACTTGCAAGCCTTTCAGGATTTGGTGCTGGAGTTTTCTTCTATGGAAAAAAATGATTTGGCTACTTTCTTGGAATGGTGGGAGAATGTAAAGGGTAAAAAGTCCATTCAGGTTGCTGGTAATGTAGATGCTATCAACGTGCTGACCATTCATAAAGCAAAAGGTTTACAGTTCAAGTATGTGATCATTCCGTTTTTGAATTGGAAATTGAACCATGAGATATCTCCCTTATTATGGGTGCAGTCGGATCAGCCACCATTTGATAAGATGGGATACCTGGCGGTGCGCTACAGCAGCAGTTTGGAGAACACTTATTTTGAGGAGGCTTATAAAACAGAATATACCAAAGCCTTTATTGATAACCTGAACCTGTTGTACGTATCCTTTACCCGCGCTGAAGAGGGATTGATTGCATTCGCCTCCAAGCCTAATAAAAAAAGAGATTGGAAGCCATCGTCAGCAGGTGATTTGGTGTATGAATGTATTGAAGGAAATGAAAAGTTGTCACCCCATTTTAAAGAGGATCAACTGCGAATGGGCACTTTAGAATTGCTGAACGATGCACAGCCTAAGAACACCTATCTCCCGGAATCTTTGAAACACTATGCATCTTACGACTGGCGGCAAAAACTGGTCATTAAAAGAGAAGGTGCAGAGTTTTTCGAAGCAGGCATCAGTGAAAAGCGCGCGAGCATCAACTATGGCATTTTGCTGCACCGGTTGTTGGCACACATTAAGTATAAGTCGGAAGCAGAGAGCGTGCTGAATGAACTGCATATTAAAAATGAATTTACCGAAGAAGAGCGGGTAGTCTTGTCGGAGGCTTTGAAGAAGATGCTGGATCATGAAGTAGTGAGCAGTTGGTTTGGTAAGGAGTGGGAAGTGCGCAATGAAGTGCCGGTGCTCATCCCCGGTGGCCGACAAAGTCGTATTGATCGGGTAATGTTTGGAAAGAAGAACACAGTAATCATAGACTATAAAACAGGAGTGAAGAAAGACCAGGACAGGAAACAAGTAGAAGGTTATGCGGGGTTGCTTACGCAAATGGGCTATCCCAATGTGCAGGGTTACTTGTTGTATTTGGAGGAGTTGGAGGTGGTGGAGGTACTTGCTGGATCTACCCTATCGTTGTTCTAATTTTAAATAACTGTAATTGTTTTGAATCCTCTGTAGATGAGCGAATGTAATATAAACCGTCATTGCGATCCGCCAGTAGGCGGAGTGGCAATCCCATTGGGTAAACAAGTATTATTAAAAATTATGTTTTTAATTGAAGGATTGCTTCGTCATTCCTCCGTTCATTTCCTGGCCATTCCTCGCAATGACGTTAACTATTTAAAACTAATAACTCATAACTAAAAACTGGTGCAACCATTTTTAAAAGATATCGCCCAAAAGATAGTTGCCCATCCTAACCTGAGAAACCTCACTATCGTCTTCCCTAACCAAAGAGCGGCATTGTTTTTTCAAAAATATTTGTCGGAGAGTCTGACCAAGCCTGCATGGTCTCCCAAGCTGATCAGTATCGAATCTTTCTTTTCTTCCTTGTCGGACTTGAGGGAACCGGACCGCTTGTCACTGATCTACAGATTATATAAGGTGTACAACGAAGTGATGAAGAGTGAAGAACCTTTCGATCGCTTTTACTTCTGGGGAGATATGCTGTTGCGCGACTTCGATGAGGTGGACAAGTACATGGTGAACGCACAGCTGATGTTCAGAGACCTCAGCCAACTGAAAGAACTGGATGAGTCATTCGATTTTCTTACCGAGGAGCAACGCGAGTTCTTGAAAGGATTTTGGGTGAGCTTTGAAGAGAAGCCCGCAGGCAGCAAGGAAGAGTTTTTAAAGGTGTGGAGGAAGTTGCCTAAGGTATATGCAGAATATATGAAGTCGCTAAAGAAAGAAAAGCTCGGCTATGAGGGCATGATCCACAAAGAAGTGGCGGAGAAAGTGATGAGCAAAGGCGTGTTGGGCAAAAGCGAAAAAGGAGACCAATACATTTTTGCCGGATTCAACGCGCTGACGAAAGCGGAAGAAAACATCATTAGTTACTTTGTGGGTGAAGGAGCCAACTGCTATTGGGACATCGATGCCTACTACATGGAAGACAAGTGGCAAGAGGCAGGGCAGTTTTTCAGGCAGTATAGAAACCACCCCATACTTTCAAGGACATTTGAAGTACCTCCCAACAATTTCAAGGGCGCAGCCAAAGAAATAAAATTAACGGGTGTACCTCAGCGTATCGGTCAGGCCAAGCTGGTAGGACAGGCGTTGAGTGAAAACCTGCCACCACCCAGCGAGATAGAAAAGACGGTGATTGTGCTGCCAGACGAAAGCATGCTGTTGCCGATACTGCACTCGTTACCACCGGAGCTGTCGGATGTCAACGTAACGATGGGTTATCCACTGCGCAACACACCCTTGTACAATTTGCTTGATTTGCTTATCGATCTGCAACTGCAGCGCAAGGGAAATTATTTTAGTCACAGACAGGTAACGGCCATCCTGGCGCATGCTTATATCCTTGCTTTAGAAAAAGAGGAAGCGCAAAAGATTCGTTACAGTATCATATCGGCCAACCGCGTTTACATTTCGCAGGAAGAACTTTTGAGGGAGAATACTATTCTTGAAGGCTTATTTCAGGTGGTGGAACAGGAGAAGGCCTCTGAATATTTGTTGGGGATTGTAAAAGCATTGGGCGCCTCTTTTACGGATAATCAAAGTTTTGACCGGGAGTACGCGTTTCACTTTCACCGGCATTTGTCGCGATTGCATGAAGTGTTGCACGACTCTGGTAAGCACCCCGACTGGAGGGGGTTCCAAAAACTGTTCCGCCAGATAGTAATGTCGCAGAAGATTCCATTTACAGGAGAGCCATTGAAAGGACTGCAGGTGATGGGTGTTTTGGAAACGCGAAACCTGGATTTTGATAATGTATTTATGCTGTCACTCAACGAGGGCATGTTGCCTTCGGCCGCAAGGCAAGGCTCTTACATTCCACACAGCATCCGCAGGGCCTACCAACTGCCAACCCACGATCATCAGGATGCTATGTATGCGTATCTCTTTTACCGACTGCAACAGCGTGCCAAAAAGATAAGTCTCTATTATAATACAGAACCCGACATTATTGGCAATGGCGAGATGAGCCGATTTGTACAACAGCTGGTGTATGAATCAGGATTGCCCATTGCCCATCATGTATTGCACAATGCCGTGCAGATCAACGCCATCGAGCCAGTGACGGTAGAAAAGAGTACAGAGACGATGGAGTTGCTGCGCAAGTATATTAAGGACGGCAGCGACCCCGAGCAGAAGCGCGAACTGTCTCCCTCGGCCCTCAACGACTTTATTGAATGTAAGCTGAGGTTTTACCTCAAACACCTGGCTCGCCTGCGCGAAGCCGATGAAGTGGAAGAAGACCTCGATGCTCGCCTGTTTGGAAACCTATTGCACGATGTGGTGTACTGGTTTTATGATGAGCTGGCCAAAGAGAACAAAGGCATGATAGAGAAGGCCGGGTATAAAGACTGGGTCAGGCGGGTAGACCGCCTCATCGACAAAGCCTTTATCGAACTGTATAAGTTGGATCCCGATAAACCGGTGACTTATGAAGGGCAGCGCATTGTGGTGCGCACCATCGTCAAGGAGTTTATGGCCAAGATCATTGAGCGGGATAGGGGCTATGCACCTTTCACTATCGAAGCCCTGGAGCAAAAGTTCATCACCACCGTCCCAATAGGCGATCAGGAGGTTGTGTTGGGAGGGAAAATCGACCGGGTGGACAGCAAGAGTGGAACGGTACGCATCATCGACTATAAAACCGGTAAGGATGAACTGGGAGTAGAGAGCATCGCCAGCCTTTTCGACCGGGATGGCAAACGCAACAAAGCGGCTTTCCAGACTATGTTGTACGCCTACCTCTATTATAAAGATCGTAAAGTGGAGGCGAGGCTTACTCCGGGGCTGATGAATCGCAAGAACCTGTTCGAACCCAGCTATTCTTTTGGCCATCCGCTGGGCAAAGGCAAAGACAAGCGAACGATAGACGATGCCCGGCAGTATTTTGATGAGTTTGAAACCCTGCTGCACGACACCCTCTCGGATTTATACAATCCTGATAGTCCGTTCGACCAGACCACGAACCTGAAGACTTGTGAGTGGTGTCCATATAAGGAGATATGCAGACGGTGAATCGGTATGTCGGTAATCGGTAGGTCGGTTGGGATCGCCTATCAGCCTGACTGCCTACTGGCGTGAAGAATCTCACTTTTCAATTTAAGATTCTGGATTCTGGGTTCTTTGTTTTTAATACCTCTCACGTCATTGCGAACTGAAGGGATGGCAAGAGGGTAAGAGTGAAGCAATCCCTATGAAAAACACTGCACGCGTTGCAAACGCGCGCTACTGTAGCTACTTGTTGTTTTGAAATCTGCTTTCAAAAGACTTATCTTGATCGAATACACAAAAAGACAATGAGAAGTTTATTGATGATAGTAAGTGTTGCACTGATTGGTTTCAGTTGCAAGCCGTCCGCGGATAATACTAGCGCGCGTTTGCAACGCGTGCTTTATTTATAACATAATTTATGTCGGAAAAGTATAAGTTCAACGACCCGGATGGAATCTACTTTGTAACTGCCACTATCGTAGGTTGGGTTGATCTATTCACAAGACCTGAACTTAAACATGTAATTATTGATTCCTTACAATATTGCCAAAAACAAAAGGGATTGATTATTCATGCCTGGTGCATTATGCCCAGTCATCTTCATCTCATCATTAGTACCAAAGGTGAGCCGTTGTCTAATATTCTTCGTGATTTTAAAAAGTTTACAGCCAAGGAATTGGTAAAGGTTATCGACAGAATTCATGAAAGCAGAAGGGGCTGGCTACTTGATTTTTTCATGGATGTAGCCAATGGGTTGAATAGAGTAACTGACTATAAAGTTTGGCAGGATGGGAACCATCCGCTATTGTTGTCGACTAATGAGATGTTGCAACAAAAATTGGATTACCTCCATGATAACCCAGTAGTTGCGGAGATTGTGGATGAACCGGAAGAATATCGTTATAGCTCTGCGAGGGATTATTATACGAAGAAGAAAGGGCCTTTGGAAATTGTATTTATAGAGTAATTATTGTTTGGGGAGAGGAGAGGCACGCGTTGCAAACGCGCGCTATTATAGGATGAACCGGAAGAATATCGTTATAACTCTGCTAGGGATTATTATACGAAGAAGAAAGGGCCTTTGGAAATTGTATTTATAGAAGTAATTATTGTTTGGGGAGAGGAGAGGGGCACGCGTTGCAAACGCGCGCTATTATAGCGCTACTATTATGCATTGTTTTGAAATCGGCCATCAAAATTCTTATCTTGATCGGATACCCAAAAAAGACAATGAGAAGTTTATTGATGATAGTAAGTATTGCATTGATTGGTTTCAGTTGCAAGCCGTCCGCGGATAAAAGCAGTTTGCCTGAGGATACCAAGGTACGCCATGCACGTGGCTATGCCCAACATGACTGGCAGATGGACTCTGTTTACAGCAGATTGGGCTTAAAGGACTCTGTCAATGATTTGCAATGGAAAGCAGTCATTAGCCCCCACGACAACTACCGCTTTGCGGGCAGGTTGTATTATGAATCGCTAAGGGGTATCAATGCTCCTAACATAATATTAATAGGTGTGGCCCATAGCGCACGCAATTATCAGCTACAAGACAAACTAATCTTTGGCACGTTCAAGGAATGGGAGTCACCTTATGGAGGAATAAAGGTATCATCGCTCAATGAAGAGATCATGGGTAAGCTACCTAGAGAAGATTTTATCGTTCACGACAGTATGCAAATTATTGAACACTCGTTGGAGGCGATCATTCCTTTCCTTCATAAGAAAAACAGATCGGCAGAGATCGTGCCTATACTGGTGCCGTACATCAACTATGAGGGAATTGATTCCATCAGCACTCACCTGGCCGAGGCTGTTCAAGAGATTTTGAGAGAAAAGAATTGGGAGTATGGCAAAGATGTTGCCATTGTGATCTCCAATGATGCCGTTCATTATGGCGATCTGGAATGGGGTGGCTCTACCACCATGGCACCTATGGGCACCGATGAAGCGGGGACTGAAAAAGCACGCCAAATGGATTTGGAGATTATCAACACCTGCCTCACCAATGAACTCACTGCGGATAAGATCAAACTGTTTACCGAGTATACTGTGCAGCAGGAAGACTACAAGGAATACAAATGGGTGTGGTGCGGAAGGTATTCCGTTCCCTTTGGGCTGTCCTTTGCCAACAAGTTGAATGAGTTGGAATACAACGAGGAACTGACGGGTACCTTCTTAGGGTACGAAACCAGCATCGACCATCCGCTGATAGAGGTGGAGGATATTGGCATGACGGTGTCGGCATTGTCTACCAACCGGCATTGGGTAGCCTACGTGAGCATGGTGTATCAATAAAAAGTATAGGAATTTACTATACGAGGCACAATTTCCATAGTAGGGTTATCGTTAAAAGACGAGTAAATTGCTAGGTTGTGTATGGTTGGCGCCAGCAAATGCAATTCAGTAAGATTGAACTCGTCAGTCGTAGCTATAGCAGGTGGTATATGTATACTGGCTGCCTTATCTATATCAAAAATCATTTACAAATTATTGCTTTGATTGCCTTAATTGGTGCTTGTTCAGAGCGCCCATTCGTGCCAGTAAATACCGGTAGGGAATATGGGAGCCCAAAAACACCGAAGGTTGTTTCGCATCTGCCTGAAGCCAATCAATGGGCACTGGCAAGGTCTGGTCACCATAATGTATTTCAAAAAATACTGTGTTTTAATTACTCGTGCAGAAAGATGATAGGCAGGAGAAAAGTATTGCACTCTATTAGTATTGAGAAGCTAAAAAAGAAAATCAGAAAGAATGCTAAGAAAGGAGAGTATGAGAGATACAAGAAGACAATTTCTGCTCCTCAGGAAATCAGGTCAGATACCATTCAGGAAATTACTGAGGCGTTGAGCGATAGTGTTGTTGTGCCAATGACAATACCATCGGCTCCTATCTTGAAACAAGATAGTCTGATCATCCTTAGTGAGTTTTTATTTGAGACCAATAGTTATAAACTAAAGGAAGCACAGTTGGATGTGCTGGATTCTATAGGGCAGTTCATGTTGTTAAACCCCACACTGGAAGCGAGGGTGTCGGGGCACACCGATAATGTAGGCACGGAAAGGTACAATATAGAATTATCAACCATGCGGGCAGAGGTAGTGGCAGAATACTTGATCAACCAGGGGGTTAAAGGTGACCAGATAACTTTTGATGGGTTTGGTAGCTCGAAGCCAATTGGAGAGAATGAAACGGAGGAGGGGAGGAGTAAAAATAGACGAGTGGAGATTTTGATTAATAATAAGAGGAGAGAATGAAAACCAGTTTTGCCTTACCTAGCTTAGCGAATCAATTATTTTCCTTATAAAAAAATAATATCGCTTGTTATCCTATAACTTCTTATTATTACAAGGAGTCAAAGGTGGCGTCATGCGTGTTTTATACTACTTGATATTAAGGCCCTTCAGTCTATTGCCCAGTTGGATGCTGTATCGAATCTCTGATGCATTCTATTTGGTCATCTACCGACTGATTGGCTACAGGAAGGAGGTAGTGAAAACCAATATTCGGAACTCATTTCCAAACTGGACAGAGGAGCATTACAGAAAAACAGAACGCGAATTCTATGTGCACTTTTGTGACCTGATTGTAGAGACCATAAAAGCATTTTCCATTTCTAAAAAGGAGCTGGCGCAACGTTTTGTTCATCGCAATCCGGAAATATTACAACAGTATTTCGACAAAGGACAGCACGTCACTTTAGTGGGTGGCCATAGTGGCAATTGGGAATTGTTTATCGTCAGTGCAGGCATGCATTTATCCCACCAGCCAGTGGCGCTCTATGCTCCTCTCCATAATAAATTCATGAACAACAAACTAACCCGGAGCCGTTCAAAGCTTGGGGTGTGGATGAAGGGTTATCAAGAAGTAAAACAAATAATTAAGAGTAAGGAGGCAAGGCCGATTGCAGTTATTTTTGGATCTGATCAGAGCCCCAGTATAGTACAAAAGCCTTACTGGACGAAATTTTTGAATCAGGAAACAGGTGTGTTGTTTGGATCTGAGAAATTTGCCAAAGACAATAATACTCCGGTGTTCTATTGGTTTATACATAAAATAAAACGGGGATACTATGAGGTAGAGTACAGGCTTATTTGTGAAAAGCCGGAAGCATTAGAAACTGGTTTGATAACTGAAATGCATACCCGAATGCTCGAGGAAGATATTCGCAATGAGCCTTCCTACTGGCTTTGGACACATAAGCGCTGGAAGAGAAAGAAAAAGGATTTTGAAGCCTACAATGAAGCATTTCGCTCGCCTGACCACTGAATACAGGGCTAAGCGGACTAAGACTGGCAACTGGCTATTATGAGCCTATAAGTTCAACCAATAAGTTAGTTTAAAAACAATTGCCCTGTTTCGTGCCCCAAGGAAAATAGGAGAGCTAAGGTAGTTGTCGGTGTACACAAGGAAAAAGTCAGAGACTGGTTTGTATCTCCATTGAAACCTTGCGTTGAGATTGATATTGTCGAGTTGATTGTTGTACTGAATCAACGAAGTGAAGAAAAGATTTCGGGTGAAAGTAAATTCAAATTTTGGACCGATGAGAAATAAGTCAGCATCGTTATAAGAATCGGGTAAGCGGATTTTGTTATAATTGTAATCAAGTGAGAAATTAAATACTGGTCTTATTCTGTAGTTGATGTTACCATCAAGATTAAAAATATTACCATTAAAGAATTGTCCCACTGATCCATTGAAATTATAGAAAATGGTTTTTCTTGTGTTGGAGCTGTATTTCCACAGAATACGTGAATAGGTATAGTTTGTCCCAGCTTTCAGGAATAAATCATTGTTGACTCTGGCAGGATCAAAATCATCTAAAAGATAAGTGTAATCAAAAGTGGTCTCTACAGAAAGTCTTGAAAGATTTGCAAAATTGATTTCATACCCAACGCTGGCAAACTGATCTGTCTTGGAGTGTTCATTATTCCAGGTATGTTCATACTCTAAAGAAAAACCATGGCTACTGATGGCGTTTCCTACCGGATAAAAATTGTATTGGCCTCTTGTGAAAGACTTTTTGAAATTGACACGAGGAACAAATCCCACCTCAGCCGTATAATCATTCCCCACTTCTCTGTATAGACTAAAGATGCTATACTTCCTGGTTCGATAGTTTACCTCCAGTCCAGAGGAAAATTCTTTGTCCAGCGTATCCAATTCATTAAACGAACGATGGTAAAAGGCGGAAATACTGAACTTGCCATTTATTGATCGGTAGTTAAACTCTGAACCCAACACCCTGTTGTAGTGATCTAACCCGATGTCATAGGCTTTTTCTTTGTCATTAAATGCAGCCTCCTTATTGACCATAAAAGCAGACACAGTGGAGTTGGAAAATATTTTCCTTTGAAGTACTGCCATTCCATAGTTATAGGAAGGCAATCCGTTTTTGTCATCTGGTGCTGCCTGCATATTTAATAAACCGATCCGCCAGTTCTTATCCAGTTTTCCGCTGAGGCGCATTCCAGCGTAAATGGTATTTTGAATATTTTGACCGGTGGCTGTGTCCAGTGTAATCCCAATTCTTCTTGAGAAAAATGGTTTCGACTCCCTTCCACCGAAGTTGGAAAAGAGATCGTTATTTTCTAAAAAGAACTGTCGTTTTTCAGGAAAGAAGAGTTCAAACCTTGAAATATTCGTCTGTTGACGATCCACCTCCACTTGTGAGAAATCAGGATTTACCGTTAAGTCGAGGTTAAGGCCAGGAGTTACACCAATTTTTGCGTCTCCTCCAATTGCAAAGTTGTTATCGCGTGGGGTTCCTTCTTCATAATTTTTTGATGTGCCACCTGCTATAAATGGAATAATGGAAATATTGGGTCCTGGTTTCTTTAAGGGTTTGTCAAAAATCAATTCACCATCCAAAGCCAGGGAGCTCATCGAGAACCCTTGAGGGATAATTGTCCAGGCTACCCTCTCATTTGCGTTGCCATCGAGCCGAAATGAATTAAAACCCCATTTTGTACTCCCTTCTTTATACCGAATGGTTTTAAAGGGTATTGCCATCTCTGCACTCCAATATTCATCTGTCACTTGCACTTCAGAAAACCATTTGTTATCCCATGAAACATCTATTCTTCCACTTCCGCCATCAGACAATGTGCCCTCTCGCTGGGCACCAGATGGATTGATGGCGAAGTTAAAGGCATTTGTATTGTCGTAGTAAGTATCGAAATTGACATGAAACCCATCAATTTCGGGTCCCTGAAAATCTCTGTTCAGGGAATTGATAATGTACTTGTTCCCATCATAATGGTAGAGCCTGGCGCCTACGTATAAAAAGTTATCATCATAGGTGATCATAACTTCAGTTCTCGTTTTGGCTGGAACAGAGTCACCAGGCCATAACTGCCAGTAGTCCCCACCTTTTTCAGCGATATTCCAAGATTCCTCATCCAAAATCCCATCTAACTTAATAGGGTCAATGGCTTCTTTAGCATGAAGGGTTTTTAACGGACCCTTTGTTTGCGCATGAATCGCCACGGACAAAAGGAGCAGGAAGAATCCTAAAAATGGATTTATAGAAAGCCTCATAGTTAGTAAATGTGCTATTTTCTTCCCTTTAAGTGGGGAGTTTTTACACTTTCGGTAAATTGATTAGAAATTTTGGAGTGGATTTTTAAAATCTATGAATCCATGCATTCATGCATTGGAGTGACTATAGTTGAGTAGCCCATTATTAACATGAAAATTGCTGCAATCTATGACATTCATGGAAACCTTCCTGCCCTGGAGGCTGTACTCAATGATGCAGAACGATCAGGTGTTGATCAAAATGTAGTGGGTGGTGATGTAATATTGGGCCCATGTCTCGTGAGTGTATGGACAAGCTGTTGTCGATTGAAATTCCTGTTCAATTTATCAAAGGAAATTGTGAGGTGGCTGCCTTTTGGAAAACCTGGAGCTTACTGGTTGCATTTGGATTCGAAAGCAGGTTTTCGCTATGTGAATTATGATATAGAGAAAGCGGTGGATCGAATTAAAAAAACTAAATATCCTCATGCCTATGAGTTCGATGAAAATAATGTGAAGAACCTCCCTTCAGAAGAAATGATGCTTAAAGTTTTTAGTGGATCATCTAAATACATAATGCACCACGACTCTATAGGTGATACAATCCATCTACGAATGAAGCCAAGCAATTCGCCATCTCCTGACACTGTTTATGGGACTAATTTTGGAATGCCTTATTATTGAGCCTAAATTGTGGCCAATTGTCTCATGGTTAGCTTGTTGATATTATGCCTTTGCTGTATTATTTAGTTCTCAGACCCTTCAGCCTTTTACCTAGTTGGATATTATATGGAATATCAAACGGGTTGTTTTTTGTTGTATATCATTTGGTGGGCTATCGTAAAGCAGTGGTGCGTGCCAATCTTCAAAACTCATTTCCTGAATTGTCCGCCAAAAAGCGGTTGGATATTGAACGTGAGTTCTTTGTTCATTTCTGTGATTTAATTGTCGAGTCCGTAAAAGCATTTTCAATTTCTGAATTTGAATTGGATAGAAGGTTTACTCATCGCAATCCGGAAATTTTTCAAAAGTTTTTTGATAAGGGACAACACGTTACGTTAGTCGGTGGCCACAATGGTAATTGGGAATTATTTGCTGTAAGTGTTGCCAGGCATTTACCTCACCAGCCATTGGCACTATTTACTCCGCTGAATAATAAATTCATGAACAATAAAATAATGCAAAGCAGATCCAAGTTTGGATTATGGATGAAAAGTTATGAGGAGGCAAAACAAATTGTAAAGGATGAGTCAAAACCTGTCACGTTTATTTTTGGATCTGATCAGTGTCCTAAACATTTTCAGAAACCTTACTTTACGGAATTCTTAAATCAGGAGACAGCGGTTCAGTTTGGAACTGAAAAATTTTCCAGGGATAATAACACACCTGTGATTTATGGCTTTATTCATAAAGTGAAGAGAGGCTACTACGAGATGGAGTATAAACTGGTTTGTGAAAACCCTGGAGAATTACAGGTAGGGATGATCAGTGAAATGCATACTCGTATGCTGGAGGGAGATATAAAAAATGAACCTTCTTACTGGCTTTGGACGCACAAACGCTGGAAGAGAAAAAGAAAAGATTTTGATGTGAATAAGGAGGAGCTGAAGTCAGTTGCTTAATTACATCTAGAGGTTAAGCCAATAAGTCATTTTGAAAACGAGTGCTCTTGTGCGCGGAATCCAATTGGTATTGGGGTCTTCAAAGCTGAACATATAATTATCCGTGTAAACCAGGAATAGATCACTGGCAGGTTTGAATCGCCATTGCAGTCTGGCGTTGATATTCACATTTGTATTTTGTGTATTGAACTGCATGAAGTTAGTGAGGAATAACTTTTTGGTCAGTGTTAAATCCAATCTGGGCCCAATTAAATGAATATCTCTGGTTGGGTAAGGAAGAGGGAGTTTTATCCTATTTAAACTATAATCCAGTGTGAGGCTTCCGAGGGGTTGAAATCGGTAAGTAATAGAAGGGCTATATTCATACCGTGTGCCATTAAAATACTCACCTCCTGAATGTTTTAGCTCATAGGAGAATAACTTCCGGGGGTCGGACTCAAAACGCATCCAGTAGCTTTGATAGTTATAATCAGAACCAGCTGCCAGTAGCTGTGGGTTGTCTTCATCTGGCGAGCGGGTGGGGTCAAAATCATTTATTAATTTGGTGTATTCATTGCTATATGAGATGCGAGCGCTCGCATTGTTTTGAAACCTTAGATTATAAGAAAAACGTATAAGCTGATCGGTACGACCATCTTCATTCCAAAAATATTCAATGTTTGATTCTGGACCATGGTTGTTAATTATCCCTTTTTTTGGATAAATCTTATAGCTTATTTTAGGTATGATACTATTGATGTTGGTTCTCTTTACGAAGCCAACCTCTGCATTGTAATTTTCGCCTATCATGGTATGGTCCCATTCTACTTCCCATTTTTGTGTGCTGTACCGAAGGGATGCGCCATGTGAATACTGTTCACCAGGTTTTTGTTTCTGAAAACTCTGATGATAGAAAATTTTTCCAGTCCAGGTATTGGTAATGGATGCCAGATTGTAATCAATGCCCATTACTCTGTTGTAGTTTACTTGCTCATCAAATAGTTTGTCTGTATAAGTGCCATTAAATGATTGTTTATTAATAAAAAAAGCCGAGATATTGGATCTGCTAAAAACTTGTTGCTGAATTGCAGCTACAGTATAGTTTATACTGGGTAATTGAATTTGATTATCTTCAGCCGCCTGCATGTTGAGCAGCCCTACTCTTAGTCTATTATTTAATTTTCCATTTAATCTGAACCCTCCATAAATTTTGTTCTGTACGTTAGATCCTGTAGAAGTGTCAATAGCTACACCAATTCTTCTTGAGAAAAAAGGGCGGGCTTTTTCATTTCCAAACGAAGCAAACAGGTCAGCATTTTCAAGAAAGAACTGTCTTTTTTCAGGAAAGAAAATTTCAAATCGATCAACATTAGTTACTTGTTTATCAACCTCCACCTGGGAAAAATCGGGATTGATCGTTAAGTCAAGATTCATAGAGGGTGTGAGGGCAATCTTTACATCACCACCAATGGCTTTTTGAAATGTTGTTGCGGTACCTTCTTCAAAATCCTTGTTTAGACCTGAAGAAACGAAGGGAATAACAGAAATATTACCACCTGGTTTCGGAAGTGGTTTATCCCATATCAATTCACCAGTATACGATAAGGAGTAAGGTCTGAAGTTACGGGGAACTCTATTCCATGTCGCACGTTCATTGGTTTTACTGTCTACACGATAAGCATTGAAATACCATTTTGAAGATCCTTCTGGAAACCTAATGGTTTTAAAGGGTATAGCCATTTCGGATGTCCAGAAACCATCACCAATATAGGATTCACCCTCCCATTTATTGTCCCAGTCCAAAGAAAAGTCCTCTGATTGGTTTCCGCCATTTACTACCAGTCCTTCTTTTTGAACACCAAGTGGGTTAAGACCAAAAGAATACGCATTAGTCTGATCCATAAAAGGATCCAGGACAACATTTACACTTTCAATTCCAGGGCCACGAAAATCTCTGCGTTTTGAAAGAATGGCGAATTTTTTGGTGGGATCAAGATCGTTGCATCGTGTGCCTATATAGATGTTATCTTTATCATAGGTAAAATAGATATCACATTGCGTATCGGATAGGGAAGAATCGTAGGGGAACGTTTGGATAAAGTCTTTGGCAGGCGCAATATCCTTCCATACAGATTCATCCAGTCGACCATCAATCTTTATGAGTGCTTCTGTCTCACTAATATTTACGGTTTTTCTGGAGATTCCCTGTGCAATGGCCGCAGTTGCCAACAGCCAGCTTAAAGCCAATCCTATGTATAATCTCAATTCACGCCTAATTTCGCGTAAATTTATTTGATAAACCTTTCTATAAAGGCCACAATTGATGGGTGGTCTTATTGCTTTATAAGTGTTGCAGGAGAACTACTGGCCTGCGGAAACAATGCACTTAGAATACTGATTTTTTAAGTTTAGCGATTTTTTAGCAAATATGCCGTAAAGCTTTGCCCGTCTACTTTAGTGTATTTAAAATCCTCTTCTCCTCTAAATTGAATGTTTTTGAGGTTGAGCGGGGTGCGAAACTTGGTGTATTTGAAGTTGGCCAACTGCAAAAATGTAGCTGATTGGAATGAGGCTCCTCGTGGAAACTCAGCATATTTGAAATTGGCATCATCTCTGAAGCTGACATCCGAGAAATTGGGCGCATCTGAAAACTCTGCATATTTAAAGTTGGCCTCTCTGTTAAATATCGAACCACTGAAGTCAGCATTTTCTTCAAATTCGGAATATTTGAATTCGCTTTTTCTCCTGAACGTACAGTTTTGGAAAACTACGTCTTCTTCAAAGTGAGCGATAAAAGTATCATTGTCCCGTTCTACATGGTAATAAGCAATTACATCATCTGTGAAAGTGCAGTTAATAAAGGTAAGCGATCCCTCCACCGAACTCTCGTAGGTATCATTCCCTTTTCCAAAGAAATCAAATGAAGATTCTGTACGCCTTCTATTATTCAAATCAGTTAAATCAAGGTATCCCTCTACAGTAATATTTTTATAGATTACGTCTTCACCCGAGTTGATCTTTTTAATGATATCCTGAGCGTTTACTGTTTGTTGAGCATAAGTGGTAATGCCAAGAAAGATAAGTGTGATTGTAAAGAATGTACGCATATTAGGTTTGTTAGTACGCTTTTATTTCCTCAAGGAACATGCCAGTTGGGAAATGAGGCAATAATGACCCTATTCAGGGTTTTGTTTTTTTTGAACATTCAAAAATGTACAGATGTGTACGATACCGTACAATTGATCAAATTATTTTACCTTAGTCGTTCGACAAATATGTACTACCAAAATATTGCTAACTATGGTGAAGAAAATTAATTGGGAATCTGTTCCCCGGGAGGAAGTAAACCCTTCTATGAAAAGAAGAATTATCACGGGAGAGAAAATGATGATTGCTAAAATGAATTTTAAAGATGGGTTTGTGGTGCCACTTCATCATCATGTTCATGAGCAGATCACTCAGGTAGTCTCTGGGAAAATGAGATTTTGGTTTGGCGCCAACAAGGAGCAACAAATGGATTTGGATGCTGGTGATGTTGTGGTCATTCCTTCCAATGTACCTCATGAGGCACTGATGATCGGTGATGTAGTAGAAATTGATTCATGGTCACCGCCCCGCGAAGACTGGTTAGATGGTACAGACGATTATTTAAGAAAATAATGGACTTAGGATTAAAGGGTAAAGTAGCTTTTGTGGCTGCATCGAGTCAGGGATTGGGGAAGGCAGTAGCTATGTTGTTGGCAGAGGAAGGAGCTTCAGTGATTATCAACGGAAGGAATAGGGAAACACTGGAAAAAACTGCTGAAGAAATCAGAGCAACTGGTGCAAAGGTACTTTCTGTTGTTGGTGATCTATCCCAACCGAAAGACCGCGATCATATCATTTCAACCGTACTAAGTGAATTGGGTAAGGTGGATGTTTTGGTAACGAACACAGGCGGCCCTCCCGCTGGCCAATTTGAATCGTTTAGTCAGGAGGACTGGGATAAGGCCACCCAACAATTGTTGGGAAGTGCTGTTGGTTTGGTCAGTGGATTTTTACCGGGTATGAAAAAGCAAAACTGGGGTCGTATTATTGCCATTACTTCGCAAGCAGTGAAACAGCCAGTGAATAATTTGATATTGTCCAATGCAGTCAGGGCTTCTGTAGCAGGTTTGATGAAATCACTTTCTAATGAATTGGGAAAGTATAATATTACTGTGAACAATGTGATGCCAGGTTATACTGAAACGACCAGGCTCATTAAATTGATAGAAGGTAATCCAGCGGTTGCCAATGTTACTTCAGAAATTCCTTTAGGAAGATTTGGCCAACCAGAAGAATTTGCTTCAGCTGTAGCCTTTTTGGCAAGCGAGCGGGCAAGCTATATCACGGGGGTGTCCCTTGCTGTAGACGGTGGATGGATAAAAAGCATATTATGAAGTATTCTCATTTCTTTAAATATTCTTTAGCTATATTTTTTGGACTGTTGCTTTATGCCTGTAAAGATTCGGACTCGCCTACGGGGAGCTTTGATATTTTGATAACCAACGGGACTATAATTGATGGAACCGGATCAAAAGAATTTTCGGGCGATGTATTGATTCGGGCTGATACCATTGCATTTATTGGGGATGTGGATTTGAAAAAAGTAGAAGTTGATCACATTATTAATGCTAAAGGAAAAATAATTACTCCCGGCTTTATTGATGCGCATGCTCACGGAGATCCTGTAGCGAATGCAGACTTTCAAAACTTCAGAGACATGGGAGTAACTACCATCGCATTGGGACAAGATGGATTTAGTTATGCTTCTGAAAATCTTTCACCCTGGATGACACAAATTGATTCTACTGGATTAGGCGTTAATGTAATCACCTTTGTTGGTCACAGCACATTGAGAGAACTGTCCGGTACTAATTATTCCGTTCAACCTACCGAAGAACAGCTCGCATCCATGCAAGAAATATTGAGACAAAGTATGAAACGCGGTGCTTTTGGGTTGAGCACGGGATTGGAATATACACCTGGTTATTATGCTGAAGCTGAGGAAATGGAAGCGCTGGCAAAAGTAGTAGGTGATAACGGAGGAATTATCATGAGCCATATGCGCAATGAAGATGATGACCAGATTGAAAACTCAATCAACGAACTGTTGCTTCAGGGTTCGTACGCACCTGTTCATATCTCTCATTTTAAAGTGGTGTATGGAAAAGGCCAGGAGAGGGCAAAGCAATTGTTATCAATTTTAGATTCAGCCAGGAGAGCGGGGCTAAATGTTACAGCAGACGTATATCCCTATACCGCCAGCTATACAGGTATTGGCATTGTATTTCCGGATTGGGCAAAGGCCCCGAATGACTTTGGAAAAATTAAGGCAACAAGAAGAGAAGAGCTTGAAGACTTTTTACGGAAGCGCATTATGAAGCGTAACGGCCCTGATGCTACTTTATTTGGAGATGGGGCCTGGCGGGGAATGACGTTGACGCAGGTATCCGACTCTTTAAAAATGCCTTTTGAAAAGGTGTTGATCGATGTGATAGGACCGGAGGGCGGTTCGGGAGCTTACTTTGTAATGAATGAAGAATTGCAAACCGTGCTCATCCAAGATTCATTAGTGTGTGTTTCTTCTGATGGGTCGCCTACCATGCACCATCCGAGAGGGTATGGATCTTTTGCAAAAATTATCAGGCTCTATGTGAATGAAACGAAGAGCCTTGAACTGACTGATGCCATCAGAAAAATGACTTCGCTGCCTGCGACTATCATTGGATTGAAAAAACGAGGAGAAGTGAAAGTGGGCTCTAAGGCTGACCTCCTGGTATTTGATCCTTTAAAAATAAAAGATAATGCAACTTACGAAGAGCCACATCAATATGCTGATGGTTTTGAATACGTGATCATCAATGGCCACATAACAAAGTCTCCGGATGCGATAGTAACTGAACGATATGGTTTATTTATCCGTAAGGAATAATTATAAAGTCAGGTAACTCCACTCTTTACTAAATGGCACACGACTCATGAGCACGGCTCCGTCTTTAGTAATTAACAAGTTATCGCTGGGGTTGATGCCAATTCCCTTTTCAGAATCATATAACCCAGGCTCCACACTAAACATCATTCCCTCTTGCATGGGCGTGTAATCTCCTAAGGCTAAGTAAGGTGCCTGATGCCCTTGAAGGTTTTGCCCCGTGCCGTGACCTGGCCGATGGTAGATGTATTGCTGCATTCCGTTTTTTACCTGATGCTGATGAACTTTGTAAGCCACATCAGAACAGATAGCACCGGGTTTACTTTCTTCTACCATAATCTGAACTGTGTCAGAGACTATTTCCCACATTTTACTTTGGTGGTCTGTCCAGGGGGCGATAAGGTAATTGCGGTAGCACTCTCCACCCATACCTCCGAGGTACAAATCTGTATTTACATATAGCGACTCGCCCTTTTTTACTTTATTGTAAAAGAATTGATTAGGGTGTGGATAGGCTGTAGAGACTCCGGTGCGTACATAGTGCGAAGTAGAATCTATACCTACCGCTGAATGGGGTTTGCCATCGTATTTTACATCGTTCATAATCATCTGTATCGCATACAGTTGTAGCGCCTGCCCGATTTCAAAATCGGTGACATTAGTGCCATGTTCAAGAATAAAGTCTCTTGCGAAGGAATGTACTTTATCAAAGTAGCGATAGGTGCGCTGAAAGAGTGCAATCTCTTCTTTGGATTTGATAATTTTCATTTGTAAACATTCATCGCTAATGTTTATAAATTTTATACCTGGTAATACTTTATTAGCAGTAGCTAACTGTGTTGGAGAAGGTGTAAAGTCGGCTGCAATTGTTTTGCCTGCCATCCCTTTTTTAGCGAGTCCTTCCAGTAACCATTCAAACAAATCTTTTCGTTCACCCTGAACTACCTGTCCTTTATTTGGGAAGCCGCCAACAGCATGAGGATAACAAAAGTAATATTCAAATTCAGTGGCCCACCAGGAAGTGATAAGATCACGATCAATAGCAGGGCCATACCAATAGGCGGTATCTTTTTCATTTGTTGGAAATATTACCCAGGTAGTGCGCTCACCACTCCCCCTGAAGCAGCCTGTAAAATAGACCGCATTGATATCATTCTGGATAAGAATAGCATCAACTGCTTTATCTGCAATTTTATCTTTTAAGCGTTGTGTGTTGGCTTTGTACCACTCCAGCGGAAGTCGATCGTATCCAAGCGGTGCTGGTTCGGGTTGCCCATTGCGGGTTGCCAACAAACTTTCAGAATTTCCACTGATAGGAGTGTTGGAATCTGAACAGGCCAGATGGCTTGCTGCCAAACTGCTGGCTGCGAGGCCAAGCCCCATTTGTTTTATAAATTTCCTGCGATCTGAACTCATGATTATTCTGATTTAGGTTTTAAATAGAAGATACGGTTGTAAGCCGCAGAATAAGAGCAATAATATATAAACAAAATTTCTATATTGAGTAGAAGATATGTTATTCTAAAAATGAGATTGAAAGGTGAACATAAGAAAGGCAGAATTAAGTGACCTTCGGTCTTTGGCTGAATTGTTCGATCAGTATAGAATTTTTTATAAAAAGGAGTCTGATCTTGAGGGCGCCCAATCATTTCTTAAAGAAAGACTTGAAAGAAATGAGTCGGAGATTTTCGTATCATTCAATGACGAAGGAATTATGACGGGATTTACGCAACTTTTTCCACTCTTCTCTTCTACCCGAATGCAACGTTTCTGGCTGTTGAATAATTTATATGTAAATGAAAATTATCGAAGACAGGGCTTTTCTGTTGGTTTAATTGAGCGAGCCAAAAAACTCTGCCGGGATTCGGGTGCTTGTGGAATGATGTTGGAGACGGCCAAGTCAAATCATGAAGGAAATGGATTATATCCCAAAACAGGTTTTGATCTGGATATTGATCATAATTATTATGAGTGGAATGTTTAAACTAAATATTAAATAATATGGAAAATAAAAATTTTGAAGTTGCAGCGAAAGATTATGAGCTAATAGCAAACTTAATTCACAGTGACGCAAATCCCGTTGGGATAGATGCTAAAAAGACGCATATCCTTATTCTCAACAAGTTGCAGGAGTTGTGTGAAAGGATGGAAAGAATTGAGCAAAAATTAAATTAATTAGGCTGATGAGTTTTAGGAGTTTGCGTGGCTATCTGTATGTGGGCTTAGGAATTGCCTTTGGTATTTACAGGGTTAATAATGTAGTGGAGTGGGGTGCCTGGGAGTTTTTAGAGCTGGTGGTGGCGCTGGGAATGACTCTTATTGGAGCTTATATCATTATTAAAAAATGAAATCGTTTTTATTATTACTTATCAGGTGATAATTGTTTGTCGTGTATACTAAATGAAAAAAAGGCGGTGACCGACATGATAGCCACCGCCTCAATTGCGAAGAGTACTTTACACCTTTTTTGCAACTTCACTTTGGTCTCCCTGCAACCATTCAAAGATGATTTTCTTTATTTAGAATTCCATCACCCTCTTTTCGGGAGTTTGCTGTAAATAGCGATGTTTGGGTATCATCGTGGATGAACATATTTTTTGCCTTCTATGTTATACACGTTCAAATTCTAAGAAATATCAAGTATGAGTAAATCTATTATCAGTATAAAGCCTCTAGAGTTTCCATGGGAAACCAGCGATCCATTTTTGTTTTGCGTTCACCATGCTGATTTTTACCCGAAAGGAAATGATCATATGGGGCCGGATGCATCGCTGTCGGGTAGAAACATAGGTAATGATTTCACTGTAAAAGATGGGTGGCGCATGTACCATGGTAGTAGAGTGCCAGGATTTCCGGCTCACCCGCATAGAGGGTTTGAAACGGTCACTATTGTAACAAAGGGTTTAGTTGATCATTCTGATTCCTTAGGTGCCGCTGGCCGTTTTGGTAATGGGGATGTGCAATGGATGACGGCAGGTAAGGGAGTACAGCATTCTGAGATGTTTCCATTACTTAATAAAGAGCAGGACAACCACCTTGAGCTTTTTCAGATTTGGTTGAACTTGCCCAAAAAAAATAAACTGGTGGAGCCTCATTTTGCTATGCTGTGGAATGAAAGTATTCCTGAGCAAGAAGAGGCTGATGAAAACGGAAGGAAGACATCCTTCAAAATAATTGCAGGAAAACTAAAAGGTGTACAGGCACTTGAGCCCGCTCCGAATTCATGGGCCAATGACAAAACCAATGATGTGGCAATATGGATGTTGAAAATGGAGGAGGGTGCTTCGTTTAAATTGCCAAAAGCAAGTGCTGATGCTAACAGAACTCTATACCTCTACGAAGGTGAGCACATCACCATAGATGGAAAGCATATTTCTAACTATCATTCAGTAGTTGTAAACCCTGATGCTGATATTAGAATTGATAATGGTGCTAAGCCAGCTTCGATTTTACTTTTACAGGGAAAACCAATTGGAGAACCTGTGGCTCAATACGGCCCGTTTGTAATGAATACCCAATCTGAAATTCAGGAGGCCATAGCGGAATATCAGCAAACTGAATTTGGAGGATGGCCATGGGAAAGTCATGATCATGTTCATCCTTGCGAACGCGGCAGGTTTGCCAAACATGCAAATGGTAAAGAGGAGATCAAGGATTAATCCAGAATGGGTGAGAATCAATTGGTAAATTCCTTTTATCTTGTGTGAAATGGTTTACCGTATTAGACTGGTTATTGCTCTATTGTGCTTTACACTCTTGCTCTCATGCAAAGAGGATGAAGATCCAAAATTGTATTCTGTCTTTGATATAGATAGCCCTCAATTGGGAGTGACAAAGACCATTTGGTTGTACCTCCCGGGGGACTATAGTCAATCCAAAAAATCCTATCCTGTTATTTATTTTTCTGATGCACAATGGATTTTTGAGACCAATCCTAATTACAGTCAGGAGATGCATGTAGATGAAATGATGAGAGATTTGGAGCGAGAGGGATTTGATGGCGCCATTGTAGTAGGGATTGAGAGTGACGAAGGTACACGCCATGAAGATTTTAGTTTATTTTGGAATAAGAATCATCTGGGAGGAAATGGACAGGCTTATCTCGATTTCCTAACGCAGACACTTAAACCTAAAATAGATGCCGAGTACAGAACTCAATCCGATCGGGAGAATACGTGCATCATGGGTGCAAGCTTAGGTGGTCTGGCCTGCTTCTATGCTTTGACCGAATACCCGGATGTGTTTGGTAAGGCTGCACTTTTTTCAGCTGCACTTCATTTTAATGCCGACTCAGTATTTAGTAAAGCAGCCAGGGGGGAAGTGAGATTAGATGCGAAAATATTTGCCGTAGTAGGCGAACAGGAATTTACTCATCTCGTCAATTTTCCTGAGGACAATCAAAGACTATTTGATATTCTGAAATCCAAATCAAGGCCTCCGGAAAATCTGTTATTGAAAATTGATGCAGATGGTGAGCATAAAATCTGGTATTGGCAACGGGAGTTTCCAGGAGCTATTCAATTTCTTTTTCAATAATCAATATGAAACTACATTTTATCGCACTTGCCGGAATTATGGCCTTTTCCATTACAGGTTGTAAAAAATCTCTCCAGCCTCATGAAGGTTATGTACAAGTGACAGGAGGAAAAATTTGGTACAAGGTAATTGGTAACGGATCGGGAAAACCTTTAATGGTCATGCATGGTGGCCCGGGAGGCAGAAGCTGTGGTTCTATAGAAGCCTATCAGGCCCTGGCCAATGGTAGACCCATTATCTTTTTTGATCAACTGGAATCAGGAATGTCAGATCATCCCAATGATACAAGTCTGTGGAAGGTTCCCTATTTTGTTGAACAAGTGGAGGCACTTCAAAAGGAATTAAATTTGAAGAGCTTTCATTTATTAGGAAGTTCATGGGGCGGTTCTATTGCTGTGGAGTACATGGTCACCAAAAACACGGATGCTATCGCTTCTGTTATTTTTTCCGGACCACTGATCGGAACACCTCAATGGATGAAAGATTCAAAAGTGTTGATCTCAAGGTTGTCTCAACCCGTTCAGGATACTATTAATAAATATGAAGCGTTAGGTGATTATACTGCTCCAGCCTACCTGGCTGCTACCGATACTTTTAATATCAACTTTGGATCAAGGAAGAAAGGACCACGAACACCTGCAGCCGAATGTGAAGATGTTCCAGGCTCAAATCGTGCGATATATAATTATATGTGGGGTCCAACAGAATTTAATGCAACGGGCACGTTGCGCGATTTTGATCGTGTGACAGACCTGCCTACCATCACTAAGCCAACGCTTTTTATTGGTGGTGAATACGATGAGGTATTGCCCGAGACACTTTATTATTACCAAACACTGGTTCCGGGTTCTAAAGTGGCCATCGTTCCTAATGCAGGTCATGCCAAAACCCGGGATAATCCAGAGGATTACATGAGATCGTTAAGAGATTTTCTGGCAGAGGTGGAATCCAGATAACCTCTAAATCAAGGGAGTGCATTAAATAAGGTAGATGTAAAATACACCTTGATTATAAAGACTTAATTCGATTTCTTTTTCTTTACTCCTCTCACTGCTTCTGCAGTCCAGGGATCGTCTGGCCAACTGTGTTTCGGATACCTGCGCTTTAGGTCTTTTCTTACCTCAAAGTAGGTATTGCTCCAAAAACTTTTAAGGTCTGAAGTAATCTGAACAGGTTTGTAGCCCGGTGACAATAAATGAAGAACACAATTGTTTTTTCCGTTGTTCAATTTAGGCGTGTCGGCCATCCCAAAAATCTCTTGTAGTCTTACCGCTATTACCGGAGGTTCGCCAGCAGCAGGATAATGGATCTTAATGGTTGATCCACTGGGAACTTCAATTGAGGTAGGAGCCAAGCGATTTAACTCTTTTTGTTTTTCCCAGTCGAGGATATTGTTCAGAACTGACACCAAATCAATTTTTTTCAAATCGTCAGGCTTCTTTACTTCATTGAGGTAAGGACTAAGCCATTCTTCGTTGGTAATTAATAAAGTGTGCGTACTTACTTCTGGCCACTCTTCTTCCGGATTCCACTTGCGTAAACTCAATACACGGTTTTGCCATTGCTCTACATTTTCATCAAATGAAAGCAACCTTTCTCCCTCCTGTTTTATGGCATCGGAGATGGCTTTTGATAGATGTTTTGGATCGGGTGAGGGTAAAGGTTTTGATTGTAAAACGATGCTGCCTATGCGAAGATCTTTTGTAGCAATCAAACCACCTTTGCGGGTGTCCCAGGTGATCACTTCTTTTTCTTTTACCAACGGAGCGAGGTCTTTGGGGTTGAGTGGAGCGGCCATGAATATTTTACCCATGCCATCCCGAGCATTTACGTGGGCGATGGAAAGCCAGGATTCATGTGCCAGATCATCGCGATGACCCGCCATGGCCAATTTGCCGTTGGCCATTTGAAACTGTGCATTGTTACCTGGCCTGGCACTGGCAATGCGTTCCGGGTAAGCATAGGAAAGCAACACTCCTGTCTCATAGGGATCAAATGTCCCATTGTCAGGCTCAGCGTCAAATAATTTTCGGTAGGATGCCGCTATCTTTTCAATGCGGCTAAACTTATTTCCTAAATTATTTTCTTTCCTATGACGCCTTAATGCTTCAATGCGAAGATTAATATCTATTCCGGAATCACGTGGCAAAGGATCGCGCTCTTCTAAAATTGCTGCAATGTCGGTTGCTAATTCAAGTGTGTCGTTTTCATCTGCCAACACCAGCATGTGTGCAATGCGGGGGTGACACGGTAAGGAATGTATTTTTTTTCCATGCTCCGTTATTCTTCCATTCTCAAGGGCATCCAGTTCATGCAACAATTCTGATGCCTGTGCCACAGTTCCCTTAGGAGGAGGAGTTAGCCAGGTGAGTTGGTTGATGTCAATGATTCCCCATTGGGCCATGTCGAGTACAAGAGACGATAGATCTGTTTCCAGTATTTCAGGAGAACGATGTGCTTGCAGTTGTGCTTGTGTTGCCTTCGTCCAAAGGCGATAGCAATTGCCCGGCCCTAACCTTCCTGCTCTTCCTGCTCTTTGGTCGGCAGCATCCTTGGAAATCATTACTGTTTCCAATCTTGATAGTGCAGAGTTAGGATCGAATCGGGAAGTTCTTCCATAACCGCAATCTACTACAGTGGTAATGCCTTCTATGGTCAAACTGGTTTCAGCAATGGAGGTGGCAAGCACTACTTTTCGCTTACCGGACTTGTTAGGCATGATGGCCGCCTGTTGTTTGTGAAAGGGGAGTTGTCCGAATAAGGGATGTATCATAAACCCCCTTAATTCTTTTTTTAATAACTCCTCACATTTTCTTATTTCTCCTTCTCCCGGAAAGAATGCCAAAATATCTCCCTCTTGTTCTTTACTTGCTTTTGAAATAGCACGCGCCATCAGTTCAGGAATCATGAACATGTCTACCCCGGTTCCATAATGGATGTCAACCGGGTATTGCCTTCCCTGACTGACCACGGCAGGCGCCTTTAATAAATCAGTGAGCTGAGGCATATCGAGTGTGGCGGACATGATCATGATCCTCAGGTCAGGCCTCAATACTTGTTGTGCTTCCCTGCATAATGCCAACGCTACATCGGCATGAATGCTGCGCTCGTGGAATTCATCAAAAATGACAAGTCCGACACCTTCCAGTGAATTGTCGCTATGAAGCATTCGCGTGAGAATGCCTTCAGTCAATACTTCGATTTTTGTTCGGTTGCTGATTTTGTTTTCAAAACGGATGCGATAACCAACAGTTTCTCCTACTTCTTCACCGAGCAACGAAGACATTCTGGCGGCTATTGATCGGGCGGCTAACCTTCGCGGCTCCAACATTAAAATTTTATTCCCTTCCAGCCAGGGTTCATGCAATAGGGCGAGTGGAAGCAGGGTACTTTTTCCTGCTCCGGGAGGTGCATTAACGATGAGGGTATTTCCTGCCCTGAGATTGCCTTTAACATCATCAATTACTTCCGTAATCGGTAAATCGATATGAAATGGGTCAAATGGCAATGTGTACCAGTAAGGTGAGGTGCGAAATTAAGAAATTATCAAATCAACGAGGCAATGGAACACTGTTGAGTCGAGGCCTCATTTTTTATACCTTTATTCAATGTTCAGATATCTTACCCTCATTGCATTGGCATCGCTGACTGCCTGCACACATTCTGTTTCAAGGTTCTACCCGGAAATAATTCCTCAAAAAAGTGAAGCGGTATTTCCGGTTCGCTCCGATGCGAAAAATGAAATGAATATTGTTTACCTGGGAAGTGGAAACCTGGTATTAGAGAGAGATGGAGAAGCAATTATCACCGATCCGTTTTTCTCAAATCAGAAATTACTGAAACTGTTAGGAAAGGTGAAAAGCAACCCCTCGCTTTATAATACATGGAAAACCAATTTTGAGTATTTTTTATCCCCATCTGTGGTTCAGGCAGGGTTTGTTTCTCATACACATTACGATCACGTTATGGATCTGCCTTTGCTGATAGAAAGTCACTATTTCAAAAACATGGATATAGTATATGGTAATAATTACCTGCCTAAAATCATGCAAAACTTTAAGGAAGAAGAAGTGAGACTGACTGCCCTGACTAAGGAGCATGTGTATGACCCTACAACTACTGATCAGCAATATGAGTGGATTTCAGTAACGCCATCTATTCGGGTGCTGCCTATTTTATCTGACCATGCGCCTCACACAAAAAAGAAATTGTACATGGATAAACCGCTGGAGGAGCAATATTTTGATGAGCACCTGATCTACTCCAACAGTAAAACGAAAGCGTTTAAATGGTCTACGGGGGAGACTTATTCCTTTCTGGTAGACTTTATGGGGACGGATACCCTGCGTGTGTTTTTACAAACCTCGGCCAGCCAGCATCCATTCGGATTTCCACCTTCGGAAGAATTAAATAAAAAGGGAGTTGATTTAGCAATTGTGTGTTATGCATCGGCACCTAATGTTGACGACTATCCCAATCAACTGGTTGAATTCATTCAACCCGACAAACTGATGTTTGTCCATTGGGAAGATTTTTTTCGCACACCAAAGTCATTCCATGATCAACGATTGGTTCGCAGTACAAATCCTAAAAAAGTAAGGAAGCGGATAGACCGATTGGGTAAACCCAACGATTACTTTATCATGCCAATGCCCGGAACAAGAATTAAAGTGAAGTACTGACTAGTTCACAGAAATCAACTCCACTTCAAATATCAAAGTTGAAAACGGAGGTATTTGCGCTCCGGCACCACGCTCTCCATATCCTAATTCGTATGGAATATAAAGTTCCCATTTATCCCCTTCGTGCATAAGTTGCATTGCTTCTGTCCATCCACTGATCACCTGGCTCACCCCAAAAGTGGCTGGTTCGCCTCTCTCTATAGAACTATCGAAAACGGTTCCATCAATAAGTTTGCCTATATAATGCACGGTTACGTTGCTTGCCGCGTTGGGCATCTTTCCTGTGCCTGTGGTCAACACCTTATATTGTAGCCCACTTTCAGTCACTTTAACACCTTCTTTGGTTTTGTTGGCGGCAAGAAAGTCAACACCCTCTTTCTTCAATGCTTCTATTTCTCTTTCCATGGCCCTGGTCATATATGGTTGTACGATGGCCATGGCTTCTTCCTCATTCATTTGTGTGGGTAAGCCATTCATTACATCACGCATACCTTCGTTGAGAATTTCAACAAGCAATGAATCTGATCCTTGTTTTTGGAGGTTGGAGGCCATCAGCACGCCCAATCCGTAACTGGCTTTTTCGTGCTCGTTATTGAGCTCTGCTTTGGGCGGGTTTTTAAGAGCGTCAAGCTCGGTGCCAAGGCTTTCAATTTCAGCTTTCAGCTTAATTACTTCAGCTTTTAATTCTTTTTTTGATTGGCCTGATACGAGTGTGCTTACAAACAACAGACCTATTAATAGATAGCGCATGATTTTCAGTTTAAACGAGGCGCAAGAAACGAAATACTATCTATAATTAACAGGCGCGGACAGTAATTTCGGCAAATACCACTAGAAAAGGCGCCACTCTTTAATCTGATCGATAAAAAGCATCACAGAACGAGGATAAATGATGATACAAAAAACGAGCCCCACCAGCGCTCCATAAATATGGGCAGCATGATTGATGTTGTCTTTCCCCCTTTTTCCATAGTAATAGGAACCAATGATGTAGGCGATCCCGAAAATAAATCCGGGGAAGCACAGGATGCCATATAAACAGATGTCCTGAAGCGGTTGAAATAGGATGGAAGCAAAAATGATGGCGGATACACCACCGGAAGCCCCTAATGAATTATACCTGGGGTTGTCTTTGTGATTGAAATAAGATGATAAGTCCGAGATGATGATGGCCAGCACATAGAGCACAATAAACAGAATAGGCCCAGCGGCACCAAATAGATAACTGAAATAGTACTCTACAACCTGGCCAAAGAAGTAAAACGAAAACATGTTCCACAACAAATGCGGGAAATTGGCATGGACAAATCCGCTGGTTATCAACCGGTAATATTCCCTGTTTTTGGAAACCTTATAAGGGTTCATTAAGAGCTTGCCCAGTATTTCAGGTTTGTCGAATGAATACCAACTCACCACAACGGTAATACCAATGATCCAATAAGTAAGCGTCATGAGTGTCCTAAAATTTTTGCTAAGGTGACAACTATGGCAAAGAGTTGCAAACGATTTGTTTGTAGAGGGGTTATTTCAAGGTAAACCAGTACGCGCCTCTTACCCCAATGAAGGTAGGAGTGGTTTGTTCAAGCCCAACCTTTCCCAGTCCATGCTGATAGTAAAGAGATGTTTCTATTATTTTCTTGTTCTTTAATTCACTACTGAAGCCAAGAGACACATTGAGTGTACCAGGATAAATCTTTACATTCTTGTCCAATAGGGAGGAATTAATTGAAGCCGATTGATTGGCGCCAAACTGATAATCATATTCTAGAATCTGTTTGGTGTATATCATGGCAGTATAACCGCCACCGATTATCCAATTGGATTGCATGGAAACGGGATAGCGGTATTTGATGTTCAAAGGAGTCTCAAATACCCACGAATCGATGTCAATATTTTTAAGTTCGCCCAATGATGGATCGGCTCCCGGAAAACCCGATTCCAAAATATCCGCATTGGAAATTCGGTTATGCCTTTGCGTGTGATGGATACCGGCTTCAACACTTAATGAAGGAGATACAATAAAGTCGGCAAGTACACCGCCTCCAAAATTATATCGGTTGTCACCAGGATCAAAAGAGCCGCGCGAAACCAATAGGCTGGGCCCAAGCCGAATGCCAATACCTTTTTGGTAGTGTTTTTGAAGTTCCTTGATTGTTTTTACGGGAAGTTTTTTCTCAGGAGATTCCAGAATCAGCGGGAGCTCATTGGCTATGGCGCGTTTGCTTTCCTTTTCTTTTTCGCGAGGAATAATTCTGTTGGCCAAGGGATAATAGGATAGGGAAGGTTCGCTGATGATAAATTGTGCATCATTTGGTTTTTCATTGGCCTGCGCCAGAAGTAATTCATTTTTTCTTGAAGTATCTTCAAACATTGTTCTGAGCTCACTCTCCAGTCGGTCAATCTTTCTCAGAAGTGAGAGGTATACAGTGGAGGGCTGCTCCTGGAACTCAATGATGCGGATCGTATCAGGCTTCAACGCCTTGAGGTGATTGAGTTCCTGACGAAGTTGGTCAGCGTTTTCATTTTTAGTTTTCAGTGCCAGTATCTCAGCTTCAAGATCTGCAGTACTGTTTTGTGTAAACATCCATTGGCTCCAGATAATAAGTAAGGCAGATAGCAATACAGTACCACCCATAATTAACTCAGTTCTATAGGTCGCGTACCAGGGAGTAACTGTAATGGCCGCCATCTGGTGATGGAGTGAAGCCAATGCAGCAGGGTCGAATCCTGGCGGCTCATAGCTACCCAGCTTCTCTCTTAAGCTTTTATCGAATTGACTATCATCCATTTTGCTCCTTGCTTACTTGCTGTTCTCTTAATAAAATTTTTTGAAGTTTACTCCTTGCTATGGCAAGATTCGATTTGGAAGTGCCAGTGCTAATATTTAACTGATTGGCAATCTCCTCATGCTTATAACCTTCAATAACGAATAGATTAAATACCATACGGTAAGAAGGGGGGAGTCTTTGAATGGCAGCGATAATTTCTTCTTCTGCCATTTGATCTATAATGGTCTCACTTGTTGTTTCATATTGGCCGTGGGAAATATCCAGGCTATTGTAATGCTTTTCATTCCTCCGAAAATAATCAATAGCAGAATTGATCATAACCCTCCTAAGCCATCCTTTAAAGGACAACCCTTTTGAGTACTTATCGAGTTTTGTGAAAATTTTAATATACCCGTCATTTACAATTTCAACCGCCTCTTCTCTGGTTCGGGAGTAACGCAAACAAATACCCATGGAATAGGCATAGTATTCCTTATATAGCCGATCCTGACTATTTCGATTCCCTTTTCTGCAGGAATCAAGTAGTTGATATAGGTCTCGTTCCTCGATAACCTGTGTTTAAAATTACTTCTCCAGTCTTGACATTACGCAATATTTGCGAAAACGGTTGGTCAGAAAAAATATAAATATTTCAACCCACCATTTGGCTTAGGCTGGCGTGTTGGGTATAAACCTGACTCTTCCTAATGAACAATTTACGCATTTCCATTTTTATTATCTGTCTAAGTACTGTTCATTTAGCAAATGCTCAGGCGGATTCCTTACGAGTTTATAAAGAGATAAATAAAATCAATCTAAGAAAAACGATAAGCGCTCCGATTATTCTGGGCGGAGCAGGATTATTGGCTATTTCTGATATTGACATTATCGGTAGGGCAGACTTGTATGAGGAGCGCAACGAAAAATTTTCAACTTTCCGTTCTCATGCAGATGATTATATGCAGTATGCTCCAATTGCAGGAGTGGTTGCTTTAAATGGATTGGGAATTAAAGGGCAGCATGATTTCGCGACCCAAATGTGGTTATTGACAAAGTCAGAGTTGCTGATGATGACCTTTGTGTTTCCCTTAAAAAAATTCACTTCTGTGCCCAGGCCTGATACAGGAATGCCTAATTCATTTCCTTCCGGCCATACTGCACAAGCGTTTGTAGCGGCCACTTTTATGCACAAAGAATATGGCAAGCAAAATCCTTTATATAGTGTTTTGGCTTACGGTACTGCGACATCCGTGGGAGTGCTTCGTATGATGAACAACAGACACTGGAGTACGGATGTGCTTGTGGGGGCTGGGATAGGAATTCTCTCCACTAACCTGGTTTATTTTTTTCATGATCAAAAGAGACTAAGGAGGTCTAAAATTATGGCTGTCCCTACCTATCAGGATAAAAATATTGGAATAAATGCAATCATTTCATTGAACTAGATAGTTATGAAAACTTCATCGATTTCTATTGTTTTTTTATTGAGCGGATTATTGTCATATGAAAGTGTGGCTCAAAAAAAATATACACTGAGCGGAACGATGAAGGACAGTCAAACGGGTGAGGCGTTGATTGGAGCCACGGTATACATTACTTCTATGAGAAAAGGAACCACTACAAATAATTATGGCTTCTATTCCTTAACGCTGCCCATGCAGGACAGTATTGCTGTTGTGTTTTCCTACCTGGGTTATCAGCCTCAAATCAAAAAAATATATTTTAATAACAACCTCGAACTGGATATTGAATTGGTATTAAATGAAGATGTTTTGGATGAGGTTGTTATTGAGGCTCAACGTTCGGATGAAAATGTACAAAGGGCACAAATGGGTGTCATCGATATTCCTGTAACCAGGATCAGTGAATTACCCGTAATTCTTGGCGAGACAGATATTCTGAAAGTAGTACAATTATTACCAGGAGTTCAGTCGGGCAATGAAGGGACTACCGGTTTTTTTGTTCGCGGAGGTAACACGGACCAAAATTTAGTACAACTCGATGAAGCAACAGTTTATAACCCCAATCATTTGTTTGGTTTGTTCAGTACGTTCAACTCAAGGGCGCTTAATAATGTGACGTTGATTAAGGGAGGATTTCCGGCTCAATACGGAGGGCGGTTGTCTTCCATCCTGGATGTAACGATGAAGGAAGGGAATAACAGAGAAGTAAGAGGTAGTGGAGGGATTGGTTTGATCACTTCTCATCTTTCTCTTGAAGGCCCTCTCAGGAAAGAGAAGGCCTCCTTCATTGTGTCTGGAAGAAGAACTTATATTGATTTGCTCGCACGCCCTTTTACAGCTAAGGGCAATCGGTCTAATTATCATTTCTATGATATCAACGCAAAGTTGAACTGGCAAGCAGGAGCAAATGATAAGTTGTATTTGAGCTATTTCACGGGTAGAGATAATGCTGAGTATAAGGAGACAGTAGGTATTTTTTATAAAATTCTTTTTGGTAATTCTACAGCAACATTAAGGTGGAATCATTTGTTTGGCCAAAAGCTATTTTTGAATACCTCTGTTATTTATAATCAGTACGATCAGAATATTGAAACTGTACAAAACAATTCGTTCTCTCAGGTATTTTCAGGGATTAATAATATCAGTGCAAAAACCGAATTTCAATATTTGCCAAACCTTCATCATTCCATTCGGTTTGGTGCCCATTATACCAATCATGAATTCTTATCCAAGGGTAAAACAGAAGCTCAATCTTCGGGTAACCAGAGTTTGAACATTGGTTCGATACCTTCTAAATATTTTGATGAGTTGGCGTTTTATGTAAATGATGAAATTAATATTAGTGAAAACGTATCGACAAGTCTCGGGATAAGAGCGCCCGCTTTTATTTCCAATAAAGTAGAATACTTTAGAATAGAGCCTCGGGCAACACTGAAGGTCTCTGTGACACCGACTTCATCGATCAAAGGGTCTTATACTCTGATGAATCAGTTCCTTCACCTGGTGCCAAGCTCCACAGCATCGGTGCCTACCAATGTGTGGGTGCCTTCAAGTTTGCGAACGAAGCCTCAACTTTCTGAACAATTCGCTCTGGGATATTTCAATAATTTTGATCAGAATAAATACGAAGCCAGTATAGAGTTTTATTATAAAACCATGGATAATCAGGTGCTCTTTCCTGCAGGAAATCAATTGGTGGAAAACTTTGATGTAGATACTGCTTTGGTATATGGTAAGGGATGGAGTAAAGGAGTTGAATTCTTTTTAAGAAAAAATACGGGTCGCTTGACGGGATGGATTTCCTATACCCTCTCGAAAACGGATCAACAATTCGCGGATTTAAATTTTGGACAGAAGTTTCCCTTTCAATATGATCGAAGACATTCTGTTTCATTGGTTGGGACTTACAGTCTCAATAAGCGATGGACGCTGTCCAGTGTTTTTGTCTATTCTTCTGGAAATGCATTCACACTCCCTGTCGGCAGGATCAATGTGGCCAATGGGGGAAGTCTGTTTGAAGGAAACTACTTTATTTATGAAGGAAAGAACAACGCAAGGCTTCCTTCCTATCACCGACTTGATTTTTCAGCCACCTATAAGAAGAGGCGAAAAATATTTGGGAAGGAGTATGACTCCGAGTGGATTTTCAGTTTTTACAATTTATACAGTCGTAGCAACCCGTACTTTGTTTATCTCTACGTTGATCACAATGAGAATAAACCAAAGGCAAAGCAAGTTTCCTTGTTGCCCATTATACCAAGTGTCTCTTACAATTTTAAATTCTGATGTGTATGAAGTACCTGGCCTGGACGATACTGTTTTTATTGGCGATTTCCTGTCAAAAGGATATTGAGATTAAACCCGATACGGCTTATGAGGAACAACTGTTTATTGAGGGAATACTATACCCTGGAAAGGTGCCACGTATTTATGTGAGCAGAGCCTTGCCTTTTTTTCAACCAGAAGTGGCGCCTCAGGAAGTATTTGCCAGAGGGGCAGTGGTGATACTGACCAACCGTGGAGTAGCATTAACCTTGCAGGCAGACAGCGTCTTTGACCCCTTCCGTTGTCGATGGATTCCATTCTATCAGGGTGGGGCAGTAGCACAACAAGGAGAAACATACGATCTGAACATATCTTATAGAGGGAAGAGCTATGCTGCCTCCACTACAATTAATCAAGCGAAAGTAAATATTTCTTCCGTTGAGTATACCGAGGAGTTTTTTGATGTGTATGGCGGCCATGATGGTGTGGTTATTCAATTGCAGGATAAAGCAGGAGAGGAGAACTATTACAGATTTCAAATGAACAGAATGATTGATAACGACCGGCTGCATGCCCACACCTTGGGAGATGTGCGATCTGATTGCACCAATGGCAATATGTTTCCAATTACGGATCTGGGGAGAACCGTGTTTAGTGATGAGAATATTGACGGACAATTATTAATTATGGCTATTGAGGTTTCCTTTGAATATAAGGAAGGCGATTCAACCTGGATTTTTATGCAATCATTGGATAAAAGGACTGCTCAATTTTATAAGAGTGTAGACAGTCAGTTGGAGTCCATCTTTAATCCGTTTGTAGAGCCTGTTTTTATCGACTCCCAGATCGATGGAGCAATAGGTGTTTTTGGGTCTGCCGTGCTCTCAGATTCCGTTCTCTTTATTTATCCTCAGGACAACCCTTAGTTTAATTTGACCACCGACCAACCTTTGGATGAAATACTGCGTAAGGGCTTAAGTAGAGAGTACGATTGGGTATGAAGTCTTTTTTGGAGAAAGTTAAACACCACCGCTTCGGCCTGTTAGTCCTTATTAGCTTGTTGGTGGTAAGTATTTCGTTTTTTACCAGATTGTTCTTGTTGATAGCTGCTGACGGAATACAGGAATTATCCATCCTCAATATTCTGGAGGCGTTTTTCATTGGGTTCTTTTTTGACCTTATTAATGCCACTTATTTTATTATCCCTGTTCTTATCTATTTATGGCTTTGCCCGGAGAGAATATACAATAAGCGATGGCACAAGTATGTTCTCAATTTTATTCTTTTCTTCTTCACTTCATTATTGATTTTCAATTCGATTTCTGAATGGTTCTTTTGGGAAGAATTTACAACGCGATTCAATTTTATAGCAGTTGACTATTTGGTATACACTACAGAAGTCATAGGAAACATTCAACAATCGTATCCTATTGAATGGTATATAGGGGCAGCACTCGCTTTCTCTGCCCTCATTGTTTATCAGTTTCGCTCATGGACTTAGAATTGCACCGTTATGTCATTTAAACGAAGAACAATATGGTTCTTGATTATTATCACTCTTCCTCTCTTGTCTTACTTTACTGTTAATACCAAAGCACATCGCTTTAGCAATTCTGCTTTGGCCAATGAATTGGCTGGGAATGGACTGTATGAATTGTTTGCTGCTTATTTGAATAACGAACTTGATTACGATCAGTTTTATCAAAGAATGGATGAAGACAAAGCTTTTCAACAGGTTCGTCAATTGTTGAAAACCAAAGAATCTCATTTTATAGACTCTTCTTCTTTCTCTTTACAACGAAGAATAGTGGCTAATGGACCTGAACTCAAAAAGAATGTCATCTTGATTAGCGTGGAGAGTTTTAGTGCCGACTTTATGAAAAGTTTTGGCAATGAGGAGAACATCACTCCTTTTCTTGATTCATTGGCATTGCACAGCCGCCTCTATACCAAATTGTATGCAACAGGTACACGTACTGTACGTGGCCTTGAAGCACTGTCACTATGCGTACCACCAACACCCGGTCAATCCATTGTAAGGAGACCGAATAATGAAAATTTATTTACACTTGGAAGAGTGTTCAAAGAGAAAGGATATGAGAGTAAATACATCTATGGGGGGTATGGGTATTTTGACAACATGAGTTATTTCTTTTCTCATAATAATTATGATGTGGTTGATAGGGTGGAATTGAAGGACGAAGAAATTGATTATGAAAATATTTGGGGTGTGGCAGATGAAAATTTATTAGATCTGGCGACCCGGGAAATTGAGAAAACCATCAATAAGAACAAGCCAATATTCGCTCAAATTATGACCACCTCTAATCATCGACCTTATACATATCCGGATGGAAGGATAGATATCCCATCTCATACAGGCAGGGATGGAGCTGTGAAGTACACGGATTACGCCATTGGTCAGTTCGTAAGAAGCATTAGTAAGAAACCATGGTTTAAAAATACGGTACTGATTATAGTAGCCGACCACTGTGCCTCCAGTGCAGGAAAAACGGAACTCCCAGTAAATAAGTATCACATTCCTATGCTTGTTTATGCTCCCGGTTTTATTGCGCCTGGTACGATGGACAGGTTAATGAGTCAAATTGATATTGGACCAACACTTTTGGGGTTGCTTAATTTTAGTTATAAGAGTAAATTTTTTGGATACGACATGGCTAAACTTGAGCCTGGAAGGGAGAGGGCCTTTGTTAGTACTTATCAAAGCCTGGGATACATGAAGGGAGAGGAATTGGTTGTATTAATGCCGCAGCAAGAGTTAAAATATTTTACTTTGAGAGGGAATGAACAAATTGAACATACGCAGGTAGACTCCACACTACTTCAGGAGGCCATTAGTTGGTATCAAACTGCCAGTGCTTCTTTCAAAAATGGTTGGATGAACTAAAAACCCAACCCTTATTTATCTAATTCGGAATACTTTTTCCAACCTCCGAGAATTGCACCACTCAACCCAATGCCCACCAGATTGAACCCACCGGTGATCCAAACCAGTGCGTAAGGTTGTGCGGCAAACATATTGCCGGCCATGGTGCTAAGGAATTCAAATGAGAAGGTGAGAAGCAATCCAAGTCCTGCCCCCTTTACTACCGTATCAACATTGAGCTTGCTAAAAAGCCATGCCAAAACGTAGATAGGTACAATGGTGGCGATGGTGTTGGTCGCCCAGATACCAATTCCAGGTGGATTAGCTTCAGCAGTGGCCATGTCCAGTCCTACCATTTCCATCCAGGGTTCCACAAACAGAAAGCCATACCAGGCAAAGCCCAGTCCGTGGAGTAGAATAATACATACCCATACGGCTGCATGATTGATTTTGAGTGTCCTCATAGCTAAATTGATTTTGGTTTAGGTGCTTGGCAGCATAAGTTAATAGTAAATTTGCTAAAAATGAATTGTAAATTTCCTTTTAGGTATTGATATGCAAATCTGTCCCACTCATAAACGAAGCCACCCCACCTACGACCTGGCAGTGGAGGCGTTGATAGGTGCGCATATTGCATACAATTATGGAAAGGGTAGTCGTCCGGTCAATGTTTACCAATGTGATCAATGTGGACAATATCATCTTACTTCTCAGGGTGAAGTAAATACCCGCTTGCAAAAGATGCTTGATGACGGGGAAATCCAGAAACAAAAAGAGGCTAGTTGGTGGGAAGGAAAATTTAAAAGAAGATAACTGTACCCAAATCTTTGGTTCTTGGTCCGTGTTGCTGTACGTGCATTTTTCTTTACCTTGTAGAAATACCCGCAAGGACATTTTATTATTTATGTTTCTCAGGCAATGAACAAAACCAATCCATTTTTTAAACAAGTCATTTTCCAGAGGGTATGGAATCATTTAAAAAAGAATAATCCGAATCAGAAAATAAGCAACTATGATGTTGCTAAAGAATTCTATAAGATAAGGGTAACTGCTATACATTTGTTTAAAGATGCGCTACTGATCGGGTTGGGTATTTTGTCAGCGGGGTTTGGATTAAAGGGATTTCTCTTGCCTAATAACTTTATTGATGGTGGTGTCACGGGTATCTCCTTACTGGTCACTCATGTTACTGTTTTATCACTGCCAATACTTATTATTGTTATTAATCTGCCTTTTATGATTTTGGGCTATGCCCAGATCGGCCGATCGTTTGCCTTTAAAAGCATAGCGGCCATCCTGGGACTTGCCCTTGCAATTGCTCTAATTGATTACCCGGTAATTACTTCCGATAAATTATTGATTTCAGTGTTTGGTGGCTTTTTCCTCGGAGCGGGAATTGGTTTGTCCATCAGGGGCGGTGGGGTGTTGGATGGCACGGAAGTATTGGCTATCCACCTCAGCAAGCGCACTGGCCTTACAATAGGTGATATTATTCTTGTTTTCAACATTATGATATTTTCTGTTGCTGCTTACCTGTTGGGTGTCGAGAGCGCATTGTACTCCGTTCTCACCTATCTTGCTGCATCCAAAACAGTAGATTTTATTGTAGAGGGAGTGGAGGAATACACTGGGGTCACCATTATCTCATCGCATAGCGAGGAGGTGAGGATAATGGTAACTGAACGCATGGGGAGGGGAGTAACTATTTACAATGGAAAGCGAGGTTATGGAAAACGAGGTGATAACCTGGATCCTACTGATATCGTGTACACTGTAGTTACTCGATTGGAAATTGCCAAACTAAGAGCCGAAACAGAGAAGATTGATCCTAATGCATTTATTGTGATGAGCAGTGTAAAGGACACGCATGGAGGGATGATTAAAAAGAGGCCTTTAAAATAAATTTTTAAACATGTTGGATTTCCGACCTAAAAGAATAGTACCCTATTTTTCCAAATCGCTGTTAAGAATTTCGCTAATTTCTTTCAACACATCATCTAAATCCGTGGCGTTGGTCTTAAGCTCATTAAAATAATAGGTTCGGGTATCATCGTCATTGAGGTCCTCATACTGAGTGAGATTGACCAAACCCAGAATACGAGCCAGAGGGCTTCTCACCTTGTGTGAATTAAGAAAGGCGTATTTAGAAATACCTTTGTTCTGTTCTTCTAGTTTTCTTGTACGGTCTTCCAGAAGTGCTTCTAGCTGTTGCTTTGTGGCCAGGAGTACTTCCTTTTGATTTTGCACCATGTCCCGTTGCTTGTTCAGATCCATTTCGTGCTTGAGGTGTTCCTTTTTAAAAAGCTCGTAAACAAAATAGATAAGTATCGCGCTGGTAACAATATTGAAATAGTAGGGAAATAACTGCCTTTCAATGACCACCACTGGAGGCACATACTGGTATAGAATTTTAACTGCAACGAAAGCCGTTATACTGAAAATGAATAGGGAGAGGTACTGCCATCGCTTATCAAAAAATAGAAGTGGAGAAAGTGCAGTAACAAAGAAAAGAAAGTCGAACCCACTATTTTCACCACTCACCAGACTTCCGAAGATTTCCATCACTATAGAAAACACGAAAAAGATATACCTGGACGTTGCAAAATGTCCTTTTATATGAAGGATGAGAAGGGTCACGAAAACAACAATTTCGCCAACACATATCCAGAAAAACGGAATGGCATTGATACTCAATTGGAACACAGCAATTGAGATCAATACAAGCACTGCCAGGATTAACAAGATATTGAATATCCGGTAAATGCGGTGTTCCTTAAAAGGAAGTGCTGGGTTCGTTATGATCTGGCTAAAAGGCAAGTAGTGTTATAGTTGATAAACAAACAAATTTACACAAGTGAGGTTATTTACAACTTTTTATTTGCTTGATCATCTCTGGTTCAACCTCTGTTGTACAATGCCGTTTTTAAATACGGTGCGGATGGATAGTGTATTTCTGATCGATTCAAGGGGGTTTTTGTCCAGCAGGATCATGTCCGCAGCCTTGCCGGCTTCAATGCTGCCTTGTGTCTCCAATACCTTAAGCATTTTAGCGGCATTAAAACTTGCCATTTTTATGATGTCCAGAGAAGCAATGCCACCCAGTTCCATCAGCTGCATTTCTTCATGCAAACTGTATCCTGGAAAAATGAAGTTGTTACCTGTGTCTGTTCCCAGCACCATGTTAACGCCATTATCGTAGAGGGTTTTGATATCGGCTACCTGGGGTTTAATAATGTTTTCCAAAGTGGGATTATCAATACCATAGGCTTTATACATTAGGCTCATTTGTTTGGCTTGCCTTATCTGTGCCGGGGCTTTCAGTAGTTTCACTTCTTCCGGATTAAAAAGACCTATATTTTCTACTTCTTTAACCCAATCCTTATGAAGCGGGTAAATAAAGCTTTTGTCCAGCATGAGTGTGGTCACCCAGGAAAGATCGCTGTTGTAGATCGAGTCTATCAATGGGATTCCATTTTCAAAATCCAGATCGACACCGGTAAAATGTAGGATGTTTTTGATGCCGGCTCTTAATGCCATGGATAATTCTGTGTTGTCACTCACATGTACAAAAACCTCTGTTCCATTTTTATGCGCCTCACTCGCCACTTTATTAACGAAGGCCTGCGGCATGCGCTCTACAAAAGGTGGGGTAGGTCCATCCTCAATGGTAAGCTTGATCCCCACGATGGGATATTGAGTAACTTGTTTTACCAAAGAATCGATCTGAAGTGTATCCCTGAGGTAGAACACCGTTTCGCCTTCTACCCAGCTTCCCCCAGGATAGGTCTTTACCGGGTGTCGACCTTCCATGGTAAAATGTTGACTGGTATGAAAAACGCGAGGCGCTGGTAAGGAGTCCTGATTGCCAAGCGCCCTCATTTTTGCGAAATAATCATTAGTGGTTTTACTGCCTCCGGGGCAAAGAATGTTGGTAACTCCATAATGGATGAAAAGGGGGAAATCTTCTTTATAAGAACTTGTGTGCGCATGGCAATCAAACAAACCCGGAATCAGGTACTTGTTAGTACCATCTACCACGTTTTCCGTTTGCGTAACCGGTGCGGTGCCAATGGCGTTGACTTTCCCATCCTGAATGTACACGTTGACATGGCTCTTCATCTTACTGCCTGTTCCATCAATGAGATTGACATTGGAAATAATAAGGTCGTATTCAAAAGGTGGAGTGGAGGTACAACCCAGGAAGAGTACAAAAGCGATATAATAGATTGCTCTCATGCCTGTTTGGATTAATGGAACATTAAAGGCAGGCAGGACTAAGTTAACAAAAAGTAGTGAAATCCGTACCTGAGTTCTAATTCTTCAGTAAAATATAACCATTCAATGAAGTGGCGATCAACAGCCAGATAAAGTAAGGAGCCACCAGCAAGGAATACAGTTTTGTATGCGACCAATAGTGAAGTAATAAATAGCCGACCAGTACTGTTAGTAAGGTGATTATGATGAGCCCTGCTGTAATATTTTGATAGTAGAAGAAGACGGGATTCCAGGAGACATTCAGTATCCATTGCAGTGTAAATAAAACTGCTAAAATTTTAACATTAGCTACCTTTCCCCAGGTATGAGCCATATACACGGTAAAGCAAATCATAATGGTGGTCCACATAAATCCAAAAACCCATCCGGGTGGTGTCCAGGGTGCTTTGTTTAATGTAGTGTACCATTCCGATGAAACTCCCTTTCCGGTAAAAAGGCCACCGATGGCCAGCGCACCGAAGTTGAGCACTAGAAATAGTATTATTCGGTATATCATGGACTAGCGCTTAAATCATCCAGGGATTTGAGTTCTTTAACAAAGATAAAAGATAATTGTTATTTCTGATTCCCCTTTTCTGACTACTCTTTTTTGTAAATTCCACTTTGTATGATCAGCTCACCTTGTTTCAAATGATCCAGAAGATTCATCAATTTGGGTTGTGTGCTTTCACCCATCAGCACGTTGATGCCAATTGTTGGTGGACCAAATGCTTTTAGTCGGGCTATCATGTGCTCGAAGAAATCGACACCGGCTTGAGTTTGATTCTTACTCTGGATTTTAGTGAAACCTAAATCATCTAAAATCTGCTCCATGGCTGTGGATTGAATGAGAAAACTTTGGGTTTCATTACTCGCCCAGGGCATGGGGTAGCTGATTTCACTTTTGCCACTTTTAAAGATATCATAATAAAGAAAATGACCACCCGGTTTTAAGACCCTGAATATCTCTGTATAGAATTTTTCTTTATCAGGAATGTTCATTTGAACGTGTTGAGTCCAAACTGCATCAAAGGTATTGTCATTAAAAGGAAGTTGTGTGGCATTTCCTACTACGAATGTGGTTTTGTCATCCAGTTTTACCAGCCGGGAAAGTTGAGTGGCAGTTCGTATGTGTTCTTTACTTAAATCAATACCCGTAGTTTGGCAACCCAATTCATCGGCCAGCAGCCTGCATGGCCCCCCAAGACCACAGCCTACATCCAGTACATGAGCTCCTTTCAGATCAATGGAGTGAGCGAGTTCTTCAGAGACGGCCGCACCGCGAACGTGGAGCTCATCGATCGCGGATATATCAGCTCGTGATACATTGTTTATATCAATTCCCTTCTCGGTGAGTCGTAGGATAATTTCTTCAAAGAGACCTTCTTTGTGATAATGATTTTCAATGTCCTGATTTATATTTTCCACCTGTTAGGTTAGATTTTATTAAGAGTTTACAACTGAAATACTTTTGATAATTTTTTTACCCACAATAAAATATTGATTGGATGTTCCAGCGAGTTTCCCGGTTTCAACTATGGCAAAATTTTCATCGGCCAGCAATTGTTCCAGTTGCTTGGGTGTAAAAGAAGTAATGTCAGGAACAATTCCTATTCTGCTCAACAGGGAGAGTATACTGCTAAACAAAGGCTTATTCGCCATACAGGGAGTCACGGAGATGAGCAGACCGCCCGGCTTTAACAATTCCATTATTCTTTGAAAGGTGATGGATGTGTCTTCAACCAAATGCAAGATATGAAGAGCCAGAACCACATCGAATGTGCCTGCCTTCAGGTTGTCATTATCAATAGTGGCATGTGTATACTGTATGTTTTTTAGTTGCAGTTCTTCCGCTTTTGTTTTTCCCAGCAACACCATGTTGGAAGATATATCGATAGCATAAATTCCTTTTACAGTCTTTGCAATTTCATGTGCCACTAGTCCTGTCCCACAACCGAAATCCAAAACAAAATCTGTCGGTTGTAGGTAGCCTTTTAGTTTTTCGATTACCAAATGATACGTTTTCTCATGCTTTTGCTCTTCCTTGTCATAACTCGGAGCCGCTCTGTCCCAGAACCTTTCAGTTGCATTGCGTGAATTTTCTTTCATTTTTTAGTTGATACGATTCTTAGCAATTGTCTTAGGGATACTATCGTGATGTTTACTTTTAAGTTAGGAAACGAAGTGGAGAACTTATAGCAAACGGGGTATTGTGTTTCAGGTCTTCTGCAAGTGACTTAGAATAGAATTAAGGTGAGACGAATTTTTCAACAAACTTTAAAAATACTTTTTTATGAAGTTCAAGGTCCATCTTGGGGGAAAGGGCTACCCGCACAATATAATCTTTGTCACCTTCTTTGGTTGTGCCTTGGGTCGAGGTTGCGGGTATCGTCCAGTAGCAACCTTTTAATTGACCATAGCTCACACAGAACTTGCTTTCATTGGGGATTTCGGCAATCATTAAATTGATTAATTTCAGATTTAACGCCCTCTTGTATGATTCTTTTTCTTCATCCGTATTGCCTTTTGTGGGGAGATCTAAGGAAAACACGGAAGGTGTAAATCCCTGATGTGCCAATTCTTCTGAAACAAAATTGATTTTTGCGGCTGGTAAAGTATCGTGGATGAAGTTTACAAATTCACGTGTATTCTTGTAAGCGTCCTCGATTCTTTGATTCATGGAAGGCAATTGTTTTGCCAATATTTCAATTTGAAGAGGGGTGGCCTCATTATCGCAAAGCCGGAGATGCATTTCTATTTTTTCCATCAGGGCTTCTGTTTTATTATTTCCTGCACAGTAGCCCGCAGTGCACAATCCGCCACTTGGAAACTTCGATCCACTGGCATAGGAAATCGCCCTGACCGTTGAGAGTATTTCACCTTCTCCTAAAAAGTGTACGTTAGGACAAAATGTTTGATCTAAAATAAAAACCGGATCGATAGCAATTTTACCATTTGCCGTTTTACGCGTTTGACTTAACACCTCTTTTAGTTGTATAAGGTCTGGAACTTCAACCCTGGGATTGGTTGGAATCTCTGCGATGATGTAAGGGATAGCATCTTCCTTAGCAATTTTATCTAAAACGATATCAAGGCTTTGAACCATATCGTTGCCGCCATCAACAGGCAAATCCACCACTTCAACATTATCAATGCATGCGGCAACGCGCCTGGCCTGGTCATTGGTTCCGCCATAACAATTGGGAGGAACAATGAATTTGATGGCCTTTCCCTTATGGTTTTCCAGTGCATCGTCAATTAGCCCCATCATAATCGCATACTGAACAGACAGTCCACTGGAACCAAGAAGAGGCTTAGTAGTTGTACCGGTAATCTCTTTGATCGAATCTAAAACACGGGTTTTGTTTTTCTCAACATCGCGGTAACTATCTGGATTTTTTAGATCACTTAATGAAGCACTGGCGACTAGCGTTTTTAAAGCCACAAGACAATTGGCCGGTGTCATGGCAATGGTCTCCCTTCTTCTTACATGCTGAATTTCTGATATATAACTTTCATTTTGCTCGCCATTGACCAATACAACACTTCCCAGGTGAGCGTAAGTGCTGATGTGAAAGTCCATGTTGGGAGAAAGAGCACGAGTTACAATTTCATCTTGTTGCGAAATGAAAACAGTGCTGTGGTTGTTCCGATCGCTATCAGGAACACTGATCTCTTCCGGTTTCGCAACCTGCTTTAGTTCAAATTGATAACCATAAACATTTTTCAGTACCTCCGCATCAAAGTAATCGGGCAGTTCGCCTTTGTAAAAGATTGTGGTGTTTTTATGAGTGAATAAATTCTTTCTAAGAATGGCCAAAACAGGAGCCGTCCTGGATGAGAAACTGATTACATTTTCCGGGTTGAGATGTTGCAGTTTGGCCATGGCCCATTCCAGTACACAAGACAGTGGATGACCCAATCGAATATAGTCGTAGGCAGTGGGTAAATTGTTTAGTGCCGCCCCGATAGCTACTGGGGTAGCAGAATTATTATTCTTATATAAGTGTTCAAACTGTTCTAAAAATTCAGTTTTGGCCAATTCTTCATCATAAATATCCAGTCGATGGGTGGTTAGGTTCAGCCAGTCAGCAGGTATATTTTCTAATACCGATTTAAGAAAGTTCAGCATTTTATTGTCTTCCATGATTTCCGCCTTTAGATAGGCGGGCAAAGATACGTTAATATGATTTTTCAAAAAGTATTGCGAGCCGTTTTGTTGGTGTATGTCTTACAGCCGTCTGCGCAAAGTGAATGGTTAAACTAGCATGTTGTTTTGCCAACCGCAGGTGGACTCATTTTAGTCTATATCTTCTCGTATTAATTTCAGGCCTTTGGTCCACCTGATTAACTGTTTAAACATAACTTGTGCAGCTTTGTGCGAAATATCGTTGGCCTCCAATTCATTCTGGTCATTTATATTTTTTTTAAAGAATGGAAAGTTTACCGTCTCTGTTAAAGGCACTATTTTGAGTGTAGACAAGTCTGCTTTTAAACTGTTGCAGGCTCTTGTGCCTGCTGAAACACCACCATAACTTACAATACCTGCTGCCTTATACCCCCATTCCTTCGCGAGGTATTCCAGTGCATTTCGTAATGGAGCCGGATAATTATAATCATACTCGGCTGTTACAAAAATAAATGCATCGGCCTCGTCTATTTTAGCACTCCACTGTTTGGTGTGTTCGTGTTCGTATTTTTTTAATACGGGATGATTGGGTTCGTTCATCATGGGCAAATTGATTTTTCCAAGGTCTAATAATTCAACATTAAAGTTTTCGTTTTGTTTAGCCAATTCAGTTATCCACGCTGCTACAATCGGGCCTTTACGTCCGGGACGTACAGTGGAAGAAATAATTTTGAGATTATACATGATATTGGTATTTAGTGTTGTTTAGACTTGATCAATCTTGTTTAGAAATCAAATGGAACAAGGTTTGCCTCTTTTTTGGAATGCATTTGTGTCACCTTGTATAAGCCACAGACAAAGTAGTGCTTTTAGTGCTCCCTTTCAAATTCCTAAAAAACCTGGAGATTATTCTTTGCTTTTGTTGGTGTGTGTAAGCAGGCGAGACGGCTCACCAACAAAAGGGTGGCAGATGCTTGTTAATAATTGGGAATAAGATAGCCAAGGATTATGTCTCTCCTTATTGTTAATAATTCATTTTCAGGTTTTGGCTGCACGATGCCAGAGCCACCCCGATTGGACAAGTTGTTTCTTTTTGATTTTGTGAGAAGAGGATCATCATCAAAAACATAGGAATCAATGTAATACTCGTTTTTGGAAGGTTCCTTTACGGTGATATGGATGTGTTCCGGTTCCGATCTGTCGGGATAGGAGGCAGGCCTGAAAGTGTAAAAAGTATATTGGCCATCTTTTCCTGTCTTTACCCAGCCACGGATATAGCCGTGTCGCCTTGCCCAACCTTGTTCATTGCCCAGCGTCTCATAAATGCCTTCTCGATTAGTATGATAGATATAAAGAATAATATTTTCTGCGGGTGTTTTTCCATCCTTGTGATAGACAATGCCGGTCACCTTTAGCTTGGGTGTCGTTTCAATATATTTTGGAAGCGTATCAACGGAAGTAAGGCTCCGGGTTCCATATTCGTAAATGGCTTCACATCCTTCACAGGGTCCACCAACGAGTTGGTTTTCGGATCTTTTATTTTGCGCATGACAGGAGGATAGGGAAAGCAGGAATAGGATCAGGCAGATGGATGTTTTCATTTTCTCTCGTCTGGTTGTTTGTGTGAACGGTGTAGCCCCACAAAGGTTTTACTCAACTACTTTTTTTTGTTCTGCCTTTGTTGGTTGACCATGCAATACCTTGTCTTGTAATGCCGTCTTTCTGAGCCTCCGCGGGTTGTCCCGATAGCTATCGGGAGAGGGTTGAGGCGAAGAATCTCACTTTCATACGAGACTCTTCCCATTACACTCAGAGAGACGTAAGCTGCTGATAAGAATCTTCTAATTGTCGGGAGTCTGCCTTTGTTGGTGTTGTGTGTAGCAAAGCGGGAAGGCTCACCAGCAAACGGGATGTCCTTCGTAACAAAGAGCGAGTTTATCGTCATTACGAGCTGAAGGGATGGCTTGTGCAATGCCGCGAAGTAATCTCAGGGTTGTTTTTTCTTTGTTGTTGGTGGTACGGAATACTTTTTGGGAAGCCCAAGTAACCAGGTTCCAGCGTCCTCTACGAGTGATTAATTGATTTCTCTAATATTGCTTACCTTCAAGCTGAGGCTGCCCTGCCTTTGAGCCACACTGTCTCCTGCGTCTCCTGCGCTCAACACCGACTGGAGCGATTGCACACCTAGAATTTCACCAACTCCCTGAGTTTGTCAATAGTAATAGGTTTAATGACATAATCAGAAACCTCATTTATTGATTTTGCTCGATTAATGTCAGTAGATGAAATGGATGAAGAGCAAACATAAACTATAATCTTTTTTCCAAAAATGGGATATAGTTTAGTGTATTCTTCAAGAAATTGCCACCCATTCAATACAGGCATGCTAAGATCCAAAAGAATGATTTCAGGCAATAGATCAGCATCGTTTTTCTTATCTCTTAAAAAATTCAAAGCATCGAGACCATTTCCGAAAACATTGAGCAGGTGTATCACTTTGACTTGCTCTATCATTTTTTTCGTTAAGAAAACGAAAATCTCATCATCATCTACCAGTGTAAGCTTTTTGTAAGAGTTCATGTGTTTATGTGCTTAAGTTCTATAAAGAAAATACTTCCCTTGTTGGGTTGACTTTCCGCCCAGATTTTTCCTCCAAGCGCGTCAACCTGTGTTTTAGTCATAAACAAACCCAGGCCTTTAGCCTCAGGATGTTTATGAAAGGTTTTGCGGATTTTAAAAATCTGCTCCTTATGCAAAACCAAATCAATTCCCAATCCATTATCGGATACAGATAGTACTACTTTATTTTTTCCTTTTAGGAAAGACCGAATAATTATAATCAGCTTTCGGTTTGGTGATTTATACTTCAGCGTATTGCTGATCAAATTCGTAAAGATGCTATGGATATATTTTTGATGTGATGTAATTACAGGTGCCTGGGTAAAATCGATTTGTACATCAGCGCGGCAGTCTTGAATTTGGGTATCAAAACCAACCAAAACCTTTTTCAAGCAGTCATTTAAATCTATCTTTTCAAGCACTAAATTAGTGTCGTACTGGATTTGAATGGCCTCTACCAGATCATTAAAAACATCCAACAAATGATTAACAACAGGTTTTATTTTCACCAATACCTCGTTGCGTTCACTTTTGTTTTTGGTTTGCTCCAAATAGTCAACCAGCATTAATATACTTGTCAAAGGAGCTCGCAAATTGTGCGAAATAATACTGCAGAAATCAACTAGCTGAGCATTTTTGGACTCAAGTACCTGAGTGTATTGTATGGCCTTCTTGTTACTTAACTTGATTTGCGCCTCTACTTTTTTTCTTTTAGTAATATCAAATCGAATGGCAACAAATTGGTAAGGTTGATTTTTTTTATCCAAAAAGGGAATTATAGTTGTGTCCACCCAATACAAAGAGCCGTCTTTTGCCTTGTTCCTCAGCTCACCCTTCCATACATTTCCGCTGAGAATAGTTGACCATAGTTTCTTAAAAAACACCTTTGAATAATATCCTGAGTTAATGATCCGATGATCCTGCCCGATTAACTCCTCGCTACTGTACTTTGATGTGGTACAGAATTTCTCATTCACATAAGTAATGATTCCACTTTTATTTGTGATAGCAACAATGGCCGATTGATCCAGAGCGTACTTATAATGAGAAAGCTCTTCAAAGGTTTCTTTATGTGCAACCTGCCCTTTTTTCCTGCCCGATATTACCGTTTGGATGGTTGCAAATTGATAAGGCTTTTGGTCTTTGTTGAGGAAGGGTACGATTGTGGTATCTGCCCAATATAAAGTGCCATCTTTGGCCTTATTGCGCAGCTCACCCTTCCATGCGCTACCATTATTAATAGTTGCCCAAAGCTCAGCAAACAGCTCTTTTGAATGATACCCCGAATTGAGAATCCGATGATCTTGCCCTATTAACTCCTCAGCAGTATACTTTGATATTTCACAAAAATGATCATTGACATAGGTGATAATTCCCTTTTCGTCTGTTACTGCAACAATAGATGGCTGATCAATCGCATACTTATGGTTAGTTTCCCCCATCATCAGTTTCCTTGATCACAATTAAAACTAAAACCACTTTGAGTGTTATCCGCTCAATCGTTATGGTTTTAAAACGTATTTATCAAATTAGGAATTTTCTTTTACAATTAAGATTCTTTTACAATTAAAATCCCTTTTATCTGACATGCGTATGTTATTCATTAAGTATCACCAACATTCGAATGCCTTTTGAGGATTAATACCTCACTATATGCATGATGAGGAGATTAATGGCCTGCTTGCCTGGGCGAAGTATAACTCATTTAATTGGTTATTCGTTGATGGCGGTAAAAGCAGCGGGAAGGCTCACCGCCAAACGGGATGTCTGCCCTTCGTAACAAAGAACGAGTTTATCGTCATTACGAGCTGAAGGGATGGCTTGTGCAAGGGAGCGAAGTAATCTCAGGGTTGTTTGTTGTTTGTTGTTGGTGGTGCGGAATACTTTTTTGGAACCCCAGTAACCAGGTCTCAGCGTCCTCTACGAGTGACTCTGAGTGGGATTAAAGAATACCCTAATAGCGCTTTTTGTGTTTCCGTTCAAGCTGTGGAAAAACTTAGAAAAGAACAAGCGAGTTCAGATACGCAGTGAGGTACATGATACACTGCCTTGTTGGCAACTCTTTTTATTAGCAAGCAGGACTCCAAAAACGGTTAGCCATCAAGAATTCCATAAAAGTCATAACTTTTGGCTTAGCTCCTCTTTCTTTAATATAGAATTTGGATCGATCTCGGTTCCATCCTAGGGTTAGTGATTCGTGTTCAATGAGCATATATAATTCATATGTCCTTTTGATATCTTGAATACTTTTGACCAGTTCATCTTTTGATTTAAATCTACTGTCGTCATCTCCAATAGCCTCGTTAACAATAGCAATATCGTGTTTTGATATTTCGTTAAATTTATTATTCACTATATAATCTAAGGTCTCAGTATTTTGGATTTTTCTGGCGATGCTCTTTATTTCATAGAGTGACTTGCAATTCGAGTAACTCTCTTTCTCCGTATACTCAAAACTGATAATACTATTGCTCTGAATGCTCATCCCAAAAGGGATGACTCCTAATACCAGTTTCGTATCAGTCCCAATTCTTGGGATGTCAACACTCAGAAAAAAACACGCCATCACAGTTTTCTCATCGAATTCTGAAGCAAATGCTTTTGCAAGGTCATCTGGAAATACTTCATCCAGATTCCTATTCGAACTTATTCTTTTTATCCATGAACACCCCCATGTTTCTTGTTCCAGGAATGTATATGTTCCGTCTTTGCCCCTGTATGCTCCAACAATATTGGTGCAGTCGCATCCGCAGGTTGGCCAGCTTCCGGATATCTGCAAGAATCCGTTTTTTGAGTCATCAGTTATTTCACCATCTACAATGCCATCATCATTCATATCCTCAAACATTGAGTAGCAGTCATTGACTCTTTCCCAAAGCTGTGCACTAAGTGTGTTATTTGATTGTCCAAATGAATTTGAACATAGGTATATGAGCAAAACTCCAACCAATTGCAATTTACTTTGTCGATTTGATGTCATATAGTATACTGTATTTGAGTTCTGGTGGTTCAGAGAATGGTTGCTGACACCTTGGATGTAATCTCATGCAACCTTTCATAAGCCATTACCAAATTAGCGCTTTTTTGGTTTCCGTTCAAGGTGTGGAAAAACTTAGATAGCTCAGGTGGGACGCTTGCGCTAGTGGGGGAGTTAAGCACATAGCGTATACACAATGTTAGCAGCTGGCTTGTTACCCAAGCTTCAAATCTTTAGGGTTTTGCCTTGTGTCCCAAACTCTAATAATTTCAATTCGGTTAGGAGTATCTCTATAAAAGAGTTTGTAATTTCTTACAATCTTCACTCTTAAGTCCTGGTAGTCAGTTGGAGTTCCCATTTGAGGGAACTCGGCAAGTAATTTGACGGATTCATTAAAAAGATATTCAAGCTTGTTGCTGTAGACTGCTGACTTGTTGTGGATAAGCCAAAATTGAAATATTACTAGTCGATCCCGAACTGAGGTTTCGGTCCAGACTATTTCTTTAGCCATTCTTGGATAAGTTCATTGGCTTTTGTTGAGGAGACCACTCTCCCCTCCCGAAGGTCTTTAAGTCCGATTTCAATTGCATTCCTCTCTTCATCAGTCAATTTATATACTGGTTCCAAATCGGCCTCTGCCTCAATAATGTCATAAATTTCCTTCAAAATTTCTTCATTCTCAATTGAACTTACCCGTTCCATTATCTTCTTTCTTAGTTCAATTACACTCATAATCGCTTTATTTTATATACTAATTTCGTGATTCTGGCCGATCAAAACAAGCTGTCACGTCCTAAAATACGGCTAC
>DDUM01000029.1 GCA_002344795.1 Flammeovirgaceae bacterium UBA2338 | reverse complement strand
GTCAATGCTTGATGTTGAGCAGAAAGTAAATTATTTTGTTATGAATAAAGTAACGCTCTTTCTAGGAGTAGCAATCTTTGGAATTTTGCTACTTTCAAATTCTTTCAAGGCAAAGGCAGGATACTGTTATGCTAAATTCAATGGTGAGTTTTGCGATCTCAATAACCCAGCAAATTGCATTGAAGAATGCAGCATTGTAGAAGAAGATTGAGTGAAAAATTTTAGAAATCCTTTGCCGTAAACTAACAAAAGGATTTCTCAATAATTTTTTACCAGATGACAAGTTTTACCAGGATATTTTTTTGTTTGTTATTGATCTTCGGCTTAGGAGGATGCGAGAGACAATCCGGCAAGGACAACCAAGCTGTAGGCAGAAGTGACTCCCATAAATTGTTTCGGGTGGATTCAGTTAAAATTAAGATCGATGATGCCACCAATTATAGGAACAACTACCAGCAGTTGATAATTGATTCTATTGCTGATAGGGAACACCTGGCAATACTGAATACAAATGTGAATAAGGTGATAGTATTTGACTTGTCTTCGAAGGAGCAAGTCTATCAGATTCAATTTAAAGATGTGGGAAAAAATGGTGTGGGAAAAAGGATAAGAGGATTTTACCTGCTGAACCAGGACTCTTTATTCCTTATGTCAACCCTTGCATGCAGGGTTTTTCTGGTGAGTAGGGAGGGTATTAAGTTACGAACTTATGACATATGTCAGTCGGGGGCCACTTCGAATCCTTCCGGACTTACCAGGGCTCCTCTGTTTATGATCGGTAAATTCTTGTACATGCCAGCTCATCCTAATGTTCGGGCTGATGGAGATTTTTGGACGCATAAGCTATTTATTGAACTAGATGTACTGTCAGGTCAGGTCAGGCACCTGTTTACCCCACCTGCTGACTTCGAGGGTAAGTCATGGGGCGTCTACCATCACCATCATACATATGCCATGAACAACAAGAAGGAAGTGATACACAATTTCACTTTTGATGAGAATCTCTATGTCAGAAGATTAACTGAAGATAAGGAATTCATGGTGGTGCCAGCAGCGAGTCGCCATTTTAGACAGATTGAGCCCTGGCAAGCTGGGTCTATAGATCCGTTCATGAGTGGAGATGAAGAGTTTTATATCACATCCAACTCATACAAGAGTATTTTATGGGATCCATGGAGACATGTCTATTATAGATTTGCAGAGCGAGGCGTAGATCTGCTGGACGAAAGCGGAATGAGGCGTGACTGGACAGATAAAGGATTATCTGTAATCATATTAGACAGTGCGCTGAAGATAATAGGAGAGACAGATTTACGGGATGATAGTTATTTTATTGGAGATAGTTTTGTTACCTCCCGAGGATTGCATATTTCTGCCAATCATGAAAAGAATAAGAGACTCGAAGAGAAATTTTTAAAGTTTGACGTTTTTGAGTTATCTGCGGTGGACAATTAGATCATGGAGCCTCCTTTTAGGAGTGGTGCTTTATTTTTCCTGTTCTTGCCAGCCAAAGACAAATTGTTACAAGAATAAAGGTGAGTTAGCGGGAGTTATTAGATTTTTGGAACTTATTCGATTTCAACCAAGGGGCTTTTGTAAGGTAGAGTACCTTATAGTAATTCCGCTGGATGGTTGTCAGGGTTGCGTTTCTCGGATGTTGAGTTTTTGTACGGAAAACATATCAGAGAAGTCTATCACTTTTATGTTGTCGTCATCAAGCGGTAAGAATATTGAAAGTTGTATCAAAAATCACGGCTTCTCGAAAAGTATAATTCTCATTGACGACAATAACCTTCTCCACAGACTATCGATTAGCTTGGAAAATCCAATTTTTATCCGATTTGAGGATTCACGCATATGTACTTATGAGGTTTTAAAGCCAGGGAACATTGACTCATTACTGTTAGATGTTGAAAGTCAACTGGAAGCATGTTCATTGTAAATTTTTAATGTGTTACATTACTCCTTAGTTGCAATCCACTACTTCACTACTTTACATTAATTTTACCTTTAAAGGCTTAAGATTGGTAAATGCATGCCAGGTAGCCGAGTTATCTTTTGAATGATCCTTCCATGAATTGTTCATATTGAGCTTGAGTTGGATCCATTTGATAAGGATAAATACTGGTATAATGGTTCCTGCCCCTCGGCATCGGATCATTGCTGTGGTAAATAAACTTTGGAAAAAATAATTAAAATCATTGTTCAGACCAAATCCATTAAGAACAATGGTTTTAATTTGTTGTTAAATTCATACCAGGTCATATCATGCGTCTCACCATCAATTTAGCAGCTATCCTAATTTCAATTCTGACTGTCTGTTGTTCAAGGAGGGGGGTGGTCAATGACCACATGGGGTTGGTTAAGGTTTCAGAGAAAAATTTTGAAATAGACACCCTTACCAATTTCAAAACATGGTATTTGGATGTTTACGAAACAGATACCGCTACCTTCATTGTTTACGACAATAGTTATAAATCCTCTATTCAGTTTTATGATATCAAAACAGAAAAACTGGCTAAGGAAATAAATCTTATTCAAACGGGACCCAATGGAGTGGGAACGATCAATGGGTTTTATATTCACTCGCTGGATTCCATTTACCTCTTAAACATTTCTGACATGAGGCTTTTTCGCATCAATCGGGACGGGGTGGTTCAGGAATATTTTTCCTTTTTAAATCCCACTGAATCATTTCCGTTTAGCAGTATGTCAACCCCTATGATCATTTCAGGCAGTCCGGCCATATTCTATAAAGGAATGCTGCATTTGGTCGCACTGCCCGGCATGGGGCCAACGAGAAAAGAAACATTTGAATCAGGAAAGGTAAATTTTGTCTTTAATATCAATACTGGTGATTATTATCTAAACTTTGGCTATCCGGGTATTTATAAGATAAAAAACTTTGGGAATTTTTGGGGAAAAATATTTAGAGCAAAGACAGGCGATGAACGGATAGTTTATTCTTTTGCTGCCGATGAAAATATTCAGGTTACTGATTATCTTACTACCACCGAATACTTTGCAGGCAGTTCATTCTTCAATGACCCAACTCCCTACAATGATGTCTCTGACATGAGATCCAATAACATTACATCGACCATGTATGGAGGAATTTTTTATGATAAATATCGCAGGTTATACTATCGGATAGTAACAGGGGGTGTTGAGGAGCCCAACCAACCTGATAAATTCATGGAAACTTATGATGAGAAGCCTTTATCCGTAATTATCCTGAATTCAAATTTTGAAAAAATTGGAGAGACCGTTTTGCCATCAAAAACACATGATCCTCTGGGTGTCTGTGTTGGCCCGGAAGGTTTATACATTTCAAATTCGAATTTATTCAACCCAAATTTGAAGGAAAACATTCTTTCCTTTTCCATTTATGCACCTCAAAAACAGGCTCAGGCCCAAAGCAGATAATGTATTAAGTAATTTGTAGTTAATATTGCGACTTATGCATCGTCTTATTCTTCTTTATCTTGTATTATTCTGCATGGCCTGTAAAAAGCCTGTAGATTCAACTGTAGAAAGCTCAACTAACACTGGAAATATTGAATCGCGCATAAAATTTTCCCTGGCGCCAAAAGATATCATAGAAATTCCTATTGATACATTAAGTTTGAACTACAGCCTATATCCTGGCTACTATGCAAATGATACAATAGAATTATACATTACGGCCAATGAAAATATCAATGGCCTTGACTTCTACGACTTGAACAAAAAGCGCCTGGTTAAGAGGAACATTTTTGATCGGGTTGGCCCACACGGGATTTTATCCACCAGGAAATTTTTTATCAAGTCACTGGACTCGATCTATATTTACTCTGACCAGGATTTGAGAATACTTTTAGTTAACTACAAGGGAGACGTGTTAAATCGAATTAAAGTGGAGCAACCCTGGATGGCAAACCTTCTGCAACCCTTCTTGGTCAAGGATAATGTTGCGTTTTTCGGGTATATGAATTACGGGGACAATAGGGCACAAACAGGTTATAAAACCATGCGGGCACAAGACCTTGTCCGCGGGATTACGAGGGAATTCGGCCCTATGTATCCTCAGGTCTTCGAAAAATACCTTTTTTATAATTTCCTTCCATTTTACACTTATGGTCACAACAACAATTTCGTTGTTCGGTTTGGAAGCCTTTCCCAAATATACAATTACGATATATCAACAGATAGTACTACCGTTTTTCAAATGAAAAGTGTGTGGGAGGTACTCACCATACAGCCTGACAAAAAAGCCAATGAATTTAGGGAAATGGACAAAGACCATGAAGGCCTTGAACAAGGTGAATATCTGGGCGTTTACTACGATAGATATAATCATGTCTACTACTCTATTTTCAGCCAGGGCATTCCCGTTTTGAGCATACACGGGAAAAAACAAGACTTCATGGATAAACCAATTTCAATAATTATTTTTAATGAACAGTTTGAATATTGTGGGGAAACTCTCTTGGAAAAGAATACGTACTTCAACAATTTTTTACCTACAAAAAGAGGTCTTTTAATCCCGATGAGCCATCCAAAAAACCCCGGTAACGATGAAAACAAATTGCAGTTTCAGGTATTTAAACTTGCACCAATTAACTAATGGTATTTGCGTTTCGCTGATATGGGTTTCTTTGGGGCATGCTCCTTATTTTGTAAATATCAATGAAGGCATATTGTATAATAGTATTGGGATGGGTTGGCCTGTCCTGTAGCGGACAGTTTTTAAAGTTTAGCCTTTTGCCTAATCCAAAACTGTCTTATTTTAGGGGAGGTTACATATGCCCATCATTTATTTTTGAAAATATCTATCAGGGAACTGTCCTTTGAAGATTTATTTATCTCGTAAAAAGATTTAAGCCTATCTAACAAATATCTATTTTTAATTTTTTGCAAGGCATATTTATAAAGTTTATCAGGATAGATATTTGGCCTAAAGCGAAACATTCGCATAGTGTAGTAGTATATGAAATGATCCAGCATCTGAGTATTAAGAAATTTTGCCGATTCTTCAAGAGGGCTGAATCCAATAGCTTGATTTAGCACTATCCAAATAATTTTCCTTGGTCAGTGGCCCAACATATTGCTGGAGTGAACTCCTATAATATTCTTCCCTTGCAATTTCTTTTGAAAAGAATGACAAGCTTTGATATGTAGGGATTAAGGTTTCTATGTTTTTTTCGTAAAGGCAAAAGAAAAACTCACTCAGGAAGGAATGGTAGGAAGTTAATTCCATCAATTCCAATTGATTGAAATTGAAATTACTCTCCAGGAGTGAGTCAATCACCCATGTTTTCTCAGAGACGGACTCGTGGAGCCTAATATCCAAATTAGTGAAAGTGATCTTTAGCTTTTCATAATCATAAATCTCTTTGGTAAGGTAGGGCTTATATTTTTCTAAGTCACCAATGCTAAAGCAAGGTAAAATTTTTAAGTATTCGGCATAATTAAAGTGGCGTCCTGAGAAAGACAAACTATCTTCAGAATAAATCTTTATAATAAGATTTTGATTAGGCACAACATGAAAGGATTTTATATTTCCATTTATGTACAATCTTCCAATTGCAATGGTCTCAATCCGAAGATCAAAGGCCTTGCATTCGTTCAATAGAAGATGGATATTTTCAGCCTGAACATCAAAAAGATTGAATGGTGGAGTTATTTTGATGCTTATCTCGGCACCTGGTTGTTTCTCATAAAGATTAAAAAGCTCTACACAAACTGATTTTGGTTGTATTATTTGCCCAACCCCGCAGGCCGGCAAGGATATAATTATTGCTCCAATGAAAAATCCTATTATTGACACAAGTGGAAACTTATTAGTCTTTAGAAAAATTTCTGGATAAAGCCTCTAGTTCTTTCTCAATATCTGAAGCAAGCAATACTTTCTTTTTTAACACTTTTCCGTTTTTGCAATAGAATAATTGTGGTGAATCGCTAAATATGCTATTTTGATAGTAATATTTTGTGGTATCAATAGTAACATTGCTATTTGTTCTGAATTTTTGAGGGAAAGTATTAATTATTTTTTTTCTACTTAAAGCAGGAACAATATAGCGAATTTTTTTTTCTGATTGAATAAGTTGATTAAAATCGAAAAATAATAAGATTTGTTTTATGCAAAAAGGGCAAGTTTCTGCCGGGATAATTAGGTAATAATCAAGATCTATCATTGCGACTGAATCAAGAGAATTTAGATAGTTCTTGAGCCCATCGTCTGATACTTCATCAATTTTGTTCTGTCTAGTTGAACATTGGAGGAAGAGTAGGGCAATAAATATAGTGAAGATTCGCATTACTTTAGTTGTCGAAGCACCATAAGATTGAATTCCATGAAATCCTCATTTATAGATGGATTGTAGACGTTTTGGCTTGATATATATAGCCCATCCTTTCCAATAAACATATCTCTTGTATTATAACTATTTGGTGGTTCTAAAAAGGTCTCTCCAATTTTATTAAATTCATGATCCAAAATAATGATAAAATGTACATAAGTCTGAATAATCCCCTTAATGATGAAATTGATGAGGATCATTTACGGTTTGAGGTCTATCTTCTCAAATAAGATTTCCAGGTTAATTGTTTTGGCAGCTTTTATTTTACTACTATCACAACTTGTCTGTAGGAATTCTAAAAGTGCCTATATATGGGTAAGTGACTGGGATTTTAGAACAAATTAAAATTAGCGTTTTTAAATTTAACCAGATGACACGACTTTATTACTTTTCTAAATGAAGATCCTACAACCACATAATTTAATAATTATTGCGATTGTAATTTTAGGATGTACTCTTCCTAAAGATATATCCGATAAAGCTAATCTTGCTAAAGATACGGTTGTAAAGGACTCCCTGACATTACAGTTAGTGGATGAAAGGAAATATTTTTTGGATAGCACAAGTAACTCCATCACGTCAAGCGTTCAGGTATTTCCAATAGACTCACCTGCCTTTATGATTTTTCATCACACCTACTCAAGCAATATTGCCATATATGATATGCAAACAGGCAGCCAGGTATCGGAAATAACCCTGAAGAAGGAAGGACCAGATGGAGTGGGAAATGGGATAAGGGGAATGTATTTTCACAATTTTGATTCTATTTTCCTATTGTCCTTGATGGAGCAAAGGTTATATCTGATAGATAGTGCGGGCAAATTAAAGAGCAAGATGAATATAGGGGATGACCACTATTACGCACAACTGGGAACTATTTTTCCGGCATTCCTTAAAGGTGGTTCTTTGTATTTATGCACTTATCCTTCACCGGGCACTGATATATCCGCAGCCGGCTATTCAAGTCTTCAAATAAACCTGTCTAGTTTGGAGGTCAGGAACGTTTTTCATTTATCCAGTAATTATGACAATGGCGCCTGGGGCAGGCACCATTATTCAAGAACAAGTCACTTGTACAATGATAAAACAGGTCAGGTAATATTAAGCTTTCCAAATGATCATTTTTTGTATGTTATTGCCGGGGACAAGACAACTAAATATTATGCAGGAGCTTATAAAATAAAAAAACTAAGACCATTAACTAAAAGAAGCGACTTTGACAAAGATGATATTGTCTTTAGGCATGAGGCAATGCAAGGTAGCTACTCATCTGTTTTCTTTGATAGATGGAGAAATTTGTACTATCGCCTGGCTTTTAGTCCCGTAGGTGGTGATTATGAATCTCCTTTTGATACGGAAAAGGAAACGTCCATTATTATTTTGGATACTGGTTTTAATAAGGTAGGAGAATACTATCTTGAGCCGGATACCTACTCTTATCTGGCCATGTTCATTGCGCCTCAAGGCTTGTATCTTTTTAATAAAAAGAAGTATGCATCCGATGAAGATTTTCTTTATTTTGATGTTTTCGATGTAAAAGTCAAGGATTAGTCCTGATGAAATTCTTTATTATTATCCTGGTCATTTGCTTTTTATCTTGTACAGATAATCCTGATTACAATAATTATTATGATTATATAAAATTGGAACAAGGAAAAGGAAAATGGCCAGACCATCTGATGGTAGTTACAATTCCTTCAACTGGTTGTAATTCGTGCATATCCCCTGTCTTGAGATTCTTAAAAGCACATATCAATGAGTTGGACTATCAATTCATTATCACAGAAATAACTGACAAAAAATTACTACAGGAGTGGCTTGGGAATGAACTTTTCAATAACCCAAGATTAATAATTGATACAGATAATGCATGGAGAAGATTTAACCTTTCCGCGCCTTTTCCATTGATTATTATACTAAAAAGGGGCGAAATTGTGAGGGTGAAATATATGAATAATCTATCCAAATCAACATGGGATCAACTTTGATAAACAACAATTCTTTGATTTTAGTATTCCTCTTTACCTTAACTGTATCAACCGGTTTTGAACGACTTGAAGCACAGGACAATTATGTATTTAAGAGTAAGAAATGCGTCCTTTCCTACTCCTACCTGGTAAAAAACGATAGTACCTTTATGCATGGCTTTTTGAAGGAAATAAAAACCAATGCACCGGTGTACAATATGAATATATCAGTGGATGGCCATAGCATTGGAACCGTACCCAACCTGGAAGGTGAATTCTTACTGTACTTGCCTCAAAAAAGAGGAACGATCCTGTTCGATAAGGTAAGATACGACAAATTTAAGATGGAATATTTGATTAGATAAAGAATAGGGTTTTGCTAAAGGTGTATGCCTTGAAGAGTTCCATGTATGGGATATACTCTTTTATTAATGAGACCCATCAGTAGGTAGAGGAAAACCTGGGGGGTAGGGTAAAAATTAGGTGTTTCCAAAGAATTAGTTTACGAATATCTAGAGAATTAAAGGGTCTTGGCGCCCCCATTGCATTCAGCAAACAGCAAAACAGCTATTTTTACAGCCGGGATTGGGATATTGAAAATTATTTTAAAGAAATTTCCAGAGTGCAATAAAATTGCACTCAGGTGTTTTAGATTTGATCAATGCTTGATATTGAGCAGAAAGTAAAAAACTAAACCACATGAAAAAATTAAAAATTTTCGTTGCCATGATTTTTACATTCGCGCTTTCAATTTTTGGAACTACGATCAAGTCCTATGCGAATAGAGACTTTAATGGCCTATTTTGCGATTACGAAGCACAGATTTGTCTGGACACAGTTTGTGTTGGGCCAGGTTGTGATGTAAAGTAAAGTAGAAAGTTCAAACGTGCTTGTGAACTTCAAGCACGTTTTACTCTCCCCAATAAAGACTTAGTCTATACGTTTAGTTTGGTTATTCCATCTCTTCGAGAAGACTTAAATAATTTGTATCTAAGGTGTTTTATATGAGATGTAATTATTTACTATTATTAATTGTGCTAGGATATGCCTGTCAGTCAAACTCGAATGGTAATTTTAAGTTTACTAAAGAATTACTTGAATCCAAAACGTTGAAGTTCCCACTTGATAAATCAACTTCAAATACATCCTTTAATGTGGAGGCATTTAGAGATCCCACAACAAACAAAAGGTTATTAGTATACCTAAACTTACACAAACCGTCCATAATTTATTTTGATTTAGAAAAAACTGAAGTCTTTAAAGAGGTGCCATTGGAACAAGACGGCCCAAATGGCGTTGGAAAACCTTCCAGAATTTTAACACTATCATGGGACTCCATAATTGTTGTTTCATCATACAACTATCGTGTCTCTATCGTAAATGAGAAGGGTACACTTTTAAAAGATTATCGTCTGCTTTTAGGTGAAGACTATAATGAAAACACCGGACTAATAGATTTTACCTCTCCAGTAATAAAAATGGACAATAAATTATTTTTTGCCATTTCACCTGATAGAAATGCTTATTCTCCAACCTTTTATGAAGGGTATATCAACTCCTCTTTGAATTTGACAACTGGTGATTATCGTTACTTTAATAATTACCCACCGGAATTTATGGGAAAGACGTGGGGTGTGCGAGGCCCATCCTATTCACTAACTTCAAACGGTAATGGTGACTTTATATACTCTTTTTCAATTTCTGATAGCCTTGTCGTGATAAATGTGAAAGAAGGTACTTATCACAGATATTGGGCTGGAAGTATTTTTAAAAGGACCGAGGTTAACTCGTTTGAGAATGGAGATAGAAGTAGGGATTTAAGTGATTATGCATTGGGTTCTTTCTACTACTACGGAATAATTATTGACCCATACCAACATTTGTATTATAGATTTGCCTGGCATTCAATCGACAAAATGGATTACAAGGGAGATGCAAACAATATATTTAATAAGCCACTATCTATCATTATACTTGACGAAAATTGGAATGTTATTGGGGAAAAGAAACTTCAGGACAATACCTTTTTGTTATATATGTTTTTTGTTAGTGAGGAGGGACTTTGTATTGCAAACACCAATCCTAAAAATCCAAACCTGGAAGATGATAACCTTGTATTCACTTGCTTTAAGGTAGCTGATTTATGAATAGTCCAAAGTTGCTAATAATTTTTATAAGTCAAATATTATTGGGATGTAGGCAGAGTCACGAATACACTGTCAGGGATTTTTTAGAGTCCAAATCAATACATTATGAAAAAAATGTAAATAATGCTGTCATTGTTATTCCGCTTGATGGCTGTTCAGGATGTATTGACAAATCAATTGAATTTGTAAATGAGAATATGCCAAAATTCAAAAATTTGTATTGTATTGTTGTTACCCCTAGCGAAAAATTAGCAAGGTTACGTCTTGGATCAAGCGTTAACTATCCGCGATTATTAATTGACATAGAAATGACAACAAGGATGAAGTATTTAGTAGAGTCCATGCCTTTGATTTATACTATGAATAATGAGTTAATTACAAAATATCCTTTGGATGCTACCAATATTGAAGAGGAATTGCTAAGATTGAAAGGCAAACTTACGTTGTGGCAAAACCGATAATAAATTGCGTTGATGATATTCTTCTAAAGTATTCCATACATGAAGATGAACTAACAAAATTAATCTCTGGAGAAAGATTTGTAAAAGCTTTTACTCAACATGGGGGGCCAATAGTTTTAAAACTATCTAAAATTGAGGGAACAAAAATAGATGGGTATATCCTAAATTTTAACAAGCTCAAGAATCTGACTCATAAGAACATTGTTAAACATATAGATATCTATAGACTTGGTAATTTTCAACACCCATATTCTATTATGGAGGTGCTTGAATACGCCAATGCGGGTAGCATACTTAGCCATTTGAAGAAATTCGAATATGAAGAGGTAATAGAAATCTTCAAACAGGTTTTTACTGGATTTATCTTTTTGCACAAGAATGGAATCCTCCATAGAGACATTAAATTGAATAATATTTTGATTTCTATCATTCGCAACAAAAAAATAGTCAAGATAGCTGATATTGAGCTTTGGCCATCTGATGATAGAGGTATTTTAAGGACTACACCTGAATTTTTGGCACCTGAAGTATTGAATTATAATTTGTACACGATACAATCAGAGATTTGGGCGATTGGAGCAATGTTGTATGAAATGTTTACTGGAAAGTTTCCATTCGGTTCCAGAAAGCAAGGCATTTCTGCTGAGCAAATTCGTTTGATCTCTAAGAACGAGGAAGTCACGGGTTTAAGCGATATCCCAATTCCATTTCAACAAATTATAACAAACTCTCTGAGAAGGGATCTGGCCATTAGAGTTCATTCTGTAAGTGAGCTAAGAAATATGTTAAACCCTGCTACAATTCTGTATTATAGACTACAGGCTGTTTTCAAATAGGATACGGTTTTGATTATTGCTAATTATCAAACAAAATTTTCGATAGCTAGGACGTTTGTCGTCAGTCAATATCGAGAATTTTTATTTATGCTTCCATAATAGGGTTGGAATAATCAGGATGAAAACAGGAATGGAAACAATCAGCCCACCAATGGTTCCAATGGCGAGTGAAAACCAGAATATTTCATTTTGCCCCCCTATCAGGAACGGTGTAAGCCCGAGGCAGGTGGAAAAAACCGTCAACAAAATAGGTTTCATTTTACCTGCAACTGCCTTTACTATGGTGCGGTTGTAATTGCCTTGGGGCAGATTGTTAAGATCATTGATAATAAATATAGAGGCATTCACCGCTATCCCTCCGAGCAAAATAAAGGCTGCATAGCCTCCCTGGTCAAAATAGAAGGATCCCCAACTAAACGCAAGGAACAATCCGATGAACGAGAGCGGAATGGACATGATCACGTATAGCGGCTGCCTCAGGTTTTCAAATAGGATAGACCCTATAAAATAAACACCAATTACAAGCAGTAACAACAAGCTGTATTGCCTTTTTATTTTTTCCCAACCCCAATCCCAGTATGCTTTTTTAGCCGTATATCCTGCTGGCATTTCCTTTCCCATTTCATCAAGCACTTTGGTGAGATATTCATTCCCGAATTTTCCACTTCCGTAATAATCGAACCCTACCACCCGTATGTATTGCCTGTTTTCCTTGTGGATGGATGAAGAGGTTTTCTTTAATTCCATTGAAGTGGAGGAGGCAAGTTTCCAGGTATTCTTATCTACATTCAAATAGTGGTTCATCATTTCAAATACCTGCAGATTGCCCTGCCGGGACCGGATTGATACCGGAAATCGTTCATCGTTCCAGTTCACATAAGTGTCAACGTAGGGGTTTCCCGTCATTTCATTAAGCCCCTTAACAAGAACCCCCGGGTTGATTGTATTACCGGTGAAGTCCAGTGTCCACTGTTGACTTGATTTTTCGTTCCATGCCAGTTTTTCATTGGTATTCACCTGCTGGATACGCGGATGTGCAAGCAGCTTGGTTGCCATAATGTTGGCTTGCTTTTCAAGTTCGGTGTAGTTATACCCTCTCATTTCCACTCTGTAGGAGGGAAGATTATCACCTGTGTTGTTGCTGAATCCCTGGCCTACCCCGTAGATATTCCAGCCCACACCACTCCAATCCAGGGACCGGGCAATCAATTGATTCTTGAGATAATAAGGCAATGATCCGTTCTCAAACTCTTTTTTGAAGCTTATCTCAATGTTGGCATTTTGCCCCGAATGGATCGTGGTAACAAAATCCTCCACCCCGTCAACAGTTTGCAAATAATTTTCCATTGCACGAATAATGCGGTCCATTTCTTCCAGTGTATTTCCATAGGGCAGTTCGGCAATGACATATAATTTGGTGCGCTCTGGCTCCCGGTAGCCCCCCCGTTCGTATACATTTCTTACAAATGGGCGCAGTGCTCCTCCCAGTGCAGGATCAATATAAGGACGCAGGTTTTCCTGATAAAGGTCACTGCCTACTGTACGGTTATACCATTCCTGTCCTTCCCATTTTGTGGGCAGCATGAAAACCGGTAAGCCGAACGCCAGCACAAGGACAATGAAAAATGTTGTGCGATGCCTTGCCATAAATGCCAGAATGCCTGAATAAGATTTGAGGATTTTTACTCTTCTACGAAGGGTTTTGACCGGCATCACATCCAAAGCCTCTGAATGAGTAAAGACGGAATACATTGCCGGAACAAACAAGGAAGCAACTAAAATTGATGACCCCAGTGCTACGGATACTATTATGGCAAATTCCGAAAGATTATTTCTTTCTTCCTCAGGCAAAAGCAGTACCATCAATAGCGCCATCATTGTGGTGAGGGTGGCACCCATTATGGCGCGAAATACTTTTCTGCTTTTTTTCCTGTTCAGATGATCAAGCATGATGATGAGATTATCAATCATCATTCCAAATGAAATAGTTAGCCCGGCAAGGGTGTAAAGATGAATACTAATGCCCAGGAAAAATGCTACCAGCCCTGTGATGGCCAGATTGATTAGAAGGCCGGAGAGGAGGATAGCCAGATAACTCCAACTTCTGTATGCAAATAAAATGAACAGGGTAAGCACAGCAATGGCCAATCCCGACCTCAGGTAGTTTTTGTTCAATTCAGTGGCAATGAATTTTGTGTCATCATACTGGAGCTGGAACTGATACCCTGCAGGCAATCTTTCGCTAATCTCTTTTGTGGATTGATTCACATTTTGGGCCAGTGCAAGACGGTTCACTCCATCTGATGCATATACAACCAGTGAAATCGAGCTTAAGCCATTGATTCGAAAATAGTGTTCCGGTGTACGCTCTTCCAAATACACTTTTGCGATGTCTTTAAGGAAAATGTGCTTTCCTGCAGCGGGTATCATCAAATTTTCAATTTGAGTTAACGAGTTGAGGTTTTGTTTTACCATCACCAGAATTTTTTGACCGCTGGCTTTTTTTATAAAACCGGGAAAGTTTGAGGAAAAGGCTTCATCGATTGCCTGACGAATTTGTGAGGTGGCAATGCCGGATTGCTTTAACTTGTCATAATTATAGGCAATTGTGATCTGTAGTCCCTGCGCTCCATTTACCTCCACCGCCTTTACACCATCAAGTTGTGACAAGTCAGTTTCGAATAGGTCTTTAACGGTATTGCGGATTTGAAATGGAGCGAGGGCCGCATTGATTCGATAAATGAGCAATGGCTTTCTGCTTTCGGACTCTCTTCCACGTTGTTCTATGATCGGGTAAGTAAGTTGGGAATGTAGTTTTGGGTAGAGTTGACGGATGGTTGAGGCTACCTCAAATCTCTTGAAATCCAAATCGGTACTGCGGTCAAATGTGATCTCAATAGTTCCTTGTCCTTCACCGGAAATTGAATAAATGTTTTTCACTTCGCTAATCTGAGACAGGGCGTTCTCCAGCGGGGCTGTTGCCTCCTGCTCTACTATTTCGGGAGGAGAGTCTGGCAATTGAAAGGTAACAGTGAGCTTAGGAAGTTGGTAAGAAGGGTTAAGGTCAACCGTAAAACGCGGAATCACCAACACTCCGGCAATCGCAAGAATGACAAAGATCAACCGGATTTTGAATGGAGACATCTTAATTTAGCTGTAAAATAATTAACCGTAACGTAAACTAATCCAATATTGAAAGGCATCCCTTGAAATTAACATTTAGAAATTTATTAATAAACAATTGAGTAGTAATATTTCTATAAAAAGAGGTCGCCTGATTTCGCGATTGACGTTTGGGATCGGAAAAACCATTTATTTGGGTCTATAGACATCAAGCTTTAAGTGATCTTTATCCGCCTGTTCATTAAGCGGATTGTTCAAAACTTATACAGCTCAACTTTCAAATAAATATCTTAACAGAGGATTTTTCATAAACTCATAGTCGTTAAGTAGTCAGGACTTGTGTTGGAACTGATCGTTTCTAACAATATAAAAATGAAGAATAGTATAGAAGGGAATTGGCCCTCGACATTACTCCCTTGAAGGCGCTTATATTTAAGTATTGCGATAAAAGTTGCTCACTTGCATTATTCAATCTCTTATTCTCATCACTTAATTCCACCCCCCACCCAATGCCTGATAGATATTGGTGACTGCATTAAATTGCCTTTTTCTTGCTTCCACTAATTCCAGCTTGGATTGAAGTACATCGCGCTGTGTTATTAATACCTCCAGATAATCTGCCCTACCCGATTTGAACAGGTCATTGGAAATTTCAATTGACATTAATCTCGTTTCTACTTCCTTATTTTTTAGATCATAGAACTGCTCCAGATTGTTGATGTTAGATAGCTCATTAGATACTTCAATATATCCGGTTAAAACTGCCTTTTGAAAATCATACATGGCCTCTACCTGATAAGCCTTTGCTTTGTTAAACTCCGCTCTAATTGCGTTACGGTTGATTAAGGGTGCAGTTAAATCCCCTACTAACGAGTAAACCAATGATTGTGGAGAATAAAAAAGGTAGGAAGAATTGAATGCCTGAAAGCCCAACGAGCCTGAAATATTGAAAGAAGGATAAAATTCGGCTTGCGCTGCTTTTACATCACATTTGGTGGCCAACAACTCCAATTCAGCTTGCTTAATGTCAGGGCGATTTATTAATAATTGAGAGGGGATACCCGCTTTTACCTGAGGCGGTATTTGAGTGATGAAGGTAGACTGATCTCTTACTATGGGTTGAGGAAACCTGCCCAGCAAAAAATTGATCTCATTCTCATTCTCTTTAATTTTTTGAAGCACTTCAAACTCCATGCTTTGAGAATTGAGCACTTCTGCTTCGAATTTTTTTACGGCCAGTTCAGTGACTACTGAAGCATCTTTTTGAACCCTGACAATCTCCAAAACGTTTTTCTGTAACCGAATTGTTTCCTGAATAATCTCCAATTCATTATCCAATGAAAGCAATTCGTAATAAGCGTTGGCAATTTCGGCAACCAGATTGGTAACCACGAAATTTTTACCCTCGATGCTGGCTAAGTACCTGGTCAGTGCAGCTTTTTTAGAATTGCGCAATTTTTTCCATATATCTACTTCCCAGCTTGCGTGCAGGCCAAGCAAAAAATCATTAAGTGGATCGGGGACTAATTCACCCGGAGTGATTTCAGTGACAGCATCCCCTGCGCCTTCGCTGGTATATCGTCCTACCTTGTCGTGGGCCACTCCTGCTCCAACTGTAACATATGGAAACAACTGCCCTTTTCTATATTTTATTTCATTTCTCGCAATTTCAATATCTTGTAAAGTCATTAAGAGATCAAGATTGTTTTTGAGGGCAGTGTCAATAAGGTTGACCAGGTACTTATCTGCAAAAAAATCTTTCCATTTTATTTTTGCTGAATTAGTTGAATCTTTTGAAGTGTTGTACGACTGAGGCAAAGTATTTGTATTCACATCTTCAAGAGGCGTAAAGGTTTTACAACCTGTATACATTATACATGTTATTAGAATCCCAATGCACTTATATTTATTTGGTAAGATCATGCTATTTAATTTCTTCGGTTAAGGGATTTTCTTCTTCATTTTTGATGAGTTCATGCCCTGCGGAAAAGCGAGCAAAAATGTAATAGAGGCCTGGAACAACGATAACTCCAAATACGGTACCAAAAAGCATACCTCCCGCAGCAGCCGACCCAATAGTTCTGTTTCCTATGGCCCCAGGCCCAGAAGCAAACACGAGCGGAATTAATCCAGCCATAAAAGCAAATGATGTCATTAGAATCGGACGGAGCCGAACGGCTGCACCTTCCACAGCGGCTTGCATAATACTACTCCCTGCCCGATGTTTCTGAACTGCAAATTCTACAATCAATACTGCATTTTTTCCAAGCAGCCCTATCAACATGACCATTGCCACCTGTGCATAGATATTATTCTCTAAGCCAAATGCTGTTAAAAAAAGGAATGCCCCGAAAATTCCGGCAGGTAGGGAAAGAATGACAGGAAGTGGCAAAATAAAACTTTCGTACTGTGCCGATAAGAGCAAGTATACAAAAGCAAGACAAATGAGAAATATATAAATGGCCTGATTCCCTTGTGCCACCTCATCTTTTGAAATACCTGCCCAGTCAATGCCGAAGCCCTTGGGTAATTTATTTTTGGCCACGTCTGATATGGCCGCTATGGCGGCTCCACTGCTGAAGCCTGGCGCTGCTCCACCACTCACTTCGGAGGCATTGTACATGTTGTGTCGGGTAATTTCAGATAAGCCATAGACTTTGTCCAATTTCATAAATGCTGAGAAAGGCACCATTTCATCACGATCATTCTTGACATAGAGTTTTAAGATATCTTCCGGCAGTGCCCGATACTGAGGCAGCGCCTGCACCATTACTTTATACTGTCGGTCATACTTGATAAAACTGGTTTCATAGTTACTACCAACAAGGGTAGATAGGGTGTTTGTGGCATTCTCGAGAGTGACACCTTTTTGTTGTGCTTTATCATTATCAATATTCAGCATGTACTGTGGAAAGCTTGCGCTGTAAAAAGTAAAAACAGAAGTGAGTTCCGGTCTTTTATTTAGTTCAGCCACAAACTCATTGCTTACTGTTTCCATTTTCTTATAATCGCCACTACCCGCCTTGTCCAGGAGCCGTAATTCAAACCCGCCAGCGGCACCATAACCAGGAACAGCAGGAGGCGGAAAGAATTCTATGGTTGCACCTTTAATATCTTTTGTTTTTTCTTCCAACTGCTTCATCACTTCCACGAGAGAATGTTCCCTCTCGTCCCAACTTTTGAGATTAATGATACAACTTCCTGAATTAGCACCTGTGCCCTCAGATAGAATCTCATAACCGGCTATGGATGAAACGGATTTTATATCTTTTATACCTGATGCAATCTTTTGTATCTGAGTGCTAACCGCGTCTGTTCTTTCCAAAGTGGAGCCGGGAGGTGTAAGGATGATTGCATAAAAAACACCCTGATCTTCGTTAGGAATAAACCCCGATGGAAGGAATGAATTTAAGCCCCACGTTCCTAGGCAGAAAGCCAGTAAGGTTAAGATAGTTACTACCCTTCTGTTGACGATTAACCCCAATAATTTTTTGTACTTCCTGTTTATTCCATTGAACCACGTATTAAACCCTTGTAAAAGGGAGTTTATCCATGTTTTTTTCTTTTCAACTCCATGTGTGTTTTTTAACATGAGGGCACATAAGGCGGGAGTCAGCGTCAATGCAATAATACCTGATAAAATAATAGACGTGGCCATCGTGATTGAAAACTGCCTGTAGAAGATTCCTACAGGTCCGGACATAAATGCTACTGGAATAAATACAGCCGCCATTACCAAAGTAATAGCAATGATTGCTCCACTGATTTCTTGCATTGCTAACTCTGTGGCTGCAATGGGATCAAGGTTTCTTTCTTCCATTTTGGCATGAACCGCTTCTACTACCACTATGGCGTTGTCGACCACAATACCAATGGCTAAGACCAATGCAAAAAGCGTTATCATATTAAGGGAGATTCCAAAAATTTGCATAAAAATGAATGCGCCTACTAAGGACACGGGAACTGCAATGGTCGGTATCAACGTAGAGCGCCAATCTCCTAAAAATATAAATACAACCAACCCTACAAGCAGAAATGCTTCAATAAGTGTATGGATTACTTTATCAATGGAAGCATCTAAAAATGTAGACACATCATAACTTATTTCATAATCCATTCCTTTAGGAAATGTGGTTGCTTTTATTTCCTCCATTACTTTTTTGATATTGGCTATGGTTACGCTTGCATTGCTGCCATACGATTGCTTAATCACAATAGCGGCTGAGGTTTTTCCGTTTAATTTGGAGTATAAATCATAATACGAACTTCCAAATTCAACATCGGCCACATCTTTGATACGAAGTATTTCTCCATTGGGGTTGGATCTCAGTATGATGTTTTCATAACCTTCAGGAGTCGTATATCTTCCCGGGTATTTTAAAATGTATTCAAATGCTTGTGATTTTTTCCCAGAGCTTTCTCCGGTTCTGCCCGGTGAGGCTTCCAGGCTTTGTTCGTCTAATGCACTAAGAATCTCATCTGCTGAAATTTTGTAGGCCAGCATGCGGTCAGGCTTTAGCCATATCCTCATCGAATAGTCCCTGTCTCCCAGAATATCGGCAAAACCCACACCATCTATTCGCTTTAGCTCTGCTAATAAATTGATATCAGCAAAATTGTATAAGAACTTATCGTCTAGCCCAGGATCGTTACTGAATAAGTTGATATACACGAGCATATTCGATTCTTGCCTGGTGATCTTAACACCTTCCCTCACGACAATGGGTGGTAATTTATTAATCACAGCAGCCACACGATTTTGAACGTTGACGGAGGCAATGTTTGGATCCGTTCCCAAGTTGAAGACAACTTGTATGGCAGCTTCTCCATCGTTGCCCGCATCAGAAGCCATATATTTCATTCCTGGAACTCCATTGATAGCACGCTCCAATGGAATGATGACTGATTTGATCATCAGTTCTCCATTGGCACCCGGGTATTCTGCATTGATATTTACTTTGGGTGGTGAAATGGACGGAAACTGAGTGACAGGTAATTGAATTACTGCCAATACACCCAGCAGCACAATGATGAGTGAGATAACAATGGACAGTACAGGCCGGTGTATGAATTTATTAAACATACGGTTAGCGTTTGATGAATTAAAAAACTTCTAGGGTGTAATCAGTTGTAACTTTCCAATGACCTCCCTGGGGGGCACATAATAGGTAACAACCTTGTCATCATCTTTTACAGATTGAATCCCCTCCAAAAGGATTTTGTCTTTATCTGAAAGTCCGGATTCTACAATGTATATGTTAGGCAAACTCTGTTTTATAGAAATATTTTTGGACCTGACTACATTGTTCTCATCTACAACATAAACGTATACTTTGTCCTGAATTTCAAAGGTTGCTTTTTGAGGGATTATCAAAGCATTTTTGATCGGGATTGTCATTAGGATTTTTCCTGTTTCTCCATGCTTCAGGAGCAAGTCCGGGTTCGGGAATTTGGCACGAAAGGCAATATTTCCGGTGCTATTGTCAAATTCACCTTCAATTGTTTCAATCGTACCCTTGTATTTATGCAGCTGGTTATTTGCTAACAAAAGGCTCACCTTTGCGTTCTCATCATTTTTGGTTTTATATTCCAGATACTCCGATTCGGACACATTGAAATAAGCGTATATTTCTTTGTTGTTCGAGAGTGTGGTCAAAAGGGTTCCTTCATCTATTAAACTTCCTATTTTAAATCGGATCCTGTCAATCACCCCATCGAATGGAGCCTTTACTTTTGTGAATGAAAGATATAATTCGGCAAGGGCCACCTCCGCTTTTGCCTGGTCAAGTTTCGCCTGAGCGATGGCTAATTCCGTTTGTGAAACAATGCTTTTTTCAGCCAGTGTTTTCGTGTTCAACCACTCCAGTTCGGCTGTATTTGCTTCTGCTTTCGCTTTTTCCAATTCGGCCTCGTACTCCTTAGGCATAATAGTGAAAAGAACCTGGCCAGATTTAACTGACTGACCTTCGTCAACATTGATGCTTTGTATAAACCCTTTCGTCATCGCTCTCAACTCAATATTTTGCAGCGATTGGATTTGTGTGACATACTCCCTGGTGAAAGAAGTGTCAATGACTATTGGGCTTGTAATTTCATATTTTCCAATATCATCACTGGCTTCTTTACTAGAAGTGCAATTTGCTAAACACACTAAAGTGCATAGGCTGATTAGCAATGCTATTTTATTCATTCATTTTAAAATAAGAGGTAGAACAATTGTTAGATAATCGATTCACGGTAGAATCGATCAGTTTTCAAAATTGCAGAAGCAAGGTCAATCAGAGCCTCAATACCCTTAAAGAAAGATAGCTAGAAAGAGAAAGCCTAGAGGAAAGAGAATAACAACAATCACTATTATGCAAATTGTATCCTATTAACTTCAACCTAATTTGCTTGCTGTCGAATGGTGTTGGATAAATAGAAAGTTTACCTTTTCTTATGGGAGCACTTTCATCAAACCCGAATGAATCTTCTCCAAGAAGAAAAGCATCGTTCTGACAATGTCGTGTTTCTTGAAAGGAATATTTATTAATAGGCGAATCGTGCCGGGCTCCGAATGAAAGTCTGGGCCATGAAAGGGAAAGGAATAAGCCCAACAAAAGAACATACTGGACCATTGTCTTCATAACGTGTTTCTAAAGAGGGCGTAAATTTAAATGCAGAAAGTTGGCATTCCACATTTTTGATAAATTTAATTACTAATAGTAGGGCCGTACTACTGCCTCTGAAACGTAAAATGTTTTAGAAAGTTTTCTCAAGGAGGAGAGACACGTAGTTCCGGTAGATTGGTAATTTATTATTAAAGGGTGTCTATTGATTATCAATGATTTAGCTATTAAATATTGTATTCCTGCCCCGATTTTGTGGCTTTGCCTATCAACTTGAAAGACTTAATCTTCATGGTTGTCAGAGCCCTCGACTTTCTTTCAAGCTAAGTATCATTTTCTCAGCGAAGAAAATGGCAATCGGATTGCAGCCCTCAGACTCTGATTCGACAAGTGCTTTAAAATATTTCTCCTTTTCCGTTGCCTCTATCACCAAGGGGGGAAAATTCAGTTTAAGCAGCAACAGGGTAGAAATTAACCTGGCCATTCTACCATTGCCGTCTGTAAATGGATGAATCTGTAGGAAATTAAAATGAGATTCGGCAATAATAACTATCGGATGCTTGACTTTACTGGCCATTTCGGCATTTAATTCAATTATAAAGTCTTTCATGGCACTGGGGACCAAGGAATGGTCTAGGTAGACGTGTTCTCCTCCAGAGCGAAAGACATAATTATTTTCGATTTTATACTCACCAGGGCCAGCTTGTAAGGCATCAATTACATCCCATTGTGAGGGGTCTTGCATAAGCTCTGCATGGAGGTCTTTAATTGTTGATTCTGTTAAAGCCACCGAGTCATAAGTGGAAAAAATCTTATTGAGTATTGCCTTATAGTTTTTTAGATCGGAAATATCCTTAGCCATAGCTCCAACTTTGATTAATTTGTCTTTTAAAAAACTAATTGTGTCCCCATAAGTCAGTTGAAGCCCCTCAATCTTATTGGAATGATAGGTCAGCTTATTTTTAATATCTTCTTTTTCCTGTTCTGACCAATTGGCTAAAGTACCAGAATGAAGACTATCCAGTTCTTTGAGGAGTTGTTCAAGTTGCCTCTGCTGAATCGACTTCATAAGCATTGAGGTCTATTTGATAGTCAACACCTTTTTCATTAAGCTTTCGCAACCATTCTTTGAAGTCACCAGGTTGGACAAGCCATTCACCATGCCGCTTTAAAACTGCACGATATTGGATAAAGGCCAAAAAATCTTTCATAAGGGGCTTTGGAATGGCACTAAAGGGGACGGGTTGCATTACGCCCTTCAATTTAAAAACCTTGTTGAAGATAAATTCCACGAATCAAAGTTAACGAAAAATAGGCCGTAAAGTAAACTTTGATCAGCGCCCCAAATCGATAATTCTGATCTTAGCTTATGCTTCTTATTGCATAAACTGTATACATGTACCTGGGACGGGAGTTGAACCTGCCTGCGGCAGGCAGGCCCGTACAGCTATTGGCTAATGGGGATCAAAGACTTTAGAAACGCTTTACCCTTCCCGGATTTAAGGAACTTCTCTCTTCTTCTGGCCGAAATCCTATCAGGATGGTCTTCGGTATAAAATAGTTCAAAGGGACGATAGGGTTTTGTAGTTCGTTCGTATCCTTTGTTGTGCCTTTCTACTCTTTTTGACACATCAGACGAAAGGCCTACATAAATGTAATTTTTAGTTAAGCTTCTTATTGCATAAACTGTATACATGTACCCGGGACGGGAGTTGAACCCGTACAGCTATTACTAGCCACAGGATTTTAAGTCCTGCGTGTCTACCAATTCCACCACCCGGGTAGAAATACCTAACCTATTAAAGAACGCTACCCTGGTTATGAATTGGAGCAGGACTTCCTGCGTGCTTGCCTGGCGTAGTCCCGATGCCAATCGGGACAAAGGCAGGTCTGCCAATTCCACCCTGCCTGAAGCAGGCACCCGGGTATTGGGTACTAAAAACAAAGCCCTTCTCTCAAAAGAGTGGGGCTTCCTCTGTTTTTTGAGCAGAAAACAATCTCGCGACCTTTCGCAAGGTTTCTAACACTCTGAGCGGGAAACGAGACTCGAACTCGCGACCCCGACCTTGGCAAGGTCGTGCTCTACCAACTGAGCTACTCCCGCTTAAATTACTGCCTACCACGGGGTTAAAGACTTAAATTCAATTTCAGCCAAATTAGTGAATATTGAATTTTCAACTTTAAATCCATAAAGGACTGCAAATTTAATGACCTGTGGCTAATTTGCAATAACAATCATAGAACGATCAGCTTTTGATTGAGCCAGCCTTTTACCTTTTGGTGAGCAATAGCATTATAACCATATAAGAAGCCTGGGGTTTTAGTAAAATGAAATTGTAGTTATGAGACGAATTATTCTTCTATTCATAATGACCTCAGGGTGCTTTGCTTCCTATTCACAAGAGGTTGATTTACTGCGACTCGGTTATGATGTGGGCGCTTTACAGTCGCACCAGAAAGGAATGGCAGTGTCACCGGACGGAAAAATTATTGTCTTCCTGTATGAGGATAAGACGGTAAAAGTATTTGATGTTTCCATCGGGCGATTCACTAAAAAATTCAAGGCTTCCTACGAAAACCTTTTTGATGTACAACTGGCCTCCAACCAACAGCTTATCCTTGTTGAAAACAAAACAGTGCATGTGATAGACCTGAAAATGGAGAGTGAAACAACTCAATATCCATTGGAAGAAGAGGCGACAAAAACGGCCTTTTCAGGAAAACATAATTTGATTGCCGTAGGACAAAAAGGGGGTTATGTGGCGGTAATTGACCTAAAAGCACAAAAACAAATCTTTTCTACGCAATATAAAAAGCACCATGTGAGTGCACTTGCATTTCACCCGGATGGAAAAAGGATTTTAGTGGGAGTAATGTCCTTTCTTAAGAGCAATAATCCTTTGAAACAATATGATCTGGTCACAGGAAAAGAAATAAGTGAATCCCCCGGGGGCACCTTTACAATGGCGGCCTATGACGAAACGGGTGATCACCTTATTATTTCAGGGTTAAATTTCTTGGGAACGAAATCAATTGTTGAGGTATGGGATGCCAAAACTTATAAAATGGTGAAGAGCCTGGAGTCAGAATTCTTTATTGCAACTATTACGGCCAATGGTGGAATTTACACTAATAATAAACTTCTCGCCCTTACTGCATCCAGATCATTTAACGTATACGATGCCAACTCAGGGAGTGCAGTGTTTACGACTAAATCGGATAAATGGAAATTTTCTGGTTATCCGGGAATGGGGGTTGGCTCTTTTAATATATTTCCATTGGATCAGGAGAATGAAACGTTTTTCCTAAATGCCTCCGGCAATAACATCAACCAGATTTATGATTTAAAATCAAACTCCATTATTGCCTATTTTTATTCTGACAGCAATGATGATTATGCTGTTGTTTCCAAGGATGGCCGCGTGGATGGAACCGCAAACGCTTTATCAAAAGTGTTTTGGACAACCAGATTAACCTTGCAACGCACAACACTGGAGAGTTCCATGGAGAAGGGCTTTACTCCACGTCTTTTTAACGCTGTACTCAATGAAGAGTCAGCTTCGCTGGCCAATTTTGATGTAGACGATGCAGTTGCTAAAGTTCCGGTGCTGGCCATTAAAAGTATAAATGATAAACCTTACTCTGCTACTACCGCTATTACAGCAAGCCAAAAAAATTCTTCTGTAACTGTTGAAATAACTGAGAATGCTCAGGAAGTGACGGAAGTGAGGCTGTATCAAAATGCCAAGCTGATGAAGTCGTTACCGGGGACGGGCGCGAAAACCTATACATTTGATTTTAGCTTATCCACTTCGTTTGGGGAGGAAAATTTTTTCTACATCAACACTGGAAGCAAAAATGGAATTGATGCAGAGAAAGCAAAGTTTACGATTACCTACAAAGGAGCAACGGATGAGAAGCCAACGTTGTACCTGGTAACAATTGGTATAAATAAATACAAGAACCCAAAATATAATTTGAATTATGCTGAGGCTGATGCCAACGGAGTTGAAAACAGCATTAAAAAATCCTCCTCTGGAATTTTTAAAACTATTGTTCCGTATAACATTAGAAATGAAAAAGCCCTGAAGTCCAACATTCTTGCTGCTCTTGATGATATAAAAAAGAAGTCGCTGGAGCAGGATATGCTGGTTGTTTATTATGCCGGGCATGGAGTGATGGCAGGCGAGTCGGCTGCTGATAAGGAGTTTTATGTAGTGCCTACTGATGTAACGCAATTGTATGGTAAGGAGGAAATGCTGAAAGCCAAAGCGATTGCGGCTTCTTCCCTGAAGGAATATGCAGAGTCGATCAATGCACAAAAACAGGTTTTTATTCTTGATGCCTGCCAGTCTTCCGGAGCACTGGAAACAGTTACCGAACGCGGTGCAGCAGAAGAGAAAGCCATTGCCCAACTGGCCAGAAGCACGGGTACTTTTTGGATAACGTCAACGGGTTCCGACCAGTTTGCATCCGAATTTGAAAAACTCGGACATGGAATTTTCACCTATGCGTTAATTGAAGGTATTAATGGTAAAGCGGACACCAATAATGATAAAAAACTCACAGTGCGGGAGTTGAGTACCTATATTGAAAACAAGGTACCTGAACTTTCTGAGCAACTGAAAGGAACGGCTCAATATCCATCAGGGTATTCATTTGGGAATGACTTTCCTCTGGTAGTATACAAATAACTACATATCTCTGATAAACCTTTTCCTATTCATAATTGTAGTATTAATCCCAAAATTGTCATTAGGAATGACAATTTTGCCCTCCGGGTGATGATTCCTGACGGAATCGTCAGGAATATCAGGATTAACTCCTGATGCTACGATCAGGATCATGACCGAAGCGTCATTGACCAGATATTGAAAATGAAAACTTACTTCAAAGAAATACCTGTACATGCTTCGTTTTCAATCATCAGCACGAAGTGTAAAAAAATCTTTTAGATTTTTTTAAGTTAATTGCATCCTCATTTATGAAACACCCCAATGGCCCGATCTTCAGCGCAAAAAAACAATTCTAAGGTTACTGACCTTGAAACCATTGAAATCATTGGTGCCAGGGAACATAACTTAAAGAACATAAGCCTCACTTTTCCGCGAAATAAGCTTATCGTGATTACAGGTATTAGCGGAAGCGGAAAGTCTTCCTTGGCTTTTGATACTATATATGCTGAAGGCCAACGCAGGTATATGGAAAGTTTCTCCGCCTATGCCCGCAGTTTTATTGGCAATCTGGAGCGACCCGATGTGGATAAAATCAATGGTTTAAGCCCTGTTATTTCCATCGAGCAGAAAACTACTTCTCGCAACCCGCGATCAACAGTGGGAACGGTCACAGAGATTTATGATTTCATGCGCTTGTTGTATGCGAGGGCTGGAGAAGCTTTCTCATATCTCTCTGGAGATAAAATGATCCGGCAGTCGGAAGATCAAATTTTAGACTCATTGATTAGCTCTTTCAAGGGTAAAAAATTGAGTTTGTTGGCACCTGTAGTTAAAGGCCGGAAAGGACATTACCGCGAACTGTATGTTCAAATAAGAAAAAGTGGCTATTCAAAAGTGCGTATTGATGGTGAGATTCAGGACATAAAGCCAAAAATGCAAGTGGATCGCTTCAAGATCCATGATATTGAAATTGTTATCGACCGGATAATTGTTGATGACAAAGACCGTCATCGCATAGCACAGTCTGTGAATACTGCTTTGAAAGAGGGAAAAGGAGTTTTGATTGCTATCGATGAGGATGGGACAACACATCACTATTCAAAATACCTGATGGATCCCAAAACCGGATTGTCCTATGACGAACCGGCCCCCAATAATTTTTCTTTTAATTCACCTTATGGCGCCTGTGCAGTATGCAACGGGCTGGGTCAAATTGAAGAGATTACGGAAGAATCGATTATTCCAGATAATAAATTAAGTATTAGCAGAGGTGGTATTCTTCCGCTTGGTGAATATCGGGACATCTGGATTTTTAAAAAGGTGGAGGCATTGCTCAAACGCAATAAGCTTACACTATCAACCCCTATAAAAGATATTCCAAAAGATGTTTTAAAGGTGCTGATGTATGGAGATGATGTGCCAGTGGCAGTGGCTTCTGTTAAGTATCCTGGCACAGAATGGAATACGAAATTTGAGGGAATTATCAATTTTCTTCAAAAGCAAAAGGAGGAGGGCTCTGAAGCCATTCGAAAATGGGTGGATGATTTTACGGTAGTTAAAATTTGTCCGGAGTGTGAAGGGGCACGCCTTAAAAAAGAGTCACTGCATTTTTTGATTGACAATACAAATATTGCACAGCTCGCAAGAATGGATATCAATGCCCTTAAAAGATGGTTTGATGGCCTGGAGAGCAGACTAAGTGACAAGCAAAACGTAATTGCAACAGAAGTACTAAAAGAAATTCGCAAACGCATTGGATTTTTACTTGATGTCGGTTTGGATTATTTGAGCCTCAATCGACCCTTGCGCACGTTGAGTGGGGGCGAAGCGCAGCGCATCAGATTGGCAACGCAGATTGGCACCCAACTGGTAGGTGTGTTATACATTTTGGATGAGCCCAGTATAGGACTTCATGCCCGTGATAATGTTAAATTAATTAATGCGTTAAAGGATCTTCGTGATTTAGGTAATTCAGTAATTGTGGTAGAGCACGACAAGGAAATGATGTTGGCGTGCGATTATATTATCGATATAGGTCCGGGTGCAGGACGCCACGGAGGGAATGTAGTGGCAGAAGGGGATCCTAAAACATTTTTAAAGACCAATAGCACGACTGCTCAATACTTAAAAGGAAAATTAAAAATTGATTATGGTAATGAAAAAAGAGAATTAACGGGAGAAAAACTTTCTCTGTTTGGTGCAAGCGGCAATAATCTGAAAAATGTGGATTTGAAAATTCCATTGGGTACCCTTACCTGCATAACCGGAGTTTCCGGAAGTGGTAAATCGACCCTTATACACGATACGCTTTTTCCTATTTTAAATACTCATTTTTACCGATCAAGGACAACCCCGCTGCCTTATCAAAAAGTGGAGGGTTTGGAGCACCTGGATAAAGTGATTGAAGTAGATCAATCTCCAATTGGAAGAACGCCAAGATCAAACCCCGCCACCTACACCGGTGTGTTTACGGATATCAGGGATTTGTTTGCCCAATTGCCGGAAGCCAAAATTCGAGGATACAAACCCGGAAGGTTTTCGTTTAATGTAAAAGGAGGAAGATGCGAGACTTGTGAAGGAGCGGGTTTGCGATTAATTGAGATGGAGTTTCTACCAGACATCCATGTGCCATGCGATACCTGTAAGGGAAGGAGGTACAATAGAGAAACATTGGAAGTCAGGTTCAAAGGCAAATCCATTTCGGATGTATTGAACATGACAGTAGAAGAGGCCGTAGCATTTTTTGAAAATCAACCACGTATTCTCAGAAAGATTCAAACGTTAAGTGAAGTGGGGTTGGGGTATATTTCTTTAGGACAGCATGCAACAACACTTTCGGGTGGAGAGGCTCAGCGTGTGAAATTGGCAACTGAACTTTCTAAAAAGGATACAGGCAAAACATTTTATATCCTAGATGAGCCTACAACAGGTCTTCATTTTCAGGACATTCGCCATTTGCTGGATGTGCTTCAAAAGTTAGTGGACAAAGGCAATACGGTATTGATTATTGAACACAACATGGATGTGATCAAATCGTCAGACTACATTGTAGACCTCGGGCCAGAAGGTGGTGAAAAAGGAGGTAAAATTATCGCGTTGGGTACTCCGGAGGAAGTTGCTAATAATCCAGCGGGGTATACGAGCAAATACCTTAAAATGGAGCTGAGTTAAACCGTTTATAAAAGAGCAATTCATGTGACTTTTCAATTCAGTAACTTAGGGAAAGGGTTTTATCATGCTCAATAAACAAAAACTATATTGGAGTTTACAGCTGGGGGGATGGACGCTTTATGCAGGGGTGCAGATAGCCGCTAGTATTATTGCAGCAGGAGGTTTAGGCGTCAGCACCCAGCGAATTCTTTTCCTTGTTTACGAGGCGATATTTTGTCTGCTTGTATCACATGGTTTCCGCTACTTTATTAATAAATGGAAATGGTTAAACCTGGGTATGACCCGCCTTATTCCCAAGGTAATTGTAAGTGTGTTTGCGCTTGGGGTAATCATGTACTTTCTTAGAATTCCGATTTCATTGCCATTGCGTTTGTTTAGTCGAGAAGTGGTTTTTGATCTTCAGAATATTTTAGGCCTTTCCTTTTACTATGCTATTATCTTCTTTATTTGGTCAGCACTTTATTTCATATATAACTATTTTGAGCGCTACAGTAAGTCCTTAAAATTGGAAGCATATGCCAGAGAGATTGAATTGAATAACCTGAAATCACAACTCAACCCCCACTTTATTTTCAATGCATTGAACAGCGTGAGGGCTTTAGTAGATGAGAATCCTGCAAAGTCCAAACTGGCCATCAATCAACTTTCAAGCATCCTCCGCAATTCATTGGTGGCCGACAAAAGAAGTCTTACAAGATTCAAAGACGAGTTGAAAGTGGTAAAGGATTACCTTGGATTGGAGAGTATTCGATTTGAAGAGCGACTTCGCACTGAATTTATTATCGATCCAAACTCCAAGGATTTTTTAGTGCCCCCACTAATGATTCAAACCCTCGTTGAAAATGGAATTAAACATGGCATTTCACGGTTAACCGAAGGTGGCCTCATTCAAATTAAAACTATTGTTGAAAACGATGTCCTTATTATTCAAATTCGTAACAGTGGACAGTATATAAATGGTGTAAAAAGGACTACAGGCGGTTTGGGGCTTGAAAACACCAAGCAACGATTAAAACTTGTCTATGGAGGTTCTGCCTCTTTTAGAATATTAACAGAAAACGATAGTTTTGTACTTACAGAAATAAGAATTCCACAGATAAATTCAATATGAGAGCACTGATAGTTGATGACGAAAGATTAGCAAGGAAAGAGCTAATAAAATTATTGGAAGATCATCCTTCAATAGAAGTAGTAGGTGAAGCGATGAATGCTGATGAAGCAGAGCAAATGGTTAATGAGCTTAATCCCGATTTGTTATTCTTAGACATACAAATGCCCGGAAGGACAGGGTTCCAATTGCTCGAATCACTTGACTCAGCGCCTTTGGTAGTTTTTACTACTGCCTATGATGAATTTGCTCTAAAAGCGTTCGAGGTAAATGCCCTGGACTATGTGCTCAAACCCATCCATCCTGAGCGCCTTTCTGAAGCAGTTCAAAAAATACACGAAAAAGAGAAGAGTAAAGGTGGCCGGTCGAAGGATAAAAAACTGGGATTGGATGATCAGGTATTTGTCAAAGACGGAGACCGTTGCTGGTTTGTAAGCCTTACCAATATTAGATTGTTTGAGTCCGATGGAAATTATATCAAAGTGTACTTTGATAGCAACCGTCCTATGATTCATAAGTCGCTGAATGCCCTTGATGAGAAATTAGATGAACGGGCTTTTTTTAGAGCGAGCCGTAAACATATTATTAACCTCAGCTGGGTAGAGAGTATAGAGCCATGGTTCAATGGTGGTTTGATGGTAAAGCTAAAAGGTGGGGATAAAGTTGAAGTAAGCCGCAGGCAAGCTGCCAAGTTCAAAGACATGATGTCTTTGTAAGCTACTTTAATACGAGGGCGATCAATTCTTTTTCTACGTTCCAGTCTTTGGCCAGTTTAAGCATAGCGGTGGCCTCCATTTCTGTAACATAGCCTTTGATGTTATTGGCTTCCCAAACCATATTAATAAGGTTGATGCGCTCCGCTTTTGGGTAGTCTCCAATGATGTCATTGAGATAGGCGCGAGCACGATCAAAAGCAGTTATAAAATCCTCGGCAATAAAATCTAAAGCCCATTTCAGCTCATTGCTGGCCTCTAATTTTTCCGCAGTATTTTCCAGGTTTTTCTTTTCATCCTCATCAAGGCCGTGATAACTAAAGATCACGGTCTTCAGAAGCATGTATACCTGTTTTTCTTCTTTGGTCATAAGTGAAATTGCGCCCCGAAAATTAACTATTTTTAGTTGGTTTAATGCAAAATAGCAATTAGGAAATTTATGGTTATACCATCAGATCTAGAGAAATCTGATCAGCCAGTAACTTCCCTTTTTTGGTCAGACTGAGACTGTTATTATGAAGTGTTACCATACCTTGTTGAATCAGCTTGTCCAGATAAGCTTTGTTTTGACCCATCAGATCAAATTGGTATTCGTCCATAAGCAATTCCAGATTGCAACCCCACATGGTTCTTAAGGTCGTGAATACATATTCATTTATTTTGTTTTCCTTGGTGAGCATCTCCAACTGAAATGGAATTTCACTGTTCTGTATGGATTTAATGTAGACTGCATTATTGCTGATGTTGAATTGACGACTTACCCTGTTATAGGAGTGGGCACTTGGCCCAATTCCCAAATAAGGCGTTTGTTTCCAATAACTGCTATTGTGCCTGGAGTAATATCCTGGTTTGCTGTAGTTAGAGATTTCATAATGCTCGTAACCCTGTTCAGTAAGTTCATTACTTATTAGCTCAAACTGACCGGCATTGATAGTCTCTTCAACCGGAGTTAATTTTTTTTTCGAGACCCAATTTCCAAAAACTGTTTTAGGTTCGATAGTAAGGCTGTATGCTGAGATGTGCACGGGGGAGAATTGTATGGCTGTTTTAATATTGTGTTTTAGTTGAGTGTTATTCTGCCCTGGGATGGCATAGATTAGATCAAGACTAAAATTCTCAAATCCGGCCTTTCGAACATTTTCCAGCGCTGTGATGGCTATTTTACTATCGTGAGATCTATTTAAAAATTTCAGGACTTGATCATCAAAAGACTGAATGCCAATGCTCAATCGATTGATGCCAGCTGCGAGAAACATGTTTAGTTGAGCAGCAGAGAGATCATCAGGGTTAGCCTCAAGCGTAATCTCACAGGCGGCATCAAGTTGAAAAAAATTATCAATGGCGTTGAAAATTTTCTCAAAATGATTGGCTTTTAACAAAGAGGGCGTGCCCCCTCCAAAATAAATGCTTGTAAGCTTTTTATTGGCGAGGTAGTTCTTCTGTAATGCCAATTCCTGAGCTATGGCATCTACCATTTCTTCGGTGCGGCTGAGGTTGGTAGAAAAATGGAAATCACAGTAATAACAGGCCTGCTTACAGAATGGAATATGAAAGTAAAGTCCAGGCATTGACCACCAGTTTTGTTGCAGGTAAAGGTAGAAAGAACATACTGGTTTACTTAACTCACTAATATTGATAATCTTTGCAAAAAAATTTTAGGGCTCATCGGGTGAGAAGACTTCTGATCGTAATAATATTTTTTAGCACCGTTGTGGGCTTTTCACAGCCTTTGATCGAGCATCCGGTAGTTACCGATTTACAAAAGGACTGGAAGGTATTTTCTGAAGGTCAATTTGAAAGCTATGAACCTCACTTTTATACAAAAGATCGAACAATATATTTTGAGGTCGATCCGGGGAGGTACAGTAGAGGAAGTTATCTGGAGATCAATGGAGCAAGACCTTTTTCGGTTTATATCAATTACCAACAAATCGCTTTTGAGAGAAAATTTATTTCACTGAACCTGGATAGCCTCAGAACCAAAATACCTGAACCTTGGCTATTGAGTGTTTACCACTCAAAAGGATTGTCATGGCTGCAGACTAAAGTAGTTTCTCCATCTGTATTGCGCTCCGACATAGGCAACTCCCTTCGGGCGCCAGAATTCTATCTTGATTTTTCTATTATTGTTTCAGTTCTTTTACTGATATACTTTACCGTTTTACTTAGAACCAATCCGCGCCTGACGCTTGACTACTTAAATTTTATAAGGCTATTCTCTATTCAGGAGCGGGAGGATACCCTTCTGAATAGTCGTATTTCAGCAAGTGTTAATATACTTTATTATTTATTCAGTAGTCTGGTTGCGGGATTTTCCTTGCTAACTATTTTCCATTTTGGAGCCAACCTGATCCCCATCTCGGAGTCATTTGCTGCAAATTCATTTGGACAAAGCTTTTTGCAATGGTTTAAAATTTCAGGCATGATATTCATTGTGCTTTTGGCTAAGCTAATATTGCTATTAAGTCTTGCACGGTTATTTGATTTTCGGGATGCACCGAGTCCACAATTTTACAACTACGTCCGGCTCATGTTTTTTATTAGTATTCTATCGGGGTTGGTATGCATATGCTATTTTGTTTTTAAAATTCAAAGCCCGGAAGCCTATAGTTTTTTAATTGGCGCTATTGTTTTATTGCTTATTGTATGGGTAGTAGTTATTGGGTTAAAATTAATGAGACGATCTACCTTCAGATTTTTTCATTTATTTTCCTACCTTTGCGCTTCGGAATTAATCCCGATTGTTATCCTCGTTAAGGTCTTAAATTCTTAAGCAGAACTGATTTAGTGTAGTTATGACTGAAACTATGAATGACAGGATGAATAAAGTGAAGAGCATCCTGGTATCACAAGAAGCCCCAACTGACCCCAATTCTCCCTTCCTCAAACTTGCCGAGAAGTATAATTTGAAGATTGACTTCAGGCAGTTTATCCAGGTAGAACCGGTAAACATTAAGGACTTTCGAAAACAAAAAGTAGATATTCTGGCTCATACGGCTATTATCTTTACAAGTAGAAATGCGGTAGATCACTTCTTTCAAATCTGTAAAGAGTTGAAAATTGAAATGCCTGCGGACATGAAGTATTTCTGCATTAATGAGCAGACCGCTTACTACCTACAGAAGTATATCGTAATACGGAAAAGGAAAATATTCTCTGGACTAAGAGACACCAAAGACTTGCTGGAAATAATAAAGAAACACAAAAACGAAAAGTTTCTTTTCCCTTGTTCAGATATTCGCATCAGCGACATACCTGATTTTTTAACTGAAAATAATTTCAACCACACAGAGGCGGTCATTTATCATACGATGGCAGCAAACCTGAGTGACCTTACGGATGTCTACTATGATATTCTGGCATTTTTTACTCCGGCAGGGATCAACTCACTTTTACTAAATTTCCCCGATTTTAAGCAGAATAATACACGAATTGCTGCCTTTGGGCCCACTACATCAAAGGCTGTGAAAGATGCCGGTTTGATCCTTGATATTGAAGCACCCCAACCGAATGCCCCTTCAATGACAGGGGCGTTGGAGCTCTACATTATGAAGGCAAATGGCGTTAAGTAACTCATTAAGGGTTAAGTTTTTACTCTGGCTTAGATTTTATTACACTTTAATTACATTGGATTGATTGTGTAATTATAAATGCTGTATATTTAAATCTGTTTTTTCGGTAATTGTGAGTAGAAGATTAATCATAGGTGTTGCACTATTGTTATGGACTTGGAAAGTTTCTGCCCAGCAGGATCCCCAATTCACTCATTATATGTTCAACACCCTTTATTACAATCCAGGATATGCCGGGGTAGAGGGCGTAACTAAACTTACGGCTATTCACAGAAGCCAGTGGCTGGGATATGCTCCCAGTTTTGGAGGAGGAGGTGCACCCACCACTCAAATCGTAAGCATGACTACACCTATATACAAGCTCAACAGCGGATTTGGTGCTTACATTGTTAATGACAAACTGGGCCCTCAAAACAATCTTGAAGCTCAGGCATCCTATGCCTATCACCTGGGAATAAAAGACGCCAAACTTAGTTTGGGGATGAGGGTAGGAATCTATTCCCAAACCATCAATTTTGATCAATACAGACCTACTGATTTTAATGATCCACTGCTAGGGGCTACAGGTAAACAGTCGCAGGTAAGACCTGATCTTGCTGTTGGTGCATTCCTTAGAAAGGAGAAGTATTATGCGGGAGTAAGCTTTAATCACCTTATCAAATCCGAATTTGATTTTGGTGTTAGCCAAAGAAACGCACTGGCAAGTCACGTTTATGTAACGGGAGGATATTTTTATGATGTTAACTTTGACCTCAGATTCCAGTTTACTGGCCTGGTGAAGTCCGATTTTACCAAAACCACCTTCGATATTGGTGGATTGGCCTATTTTAAAGATACTATGTGGGGAGGTTTATCGTTTCGTCAATCAGAAGCAGCTATCTTGATGTTAGGATACAGTTTATTGAAGGATAAATCTTTGAAGTTGGGTTACGGATTGGACTATATTATTAAGGATCAGGCTGCTAAGCAGCCAACTTCACATGAATTTATGCTTACTTATGAATTACCAGTTAATCCGGGAAGCGGAAAAAAAGTGGTTCGCACACCGAGATACAGACACTAATCATGGATTTATTTTGCTTTTTTTAGGATTTTATAGAATTTGGGCGATACATTTTTTAATAATAAGAGCTAAAAAGATAACTTTCGGATCGGTTTAGGTTGGCTTTGACCTGTAAAATTGATTTTTAATATCACTTAAGAATATGAATAAGATGGTTTCTCCAAAAGGTTTGAGCTACGTGGCTTTGATAGTGATGGCAGCAGTACTTGGTAGCTGCGGACTATTGGGAATCGGTGGTGGTGGTGGTGGTGACCAAGGTGAGTTGGTTGGCGTACCCAATCGACAAGGCTGGGTAATGACTATTCCTTACGGAATGGTTCCTGTTCCTGCAGGTACTTTCCACATGGGACAAGCGGATGAAGATCCTGCTTCCACACAAATCAATTTCAATAAGCAAGTAACCATCGGGCCATTCTTTATGGATGATTCTGAGATTACTAATAATGAATACCGCCAGTTCACCAATTTCTTTTTGGTAGACAATGGTACCATCGAAGGGTTCCCAACAGTAAGTGAAGCTGAGTTCCGTCAGAACTATTACCCTGATACTACCTCCTGGGTAAAAGACTTTGCTCACCACATGGGAGATCCAATTCAAGACTATTATTACTGGCACCCAGGATATGATGATTATCCTGTTGTTGGTATCAACTGGGATGCAGCAGTATTCTTCGGGAAATGGAGAACAGCTTATCTCAATGATTATAGAAAAACTATTGGAGAGTTTCCGATGCCTGAGTTCCGCTTGCCATCTGAGGCGGAGTGGGAATATGCAGCAAGAGGTGGTCGTGATATGGCCAAGTACCCATGGGGTAACCCTTATATAAGAAACTCGAAAGGATGTATGTTGGCCAACTTTAAGCCAGGCCGTGGTAATTTCTACGATGACGGATTTGCCTACACATCACCTGTTCAATCTTATTTTCCTAACGACTACGGAATTTTCGATACATCCGGGAACGTATCCGAGTGGTGCCTTGATGACTTTAACCCAGCATCAGTGCCTACTGTATGGGATTTGAACCCTCAATTTATTGATGAAAGAACTAACCCTGAAAGCTCGAAGTACAACGCAAACATAGCTCCCAAGAAAGTGATTCGTGGTGGCTCATGGAAAGATGTGGCTTACTTTCTTGAAACAGGAACAAGGACATATGAATTTAAAGATTCAACGAGAGCTTACATCGGATTCAGATGTGCAGTTACTCACCTTGGAAGGTCATCGGGAACAGAATTTTAATAATTAAAAACTCTCGTTATATTTAGAAACTAATTGCCAAAAACTTAAATCTATACTACAATGAGCAAGAAAAAAGGCGGATTCATGGAACTACTCTACAAGACCATTATGCCAAAAGTATATGGTATTGGAGCCGCAGTCGTTATCATAGGTGCTTTGTTCAAAATTCTTCACTTAACCGGTGCCGATGAGATGCTAATGATTGGTCTTTCTGTGGAGGCAGCCATCTTCTTCCTTAGTGCATTTGAGCCACCGCATCCAGAGCCGGATTGGGCAAAGGTATATCCGGAATTATCTGAGGATTTTGAAGGAGCAGTAACTGCAACGCGCATCAGCAACAAGCCTGCGGCTGCCGGAGACTCACCTCTTTTGAAAATTGATGAGATGTTAAAAACTGCAAAGGTGGATCAAAACCTATTGGACAACCTGGGCAAGGGTTTAACCAACCTGGCTACTTCTGCATCCCAGATGAGCAATTTGTCAAATGCAGCAGTTGCTACTAATGAGTATGCTAAAAATGTTCAGTCGGCTTCATCGGCTTTAACTGAAATGAATAAATCATACGGAACGGCAATGAAAGCAGTGTCTGCAATGGCAGATGCTTCTAAAGATACCAGCGAGTATCACAGTCAGGTTCAGAAGGTAACTAAAAATTTGGCAGCACTTAATTCTGTTTATGAAATGGAATTGAAGGATGCGGATTCTCATGTGAAAAACATGAACAAGTTCTATGAGAGCTTGTCAGGAGCAATGCAAGGAATGACGAAGGTGGGAGAAAACACATCGAAGTTTACTGGCGAGCTTTCTAAGTTGACAGACAATCTTACTTCGTTGAATAAGGTATACGGAAGTATGCTGAGTGCAATGAAGGGATCTGGAAACTAAGTATTAACTAATTGAAATCATACACCTTTAAATACATAGACCATGGCAGGCGGTAAGGAAACCCCAAGACAGAAGATGATTGGTATGATGTACCTGGTGCTTACAGCATTGCTGGCACTACAGGTAAGTAGTGCTGTGTTACAGAAATTTGCCATCATTAACGTTACTCTGGAAGAACTTGTAACTGAAGAGAATAGGAGAAATGGGGCGGTATTAGCTGCAATCCGTGAAGCGGGTCAGGGAAAGACAAACCCTAAAGTTGTCGCTGCTGTGGCCAATGCTGATAAGGTAAGGGCCGCGACCCAGGATCTAATGACTGAAATTGCTGAAGTAAAGAAGAAAATGATCGACCTTTCTACTACATCTGGCAAGGTGGATGAAGTCTTAATCAATAATCATGGTTCGCAAGTAGCTACCTTAATGATTGATCCCAGAAGTACTACAGGAAAAGCCTTTGAGAAATCGCTTAATGATTATGTAGTAACATTGAATCAATTGACAGGAGAGAATTATGATAAAATAGCAAAACCACCAAAGGAAATAGACTTCTTTAAAAACAATTCAGACCACAATAAGAAAGACTTTTTGACTTTCACATTTGAGAATACGCCTCCCATTGCGGCTATTGCTTCACTTAATCAATTCCAAACGGACATACTGGCTACCGAAGCATTGGCGTTGGCTAAGCTTGCTGTGGATGCAGATGCCGGTGTGGTAAAGTTTGACAAAATTGTGCCCATGGTGAAGCCAAAGTCTTCAATTGTGGCAGCAGGAGATAAATACGAAGCAGATATGTTTATTACGGCCTCGGCTGAGGGTTTAACCCCTGAGATGTATAGGAACGGACAAAAGCTAGAAGTTGCCTTAGATCCCGAATTTGGCGTGATGATGGGTAAAGTATCTTTCCCTGCTTCTGCGAGTAACTATGACGCAAACGGCATGTCAAAGCAAACCTTTGAAGCAGAGATACGCATTGGAGATAGCGAAGATCAAATCTATAAGCAGACCATAGAATATTTTGTTGCCAAGCCCGTTATCCGTGTAACAACTGGTAACGCACCAACGCTTTATATGAACTGCGGTAATACTGTTAATATTGAGGTTCCAGCATTGGGAACAAATTATAATCCTTCCTTCTCAGCAAGGGGCGGTTCAGTGATAAAGGGCGATAAGCCCGGCAGAGTGACTCTTGTTCCTAAGGAAAGGAAAATGGCTGTTACCGTTGTAAATGGTGGAGCTACTTTGGGTACTGAGAATTTTGATGTAAAGCCAATTCCTGCTCCTAAGTATGTCGCTTTGGACAATAACAGAAGGCCAATCGACTTAAAGAACGGAGTTCGCGGAGCGAGTTTGACAGGGTTGAGAATCTCAGCCGAGGCAGATGAGAACTTCAAATCTGAAGTACCTCAGGATGCCAACTATAGAATAAGAAGTATGGAGGTAATCCTTGCCAGAGGAACACAGCGGGTGGCTACCCTAAATGCCAACTCTGAAATATTGGATATGGGCGCTTGGCGTTCTCAATTCAGACCTGGAGATAGAATTATTATCGATATCAAGACAGTAACAAGGAGAACATTTCAGGGACAAGATGAAGCTGTGCCTATTCGTTCTGAGGTAATCCAGATTGCTATTAATTAAAAATGATCAAAATGCGATTTAAGATATTTTCGTTGGTGTTGGCTTTAGTTGGAATGAGTTCCTTTGCTATGGCACAGGAATACGAGGGGCAAATCAACCCTAATTCTTTAATTCCAATTCCCAGGTACGAGCAGCTTTTTAAAGTAAGGCTGTGGAGAAACATTGACCTGAGAGAAAAACAAAATAAAGGCTATTTCGCTCGTGGTAATGAAATTACCAAGCTTATACTGGATGCAGTAAAATCCGGAGAATTGGCTGATATCTATTATAAGGATTCGGTAAACCGCAAGATGCCTAAGGATGAGTTTTTGAATGGACTTGTAGCGCAGCAAGGACAAACCTTCCCTGCCTGGGATCCCAATCAGGATTGGTACGGTGGTGATCGCGTTACACACAATGGTAAAAACTATGAAGCTATAGTAGATTCTAGAGGGGTAAACCCTGAAGGATCGATGGACTGGCAGCAAACTTCTGCGGGTAAGGCGGTCGAATTTTTACCTTTTGAGGTTTATAAAATGACCATGCAAGAAGACGTTATTTTTGATAAGCGCAGGTCGCGGTTGTACTATGATATTCAAGCCATTCAATTATCCGCTTTTGATATTAATACAGGTACTTTCAAGGATTTGGGATGGTTCAAATACAAAGATTTAGAGAAGGTATTCAGAAATCATCCAGATGAGGCAATATGGTTCAACCGCTATAATACCGCTGAGAATAAGAATTACGCTGACGCATTCTTGTTGAGATTATTCCATGGTACAATTGAGAAAGTGGAAAACCCAGACAACGAAAGTATTTATGATACCTATGCAGCTAATGGACGTCCTTACAAAGAATCAGTTTGGGCACGCGAGTGGGAGGAAATGAAGTTGATGGAGCGCGAGCACAACCTTTGGGAATACTAAGACTTACAAAAAGAAATTCAGGGAGCTTATGGCTCCCTTTTTTTTTTGACTAATGATTAGCTGGGCTTTCGATTTGCCTACCACTTGAGTTAATTCTTCAAGACTTGCTTCTTTTATTTTTTTCCATGACCTGAACTCATTCAGTAATTTATTGACTGTTTTTTCTCCGATCCCTGGAATTGTCTCCACCTCAGTTGTTAATGCCGCTTTGCCTCGCTTTTGTCTGTGAAAAGTGATGGCAAATCGATGGGCCTCATCTCTGATCCGCTGAATAAGTAGAAGTCCTGCGGATTTTTTATTGATGTGCAATGGGAATGGATCTTCCGGATAATATATTTCTTCAAGTTTTTTGGCAATCCCGATGATAGGAATTCTTCCATACAAATGAAGGTCTTTCAGTGCTTCGCTGGCACTGCTTAGTTGGCCCTTTCCACCGTCTACGATTATCAAATCGGGGAGCTCCTCATTTTCATGTATTAACCTGCTGTACCTCCTCGAAACTACTTCTTTCATAGATGCGAAATCATCCGGACCAACTACGGTTTTTATATTAAAATGGCGATAACCAGCCTTATTGGGCTTCCCGTTTACGAATCTTACCATAGAAGCTACAGGGTGTGTGCCCTGCAGATTAGAGTTGTCAAAGCATTCTATAATGTTTGGAAATTGCTTTAACCTCAAATCTTGCATTAAGATGGAGAGTACCTTATTGCCCTTAGATTTGCTTTCCTCTTTCTGTATCTCTTTTTGTTTACGCTGATAAAGCGCGTTCTTCAGAGAGAGGGCAATGAGCTTTCGTTTGTCTCCTATTTGTGGAATTATATTCTCTATCCCATCCGCCTTGATGGTGATAGGAATATTGCTGTATATAATTTTATGTGGGCTTCGGTGTTTGGATCGAATTTCATGTGCCACATAACTTAGAATGTCTTCATCCTGCTCGTCAATTTTTTTCTTCACTTCAATATTCTCAGAAAAAACAATAGAGCCCTCCTTCACTTGCATAAAATTGATAAAGGCATGAATAGTGGAACTTGTAATGGTTAAGACATCGATATCAGTCAGTTTCTTGTTTACTACAAGCGACTTGGTTTGAAACTTTTCCAGTAGGGTGAGTTTATTTTTAAACTGTTCCGCTTTCTCAAACTCTAAATTGGATGCATGGGATTTCATCTGGTGTGTAAAATATTCAATCACAACACCCAGGCTGCCTTTTAGAATATTGCGGGCTTGATCGATATCATCATTGTAATTCTGTTCGTCTTGTAGACCTACGCACGGTCCTTTACAGTTGCCAATATGATATTCAAGGCAAACTTTAAACTTCTTTTCTCTGATGTTGCTTTCTGACAATAGCAGACTGCATGTGCGGATAGTATAGAGCTGCCTCAATAGGTCCAATACATTGTTCATTGAAACTACACTTGTATAGGGGCCGAAGTATTCACCTTTTTTTTGCAGGTATTTTCTTGTTGAAATTATTCGCGGGAATCTTTCTTTTAGAATACAGAGGTAGGGGAAAGTTTTATCATCCTTTAAGAGAATATTGTATTTAGGTTGATTTTGTTTTATGAAGTTGTTTTCAAGGAGAAGTGCATCAAATTCAGAATTGGTAATGGTGTAATCAATATTTTGTATTTCAGAGACCAGCTTCTCTGTCTTCCGATTGTATTGTGATTGTTTGTTGAAATAGCTTCCAACTCTTTTTTTTATACTTTTGGCCTTGCCCACGTAAATGAGAACCCCCTCTGAATTAGAAAATTTATAAATACCAGGGGCGTCAGGTAATGATGCAACTTGGTCTTTAAGTGCATCTGCTTTCATTATAATGGATTTAGTCGTTAATGTCCCAAGGCTGAACTTCGACCTCAACGGAGTCGGGATTTTGGCTCACTTTTAAGCAATCTAGAGAAATATCGAGACCTGATGAAGGCCTTTTAAACTGACCTTTCGTAATGCCACTTTCAGGGTCGGCATATGCTTTCATCATGAATTTGTCCCAGATGGGCCGAGCCGATCTGCCTCCCTGTCCGAATAGCCATGAAGGGAAATGTATGCTACGCTCATCTCCACCCACCCAAATGCCAGTAACCAGGTCGTGTGTTAAACCCATATACCAACCATCAGAAGCATTGTTGGTGGTTCCTGTTTTACCTCCGATTTCATTGTCTTCTTTCAATTCCTGATTCAAACCCACTGAGGTTCCCCCGCGCTCTTCTACTCCACCCATGAGCATATAAATCATTTTATAGGCTGTTTGCTCATTGATAGCTTGTCTGGTCTTTGGCACAAAGTTTTCAATCACATTACCGTGTTTATCTTCAATTCGGGTGATGAAGAAAGGTTCTGTGTAAATGCCACTATTGACAAAAGTACTGTATGCGCCTACCAGTTCGAACAGTGAAACATCGCTCGTGCCAAGGCTAAGAGAGGGGACAGGATCAAGTTTACTGTTAATGCCCACGCGATGGGCGAATTCTACTACGTTTTCCGCACCCAAGGCTTGCATCATTTGAGCGGTAATGGAATTGACGGAACGAGCCATAGCCTGTCTCAAAGTCATTGTCTCTCCGCTACCACGTTTTCCATCCGCATTTGGTGGCCACCAAACTCCTCCAGGAACTTTAAAACTAGGAGAAATATCCTTCATGGGATGACACGGAGAATATCCGGACTCCATGGCCAGGCCATAAACAAACGGTTTAAATGTTGACCCTGGTTGTCTTGTGCCTTGCTTTACATGATCGTATTTGAAATACTTGTGGTTTACACCACCTACCCACGCTTTAATGTGTCCAGTATTGGGATCCATCGCCATCATACCTGCCTGAAGGTATCGCATATAATGGTTAAGAGAATCCATAAAACTGAATAAGGTATCTCTCTCCCCATCGGCAGTATAGACTGTCATTGGCCTTTTGATTCTAAGTGCAATCTTTAATGAATCTGAATCTTCACCATACTTTTCAACGAGTGCTTTATAGCTGGTGGTTCTTTTTATTCGCGACTCCAGAAAACCTCTTATTTCTCTTCCATTATCGTCTTCCCATGGATTGCGTCCTACTTTTTTCCATTCCTCATTAAATTGTTTTTGCAGAGGCTTCATGTGTTCCTCCATAGCTTCTTCAGCATATTGCTGAAGCTTACTGTCAATGGTGGTATAAATTCTCAGGCCTGAGTTCCAAAGATCAATTCCTCTTTCCTTACAGAACCCTATCAGGTAGTTGCTCATCACAGTTCTGAAATAAGTGGCCAGGCCTTCGTTTTGATTCTGTACACTGTATTTCAAATCGATGGGGAGTGCTGTTATTGAGTCATACTGTTCGCGCGTTCTAATTTTGTAGCCATGCTTGTAAACTTTGTATAAAACCTCGTTACGCTTTCTCAGAGAGTTTTCAGGGTTGCGTTGGGGGTTGTAAAGTGTCGCAGCCTGTAACATCCCAACCAGTACTGCAGACTCCTGAAGATTAAGACTGTCGGGCTGTTTGTTGAAATAGGTTTCTGCCGCTACTTTGATTCCAAACGTGTTGCTACTGAATGTAACTGTATTCAGATACATGGCAAGAATTTCGTGCTTGGTAAAGTTTTTTTCCAGGTTAACGGAGATTATCCATTCTTTTGTTTTTTGAATGATCCGTCTTGGTATGTTTCCTAGCCTGCTGAGTTTTCCGTCTAGGCTATGATCCGGATTCATGGTATAAAGGTTTTTAGCAAGCTGCTGGGTAATGGTACTGCCTCCTCCTTGATGATTAAAAGTGATTAACCCAAAGAACACCCTGAGGTATGCGGGAAAATCAAGGCCGGAGTGATTGTAGAACCGATGGTCCTCGGAGATAATTAGGGTATTGATTAAGTCATCAGAAAGTTCATCATAAAGGACCTGGCTACGGTTGTAACGGAAATAACGACCCAGAGAGACTCCATCCGCAGAGATGATTTCTGAAGAAAGGTCATTTTCTGGATTTTCAACTTCTTTGATACTCGGCATTTCTCCATATAAGCCGAAGAGATTAATACTTACAGTAAACACATAAATGGGTAAGCCGAGCAAGACAGCTAAAAGAGCTATCCATGCCCACTTGGTAACTATTCCAAACCACTTACTCTTATAAGTAAGGAGCTTATTGATTTTTGACTTTATAATTTCTATCAAAGAAGGTGAGGTACTCATCCAGCGCTTTGGTTCTGTACAGAATGTCGGAATTCTCTTTTGTTATAACAAAAATATCGAATTTATAGCTTGAAAGTGTGTTATCCCTCAAAGTTTGATTGTGAAACTTATCGAGAAATTCTACTGCTGAAAGGGGATCTGGGAATTCGCCAACCATCGTGAGTATGTATTTTTCATTAAGAATAAGGGTGCTGGTTTTAAGTGCATTTCCTTTGCGTTCTTTCCGGATAAACTCATCCAGCCTGGCGGACAGCAGGTCAGACATTTTAGAAAGCTGCAAATGAGAGATTACAAAATAGTGAGGCCCCTGCAGGGAGTTTACATACCTGATATTTCTGGATTTTTCGAATTCCTCCTGGAGGCTTTTGGAAGTAGATAATAAAGATTTTGCGTAGGTATTGAGAGGCCCATCTGGATTTTTTTCTAAAAATGTTTCCAGCTCAGCCTGGTAGCGAGCAATGTCCTCCGTTTTTCCTGTAATAAGTATTTTTAACAATTCCAGCTGGGGAGTAAAGCTTGTTTCCCCAAGGGCAAAGGCCTGGTTAAGTTTTTCCTGCGAATCTTGAGATCGTCCATTCTCAAAATCTTTGTAAGCATCTTTATAGATTTCCTTTTGTTTCTCCGCGGCTACACTTGTTTCTTTTAAATAATTAGGGTTGAGTAGTAACTTGGCGAAACTGGAGTTGGGATGATTATTTATAAGTCTGTTGTAATAGCTTTCTCCTATATCATTTTTCATTTCTGTATGGATAAGGTAGAGCTTGTAAAGTACCTCGGGTTCAAATTCCGAATCCGGGAATCGATCTAAAAGGGTGGTATAGGAATTATTTGCATTTGATTTTTCATTCAGCTTCAAATAGTATAAATCACCCAGATTGAAATAAGCATCTTCAATTTTGGCAAGGGCTTTTGCTTTAGCACTTTCAGTAAGGGGAAGTTGGGAGAAAATTTTTCCGGCCTCATCAGTTGATTTTTCATTCTCTGCTGTTTCGATAACATCTTCACTTTCTTCAACATTTGTAACCTGTTTTATCTCATCAACAATAACGGAAGATTTATTTGAGCGCCTCCAGTTGTCTTCCAGGGGAATGTTTCCCCAAATCCGACTGAACTCAATTTGCCCGGCTCCTACGGCTGAGAGGTTTCCAAAGTACCAGTCAGCGGTTGTATTGGAATCTTCCAGAAAGAAGGGATTATTTTGATTAGTATTGGTGCTGCCCTGCGACCTTCTTTTTTTCTTTTTTACCGCTTCCTCAATACTTTTTCGGGAAGCTATTACTGAATCAAGCTGGGCACGTAACGTTAATGAATCCATTGATGCCATTAATAATAAGCTGTCTTGCCATAGGATGGTTTCTGTATACTTGGCGAAGTCACCTAAGACTTCCTGCCTTTTTTTGATATTGTCCAGATTTTCAAAATCCGGTGGCAAAGCACTGACTGCACTGTCGTAATAATTTTTAGCGATACTATATTTTTTTAATGAGTCAAAATGAATTTGGCCTAATTGTAAATAGGCACTTCCCTGGATTCTCTTATTGGAGCCAGCATGTGCGGCATAAGTATAGTTGGTGATAGCCTCTGCAAGGTTTCCTTGTTTCAATTCAAACTTTGCCAGTTCAAAGTATATTTTGTCTCTGAACTCCTGATTCTTTGCATCTGCCAACATTTTTTCAAATTGCTTTCTTACCGTCTTTATATCTCTTGTGTCATCTAGCCGGGCAACCTGGGCCATATTGAGACGTGCATAAAAATCAATTTCGTAGGCAGGATTGGTGGCAATACATTTTCGGTAGTAATTGTAGGCTTCAGACCCAAAACCCAGCTTCTGATAAACCTGACCAATTATAAAATAAATTCTTCCTCTCTGATCTTGTTTACCTAATAAGCTGTCGGCCAGTGTGAGGTTGCGAACCATGTTGTTATAGTCGCTTAGCACCTGATAATAATACGCTTTCTCGAGATAAAGTTTTTTTGCGTTGGGTTTACTGAGCGGCTCTTTCTCTAAAAACCTGAAGGCCTCTTCTGCTTTTTCGTATTCTTCGTTTTCAGTAAATGCCCGAATAAGGTTAAGTAAGGCCTGATGACGGGTATTGATGTCCTTGCTTTTGGTGTTTACATACTTAAACGTCTGTACAGCGTTTACGAAATCACAATCATACATTCGGGCAAGCCCCACCATAATATAATTTGGATATACCCATTTACTGTTGGGGTGCCTCTGGATGGAGAGGGATGCCATCTTAATCGCTTCTTCGGTGTCTTTTTCGTAAGTTTTGGCCAATGTGGTGTCCAGCTTTGGATAGAGCCGGAGTATTTGATTATGATCATCATCCAGGCTTTGCTGAATCGTTTGCTCTACTTCTGTGATTTTTTCTCTTGCGTAATAATAACCATTGTAATGTGCTGTCAAATTATGATACAGGTTGCTGGTAACGGTAGTTTGCTCGGACGAGCAGCCTACCATAAGGGAAATGATTACAATGAAGAAAAAAAATGCGCGCAAGGCCAATAAAAGGGTTAATTCCAGGTTACAAACGTAAAAAACAGATAATCAATATTATAATTAACGATTATATCTATTTTTGTGCAAAAATTAACGGTTTTTGAAGCCAAAAAAGACACTTTCCGAAAGACTCACCACCAAATACCAGCTGGTCATCCGCAATGAGGAGAACCTGGCTGAGAAGTCGAACTTTGCCTTTACCTATGCTAAGTTGCTGGTAGTCTCTATTACCTTTTTCATAATCGTCTTTTCGCTTAGCATGCTGCTTTCTAAAACTGTGTTGGCGAAATGGTTTGATCCAAAGCACGCCCAAATGGAGGCGAATAAAAAGCTATACGAGCTTGCCATCAAAGTAGATTCCCTTTCAATTGAAGTGGACAACAAGGATAAGTTCATCATGAACTTCCAGCGGATTCTTAGTGGGGATACCTCAAGTGGATTTATTGATCCTGTTGAGGCACTGGGCAATGGCAATAATGTCATACCATCCATCACTGATATGAAACTGGCTGCATCAGACTCTCAATTTCGTCAGGAGTTTGAACAATCAGAGATGTCACTCATAGCCCTGACAAGCACCAAATTTCGTGAACTTCAGGAGATGTTTTTCTTTTCGCCCATTACCGGTTTTATCTCCGATCATTACGATCTCAAGAAAAGTCATTTTGGAATAGATATAGTTGCCAAAACTAATGAGCCGGTAAAGGCCATTGCTGATGGCACTGTTATTATGGCCTCCTGGACACAGGATTCTGGCTATGTAATAACAGTACAACACAGAAGCAACCTCATATCGGTATATAAACACAATGCTGAACTGTTAAAAAAAGTTGGTAATTTTGTTAATGCCGGTGACATTATCTCTATAGTTGGCAACAGTGGAGAGATGACCGATGGCCCGCACCTGCATTTTGAATTGTGGTACAACGGCAACTCCCTTAACCCGGAAGAGTTTGTAACCTTTTAATAAGAGAATCATGTTTACCTCTAAAGAACAAAAAAAAGTGGCAGAAGAAATTAGTAATTCAACCAATACGATCGGTAAAGGCACCGTGCTCGAGGGTAACATAGAAACCTATGGCAACATCCGTATTGAGGGCAAGGTAATTGGTAACATTAAATCAAAATCTAAAATCGCATTAGGCAATAGCAGTCAGGTGGAGGGCAATATCATTGCGCAAAATGCCGACCTTGAAGGCGAAGTGAAAGGTAGGATTGAGATTTCGGAGATGTTGATTTTAAAAGCAACTGCAGTTGTTCATGGCGACATTATTACTGGAAAATTGGTGGTAGAACCTGGTGCTGTATTTAACGGTACATGCAAAATGGGAACCGCTGTACGCGAAATAAAAATGGGCGAAAATGGCCAAGGATCCAGGTCCCTCAGACCAGAACAAGCCAAAACCGTATAATACTTACCTAAAGTACAGTGGACTGGCTATCCAGCTTGTGATCACAATTGGTGTGGCAGGATGGCTGGGTCATTTGCTTGATAATTACCTCAACCTAAGGTTTCCGCTGTTTATTGTGGTTTTTACCATTACCGCATTAGTAGGGGTATTGTACCAGGTTTACAGGTCGATAAATCAACGATAATATGCTGTTTCTAATCGCCTTGCTGGTGTGTGCGATGATGATCGTAGCGGTGAGCTATTTAATTTTCCCGGTTTTCCCATCATTTTTTTTCCAAACGATCATTTTGCTGTTTTTGGGAGCCGCTGGTATCTATTATTACCTGGTTGACATCAAAGATGAGAAACCAAAGTACTTTGCTCAACTGTACCTTCTTTCCCTATCTGTTAAGCTAATTGCCTATGGGGCATATATTTTGTTTGTATTGCTGAAGAGTCCAAATCACGCGGTAGCAAATGCAGGTGTATTTATGGCTACCTACATACTTTTTACTGCTCTTGAGGTTGGCTTTTTGTATCGAAAAATTTCCGAAAAAAAGAGCCATAAATAAGGTTCCGGAAGTGCAAGAAAATTTTTTTGTGGTTCTTTAATTTATACCTTTGCGGCAAAATTATTACACCACAAAAGAGTCAGAATGACCCCTTTTCCTTATAAAAACGACCTTTTTCGAATTATTTTAATAATCCTTCTTTTTATTGGGAATTCGGCTCCTTCATTTGCTGCAGATAATAATGAAGATGAAAGCTTTGACGTGAGTGGAGTAATCATTCACCACGTACTAGACGATCATATTTGGCATTTTTGGGATGGCCACTATGGCACCCTTTACCTACCAGTAATAGTTTATTCCGCTGAGAGAGGTTTTGATGTATTTTCATCCTCCAATTTTTATGATGAAAACCACAACTTGATCCCATACAATGGGTATAAATTGGAACATAACCATATTTATTTGGGAGATACGCAGGTACTTGATTTTTCAATTACTAAAAATGTGGTTATGCTGTTTATTACGGCATTCATATTAATACTCGTTTTTCGGGCAGTTGCAAAAGGAGCCAGGAAAAATGCAGGAAAAGCACCAAAAGGGATTCAGTCTTTTATGGAGCCGATCATTCTTTTTGTAACTGAGGAAGTAATAAAACCAAATGCAGGGCCGAAAGCGAATAAATACGTCCCGTACCTGCTGACCCTTTTCTTTTTTATACTTTTTGGAAATTTATTGGGACTGTTGCCGGGTGCTGCTAATCTCACAGGAAATATTGCTGTAACGATGACCCTTGCAGCATTTACTTTCTTGATCACCAATTTTAGTGGTAATAAGGCCTACTGGAGTCATATTTTCTGGACACCTGGGGTGCCATTGCCGCTGCGTCCAATTTTATTAATGGTTGAGGTAATAGGGATATTTACGAAGCCTATTGCGTTGCTCATCCGCCTGTTTGCAGCCATAGCTGCCGGCCATATCGTATTGTTAAGTATCATGTCATTGACATTTATATTTCATAGCTGGGCTGTGGGCTTCGGTTCTTCTATCTTGGTAGTATTTATCAGCTTGATTGAGTTGTTGGTAGCGGGAATTCAAGCATATGTGTTTACGCTGTTTTCGTCCCTTTATATTGGGTTGGCAACAGCAGAACATGAACATCATTAGAAATAAAAAATGCAAATAGAAGTTTGCATGTAAAGATATCCGGGAAATTCCCGGTGTTGTTTAACCTAAAAAAGAAGTGAGTATGTTGTTTGCTTTATTATTGGACATCGGTTACGCAGTTATGGGTGCGGGCATCGGAGCTGGTCTTGCTGCAATTGGCGCAGGTATTGGTATTGGTCGCATTGGAGGTTCTGCTATGGAGGCCATGGCCCGTCAACCTGAGTCTGCAGATAAGTTACAAGGATCTATGTTGATCATTGCAGCCTTGATTGAGGTAATTGCTCTCTTTGCGGTGGTGGTTTGTTTCTTGATTGCAACAAGTCCAGCAGCGTAAATTAAATTAAGAAACTTGCCTTTGGCATTGGGCCTGGGCAGGTTTCTTGTTTTTTAGAAACAACAACAAAAGATTTTAAATAAAGAATAGCCGATATGGATTTATTAACCCCGGGTGTTGGTCTCATTTTCTGGCAGGCAGTTGTCTTCCTTATTTTAGTATTTGCACTGTCAAAGATGGCATGGAAGCCAATTTTAAATAGTTTAAAACAAAGAGAAGAAACCATTCAAGGATCATTGGATGAAGCCAATAAGGCGCGTCAACAGATGGCCTCAATGCAGGCGGACAGCGAAGCATTGCTGAAAGAAGCGCGAGAGGAGAGAGATAAAATTCTTCGTGATGCCAGAGAAGCGGGAAACAGGCTTCATGATCAGGCACAAGCTGATGCAAAAAAGAATGCCGATAAAATTCTGGAGGATGCCAAAGCTGTTATTCAAACAGAGAAAAATGCAGCGCTTAGGGATGTGAAGGAGCAAGTAGCTATTTTCTCATTGGAGGTAGCTGAGAAATTAATGAAGAAAAACCTTTCTGACGACAAAGCACAAAAGGATTTGACCAATCGCTTTGTAGAAGAACTAAAGTTAAATTAAGAAAATGTCAGACTTTAGAGCGGCATCGCGATACGTAAGATCACTTTTGGGACTGGCGCAAGAGCAAGGTGTTTTGGATGAAGTGCATAACGATATGCAACTCATCAACAAAACTTGCAACGATAATTTCGAGTTGGTTTCATTACTCCGCAGCCCTATTATCAAAAGTGATAAGAAGAAGGCTATTCTATATGAAATATTTGAAGGGCGGGTGCATCAACTTACGCTCGCGATAATTGATATTATTACACGCAAAAAGAGGGAAGCTATTCTGCCCTCTATTGCAAGAGAATTTCATAATGCTTACAATGACTTTAAAGGCATTCAAAAGGCGACTATTACATCTGCCATTGCTTTGGATACTGAAATTCGCAAAGAAATTGAGGACATGGTGAAGAAACTGAGCGATAAGAAAACCATTGAGCTGGATGAGAAAGTAGATAGCAGCCTCATTGGAGGTTTCATTCTCAACATAGGAGACAAACAGGTAGACGCGTCCATCAGTAGTAAACTAAAGGCGCTTAAATTGATGTTCAAGAAAAATCCATACATAAGGGAGATTTAGTGCTCCTAAAATTTCAAAATAAAGACCGAATAAGAAATCATATATAGATCATGGCAGAAATTAGACCCGAAGAAGTATCAGCAATATTAAGAGAGCAGCTTTCTGGCGCAAGAACCAGTGCAGAGTTAGAGGAAGTAGGTACAGTACTTACTGTAGGTGATGGTGTTGCCAGAGTTTATGGACTTACAAAAGCTCAGGCTGGAGAGCTTATTCAATTTGAAAATGGACTTCGCGCAATGGTGCTTAACCTCGAAGAAGACAACGTGGGAGCTGTGCTTCTAGGGGAGTCGAAAGGTATTAAAGAAGGAGATACCGTAAAGCGCACAGGCCTCATTGCTTCCATTAAAGTAGGTGAAGGTGTGTTAGGAAGGGTAGTGGACACATTGGCTGAACCTATTGATGGTAAAGGCCCCTTGAAAGGTGAGCTTTTTGAAATGCCAATGGAGCGCAAAGCGCCTGGTGTAATTTTCCGTCAGCCGGTAAGTGAGCCATTGCAAACAGGTATCAAAGCGATTGACTCCATGATTCCAATCGGTAGAGGTCAGCGAGAATTGATCATTGGTGATCGTCAAACAGGTAAAACAGCTGTTGCCATTGATACGATTATCAACCAAAAAGAATTTTATGAAAAAGGCGAGCCTGTTTATTGTATATATGTTGCTATCGGACAGAAGGCATCTACAGTAGCGGGTATTGTAAATACATTGGAAAAGGCTGGAGCTATGGATTACACAGTGATCGTTTCTGCTTCGGCAGCTGATCCTGCTCCTATGCAGTTCTTTGCCCCATTTACGGGTGCAGCGATTGGCGAGTACTTCAGGGATACGGGTCGTCCAGCTCTCGTTATATATGATGACTTATCAAAGCAGGCGGTTGCTTATCGCGAGGTGTCTCTTCTTTTGAGAAGGCCTCCAGGACGTGAAGCATACCCTGGGGATGTATTCTATTTGCACTCTCGCTTACTTGAACGTGCTGCAAAAATTATTGCCAACGATGAGATCGCTTCTCAAATGAATGACTTGCCTCCTTCTTTGAAGGATAAGGTGAAAGGCGGAGGATCATTAACTGCACTCCCAATTATAGAGACCCAGGCGAATGACGTATCAGCATATATTCCAACCAACGTAATTTCAATTACGGATGGTCAGATATTCCTTGAGACGAACTTGTTTAATGCTGGTGTTCGCCCTGCGATTAACGTAGGAATCTCAGTGTCACGTGTAGGTGGTGCTGCCCAGATCAAATCAATGAAGAAGGTTGCGGGTACACTTAAGTTGGATCAGGCACAATTCAGAGAGCTTGAAGCATTTTCTAAGTTCGGCTCAGACCTTGATGCTTCTACTAAGCTGGTCATTGAAAGAGGAAGAAGAAATACAGAAGTGTTGAAACAACCTCAGTATGCACCGGTTCCTGTTGAAGAACAGGTAGCTATGATTTTGGCATCAACCAGGGGTTACATTGATAATGTGCCCGTTGAGAAGGTAAGAGAATTTGAAAAAGAATTTCTTGGTTTGCTGAGAGCACAAAACCACACTGTGCTTGACAATTTTAGAGCCGGTAAATTTGAGGATGCAGATGTAGAAACAGTTAAAAAAGCAGCTTTGGAATTGGCTGCCAAATATTAAGAACGATAAATGGCCAGTTTAAAGGAGGTAAAAAGTAGGATAACCTCGATTATTTCAACGCAGCAGATTACCAAAGCCATGAAGATGGTGGCGGCTGCCAAGTTGAGAAGGTCGCAGGAGAGGATTATCCAAATGAGACCGTTTTCTGAAAAGCTTTCTGAGGTACTTCATAATGTGTCTAATGCCGAAGAAGAGGGGGAAAGTTGGTATAATGAAGCTCGCGAGGAGAAAAATATTTTGATTGTAACAATAAGTGCAGACCGTGGACTTTGTGGCTCTTTTAATAGCAGTGTTTTCAAGGCGACTTTAAAGCTTATTAAAGAAAAGTATGCTCATCAGGAAGAGCAAGGAAGAATTACCATATTACCAATAGGCAAGAAGGCGTTAGAGTATTTTAAAAAGAGAGGTTACAAAGTAGAGGACGCTTACTCAACTATATTTCATGACCTTTCTTTTGAAAATGTATCTAAGGCCGCGGAATTCTTGATGTCCTCTTATAGAAATGGTGCTTATGACAAAATTGATTTAGTTTACAATGAGTTTAAAAATGTGGCCACCCAGATATTACGGATAGAGGCCTATTTACCCATAAAGACTGCTTCAATAACCGAATCCAAAGGAGCTGATATTGATTATATATACCAGCCAGATCGCGAAGAGATAGTAACGGGGCTTATCCCAAAGTCATTGAGAGTTCAATTGTTCAAAGCCGTATTGGATTCTAATGCGGCATTTAACGGGGCTCAGATGACTGCTATGGATAAAGCAACCGAAAATGCAGGAGAATTGTTGAAAGAACTGAAACTGGTATATAACCGTACTCGCCAGGCGGCTATTACTAAGGAGATTCTGGAGATTGTTGGAGGAGCAGAAGCACTAAAATCTTCGTAAAAGCATATTAATTATTTTTAAATTGAAAGCGCTCCCAAACGGAGGGCTTTCTTTTTTTAATGCAACAGATAACCCGTTATTACAGATACGTCAACTTGTTAAGTCTGGATGTAGCGTTAGGGGCTATTATCTCAGCCATGTTTTTGACAAAAGTCTTTGAAGTTGATATTCGATTTCAAGGGTTGCTGTGCCTTGGACTGACCGTGTGGTTGATTTACACCATGGATCACCTGGTTGATGCAAAGAAATTAAAAGGGCAGGCTTCTACTCAACGACACAGATTTCATCAGCAAAATTTCGAGGTGATTCTGGTTATGGCAATACTTATATTACTAACCATAATACCGTTGCTGTTTTTTATTTACAAATCGGTGCTAAGTATGGGGATAGGTCTTGGCGGATTGGTGTTTGTCTATTTTGTGGTACAGCGAAGATTGGGTTTTCTCAAAGAACTTTTGGGGGCAGTGTTATACTGTGTGGGAGTGATGCTACCGGTTATCGCTTTGTCAGAATTATCATTTAATAGCCTAATAGAGGTTCCCTCCGTGTTATTTTTTAATACTGCGCTCATTAATCTTGTCCTTTTCTCCTGGTTTGATAGAGACAAAGACAAGTTGGATAACCATCCTTCTTTAGTGGCTAGCGTAGGAGACAAGGCCTCAAAAGGCTTTTTATCCTTTCTTTTTCTGTTGCAAATTGTTCTATTCGTTTATGCTTTTGATAGAGGCTTAAATATTCTTGTATTGATGATTTTTGTTGCTATGTATCTGGTGTTGTTGTTGATTTTTATAAAATCCAATTGGTTTGCGCTGAATGATAGATACCGGTTAGCGGGCGATGCCGTTTTTCTATTTCCATTACTTTATGTGATTTGCTAATGGAAGCATTAAAATTAAATCGATTTGACAGGATCGCTCCATTTTACGATAAGATTGCTGGTTTAGTTTTTGGAAACAGTTTAATAAAAGCACAAGAATGTAATCTTGAAACGATTACGGGTTATTCTAATGTGCTCGTGCTTGGTGGAGGCACGGGAAAATGGTTGACTAAGCTGTTAAAGCTGAATAGCAGTTGTACGGTTTGGTATGTGGAGGCTTCAAAAGAAATGATAGGACAGGCCAAAAAGAATTTGGACTTTACAGATCGAATTATTTTCATTCATGGCACCCATGAAAATATGCCTCAACAAAAATTTGATGTTGTCATCACTCATTTTTTTGTTGATATGTTTACTGAGCCCGAGCTGGAAAGTATCACTCAGCAAATACATAACCACTTGAAAAGCGGAGGGAGTTGGGTTGTTGCAGATTTTGTCAATAATAAGTATTGGCATGGAGTTCTTTTGAAATTGATGTATTTGTTTTTTAATTGGGTAGGAGCACTCGATTTAAAGGTGTTGCCCAATTGGGATAGGATAATTCAAAGTGAATACTTTGAAAGAACAAGATTAAGCTCCTTTTATAAAGGATTTGTAAATACCGTTACATACATAAGATCATAAACGAATTGATGACCCTTTAGGGTTGTGTTGTAAAACGCAACTTATTATAGTTCAATTTTTTACACAGTATGCGGCAAATCACAGGAATGCATTATATTGCTTTTTATGCACTTAGATAATATTGAATCAAAACCCTGTACAACCTACTATTAATGCTATTTTTTGAAATGTTTTGCAGGGTTACCAAGATTTCGGAGGAGTCGGAATTGAGCTTATACACGGCTAAAGATGCAACAGATAAATTGAAGGTAAAGATGATGGCGGAAAACATGTCCAGCCTTGGGGCAACCTTCAGGATTATGCCAAATGAGTTGAGGGATGATAATTAAAGAAGTAACGACAAAAGAAGATATAAAAGATTTTATTAATCTGCCGGTTAGATTATTTCAAAATAGCACAAACTGGATTAGGCCTCTTGATGCGGATATTGAATCTGTTTTTGACAAAGAAAAGAATAAAGCATTTCGCCACGGACAATGCTGTAGGTGGATACTGAAAGACGATGGAGGTATTGTTATAGGAAGAGTTGCGGCATTTGTTAATGAAAAGGCTGTCAATAAAGGTAATGATCAACCAACCGGTGGCATGGGCTTTTTTGATTGCATTGAAAACAAAGATGCTGCTTTTTTACTTTTTGATACTTGTAGGGAATGGCTTACAGAACGAGGAATGGAAGCGATGGATGGACCGATAAACTTTGGGAATAAGGATCGTTGGTGGGGATTGTTAATAGATGGTTTTGATCGGGATCCTAATTACCAGTGCAATTATAATTTTCCTTACTATCAGGAATTTTTTGAGTCATATGGTTTTCAGGTCTACTTTAAACAGTTCACTTATGCCAGACGAGTTATGGATCCATTGTCACCTAAATTGGAGGCCAAGGCTAAAAGACTGGCAGAGAATAAAGATTATCAATTCAGGCACCTCCGGAAAAATGAAGTTCATCGTTTGGCGGAATATCTTCGCACGGTATATAACAACGCCTGGGCGAATAGGGCAGAGCTTCCAGAATTGACGCCTCAACAAGCCAAGTTGATTGTGAAGCAGATGAAGCCAATTATGGATTTAAAACTTCTTTACTTTGGCTTTTATAAAGGTGAGCCAGTGTCCTTTTTTCTTTCGCTGCCAGAGATCAATCAAATATTTAAATATGTTAACGGAAAATTAGATTGGATTGGTAAGGCTAAATTTCTTTGGCATTCTTGGTTAAAGACAAATAAGAAAGCATTTGGTATCTTGTTCGGGATTGTGCCTGAGCATCAGGGAAAGGGGCTTGATGGCGCAATGGTTTTGAATGCAAGCGATGTACTTCAGGTGAAGTATAAACGGTATGAGGAATACGAGATGAATTGGATTGGAGACTTTAATCCAAAAATGATTGTAGTAGTAGAGCAGGTTGGAGCTCAAGTATGTAAGGTTCATCATACCTATCGCAAACTTTTTGATGAGCGAAAGCCCTTTAGGCGTCATCCGATTTTAAATTAGAAGAATGGAACCAGTCGAGGAAGAAACCAAATCAGGGTTCCTGTTGAGAAATCTCGCAAAGGGCTTACTTTGGTTTGCTGTGATAATTACTGTATTTATTTTATTGGAGGGTTATATCCAGGACAACTTCATGCCTCATATTGCCCGGATACATGCAAACCCTATAATTTTTTACCTGGTTTTTTCGATTTCTGAAATTGTGTTTGGGCTGGTGCCACCAGAGTTTTTTATGATTGTTTATGTACTCAACCATGTGCCCGTCTCTGAGTATATAGTCAATCTTGTTTTTCTAACTATAATATCTTACGGGGCGGGCGTGTTGGGTTATTATATAGGACGCAATTTTTCCAAGACTGGCTTCTTTATAAAAATAAACGAACAATATCTTAGTGCCTATCAAGGTCAGATAAGGAAATATGGTGGATACTTAATTTTTGTTGGCGCGGTAACACCAATACCCTTCTCTGCCATGTGTATGTTAGCGGGCTCCATTAATTTTCCGTTGAAATCTTTTCTGTTAATATCCATTGCTCGTGTACTTCGATTTGCTGCTTACGGATGGATGGTTTGGAGTTTCCCCAATATATTCAATGGTTAAAACCATTACCAGCAGAGGGTAGAGCTTGAGTAAATGGATTCAGTCAAAGTACTATTCTGACTTTTTAGTGGGGCATGTATTCATACCAAAGACGGCATAAATCGGACAGAAGCTCAATAAGCTGGTTGCTACAAATACAGCTGAGAGTATGATAAGCGTTGTCCCAAGTAGTCCTGTAACAGTTCCGGTATAATACAATGCAGCAAAAATTAAAACAATTAAAATGCGGATAATCCGATCGGCATTTCCCATATTCTTTTTCATAATAGTAATTTTTAGTTAAAAATATATTTCATAGATGAAGGCAAGCCCATAGGCTAGTCCGAGGCAGACAAAACAAATCAGCAAAAGCTTAATAAGTTTACCACTCATCAAAACCGAATATTGAAACAATGTACGAAGTCACCATTAATGAAACAGTGACTATTATCACCTTGCCCTATGATTGTTATGGCTTTAGAATTACTTTTTCAAAGGCTGATTTTTCAACCAATGGCTTGCTGAAATATACCGGGAAATGCTTATCATTTGCCCAAAGTGGGAACAGGTTGCCATAGAACTTATTTCCGGGCACTCCGCTTTGACCTGGGGCGTTGGTAAACATTGATTTATCCCAATCTTTAGTATCCACTACAATTCTAAAGGTAGCACCATGAGTTTGGTTATCTCCGTTGCCAGTCATGCCAGGAGTTGAACCATAGCCACTTCTTGGATAAGGGCCAAATTCAATCTTTTTTCTGGTTGCCGGATCAGCAGCATTGCTCAGTGGATGTTTAATATGGACATGATGATTTTTAACCTGACCATATTGCCACTTCCGCATATCTGACCCCAGCTTTTTAGTAAGGTCGGAGGTGGCGTCTTTCAACGCTGTTAATAAGAATTGATCTCTTGCCAGAACGGAATTGCTTCCGAATTCAGGGCGAGCTGTCAATATCCAGCCAATCACGTTGCTCAATGGCAAAGAACGTACGAGATCCATCCCTTTTTCAGGAACAAATAAAGGTTTGATGTTGTCTTTTAAGCGATCTTCCCAGGCCTTATATATCGATGCTTCTATGGAGTTTTTATCCATGATAAAATCCCATTTCGTCAACATAAGACGGGCTGTTTCAGTTGTTTTATCATCGGACTTTAGTTCGGTGAGTAAAGGCACGAGTGTTCTTGCGGGTATCGACAAGTAGTCGGTTTGCAATCGCATCATATCAGCGATAGAGAATTTCCTATTCATTGCGAGCACCTCATTGATGCGATCCGCGCGATAGCTTTCTGCCCAACTCCAGCCTACAGCATTTCGGTGTTCATACTTGTCGGGCACGAGGTTTTCATTGGCGGTGGCCAAAAACCCTTTTTCGGGATTGAGTACGTTGGGCAGTGATTTGATAGGTAAAAACCCAGCCCATTCGTAACGGCCATCACCAGGAACAGGCACCATGCCACTCCAGTTTTTTCTCATCGGAGCAACCCCTACCACCTGCCATCCAATGTTACCTTCTTTGTCAGCCCAAATCATATTTTCGCCTGGCAGGTGACTATAGGAACAAGCCTCTCTGAATTCCTCCCATGTTTTAGCCTGATCCATCCTAAGGCTGGCTAAATAGGGCGATCCTCCAATTTCCATCCATCCTGCCCTAACAGCGTAAGCAATATTGTTTTTTTTGTCCATCATAGTGACCGGGCCGTGTCTTGTATATCGATGTTCTACATTTACATCTGGTGCACCTTTTACTTTAATTACATCCTTTTCGATGCGCATGTCTTCCCATCCTCCTTTGTATTTGTATTGATTTTTGTTGGCCGGATTCAGTTCGTATACATACAAGTCTTCACTGTCTATTTCAAAAACAGTGAGCCCCCATGCACCATAGTCATTATGCCCGATTGAAATACCCGGAATGGTGGGCTCACCACCACCGACCACATTCCATCCTGGACCATTGAGGTGTACCATGTAACGAAGGGAAGGTGCAGAGAGAGAACGGTGAGGGTCATTGGCGAGTAGTGGATATCCACTTTGTGAATAGCGTCCACTTACTATCCAGTTATTGCTACCAATGATTTGTTTTTCTTCATCTAAAACACTTTGTCTCGCTTCTTCATCCAGTTTTACCAAGTAGCGATACTCCTCCAGATTGGTATTGGCATCAGCTACCAGATCTTCGGGGGCGAAAGCTACAGGTCTTCTGAAAGCATTATACAATTCGATCACATCATCTGATAGTCGCTCCGCATTGATAGCTGGGTCTAATTCAAGAACGGGGTCACCGGGACCGTAGTTTTGGATTTCTTTTACCTTTGCAGCGCCAAGCGCAGCTACCATTCTTCCTACACTTACCTCCTCGGTCAAATTCATTACTAGCCCCTGGTGTCGGGAAATCACAACATCGGGAGTCCATTTTTGAGGTTTTGTCCCTAAAAGTTCAAACTCAAGAGGCAGGAGACCTGGGTTCTTTTCGGTTTCACTGATGTAAGCATTTACACCATCTGTGTAGTCCGTGATGATCGCTTCACCATTTTCATGGTAATGATTGAGTTCTTGTTTTAAATTTCCACGGAAGCGAAACAGGCGTGCACCAATGTCTCTGTTTATTTCTCTGGGTCCTAATAACTCAGCTACTGTTCCGGTTGCCTGCCGTCTCCATACTTCAAATTGGAATAACCTGTCTTTTGCTGCGCAGTAACCCTGAGCGAAAAAAAGATCGTGCTCATTTTTAGCATATATATGATTTACTCCATAATTATCCCGGATGACCTCCACGGATTCGTTCAGCCCCGGAACATTTAATGAGGTTTGTCCAAAGCTCAGCAGTGGAAGAAAAAAAATTATCGCAAAGATGGCATTCTTCATAGAATCTGGTTTAAGACAAAAAGCTAACACTATGAAAACGAAATTAAAAATGAAAAGTGATAATTGGCGTGATGGTCAGGAAACTTCCCTGTCCATTGCATCATCCAGTTGATCGAGGTGTGTGAGCTCTTTGGCCTTCCAGGCTGTAATGCCCACCGTGAGCAGCGTCATCGCACCACCGAAAACAACGGAAGCGACCACGCCCATGAGTTTGGCTGTAACCCCTGATTCGAAAGCACCAATCTCATTGGAGGAGCCCACAAAAATACTATTTACAGCAGAGACACGACCTTTCATATTTTCAGGTGTCCGCGTATGAATCAAGGTACTTCTGATAATCATACTGATACTATCGAACATCCCACTTAACATTAACATGCAAAGCGAAAAGATAAAGCTGGTTGATAATCCGAATCCAATCATACTAGCTCCAAATCCAGCCACGCAAATCAACATCACTTTTCCTGTATTTCTTTGGATTGGATTGTGAGTAATATAAAAAGCCATCAAAACCGCTCCCAGTGCCGGGGCAGCACGCAACATACCCAACCCCTGCGGCCCTACCTCCAGTATTTCGGCAGCGAAAATGGGAAGTAAAGCTACCGCACCTCCGAAGAGAACCGCAAACATGTCGAGACTGATGGCGCCAAGAATTATCTGAGTTTTTAAAACAAACTTTAATCCTGATTTTATTTTTTGCCTTACACCTTGTTCATGGGATACAGGGGGCACGGGCCTTGATGGGATGGCCATGTAAAAGCCAAGTGCTGCAATGGCAAGTATAACGCCAAGCATATAGGAAGCGCTGATGCCAATTAAAGCATATATGAACCCAGCAAGCATAGGCCCTACAATGGAGGCGATTAACCAAAACGTGGTATTCAGAGAAATGGCATTGCCATAGAGATGCCTTGGAATTAACTGTGGCATGAATGAAAAATTGGCCGGGGATAAAAAACCACGAGCCAAACCGCTGAGGAAAATAATCAAATAAATGGGAAACACACCATACTGTAGTATGGACATCCCGGGTTCAAGCGTAAAGAAGAGCAAAGCCAATGAACAGAAGAGAAGAAGTGAAACAGTAATTAAAATTATTTTTTTGCGGGCGACTATATCTGCAATGTGACCCGCATATAATGATACGGAAATGGCAGGAATTGCCTCTGTGAGGCCTATTAATCCTAATGCGAGTGGGTCGTGAGTGATGTCATACAATTGCCAACTGACAATCGTAGCCTGAATCTGGATGGCCAGCGTAGCACACTGCCGGGCCAAAATAAAAAAACGGAAATCCCTAACTTGCAGTGCTGCATAGGCTCCGATTTTTTCAATCATTGTCTTTTAGTAATTGTTCTATTGCCTTAATTGCATTTGCCCTTCGCTCCTCCCTCTCACCTTTTATTTCCACAACAGGCACGCTTTGTTGCTCCAATTCTTCTTTATAAATTTTCATAAGCACCTCTCTTTTATCCGGATGCTCACGTTGTGGATCCTCCTGCCACGGTATATCTATATAGGTAAGCAGGTACAGGTCGTATGTCCTTTCCTTAATCATCTGCAATATCTCCTCATTGCAGCGGCCATATTTAAAATTGCTCCATACTTTGATGACCAATAGATTGGTATCACATATTAGTATCTTATTGGCTTCAGGCAACCATTCGTCTTCGAGCTTAATCTGTCCATGCGCTATTTTCACCAAATCACTTTCCTGATAAGGAGTATTTAAATTGTCAAGGTAGGTCCGTGCATACTCTGGCACCCAACAGGTATTGAAGTGACGGGAGAGGTACTCAGACAATTCTGATTTGCCGGTGCACTCAGGGCCGATAATGACAATCTTTTTTATTTTTTGAGGATTGTTCTTTTCCATATTAAAACTCACTCATGGATATTTGAGTGCCTAGTTTAGCCGCAAGGATAAGCCAATAGACAGCTAATTATTGCAGAACCTCGAATTTGTAGCAATTAGGGCATTAGAAGGCCAATTTTCAATAAATCCGTTCATATATTTATCTTTCTGACAAAGTTGATAACGTGAAGAGAAGAAAATTACTCAAGCAATTAGGTTTTGGCCTTTCAGGGGGTTTGTTATTGCCACATTTGTTGACGTCATGCAGTAAAGATGATCCCGGACCAGAGGTGCCATATGATGGAGATGTGGTTGTGATTGGCGCGGGTGCAGCCGGGATGTATACTGCAGATATTCTGAAAGCCAAAGGGATAAAGGTTACCGTGCTAGAAGCAGGTAATCAGATAGGAGGGCGTGTGCGTTCCCTGCGCAATCAAAAGGATCTTGTTAATCTATCAGTAGCTGATTTCCCGGTAGAGTTAGGGGCTGAGGTAATTTATGGTTCGGATTCGATTTGGGGAACCAACCTTAAGAACTTTGCCGTCAAAACAATTAATATTGACGAGGCATCCTCGGATAGATATCTAATAGATAACATAGCAAAGCTTGCTGAAGAATGGGACATAGATGGTGACTTTGTTAATGCGCAAAATTTTGTAGAAAGTCTTAAGAATTTTTCAGGCTCTGGGGTTACGGTTGAGCAGGCAGCTGCAGGCTTACCAGCCAGAGTAAAAGCACTTATCAATTCACAAGTAGGAAATTTGTATGGTTCTTCCAATGCCAATGTTGGTATGGCTGGCCTATCAGAAGCACTTCAGGCAAGAGACCATGACGGTGCTCGTTTGGCACTGAAAACCAATCCGATGCAAGATTTCCTGATTTTCAGGTTTGATCAGGTAAGAGATTTGGTTCAGCTCAACACTCAGGTTACTTCCATTGATTCTACCGGAGATAAGGTTCTGATTACGGATGCCAATGGCAATCAAATAGAAACCAATAAAGTGGTGGTGACTGTACCCCTGTCTATACTAAAACAGAACGTGATATCATTCAGTCCTGGGCTACCCGGAGCTATGACATCGGCCATGGGTAGAATTGGAATGGATCATTCTATTCGTGTGGTAATCGATTTTAAGAAAAATTTCTGGGGAGAAACTACCGGATGGTTGTGGGGGGGTGAATCAATTCCTAATTGTTTTAGCGCTGGAGTAGGAAGAAGTGAGTTTAACCAGACACTATCCATTACCATTAATGGACCTAAGGCAGTTGAGCTTTCTGCTCAAGGGCCAGACATGGTGAATACCATATTAGCTGAGCTGGATGTAATTTATAATGGTCAGGCCACAGCGTTTGTAAGAAGAGATTTTGATACCAGCGGGGTGCTGTCGATTATTCAGGATTGGGGTAAAGATGAATTTATCAGAGGTGGCTATTCATATCCGATGGCATCAGCGACACTTGAAGATCGTAAAAACCTAGGAATTCCCATTGGAGACAAAATATTTTTTGCAGGTGAGGCCACCGATGTAAGTGGTGATGCAGGCACAATTAATGGGGCGCTGGCCTCTGCGGAGCGGGTAGCAGAAGAAATAGTGAAATCAATAACTGGAGAATAAGCGCCAAGGCACTAGTGTTTTACTTGGGTAAATATTTTTCAGCAATAGACCTCAATTGATGCCCGGGAATCGCCCCTGATTGCCTCCAAACAATTTTCCCTTTTTGAAATAGGATAAAGGTGGGTACGCCTTGAATTTGATACGCTGCGGCAGCCTTTTGGTTTTTGTCTATATCTATTTTGATGACTTTTATTTTATCACCCATTTCTTTGGAGAAATCCTGAAGAATTGGAGCCATCATTTTGCATGGACCACACCATTCTGCAAAAAAATCTACTAACACAGGCTTTTCGCCCTGTATCAATTCATTAAAGGTTTTCTTATCAGCCATAATTTATTGTCTGATGCAAAGATCGGGAATGATTTGTTTAAAAGGCGTGACAAAAGTCACTAACAAATTATTGAAGAATAGTTTCTTTGATCAAAATCCAACAGCCAATGGCAAGCGTAAACCATCCAAAAGCAACCCGAAGGTGGGCTCCTTTGATTTTGGTAGAGAGCCAATTGCCAATGAATACACCTCCGATGGCCAGGCTTGTAATAGTAAGTAAAAACGGCCACTGTATTTCCAGATTGAAAATATCCCCTGTAAATCCGATAAGTGAGTTGAATGCGATAATAAATAATGATGTTCCGGTAGCCACTTTCATGGGTAGTCCCGTTAAGAGCACGAGCGCTGGAATTATTAAAAAGCCACCTCCAGCACCTACCAGTCCGGTGAGTAAACCAATTATGATTCCAAGGACAAGGACATAAACCAAATTAAACTCAGAAGGTTCTTTTACTTTTTTTTGCTTTCTCATCATTGAGAATGACGTAATGATCATGAGGATTGCAAAAAGCCCTAACAGCAAAATCCTTTTCGTAATGATTAGATAGGAGGTGTCAATAATGATATCGGGTAAGGAGGGAACAATCCATTTCCGGGTAATAAAAACAGTGAGCAAAGAAGGGATTCCAAATACAAATCCTGTTTTGAAATGGATTAACCCTTTTTTCCATTTCCAGGCTACGCCCACTGAGCTGGTGGATCCAACAATAAAGAGGGAGTAAGCAGTGGCGATAACAGGATCGAGGTGAAACAGATAAACGAGAATAGGAATAGCAAGAGTAGAGCCACCACCACCCAGAAGGCCTAAAACCAGGCCGATTAGAACGGAGGCCGTGTAGCTAAAAATCAGCAAAAAGAGAGGAAATCTATTGGGGTGAATTGAAAAAGGAAATACACTTTACAATCGATCAAATTCAACAATAAAAGCGTCAGGAAATTTTTTCTTGATATCGGCCAGAAATCCTCCTGCTTTTGCCCTTTTAGAAAACTGACCTAAAATGATGCTGTAATACTTGACACCATTAATCACCTTCACTTGAATGGTGACGTCCCTTTTATAGGAGTTCTTTAAATTTTCGGATAGCCTCATCAGATTTACTAATTCCTGATAAGTTCCTATTTGTACTCCGAAGCCGGAAGGGTTCAATCTGGAAATGGAGAGATCGTAAAACTCTTTTTCTTCAACGGAGACTTTTCCAATGGCCACAGGTTGCGTCTTGCCCTTGCCATCTCCGGCATCAACGACTTCCATTTTTACCTCTGCCAGACCAAGATTTATAAACCCCAGTTGTTCGGCAGCAGATTTTGAAAGATCAATAATTCGCCCATCAACATAGGGGCCACGGTCGTTAATTACCACCTCAACTACCTGATTATTAGCTAGATTAGTTACGCGCACCTTGGTGCCGAAAGGAAGCGTTTTATGGGCAGCGGTAAGTTTATTGTGCTTGTATTTCTCGCCACTGGCTGTGGTTCTACCTTCGAACTTATCGGCATAAAAGGAAGCCTTACCTGTTTGCGTTTGGGCAAATAGCCCTAGCGAAAGGAGCAAAAGGAAAGATGATATATAAAGTCTGATCATTGGGTTGGGGTTGAAGTCTTTTTCTGACTTAGAATCACTCTGCGTAAAGTTAATGAGATAAATTAGAGGGGAGCAATTGAGTTGTCCTCAAATTAGGCTAGCTTTGCTCGGCAAATAATGGATCGTAAATATTATTTGCTATGACCCCCCTAAATTCATCTAAATTTCTCTTTGAAGCGCTCACATATGATGATGTGCTGTTGGTACCTGCCTATTCTGAAGTGCTTCCGCGAGAGACGGACATAAGCACCCATCTCACAGGTAAAATAAAACTAAATATCCCCGTCATCTCCGCTGCCATGGACACCGTAACGGAGGTGGATTTGGCCATTGCGATGGCGCTGGAAGGAGGTTTGGGATTTATACATAAGAATATGTCCATTGAGGAGCAGGCTGCTCAGGTGCGCAAAGTGAAGCGCTCACAGAGTGGTATGATCCTCGATCCCATCACCCTACAGGTAAACTCTACCTTGAGAGATGCGGAAAATATTATGCGGGAGTTTAAGATCGGAGGCATCCCCGTTGTGGATGGAAACGGCAAGCTTCTGGGCATCATTACCAACCGCGATCTTAGGTTTCAGAAAGATATGTCCAAGCCGGTAGAACAGATAATGACAAAAGAGAATCTAATCACGGCAAAGGATGGGATCACCCTGGATAAAGCAGAGGTAATTTTTCAAAAACATAAGATCGAAAAACTTCCGATCATAAATAAAAGCGGAAAACTTACAGGCCTGATCACTTTCAGAGATATTCAGAAAAAGAAGAACAAACCAAATGCCTGCCAGGATAGCTTTGGGCGCCTGAGGGTAGGAGCTGCCGTTGGGGTGACTCCGGATATTATTGACCGAATAATGGCACTAAAGGTTTCGGGAGTTGATGTCATCAGCATTGACACCGCCCATGGCCATCACAAGTTTGTTCTCGACACGGCAAAAAATATGAAAAGAAAGTTTCCGGAATTAGAGTTGGTGGTGGGTAACGTGGCCACAGGAGCCGGGGCTAAAATGTTGGCACAAGCTGGTGCAGATACCGTAAAGGTGGGTGTAGGACCTGGAAGTATTTGTACTACACGTATTGTCGCTGGTGTGGGGCTTCCTCAACTATCAGCTGTCTATGAGGCAGCCAAAGCGCTAAAGGGATCTGGGGTAAAGATAATTGCAGACGGAGGAATTCGGTTCTCGGGGGATATAGTAAAGGCAATTGCTGCCGGGGCAGATAGTGTAATGGTGGGGTCACTACTGGCGGGAACGGTGGAAGCTCCGGGTGAAATGATATTGTACGAGGGAAGGAAGTTTAAGTCCTACAGAGGAATGGGCTCCGTAGAGGCCATGGGTAAAGGTTCTAAGGACCGATATTTCCAGGATGTAGAAGATGATGTGAAAAAACTGGTTCCTGAGGGAATTTCAGGCAGAGTACCTTACAAAGGCCATGTATCAGAAGTTTTATATCAGATAGTTGGTGGACTTAGGGCCGGCATGGGATATTGTGGAGCCAAAAATGTACAGAAACTGAAAGGAGCTAAGTTTGTAAAAATTACTGCTGCTGGGGTCAATGAGAGTCATCCACATGGCGTTTCAATTACCCAGGAGGCTCCTAATTATAGCAGGAACTAGACTAATAGGGGTATTTTCAATATAATAAGCGTTTTTTAGCCTGTAAACCTGTATCTGTCAGAGATATAGATTTCATGGGTTAGACTGCTTTTCCTATAATTGTAAGCCCAATTTTCTGATTGGCTTATTTTTTATCAATTCATCCTCATTTGCGAGCCAGAGCCCTTATACGAATTACATTTTTAGGCGCATTTATAGCCTGGCTGGTATTGATTTTTTCAGATGTCACCATTCTGTTTAGCGATATCCGAGGACTTCATCCAGATATTCCAGTTTGGCTGCCCAGGCTCATGTTCGACCTGTACGTGCTATGCCTTTTCTATTATTATAAGTTTAAAATCGAAAAGGAAGAGAGCCTCAACTTTACCGATCTGCTCTGGCGTGTATTTGCCACAGGTTTGGTAGCTACTGTTGTTTCGCTGGGATTACGCCTGATTTTATTCTTGCTAGGGGATACTGCATTAGCCACCAACATCTTATTCACGGATGTGATTTATCACATCAACCTTGCCCTTTTCTTAAGCTTTTTAATGGCAGCCTTCACTTCCTGGAAGCGCCTGATATTATATCAGAAGTCAAAATGGCTGATCAGGGTGTGGACGGTTTTTGAATTCACATTGCTTTTTGCGCTTTTGTACGATAGCCTTAACTCTGGAACCAATGGCACCCTGAGTACTATTATTGCCATAATGCTAGGAGGTTTGGGACTCGTGCTTTCTGCCAACATGAAGTGGGTGGCTTATCTCAATTTTAAGCAAAAGTGGACCAGTTTACTATTGTTAGTACTTGCCTTTTTTTACTTAGGATATTTCTTTTATACGACTACCAGGCTTGCAGATTTTATTGGTATTCAGTCTACTTCATTTTTGGATTTCAGAGAGCATACATTCAGCCTTTCCATTTTCGGTTTTGTGATGGTGTATAGCCTTTTTTCCTTTTTGGTGATATTGTTCAATTTGCCTACTTCTTCCGTGTTCGAACAAAAACTGGAGGAAGTAGTAAACTTCCAGCGGATCAGCCAATCCATTCAAACGGAACAAAGTGAAGAGAGTGTCTATAATATTTTGTTGGAAAGTTCGGTCAGCTCTGTTTTTGCAGATGCTGCCTGGTTGGAAATAAAAAGCGTATCCCAGGAGGATCGTCTATTTACCTATGGAATATCCGAACCCGAAACTAAAGCGATCCAAGACCATATAATTAATAATAAAATAAAAGGAGCACTCGACCAGGGAATAGATAAGACCAAAAACTTATCCAAACACCTGGGGTCTTTAAAAGGAGCGAGGTTTCGTTCATTGCTATCTTTTCCCATTGTGGTAAAGGGAGAGTCCATCGGTACACTTGCCATTCTGAAGGAATTGCCTGATGGCTTTAATAAGGAGATGACCCGTGTGGTTTCTACTTTTGCCAACCAGGCAGGAATTTCGATTGAGAACTTCAGGCTGTTGGAAGAGGCCTTTCAAAATGAACGATATAAAGAGGAGCTTAAAATTGCCAAGACCGTTCAGAAAAGCCTGTTACCCGAAAACCTTGAATCGAATGGTGATTTCGACATCGCTGCCTTCTCACAATCTGCCGATGAGGTAGGAGGTGATTATTATGACACCATTCGCATAAATGACCATAAAGTTGCCTTAATAATTGCTGATGTTTCCGGTAAGGGAACTACAGCGGCCTTTCATATGTCACAAATGAAGGGGATATTTCATAGCCTGGCTCAGCAGGAGCTGGACCCACGTGAATTTATGGTGAGGGCCAACAAGGCATTGGTGTTTTGTTTGGAGAGGGGGTCCTTTATTTCTGCCATATATTTCGTGTTGGATAGTGAAAACGGGGAGATCACATATTGTAGGGCGGGTCATTGTCCTGTGCTATACTATACCAGTGCAACAGATACATCAGCGTATTTGCAGGACAAGGGAGCGGCTTTGGGAATGGTGAAGAATATGACGTATTGTAATATGATCGATGTGTATAAAATAAAGTACCAAAAAGGTGATGTGATGGTATTGTACACGGACGGAATTACAGAAGCTAAGGATAGTAAAGGAGTGGAATTTGGGTATGAAAATCTTGAGCAAACGATACTGGAGGTGAAGGATAAGGGTGCCAGAGAAATTCAGGAGCACCTGATATCTAAATTATTTGACTACTCTGGTACGGATGACATCAACGATGATTTTACGACCATGATTGTAAGGTTTAAATAGAACAGAACTTATAAAAATATAAATCGTTAATAAAGATGGTTCAAATCAAAAGACTACAAGAAGACGGAATCGACACCTTGGCAGTTATCGGTGAGATTGATGCCAGTTCGTCCATTGAGTTGGATCTCTCCATTGCCAAAAGCGTGGGTGAGGGGTTCAAAAAAATTCTCGTGGATTGTAGTTCCCTGGAATATATCTCCTCAGCCGGTCTCGGTGTTTTCATGTCTTACATTGAAGAGTTTAAAGACAAAGGGATTAGCATGGTGATGTTTGGATTGAACGAAAAAGTGGCAAATAATTTCAGTATTCTGGGACTTGCTGACCTACTGCACATTTGTTCCACAAAGGAAGAAGCGAAGCAATTAGTAAATGAATTATCGGTATAACATAGGGTGTAGCCTGAACAACTTAAAAGGGATTCGTGAGTTTATCAGAACTTCACTGAAAAACTATGATATCCCTGAGTTGGAGTTGAGTGCTATGGTACTTGCCATTGACGAGATGTGTTCTAATCTTATGATTCATGCTCACCATTGCAACCCTGATCACAAAATTGAACTTTGTATTTTAGAGCCTTCTGAAGGAGTGCTGGTTTTTGAAATTATCGATGACGGAAATGTATTTGATATCAATGCTTTTACTGAACCCAAAATGGATAACCTCATTCATGAAAAGAGAAAGGGTGGCTTGGGTATAAGGCTGGTGAAATCCATAATGGATAAAGTAGAGTATGGCTCAAAAGATGGGAAGAATGTATGCCGATTAACAAAAATTTATAAAAAGGATAATGAATAACATAAATAAAATGAAAAGAAAGAAAGTTGTAAAACCCGTATTCACTTTGGCGGTAATATTGATTGCATTGATAATGAGCAGTTGCGGCACTGGGGGCTCCACTCCAATAAGCATGGGAGAGTTGGATAGATTGCAACTTCTTAATTTAGACAGCACCCAATTTGAATTTACTAAAAATGACTTACGGGGATCGCTGCTGGCGGTTGTGTTTAGTCCGGGGTGTGACCATTGCCAGGCACAGGCACAAGAATTCTATCAGAACATGGATAAGTTAAAAGATGTAACTATTATAATGATAGGATCTGTTCCTATGGAGCAGATAAGAGAATTTTCTGAAAAATACGGACTCAAAGAGTTTCAAAATGTACGATTTGCCTATGCAAGTCCTGTCAATGCACTGGATCTTTGGATGATAGACAATCTGCCACACCTTGCTTTATATGACAAAGAATTTAAGCCAATCCAAATATTTGCAAGCACAACATCTGTAGATAAGATACTTTCACATTTGAAGTAAGGTCAAAATTTAAATGTTGAATAATATTCCGTTGTGAAAGATGATGCGCAGTAGAATATTCACAATTGTATTTGTGTTGTTATTTGCCTCTTTTGCCTTTGGTCAAACGAAAGGAGATGGGCTTTCGTTATTTTCTATAAATGATAAGGATGTTAAAGTGAGCGAGTTTGTTTACTTGTACAATAAAAATCATCAGGGAAAGGAAGGAGAATTTACGAAAGAAAAAATAGAGGAGTACTTGAGGTTGTTTATCAACTTTAAGTTGAAGGTGACAGAGGCTGAGTCCCGAGGTATAGATTTGAAATCAGAGTTTATAGATGAACTAAATACGTATAAGGAGGAATTAAGAAAACCGTTTGTGGCAGAATCTGATGTGCTTGACAAGCTCGTGAAAGAAGCATACGACAGGATGAAATGGGAAGTTAAAGCTTCTCATATTCTGATTAACGTACAGGAACATGCGCCTCCACCTGATACGTTGGTGGCATTCAACAAAGCCAGGGCCATTCGCAAAAGAGCAATGGAGGGCGAATCATTTGAAAAATTGGCGAGAGAACTTTCAGAAGATCCATCTGCCAAAACTAATGGCGGTGTGCTAGGATACTTCTCTGCATTGCAAATGGTATACCCTTTTGAAGAAGCCGTTTACCATTTAAACGTTGCAGACATTTCTGAGCCTGTACGCACAAAATTTGGCTATCACATAATTAAACTGGAGGACAAGAGACCGTCCCGTGGTGAAGTAGAAGTATCTCATATTTTAGTGAGAGGCACAGGAGAAGACACCAGAAGAACAATAGAGGAGGTATATGATCAATTGAAGAAAAATGGGGGCTGGAATGAACTGTGCAGTCAGTATTCACAAGATCCAGGCACGAAGGATAATGGAGGAAGGCTAAAGCCCTTTGGGGCTGGTGCCCTTGCCTCGGCACCTCAATTTGAAGAAGTAGCTTTTTCAATGAGTACGCCAGGTGAGATATCAGCACCATTTCAAACTTCATTCGGATGGCACATTATCAGATTTGAAAAAAAGATATTGCTTCCTCCATTTAGCGAGCTGGAAGAACCCTTGAAAAGAAGAGTAGCAAGAGATGATCGCATGAGCATTTCAAAGTCTGCCGAGGTGGAGAAGCGAAAAAAGGAATTAAAGTATAATGAAAGTGCCGAAACAATGAGTCGGCTCGTTGAAATAGCAGACTCAAGTTTGATACAAGGCAAATGGAACGCAAAATTATCAGCAACGGACAAGGGATTTACTTTGTTTTCTTTGGGTGAAAAGCAGTATCCACTAGAAAAATTTGCAGCGTTTATCTTAAAGAAACAATCACCTACCAATGTATCACCGAGTGCATATGCAAAACAACTATATCACCAATTTGTAGAAGAAAGCCTTTCTGAAATGGAAGATCTTAAGCTACAGAAAGCAAATCCTGAATACCGAAACCTGGTGAATGAATACCGTGAAGGAATATTGCTTTTTAGCATTATGGAGACGGAGATATGGAACAAGGCCTCGGAGGATACCTTAGGGCAAAGAGCGTATTACAATAAGAATATAAATTCTTATACTGCTGGCCTCAGGGTAGAGGCACGGATTTTTTCATCCGAAACAAAAGAAACAATCAATTCGGCTATGGCTAAGGTTTTGGCAGGAGACACCCTAAAAAGCGAAGACCTAAAACAATTCAAATCAGTCACCAACATGAGGAGCTTCGAAAAAGGGGAGCACGAGGCTATTGATAAAATCAGTTGGACCATAGGCACGCACCAGACAGAAGCAAATGGAATGTATTATCTTGTGGAAGTGAATAATCTGATTCCACCGGGTAACAAGAAGTTTGAAGAAGTACGAGCCAGTGTGATTTCAGATTATCAGGATCAGTTGGAGAAAGACTGGATTGTACAACTAAAAAATAAGTACAAGGTAAAGATCAATTCAAAGGGTAAGAAGAAGGCCTTATTGGAATTAACATCTAAAGATAGACTTTGAAGAATCGAATTATAAAACTAGTTCACTCAATCAAGAGCACTACTGCTGGTATTTTAATACTATGCATTATGCTTTGCGCCAATGGGTGCGAACTAATCCGAATGAAAAAGGAGAAGTCGCAGCAAGACCTTGCCAGGAAACCACTCGCGCGGGTTAACGACACTTATTTGTATTTGGATGAGCTCGAAGGAATTGTAACGGCAAACACGCCCAAGGAAGACAGCGCTGCCAGGCTAAGTGCCTACATCAACAGTTGGGTACGCAAGCAATTGCTGATTAATGAAGCGCTTAAAAGAATAGATATAAATGAGGCCGAAGTAGAAAGAAAAATTCTTGATTACAGGTATAGCCTTATCGGATATCAATTTCAAAAATTGTATATCCAACAAAACATGAGCACTGAGGTATCAGATGCTGAAGTAGAAGAATATTACAATAAGAATCTGGATAATTTTATTTTGAAACAAAACATAATTCGCGGAGCATATATTAAGGTACCTCAGAGTGCCCCCAGGACCAACCGTATTAAGGATTTGATTTTTTCCAACAAAGAGAAGGATAGGGACGATTTGAAGTCGTATTGTTTAAGTTTTTCGACAGCTTATCATCTCTCAGACTCCAGCTGGATTGAATTTGACAAATTAGTGGTGAATTCGCCACTTGCCGAGATTCCCAATAAAATACAGTTTTTAAAAAGCTATCCCTACTACGAGACCAGTGATGGTGGTTTCCTGTATTACCTTAAAATAGACGCATATAAAATCTCTGACAATGTATCACCACTCGAATTCGTTAAAGAGGACATAAAAAACATTATTATTAACAAAAGAAAAGTAGAACTTGCGCGAAAATTGGAAGAAGAAGTGTATGAAAAGGCTGCAGAAAACAAAGATTTTGAAGTATTCTCTAAGTAGGTGCCTGTTTGCCGGGTTAATACTGTTATCGCCTATGTTGAAGGCACAGGACGATCCTGGTTTTTTGGTAGATAAAATAATTGCCAAAGTAGATAACTACATCGTGCTCAAATCTGAACTGGAGGGTACATATCAGAATTATTTGGCAGAAGGGAATCCACCCTCTCAGGAAGCAAAATGCGGGCTGCTAAACAGACTTATCGTTAATAAGTTGATGGTAGCGAAAGCAGAGATTGACTCTGTGGTAGTCACAGATGACCAGGTAGATCAGAACACAGCCAGAAGAATGCAGTTGATTTTACAAAGTTCGGGCAACTCTCCGGAAGAGCTTGAGCGGGCATACGGTAAAACGATGGACGAAATAAGACTTGAGCTTAGGGATCAGATTCGGGAACAAATGCTTGGCAGTGAAATGACCCAGTTGATCACAAAGGATATTTCGGTCACTCCATCAGAAGTGCGAAGATTTTTTAATAAAATTCCTGAGGACAGTCTTCCTTTTTATTCTTCCGATGTAGAAGTAGCACAGATAGTAAGAATAGCGAAGGTGAGTGAGAAACAAAAAGAGGAGGTGAAGCAAAAGCTAAGAGATATTCGGGAAAGAATATTGAAGGGAGAAAACTTCAACGAATTGGCACGACAATTTTCGGAAGATCCCAGTGCGCAAATGAATGGAGGTGAGATGGGATTTGTAGGAAGGGGGGCAATGGTGCCTTCATTTGAGGCAAACGCTTTTAAGTTGCGCAAGGGAGAAATCTCTCAACCTTTCGAATCTCCCTTTGGATTTCACATTATGCAACTCATCGATAGAAGAGGAAATGAGTATAATTCAAGACATATTTTGATCGCTGCAGAACCATCTGAGGAGGACATCAACCGTACAGAAAAATTCATGGACAGCTTGAGGTTGAAAATCGTAACTGACAGTATTGATTTTCAAAGAGCAGCAAAAGAATACTCAGATGATCAGGAAACAAAGGGGCAAGGAGGCTTTTTTACAGATGCAGATGGCGGCACTAAAATCTCCATTAAAGAAATTGACCCTGTGGTGTACTTTACAATCGATACGATGAAAGCAGGAGATGTGAGTAGAGCAATTAGGTACAGGACGGATGATGGCAAAGACGCAGTGAGAATTTTATATTTTAAAACAAAGCTCCCGCCTCATCAAGCTAGTCTGAAAGAGGACTGGCATAGAATTCAGGCAGCGGCCCTTGCTGAGAAGAAAGACAATGCGTTGGAAAAATGGTTTAACAAGGCAAAAAAGGATGTGTTTATTAACATAGATCCTGAATACAATTCTTGTCACCTGCTTGAATAATTAACCTTAAATAAATACAATTTCACTTTTAATCCCATCAAAAAAGAATGGCTTCACAATTTGTAAATGATGTAGAGGCAGCGGACGCGCTTTCGGAGGCTCACAAAAAACTTAAGAATGAAATTGCCAAAGTAGTGGTTGGCCAGGATGAGGTGGTTCATTTACTTCTGACATCAATTTTTTGTCAGGGTCACTCTTTGTTGGTGGGTGTTCCCGGATTGGCGAAGACACTTCTGGTGCATACGATTGCCACCTCACTTGATTTGCAATTCAAAAGAATACAATTTACTCCAGACCTTATGCCTTCGGATATCGTAGGAGCCGAGACCATGGATAAGGAGAGGAATTTTCATTTTGTAAAAGGACCGGTGTTTGCCAATATCGTTTTGGCTGATGAGATTAACAGAACACCCCCCAAGACCCAGGCGGCACTTTTGGAATCCATGCAAGAGTATTCAGTTACAATTGCAGGTCAGCAATATGCATTGCCAAAGCCATTTTTTGTTTTGGCTACCCAAAATCCAATTGAACAGGAAGGAACTTATCCACTACCTGAAGCACAGCTGGATCGTTTTATGTTCAATGTGTTGTTAGACTATCCCTCGTACGATCAGGAAGTGACGATCGTAAAAAACACTACTGCGGATACTGTTCAAAATGTGAATAAAATACTCACTGCGGATCAAATTATTGAGTTTCAGCATTTGGTAAGGCGTGTGCCAATTGCGGATAATGTGGTAGAATATGCTGTAAAGCTGAGCCACCTTACAAGACCAGGTGTAAACGGGTCTGCCATTGCCAATGAGTTTTTGGAATGGGGAGCTGGCCCTCGGGCGTCACAGTTTTTAGTCTTGGGGGCTAAATGCAATGCCTTGCTATCAGGGAAATACTCACCCGATATAGAAGATGTACAGGCTATTGCCAAACCTGTGTTGCGCCATAGAATTGTGAGGAACTTTAAGGCAGAAGCCGAGGGCATAACCCTTGATGGCATCATTGAAAAATTGGTGCAAGCTTAGCTTTAACGGGTTTTAAATCTTCTTACAGCGGCAATTGTAAAGCCAACCATTAGAATTCCAGTGCCCAGCCACAGGAGGTTGATGAACGGCTTTTCCATCGCTTTGATAATCACCCAGTCTTTTTGACGAGCATTTAGACCCAATGAAAATTCATTGGTTTCGGGATGGATGTTGAGTAAGGTGATCTTTACACCCAGGTCATTTATTTCAGACGAAATTCTCCCAACCTGTGTTTTGTCCTTAATGAGAAAAATCGGATCAGCATAATAGGTTTCACGTTCGCCAATTACACTAATTTTTGCTTGTACGGCTACATCTTCTGTCCTTAGGGTTACTCCTTGTATCTCATCCAGTCGGTTTACTTCTTCCAATACAGCGATATAGTCATTGACGAAAAATTGTTCTCCGATTTTTACTGTCACTTCCTCTAATTCACTCCACTCTACCTCAGCCTCTCTGTTCATCGGAGCGGAAACGTGAGTGTAAAGATCGCGGACTGCTCCTCGACTGATGTCAGGGGAGGCAACAAATCCTCCCATTGCTTCATTGATTTGTACACGGGGAAATAAAACAGCCTCAACTTTATCTCCCTTGCGAAGTTCTATTTCGTAGTAGGTGTTTTCGGGGTAGATCTCAAAAGTATCTTTTTCAGCGTATAGTTTTTTGTCCTTATATATGATATCGCGCTTGGCGACAACAGTATATGGATCGGGTGTGAGTATAATATCATTTTTCTTTATATAACCCCATTTATTTTTGGCTTCGATCCGTTCTCCAAGAAATTCAATGTCGTAGCCAGCCATAGTTCGAGGCTCATTGATAAATAAGAGCAAGTTATCACGGTTGAATTCTGTACTTAATTCTGTTGAAATCAACATTCCCGTATTATTCAACGACACTACATTAGAGTAACCAGAGGAAAACATAATTCCAATGAGAGAGAGGCCAATGCCGATGTGAGATAGTGCGCCTCCGGACAATGAAGGATTCACCTTGATGATACTTCTTAGTACCTTAAGATTAGAAATGATAATGTAAACTCCTGCAAGCGTCAACACCATATAAGAAGGCTCATTTACACCTGCAATTGCTATAATCAACGCGAACACAATCAAAGAGATGAGAACAGGAGTGAGTAGTTCTTTTTTTAGTTTGGTTTTATCAATCCGTTTGTACCAAAAGAACTGGCCGGTACCTGAAAGGAAGGCTACCGCTACTCCAAACCACAATTGAAATTTTGAATAAAAAGCGATCTGGTCGGCAGGTGGTGCCAGGTTTGAGGTACCCCCAAACAAGCCCACGATACTATTGTAAACAGGGATGGAAGTGGGAATAATAACCTGGAAGCCCATTAAGCACAAGGTGGTAACGCCTAAGAAGATCCAGAATTCACGGGAGTAAACAGATGCCTCCTTTTCTGATGACGGAATTTCTTTCCACCGCACAGCAGCCAATACGATTGCGGCAACAGTGAAGAACAACAAATAGATTAGGAGCTGGCCAGATAGCCCTAAATCCGTAAAAGAGTGGACAGACGAATCTCCCAGGATTCCACTTCTGGTAAGGAATGTTGAATAAAGGATGAGTATAAAGACGCTGATCACCAGAATAATCGAAGTCTTTAGTGCAGTCTGATTGTTTTTGTAAACGATCATGGTGTGAATGGAGGCAATAAGTATTAGCCAAGGCACATACACCGCATTTTCCACAGGATCCCAATTCCAGTACCCCCCAAAATTGAGTGTCTCATAAGCCCAATAACCACCCATTAGAATGCCTAAGCCAAGAATGGCTCCACCGAGTAAGGTCCACGGTAGCGCAGGTTTGATCCATTCCGAATATTTTTTTTCCCAAAGGCCAGCAATACAAAATGCAAATGGAACGAGAGTAAGGGCAAAGCCTAAGAATAAAGTAGGAGGATGAATAACCATCCAGTAGTTCTGTAACAATGGGTTTAGACCGCTTCCATCAGCTGGAATGAAGTTGGGTTGAATTTTAAAAATGGGGTCGTCAAGGGCATCTCTGAGAAGAATGAATGGAGAACTGCCAATCCTAATATCTGCAAATGGAATTACGATGCCCAAGATCATGGATGCTAAAAACGCCTGTACCAAAGCGAAAATGACCATTACGGGAGCTTCCCATTCCTTTTCAGTATGAATAATGACAATGCCAATTAATGCCTGCCAGAAAATCCAAAGCAGAAAACTACCTTCCTGCCCTTCCCAAAAACAGGAAACCATGTAGTGTGCTGGAAGGTGCCTGGAGGAATGACTATATGCGTAATGATACTCGAAATAATGATTGTAGATGATATAGAACAGCGCTACAAATACACCAATGACCGCGAATGTATGAGCATAAAAAGCTATTCGGGCATTATTTATCCATGCTTGCTTAGTGCTAACATCAGTAATTGTTCTTGCCTTCCAATAGGCGAATGCGGCAACCAGTGAGGTGACAAAAGAAACAATAACAAAAAAGTGCCCCAGATTACCAATGAAGTAATGAATCATGTATTCCCCTAAATTTTAATTAAATCCCTGCAGTCACACCCTCTTCCTGGTATTTAGAAGGGCATTTGAGAAGGATTTTATTGGCAACGAAATTATCTCCCTGATAACCACCAATAACAACAACATTTTCTGAACGTGTAAAGTCGGGGGGCATTGGCTCGTTGTAAAAGACATTTTGTTCTTTATTATTATCATCAACGAGTACGAAAGAAAATGAAAGATTGTCTGGTGCTTTGTTAAGACCTACTACCTGGCCGGTGGGATCTTTTTTAAGATGCCCGACAACATGGATGCTAGAGTTGTTACCCGTAGCAGCCATTTCATACGCCTGACTAAAGTTTACATAAGTACTTGCGTCACCTGCTGTAGAGATAATTATGCCAATAGCTGCAGCGATAACAACGATGGCAAGAATGTGTGATTTTTTCATTTTTCCTCCCTTTTTCCGATTGCAAAGGTAAGGCAAAATTATGGATTTAGGGACTTGAAAACAGGATTCAAGTCCAGGTTTGAGGCTAATTATTTCTTCTCAGAAAGCCTTTTTTCAAGTTTTGATACTTTTCTATCCAGTAGCGCTAGATATCCAATAAGACCAAAAAGAATAAGACACAGGATTGCTACTACAACATAAATTTTTCCCTCAGAACGCATAGTGTCTGCCATCTCCACTTCTTGTTGTGCCTGAGTTGCCAATGATGAAAGTGTTAAAAATACCAGTAATAAATATTTACGCATAATCTTCAATTTCTAAAATCTGTTCTTCAGCCTTCCGCATCCGTATTCTAAGAGTAGCAATCCATATTCCTAAAAGTATCCACCCAACTACTGCTGGGTAAAAAACCATTCTCATCCTACTATCCAGATCGTACGTGTTAAAGCCAGGATTTCCACCATTTCCGGGATGCATAGAGCTCGTCATGCGTGGGATAATAAAGATCAGGGGAATCATGGCCGCAAAAGCAAAAATATTATATACAGCACTCAGTCGAGATCTTTGTTCCTGATTGTCTACAGAACCCCGCAAGACAAAGTAAGCGAGGTAAACCAACAGCGCGATAGCAGCTGCATTTTGTTTAGGATCTCCATGCCATGGGCTTCCCCAGGTGTAGTTTGCCCAAATCATTCCGGTAAAAATACCCAGCAGACCAAAAACAAGTCCGGTATTTGCAAACTCCACGGATAGTATGTCATATTTTACTGTAGGAGTTTTTAGGTATTTGACGGCATAAATGGTAGAAACCAAAAACATAACCACCATCCCAAACCACATGGGTACATGAAAATAAAGAGCGCGGACGGTTTCATTGACAATGACCAGTCTTGGCACAGCCATTAAAAATCCAGCGATCAAAGTATAAATCAGTAAAAGAACAGAAAGTATTTTCCACCAATTTTTGGCCATTTTTTAGGTGATTTAAGGTTGTCGCGAGTAAAAGAAGCAACGACACCCAGTGTTGATTAATTAGCTGCGCCAAATATACGGGAAGAGTAAATAAGACACGGCAGCAACAAGGCAATTTATGGATAAAAGGGTGAGCATTTCATCCCAACTCGCATCCCAACCCAGTCCATCAATACAATTTTTGGTCACTTTTATGGCCATCAACAAAATGGAAATAACAACAGGGAAACTTAAAACAGCCATAAGTATCGTACTGTTATTGGCCTTGGCAGCAATGCTGGAAAGGAGGGTTAAGGATGAGGCGAATCCAAGAGAGGTGAGCAGAACCAGTGTTGCAAAGACCCCCTGGTCATGGATTGGGTTACCCAGAAAAAGTACGAATAGGATATAACCTGTGGCTGAAAGCAAAGTGCAGAGGAGAAAGTTGTAAAGAATTTTGGAGAGGATGATGGAAGCCGGATTGGCGATAGAATAGTAATAAATATCGCGTCCTTTCTTTTCCCCTATGAAACTCTTGGCCACCGAATTTACCGCTGTAAAAAGAATAGTGATCCAAAACAAAGCACTCCATACCAACGGATTGACCAGGTTCTGTCTAAGGTTAAAGGTAAGGTAACAGATAAAGGCTGTGCTAAACAGATAAAGCGCCAGCCCTGAAACAACAGACTTACGTCTCAGTTCAAGCGTAAATTCTTTTTTGAATAGTGTTGCGATCAACTCTTTGCTTTTTGACTGGGATGTTCTTCGGCAAAGCGCACCAGCTTTCTTATCGATTTGAAGGCAATCATAATGCCAACCAAAAACAACCCTAAAGAGGCTCCCGCTGCCAGAGAAACTGATTTTTTGGGCCAAATGGGTTTGTCGAATTGGGTGAAGCCCTCTACCACCTGAACGCTATTCGCGGTTTCAAGCGCGTTTTGATAATTAATCCGCTCTTTAGTTAACTCAACAATTTTTGAGTTAACAGTTGTAGGGTCAAACATTACATTGCCCTTTGAGTTTTGAAAAAAATTTCCATCATAAATTTTACTCTTGAACTCTTCTAAAGATTGAATTTCTGTGTCTATTTGCTTTATTAAGTCAGAGTAGTATTTTTTCCTTTGTTCAACCCTCACTTTTACGAAATCAATTTGTTGCAGGAATTGGATTAATCCATTTTGAAGCTTAGGTTGAATAGATTGATCAGTCAATTCAACAGTTATTAGGAAAAATCTCTTCTCCTCCTCCTTTTGAGGCTTATCCTTTAAAGCACTTTCTATTTTAATTTTTGAAACGGACTTTGATTCATCCACTGTAAGTCCAATTTTTGAGGAGAGATCCTCATAGTTTTGCTCCTTAACAAGATTTTGTAATGTCTCGAATATTTTCTCACTATAGGATTCGGTAAGAATCTCAGAACTAATAAGCATTTTGCTTTCATAGACTTTAGGCGCCAAGGAAGCATAGGCATATCCGAGGCCGGTCCCTACTACAAAAAATATTATTATTTGAACAAGGTTACGTTTGATCAGGAGCACAGCTTTAACCAAAAGCTCAACTAAATCTATTTCATCGTTGCCCGTTTGCTTTTCCATTGATTCTAAATTGAAGTCCGCAAATTAGAGAATAATACAAAATCAACCTAAAATCTTAGTTTTGCAGTTCATTTTGTGCTTATGTCAAAAAAACAAGTTTTGGTTACTGGCGCTGCCGGTTTTATTGGATTTCACCTTTCTAAGCGACTTTTGCAGCTAGGTTATGCGGTGGTAGGCATTGATAATATGAATGACTATTATGAGATCTCTCTTAAAGAGAGTCGGCTTAAGCTTCTAAAAGAAATTGGAGGCTTTGAATTCAGACAACTGAGTATTGGAGATAAAGATCAGTTGGATCAATTGTTTAAAGACTATAGTTTCTTATTTGTAGTCAATTTGGCTGCACAGGCAGGTGTCAGGTATTCGATAACAAACCCCCAAGCATATATTGATAGCAATATTCAGGGATTCATCAACATTCTCGAGGCTTGTCGTCATCATAAGCCGCAACATCTTGTTTATGCCTCTTCCAGTTCAGTTTATGGGGCCAATACTAAAATGCCTTTTTCTGTTCATCACAATGTGGATCATCCGCTTTCCTTGTATGCAGCTACAAAAAAAGCAAATGAACTGATGGCTCACACTTACTCTAGTTTATATGGTCTTCCAACGACAGGTCTGAGGTTTTTCACAGTATATGGACCCTATGGTCGCCCTGACATGGCGCTTTTCCTATTCACAAAAGCAATACTTGATGAAAAGCCAATTGATGTTTATAATCATGGTAAAATGAAACGAGATTTTACTTATGTCGATGATATTGTAGAGGGAATCGTAAAGTTGCTTCCAGAAGCACCAACTGGCAACAAATTATGGGACGGGGATCATCCAGATCCATCATCCAGTTTTGCGCCTTATAGGGTTTTTAACATTGGCAATAATAAGCCCGTGGAATTGCTGAGATTTATAGAAGTATTGGAAGAAAAAATTGGAAAAAAAGCGATAAAGAATTTTATGCCAATCCAGCCTGGGGATGTCCCTGAGACTTATGCGGATATTGAAGCACTTGAAAACGCGGTGGGGTTCAGACCTTCTACTCCTATTGAAGTGGGCATTGGGAATTTTGTGGATTGGTATTTCGAATATTATAAAGTAAAAAAATAAATGGAAAAGATTGGAATAATTGGACTAGGATACGTAGGACTTCCTTTGGCGGTTGAGTTTGGTAAAATCATAGAGGTAGTTGGATTTGACATTGATCAGGGTAGAATTGATGAGTTGAAAAATGGCTTCGATCGCACGAGGGAAGTAGAATCGGATGAATTAAAGGAAGCGACTAAACTTTCCTTTTCATCAAGCATGAAGGATTTGGCTGAAGTGAACTACTTCATAGTAACGGTACCTACTCCAGTGGACGAATTTAAGAAACCAGACTTGCGACCTGTTGAAAGTGCCAGCAGAACGGTGGGTAAAATGCTAAAAAAAGGAGATGTCGCTATCTTTGAATCGACAGTATTTCCTGGATGCACTGAGGAAATTTGTGTGCCGATTCTTGAAAAGGAAAGTGGGTTGAAGTTTAATGTGGATTTTTTCTGCGGGTATTCTCCCGAACGAATCAATCCAGGAGATAAGCAACACCGTGTCACCACCATAAAAAAAGTGACCAGTGGCAGCACCCCGGAAATTGCGGAAAAGGTGGATCAGTTATATAAAAAGATCATTGTGGCGGGGACCCATAAAGCTTCATCCATTAAAGTGGCTGAAGCGGCCAAAGTAATTGAGAATTCGCAGCGTGATCTGAACATTGCATTTGTCAATGAGCTTGCGTTAATATTTGAAAGGGTAGGTATTGATACCCACGAAGTGTTGGAGGCTGCAGGAACCAAGTGGAACTTCCTTCCATTTAAACCCGGGTTAGTAGGGGGCCATTGCATAGGTGTGGACCCTTACTATCTGACCTATAAAGCAGAGGGGCTCGGCTACCGACCAGAGGTGATTTTGTCAGGGAGAAGGATTAATGACAACATGCCGGTATATATCGCCAACTCTGTAATCAAGTTGATGGCTAAAAATGATTTGCCTATTAACAAAAGTAAGATACTTGTGTTAGGGGTTACCTTCAAAGAAGACTGCCCCGATATACGGAACAGTAAGGTAGCCGATGTGGTTAAGGAGCTTCAAACCTATGGTGCATTGGTAGATGTGTACGACCCTCATGCGGATGCAAAAGAAGTAGCACACGAATACGGCCTAAAATTAATTGATAGCCTTAAAGAAAAATACCACGCTATCGTATTGGCCGTAGGGCATCAGGAATTTAAAAGTCTTGATTGGAGTATGATTAGAGGAGAAAAAACGGTGGTGTATGATGTTAAGGGATTTTTAGATCGGTCAATGGTGAATGCAAGATTATAGAAAGGTTTAAACCACATAGGCACATAGATAGCAGTTGCCTAAATAATTTTCGGATCACAAATATCTATGTTTGCTATGTCTCTATGTGGTTAAAAAATTAAAATGAAATCAAAAAAAATACTGGTTACGGGTGGAGCAGGATACATAGGCGCACATACTGTGGTGGAGCTATTTGCCAGCGGGTATTCTCCAGTCATCATTGACAATTTTTCGAAATCAGACAGAACGTTGCTGGATGGGATTGAAAAGATAACAGGCAAAGCTTTGACATTTTATGAAGGGGACTGCACGGATAGACAATTTCTAAATGGGGTATTTGAAAAGGAAGGTAAGTTGGAGGGAGTAATGCATTTTGCGGCCTACAAGTCTGTTGGAGAATCTGTTGAGTTTCCTATTATGTACTATCAGAATAATATCAATTCATTATTGGCGCTAGTTGAGGTAATGAAGGAGCATCAAGTTAATAATCTTATTTTTTCTTCAAGCTGCACCGTATATGGTGAGCCCGATTCAATTCCTGTTGATGAGTACGCACCTTTTAAAAAAGCGGAATCTCCCTATGGAGCTACCAAGCAGATGTGTGAGCAGATATTGGAGGATGCAGTAAGGGCAGATATTGATTTGAAAGTTATCTCGCTTCGCTACTTCAATCCAATAGGTGCTCACCCCAGTGCAATGTTGGGCGAACTACCCATTGATAAGCCCAACAACCTGGTTCCCTACATCACTCAAACGGCAGCGAGCATCCGTGAAAAGCTTGTCATTTTCGGGGGAGATTATGACACACCTGATGGAACTTGTATAAGAGATTTTATTCATATCGTGGATTTAGCTCAAGCTCATGTTAAAGCCATAGATAAGCTTTTGGGCGAAGGCATAAGTGATGGCTATCAATACTACAATTTGGGTACAGGCCAGGGCATCTCAGTTTTGCAATTGGTAAAGGAATTCATTGAAGTGACTGGCGTAAAACTAAACTATGAAATTGGTCCAAGGCGAGCAGGTGATGTGGTGAAGACTTATGCTAATCCAACCAAAGCAAAAAATGAATTGAATTGGTCAGCACAATATACTTCCAGGGATGCATTGCGCGATGCCTGGGCATGGGAGAAAAGACTTAGGAGATTAAATACATAGAAACATAGAGCACATGGGCTATGTTTTCTATGTGCCTATGTGGTTAAAAAAATGGAAATACTCACCAAGACATACCTAAATGAACTAACCTACCAGATAGTAGGCGCGGCTATTGAAGTCCATAAAACTTTGGGGCCAGGGTTGTTGGAAAGTGTCTATCACAAGTGTCTAAAACATGAATTTGCAATCAGGCAGTTGTTGTTTCTTTCTGAGCATATTGTGCCCGTGAATTACAAAGGACTGGACATGGAGGCAGACCTGCGTTGTGACTTTGTTATAGAAAATTCAATTGTGGTAGAATTGAAGGCAATAGATGCGATTGCGCCCGTTCATGAGGCTCAATTGTTAACTTATATGAAACTTCTTGAGTTGCCTAAAGGTATTCTGATCAATTTTAATTGTGCGAATTTATTTAAGGAAGGACAGAAGACCTACGTCAATGAGTACTTTAGAAATCTTCCGGAAAGCTAATTTATTACAATACTTAAACCACATAGGCACATAGAATACATAGTAAAATAAACCAAGGAACTTATAAGCTATATTTCTAAACGGATAACGTAATACAAGACTCGAATCACATGGAACAAAATTGTTAAGTAAACCAGAAACCTATGTGAACCTATGTTCCTATGTGGTTAAAAATATTACAATACTTAAACCACATGTATAAGGTAATACGAGACTCGGATCACATGGAACAAATTGTTAAGTAAACCAGAAATCTATGTGACCTATGTTTCTATGTGGTTCAAATTAAAATTAAATTACCCCTATGACCCATAAAATCACTATGGTTGACCTTCACGGTCAATATCAAAAAATAAAACCTGAAATTGACCAGGCGATTCAAGAAGTACTTGATTCTACCGCTTTCATTAAGGGTCCTCAGGTGAGTCAATTTGAAAAATCACTATCAGATTTTCATGATGGTGCTCATGCCATTACCTGTGGCAATGGAACCGATGCTTTGCAGATAGCCATGATGGCCCTGGATTTTAAATCCGGTGATGAAGTAATCTTGCCCGTCTTCACTTATGTAGCCACTGCAGAAGTAATCGCTTTGCTGGGATTGAAACCAGTATTTGTAGATGTAAAAAAAGATTCTTTCAATATTGATATCGATCAGGTGGAAGCAAACATTACACCTAAAACTGTAGCGATTGTTCCCGTTCACTTGTACGGTCAATGCGCAGAAATGGAGCCTTTATTGGCATTAGCCGAGAGAAACAAACTTTTTGTAATTGAAGATTATGCCCAGGCCTTTGGTGCGGAGTACACATTTAAAGATGGCTCAGTAAAAAAAGCAGGAACGATGGGAGACATAGGCTGCACTTCATTTTTTCCATCCAAGAATCTGGGGTGTTATGGAGATGGGGGTGCACTAGTGACAACAGATAAATTACTAGCTGAAAAAATCAGCATCATTGCCAATCACGGACAACGTGTAAAATACTATCATGACCTCATAGGAGTAAACAGTCGATTAGACACTCTACAGGCTGCTATTCTGAATGTAAAGATCAAGCACATTAAAAAGTATGAGCAAAACAGGCAAGCTGTTGCTGACTACTATGATAAAGCGTTGTCAGGTCTTCCCTTTTTGAGCATTCCAGTGAGAAGTGCCAACTCAACTCATGTGTTTCATCAATACACTTTGCAATTGAAAGGAGTTGATCGCGATCATTTTCGCCAATACCTTGAATCACACAGCATTCCCTCCATGGTTTACTATCCGGTTCCTTTACATTTTCAGAAGGCCTATCAAATCTCGGGTATTGAGAAAGGAGCCTTTCCAATAAGTGAAAAACTATCAGATTGTGTGATTTCTCTTCCAATCCATACCGAAATGGATAATGATCAATTGTCTTACATTTGTGAAAAAATTAGGGATTACAAAGCTTGAAAATGACAGGAAAACCATTCTTTGCACATGAGACAGCCGTAATCGATGAGGGTTGTGAAATTGGGTCAGGTACTAAAATCTGGCACTTTAGCCACATTATGCCTGGATGCAAAATTGGCAGCAACTGTAACATTGGGCAAAATGTGGTGGTCTCCACTGAAGTGATTTTGGGGAATAATGTAAAGGTTCAAAATAATGTATCCATCTATACCGGAGTGATTTGTGAGGATGATGTATTCCTGGGACCTAGTATGGTATTTACCAATGTGATTAATCCTCGAAGTGCGGTCAACAGAAGAGGACAATACTCCAAGACCCTTGTAAAGAAGGGCGCCTCTATTGGTGCCAATGCCACCATTGTTTGTGGCCATGATATTGGAAGGTTTGCATTCATAGGCGCAGGAGCGGTTGTGACAAAGGAGGTTCCAGACTATGCGTTAGTAGTTGGTAATCCTGCAAAGCAAGTCGGTTGGATGAGTGAGTATGGACATAGGTTGGAGTTTGATGACAACGGAAACGCGGACTGTCAAGAGAGCCATGAAAAATATAAACTTGAAGACGGAGTTGTAATTAAAATTTAGAATGAAAAATTTTGCACTGATAGGAGCGGCTGGCTACATAGCACCACGACACTTGCAGGCCATTAAGGCTACCGGAAATAATCTAGTTGCAGCAATGGATAAAAATGATAGTGTTGGAATTCTTGATTCTTATTTTCCGGATTGTGATTTCTTTACAGAATTTGAGAGATTTGACAGACATTTAGATAAGCTCAAAAGGAAAGGTATTAAGATCGACTACGTTAGTATTTGTTCTCCGAATTATTTGCACGACTCCCATATTCGATTTGCACTACGGCATGGAGCTGATGCAATATGTGAAAAACCATTGGTGCTCAATCCTTGGAATGTGGATGCGCTTTCTGAAATTGAAGATGAAACAAGGAGAAAAGTATACACTATACTTCAACTCCGACTTCACCCGAGTATAATTGCATTGAGAGAACAAGTGCAAAATGGCCCTAAAGAGAAAGTATATGATGTCGAGTTATCTTATGTAACATCAAGGGGTAATTGGTACCATCACAGCTGGAAAGGAGATGTGTCTAAATCTGGCGGAATAGCTACTAATATTGGAATCCATTTTTTCGATATGTTGATATGGGTTTTTGGAGAGGTGAAAGAAAATTTTGTTGTGGAATTATCAGACAAGAAAGCTTCCGGTAAACTTGTGTTGCAGCAAGCTAATGTTAATTGGAAATTGAGTGTAGATTTCAAAGACCTTCCCAATGAGGTGCAAAATCAAGGAAAAAGGACTTATAGATCTCTTAAACTAGCTGGAAAAGAGATTGAATTTAGTGATGGATTTACGGACTTACACACTAAAAGCTATGAGCAGATTTTAGGTGGTGAAGGATTTGGTCTTTCAGAAAGCAAGAAATCTATTGAAATCGTTCAGAAATTTAGAGTAGAATAAGTGAATGGGAATGACCCCACTTTCATTTAATAGTAAAAATCATAGGGAATGAAAAAAGCACTTATAACAGGAATAACAGGACAAGATGGCGCGTATTTGGCTGAGCTGCTTCTTTCTAAGGGATATGAAGTACATGGCATTAAAAGGAGAAGTTCGCTTTTCAATACGGACAGGATAGACCATCTATATCAAGATCCACACGAAGCAAATGTGAAGCTTAAATTGCACTATGGAGACCTAAGTGATTCTGTTAACTTAATTCGAATAGTTCAGGAAGTTCAGCCAGATGAAATTTACAATTTAGGGGCAATGTCACATGTGAAAGTAAGTTTTGATACACCAGAATATACAGCGGATGTGGACGGGATTGGAACATTACGTTTGTTAGAAGCCATAAGAATATTAGGATTGACCAAAAGGACGAAGTTTTATCAGGCCTCTACCTCGGAACTTTATGGATTGGTACAAGAGGTTCCTCAAAGTGAAAGGACACCCTTTTATCCAAGGTCTCCATATGCAGTAGCCAAAATGTATAGCTATTGGATTACTGTTAATTACCGAGAAGCCTATGGTATTTTTGCTTCCAATGGCATTCTATTTAATCATGAATCACCATTAAGAGGTGAGACCTTTGTTACCCGAAAAATAACAAGAGCAGCGTGCAGGATATTTTTGGGGCTGCAAAACACTGTATATATGGGAAATATAGAGGCCAAGCGAGATTGGGGACATGCCAAGGATTATGTTAAAGCAATGTGGTTGATGCTTCAACACGATAAAGCAGATGATTTTGTGATTGCAACTGGGATAACTACAACAGTAAGAGAGTTTATAGTAAAAGCATTTAAGCAACTTGGGATTGTTATTGACTTTAAGGGCGAAGGCATAGCGGAAGAAGGATTTGTTACGAAGATTATAAATAAAGAGGCAAAAGTGTCTGAAGGAAGTGTTGTTGTAAAGATTGATCCGGAATACTTTAGACCCACAGAGGTTGAGCTGCTAATTGGAAACCCTAACAAGGCAAAACGTGAATTGAATTGGGAATTGAAATACGATCTGGATGCACTGGTTGAAGATATGGTGAAAAGTGATCTGGAGTTATTTAAACGAGATCACTATTTGAAAGAAGGAGGGCATAAAATCTTTCAATACCACGAGTAAAATGGAAAAGGAAGCAAAAATTTATGTAGCTGGTCATCTGGGGATGGTGGGTTCTTCCATTGTAAGAAAATTGCAAAATGAAGGCTATAATAATCTACTTTTGAAAACATCTATAGAGCTTGACCTAAGAAATCAGGGAGCAGTTGAGAACTTCTTTGCAACGGAAAAGCCAGAATATGTTTTTCTGGCTGCAGCCAAAGTAGGTGGCATTATGGCTAACAATACCTACCGCGCTAACTTTCTCTATGAAAACCTGATGATTGAGAGCAATGTCATTCATCAAAGCTATGTACATAAAGTTAAGAAGTTATTATTTCTGGGATCTTCGTGCATATATCCCAAATTAGCTCCCCAACCCCTGAAAGAAAGCTATTTACTTTCAGGATACCTGGAAGATACAAATGAACCTTATGCAATAGCTAAAATTGCGGGGATTAAGCTTTGTGAAAGTTATAGAAGGCAGCATGGGTGCGATTTCATAAGTGCCATGCCCACTAACTTGTATGGCCCTAATGATAATTATGATTTGAATAATTCTCATGTTATTCCTGCTTTAATCAGAAAATTTGTTAGGGCAAAGGAAAATGAAGAAAGGCATGTAGAAATATGGGGTACTGGCAAACCCCTTAGGGAATTCTTGCATGTAGATGACCTAGCAGATGCCTGCTATTTCCTAATGAATAATTATTCAGATCTTGAGTTTGTGAATGTTGGTTCTGGGTCAGAGATCTCAATTAAAAACTTGGCCAAACTGATAAAGGAACTTTCAGGTTTTAAAGGCGAATTGAAGTTCGATGCTTCAAAACCAGACGGAACACCAAGAAAACTTATGTCCAATGAAAAGCTAGCTGCAATGCACTGGATGCCTCGTATAAATTTAAGAGAAGGCCTTGAGAAGGTTATTGGAGATTATACAGAAACTTCCAAGGTATAAATAATCAAGAGTAAAAGGAATTAATTTCTTTTACAACTTTTTCTTGGTCCTCTTCAGTTAAATCGTTGTAGAAGGGTAATCTTATCAATGTACTGCTGAAATATTCGCTCATAGGCAAATTTCTTCCATCATGTTTATCCTTATAATAAGCGGAATTATGGAGTGGTAAATAATGAAACACCGAACTAACATTTGCCTGCCGAAGGTGAAGGATTAACGCATCTCTTCTTTCATGATTTTCGCATAAGATATAGAACATGTGAGCGTTATTGGTCGCATACTGTGGAATTACAGGTAACTTTATTTTTCCCCTGTTTTCAAGCTTCTTAAGCTCATCGTAATAATACTTCCAAATTGATTTTCTCTTAGTTTGAATTGATTCCAGATTTTCAAGTTGGGCGAAAAGAAATGCTGCTATCAATTCGGAAGGTAGAAATGAACTGCCGATATCGATCCATCCATATTTGTCTACTTCATTATTAAAAAAAGCTTTTCTATTTGTTCCCTTTTCCCAGATAATATCGGCTCTCTTTTCAAATCTTTTGTCATTTACAACTAGCATACCGCCTTCACCCGAAATAATATTTTTTGTTTCGTGAAACGAAAACGCAGCAAGATGACCAATGCTACCTAGTGGTTTTTCCTTATAAAAACTTTCAACTGCTTGTGCGGCATCCTCCACTACAAAAAGACAGTGTTTTTTAGAAAGTTTTAGAATAGTATCCATGTCACATGCAATACCAGCATAGTGTACAACCACTATTGCTTTCGTTCTTTTTGTGATCAAGGGTTCAATTTGATCAGCATCAATGTTTGGATGATCAGATTTACTGTCCACAAAAACAACCTTGGCCCCCCTCAGAACAAAGGCGTTAGCCGTTGAGACAAATGTGTAAGACGGAATAATTACCTCATCTCCAATCTGAATATCCAAAAGTATTGCACACATTTCAAGCGCGTCTGTGCACGAAGTGGTTAGAAGGCATTTTTTAAAGTTGTACCTGCGCTCAAAAAAAGAATGACACTTCTTTGTAAAGTGACCATTTCCGGAAATCTTGCCCAACTCCACAGCTTCCTTAATGAACTGGATCTCTTTCCCTGAGAGATATGGTTTATTGAAAGGTATCATTTAGAAAAGTCCCAAATCATCGATTTATTGAGAGCGACCCAATCAAATAAAAACCGATCCGAAAAATCTACCCATTCTTCATTTATTTGCCTTCGATTTTGCTGCGCTCCTCCTTCTCCTTCTAAAATTGTGTTTAACAAAATAAGGCTACCCACTTTGAAAATAGTATCATGAAGTTGCGATTCTGTTCTTTTCCAATTGACTTTAAAAACACCTTGCTGTAAAATTGGACCGCTATCCACTTCCTCAATCACCTTATGTGTTGTTACACCCATGAACTGACAATTCAATTTT
>DDUM01000024.1:24459-37450 GCA_002344795.1 Flammeovirgaceae bacterium UBA2338 | reverse complement strand
AAAGGAGTAGTTTAAATAGGGTTTTAAATCTAAAAAATAGGTTTATCGCTTGTTTTTAGCCGTTTTTCTTTAAATTGGCCTAAGGAATTCAACTATTAATTTAAAATCCTATACAAATGAAAAAATTTGAAGAGCTTAAAGAACTGATTGCTTCTATCGAAGGAGACGCTGACAAATTCTATAATAAGGCAAACAGCGCTGCTGGAACTAGAGTAAGAAAAGGGATGCAGGATCTCAAGAATCTGGCTCAAGCTATCAGGGCTGAAGTTCAGGAATTAAAGAATAAACCTCAGTAGTCGCATTAAATGTGTAACTGATTGAGAAGGGATAGTTCTATTCTAGAACTATCCTTTCTTTGTTACTAAGGGTTTCATCAACTCAATGATTCGTTTTTGAAGTGATTTAGAAGCCGTAGCCAAAGGGAGTCTTGTATACTCCTCACATATTCCTAATTCCCTCAAAACTACCTTCAATCCTACCGGATTACTCTCTTCATACATTGTGCTGTTAATATCCAGCAATTTGAATTGTTCTGTTGCGCTTTTTCTACAATCACCTTTTACACTATAATCTTTTATTGATTTAAAAACCAGTGGAAAGGCATTGGCCAATACAGAAATTACACCCGCTCCGCCCATTGCATAGAAAGAGGAAGTAAGAAGGTCGTCACCGGAGATGAGCGAAAAGTCTTTTGGTTTGTGACTGGCGATATTCATGCACTGCTCCAGGTTTCCGGATGCTTCTTTCACCGCAACAATTTTTGGCAATGCAGAAAGTCTTAAGGTAGTGGCAGCTGTTATGTTAGAAGCAGTTCTTCCAGGTACATTATACAGTACTATGGGAAGTGGAGATGCTGTAGCTATTGCTTTGAAGTGCTGATATATCCCTTCCTGAGATGGTTTGTTGTAATAAGGACTTACAGAAAGTATGGCATCTACTCCTTTTAGGGGTGCTTCTATTATCGACTCAACCACTTGCTGCGTATTGTTTCCTCCAATCCCATACACAATGGGTAATTTTTTAGGATTGTGTTTCTTCACAAAATCAAGTACAGCTAATTTTTCATCGTGACTCAATGTCGCGGATTCACCTGTGGTGCCCATTACTACATAATAATCCACACCCTTAGCAGTGTGGATGAGCAGGTTCTCCAGACCTTGAAAGTCTATTTCTTTTTTCTTGTTGAATGGTGTTACTAATGCTACGCCTGTCCCCTCTAATTTTTTCATGAAAATTTGGTTTGTGCTCCTGTACTAACCAGGAGCGTGAACTTACTTAAGTTGCTTTGAGTACTTGTACATGCTATCGATGAGGTTTTTAACCGAACCATTTTGTTCAATCATCAGCTCAAAGAAGGCATTGTCTTGTTTGGAAAACTTTCCAATTCTGCACTTTGCCTTGCTTTTGGCAAGGAGATGCATGATCAACGGATTAGATGTGTTATCAATACAGTAAAGATAGTCGAAGGGCATCTCCATAAACTTATCTGCATCCGGAGAGTTTACCTTCCCCCAAAAGGAGAGATCCTTTGTGGTAAAGAAATCAAACAGGAACTCGTAATTTTCCTTCTGCTTAGGGAGAAATTCCAGTACCGTTACTTTTTTACCATCCTGCTGAAGTTGCTTGATGAAATCCTTTATGGCCTCATGCTTTTGCTTGTCTTCCACACTGAATAGGATACCAATAGAAAGTGCCTGCTGGTAAGGTATGCTTGAGCGCAAACTCTTATTGCTCTTTAATGCTGAATTTGTTCTTAAATGCAGAAAGTGATTTCTAAACAAGCTGGTACCGTTATAGACTATCCTGCAAATTCACCATTTCTTTGAAATAGTCAAAATTTCAAAGCATCTGCTCGAATTCTTTCTCTGTTATAATTTGAACACCGAGCTTTTCGGCTTTCTGCCTCTTTGCAGGCCCCATATTATCACCAGCCAACAAATAATCCAATTGCCCTGAAACTCCGGAAAGAACACGACCTCCATGCGCCAGGATCAATGCCTTTAGCTCGTCTCGTCCGTATTTTTCAAACACACCTGAAATCACAAAGGATTTGTTGTCCAGGGAATTGCTCAACTTATTTTGTTCCTTTTCAACCAGGGTAAATTGAAGCCCTGCCTTTTGAAGTCTTGCAATTTCATTTTGACTCTGTTTGTCTTTGAAATATTTGACCAGACTCTCTGCAATTTTTTCCCCCACCTCTGGTACTTCCAGTAATGTGTCATAGGAGGCAGAAGAGAGCGCATCCATCGTTTTGAAGTAGTTCGCAAGCTTCTCAGCTACCGTCTTACCTACATACCGTATACCCAACGCAAACAGTACTGCTTCAAAGGGTGCCTCTTTTGATTTCTCAATACCATTGAGCAAGTTCTTAATGGAGAGTTCCTTAAAGCCCTCCAATTTTGCTAAGTCTTCTTTTGTAAGATCATATAAATCGGCTGGTGATTTTACCAGATCAAGTTGATAGAGTTGGTTGATCGTTTTTTCACCCAATGAGTCAATATCCATTGCTTTGCGCTGAATGAAATGCTCGATTCTTCCTTTAATCTGGGGAGGGCAACCTTTGTCATTAGGGCAGTAGTGCGCAGCCTCTCCTTCTTGCCTTATTAATGCTGTTTTGCATTCCGGACAATGAGTAATGTATTTGATGGGCTGGCTCTTTTTTTTATCTCTTTTACTGAGGTCAACCGATGTTACTTTAGGAATAATTTCTCCTCCTTTTTCAACAAACACATAATCGCCAATGCGCAAGTCAAGGCGTTCAATTTCGTTGGCGTTGTGTAACGAAGCGCGCTTCACGGTAGTGCCTGAGAGTTGTACCGGCTGGAGCTCTGCCACCGGAGTGATCGCACCCGTTCTGCCCACCTGATAGGTGACATCCTTTAACAATGTACTCTGACTTTCTGCTTTGTACTTATACGATATGGCCCACCTCGGACTCTTGGCAGTAAAGCCGAGTTTTCTTTGTTGTAAAAGACTATTGATTTTTATGACCACCCCGTCTGTTTCAAGAGGAAGGTCCAATCTCTTTTTCTCCCAACTGTTGATGTAATCAAATACTTTATTGATGGTCTTGGCTTTCGCGTAAGTATCCGATACATTGAACCCCCACGATTCTAATTGAGCAATAGCCGCTGCGTGCGTCTCCGCACCAAGGTTTTCACCTAACAGATAATAAACATAGCAATCCAGTTTCCTTCTTGCGACCTCTCCGGAGTTTTGCATTTTTAGTGTGCCTGAGGCGGTGTTCCTTGCGTTGGCATACACTTCTTCACCAATGTCTTCTCTGTCTTTATTGAGCTGATTGAACACAGATCGGGACAAAAACACTTCACCTCTCACTTCAAATTGTTTGGGAACATCAGTCCCTTTTATTTTTAATGGAATACTCCTGATGGTTTTTACATTGGCCGTTACATCATCGCCTCGTACTCCATCTCCACGGGTTACGCCCTTGACGAGGATACCATTTTCATAAATCAGCGAAATGGAAACACCATCGAATTTCAGTTCGCAGAAATATTCATAGGGTTCATTGCCCAGTCCTTTGCTCACCCGCTTATCAAACTCTTCCAATTCTTCTATAGAGTACGTGTTGCCCAAACTGAGCATGGGGTATTGATGGACAACGGTTTCAAAATTCTTGGTGATTGATCCACCTACGCGCTGGGTAGGGGAGTCGGGCTGGCGCAAATCAGGGAATTGTTCCTCCAGCTCAGCGAGTTGCTTCAGGAGCTGATCAAAGTCGTAATCTGATATTTCTGTTTTGTGCTGCTGATAGTAAAGGTTGTTGTGATGTTCAATAACCTCTGATAGTCGGGCGATTTCCTTTTTTGCTTCTGTAGTGGTCATGCAATAGCTTGAAGTGTGCTAAGATAATTATCCTTCCGGAAACTTTCAGCCATTGATCAGATGTAAAGTATGACAGGCAACTATCCCTGCCGTTTCGGTGCGCAGGGTGGTGGTGCCCAGGCTTATTTTTTGAAATCCTTTGCCGGTCGCTGAATGGATTTCCTGCTGTGTAAAATCTCCTTCTGGTCCAATCAACACCAGGTAATTGGATTGAAGAGGCGCCTCCTTAAGATGTCTTGTGTTGGATTGATCAACATAAGCAATATATTTTTGATCACAAGGTTCATCAAGGATTGTATCGAATGGGCAGATCGGACGCAAGTCGGGAAGCCAGGCTTGCCCGGATTGCTTCATGGCACTTACAGCTTTTTTTGCGATCCGCTCCATGTTGACAACCTTTCTTTCAGAATTTTTGCACTGAATAAAACTGATTTTGTCAATGCCCATTTCTGTCGCCTTCTCTACAAACCACTCAATGCGATCGATGTTTTTTGTAGGTGCTATGGCAATGTGTATGGAGTATTTCCTCCTGGGTACAGATACCGTTTCGTTAATTGAGAAATGACAGGCCGACTTCGATAACTCCGTTATAACAGCTTTGTATAAATTCCCTTTACCATCGGTGAGCTCAAGCGGATCGCCACTTTGCAGCCGTAAGACTTTGGTCGCATGACGTGCCTCCTCCTGATCAAGGGAATGGGTACCCTCTGGAATAAGTGGCTGGTAAAAGATTGGCAAGACTTACTGGTATTGCTCCTTTAGTTTTTTCATCAAATCGATGTACTGCTGCATGGCATCTTCTTTTGAAAGTCCTTTCCGGGATGCCCACGCATCATACTTGGCAATGGCTTTGAAATCAAATCCGCCCGGGCGATCTCCCGTAACATCTCCTTCACTCCCTTGCTTGAATAGCGAGTACAGTTCAAGTAACTCTTCATTGGAAGGGCGCTTGGTCAATTCCCTGGATTGACTTACAGCGTTGTTGAAATCTTCTGTTAAACTCATTCTTTTTCTAGTCCTTAGTCTTCAGTCCATAGTCCATAGTCCATAGACTAAAGACTATGGACTATTAGACTATTGAACAACCTACCTTTTGGTAATCGGTATGTAAGCGCGTTCTTTTTGACCGGTATAAATCTGTCTTGGTCTTCCGATGGGCTCCTTATTCTCTCTCATCTCTTTCCACTGAGCAATCCACCCGGGAAGTCTTCCTATAGCAAACATTACCGTGAACATTTCTACGGGTATTCCAAGTGCTCGGTATATGATTCCAGAATAGAAGTCTACGTTAGGGTAAAGTTTGCGCTCGATAAAATAAGGATCACGCAAGGCGATGTCTTCCAGGTTTCTTGCTACATCCAAAATTGGATCTTTAACGCCCAGTTTCGCCAATACATCATCAGCGGCTTTCTTTATGATCTTGGCCCTTGGATCAAAGTTCTTATACACCCTGTGTCCAAAGCCCATCAAACGGAAGGGATCGTTTTTGTCTTTTGCTTTCGCAATCCACTTATCAATGTTACCACCATCTTTCACGATGCTTTCAAGCATCAGGATTACTTCCTGATTGGCTCCTCCATGAAGAGGTCCCCACAGGGCATTGATACCCGCTGAAATAGATGAATAGATACTGGCTTGTGAAGATCCTACCATTCTTACGGTTGAGGTAGAGCAGTTTTGCTCATGATCAGCATGAAGGATGAGTAATTTGTCCAATGCCGAACTAATGACAGGGTCTGGTTGATACTGTTCGGCAGGAAGTGCAAACATCATCTTCATGAACCGGGAGCAATACTCCAATGAGTTGTCCGGGTAGTTGACAGGGTGACCGATGGTATTTTTATAGGCCCACGCTGCAAAAGTTGGCATCTTGGCCAGCGAGCGAATGATGCTGATGTAGACACTTTCTGATGCGCGGTTAGGGTCTAGTGACTCCGGATAGAAGGCGGTCTGGGAACAAAAGAGGGATGCCAGCACACCCATCGGATGGGCTGTGGAAGGAAATCCATCCAGAATTTTCTTTACATCCTCATGTACCAGTGTATGTGTTTTGATGTCATCTCGAAACCGCTGAAGTTGATCTTTGCCCGGCAACTCACCAAAAATAAGTAAGTAGGCTACCTCAATAAAAGTGGACTTTTCCGCCAACTCTTCAATAGAATAGCCGCGATACCTTAAAATACCATTATCACCATCCAGATAAGTGATCGCGCTTTTGGTGGCACCCGTATTTTTATAGCCTGGATCCAGCGTGACTACTCCGGACTGATCGCGAAGTTTTCCAATGTCAATGGCTACCTCGTCCTCTGTGCCTGTGAAAACAGGTAGGCTATATGTTTTTCCGTCAATATTCAGTTCTGCAGTTTTAGACATACTCTTCTTCTATAATTTTTTACTTTAAACTTTACCCCCTAAAATAGCTTTATCGTCACTTAGATGAAAATACTCTAAGGTATTTATTACGAGTTAGTTATTGCCAAGGATCATGGGTAGGCCATCTTTGCCAGAGCCGATCACCACTACCTTTGAATTGGGCGACTTGGCCAATTCCAGAGTGGCCTCTATCCCTCTCATTTTCAGCAAATTATTGGTTAAGCTGTTGTTGATGATAAGGTTGGCTCGTGACTCACCCTCAGCGGCAATTTTTTTACGTTCAGCCTCACTTCTTTCTCTGTCCAAGCGGAACTGGTAGGCCAGGGCCTCTTGTTCCTGCTGAAGTTTGTCCTCAATTGCCCCTTTGATCTGGGCAGGGAGTTCAATGGAGCGAATCAGCACAGCTGTTGCATGCACATAATTTTTACCTAGGGTTTCTTCAGTTTCAGTTTTAATGGCCAGTTCCACTTCTGCGCGCTTGGTGGAATAAATTTCCTCGGCAGTAAATCTTCCCATTACCTGACGTACGGTGGATCGTACTTCGGGAATCACGAGGATGTTAACGTAATCTCTTGTGAAATTTTCATGCACATAGCCTATCTTCTCAGGAAGCGGATAGAAACGAACGCTCATATCGATATGAATAGAGAGACCACTTTTGTCCAGCACATCCATCTTCTCTTCTGAGTTGGTTTCATTTACGCGATAAACGTAGACGTCATTCCACGGAGCTTTAAAGTGAATGCCGGGAGTCTTCACATTCTCTTTGTCTAATCCGTCTCCGAAGGGATAGAAGATCACGGCTCTTTCTGTGGCTTCAATAGTGTAAAAGAGGCTGGAAGAGAGTGCCATAAAAATGATGAATCCAACGATGGCAAGAATGACGATGGGTAATTTGCGATTGTTCATATTGTTTGATGCGTTTATTTGTTTATTGTTACTATCGTTTTGCCTGCAATTTTAGTTCTATTGGCAGGTGTCTTTATCAAGATTTTAGAAAGTTCCTTTGTGAAAGATCATCAAAATAAGCACTTAAAGCAGCACTGGAGATCTGTATTTTTAAGGAGCCACAAATTAGCCATTTTGAATCGATTCTCGGTGGTCTGATGGCAATTAAGTGTGTGAAGTTTGATCATAAAAAAAGCGGAAAGGTTGTCCATTCCGCTTTTTTTTGATTGTGAACTGAGTATTACATGAATCCCAATCCACCTGAGTTAGTGTCCATGCCTGGAGTAGCAGGTGCTACCGGTGCAGGAGTTGCTGCTTTTGGTGCAGACTTCTTTTTCTTAGGAGCACTTTTCTTCTTTGAAGAAGATTTTTTTGCTGCCTTTTTCACCGCTTTCTTAGCTGATTTTTTGGTAGCTTTTTTTGCGGCTTTCTTAGTAGCCTTCTTAGCTGGCTTCTTTGCCTTAGCTTTTTTCGCAGCTTTCTTAGTAGCCTTCTTTGCTACCTTTTTCTTTGCTGATTTCTTAACCGCTTTCTTAGCTTTTGCTTTCGATTTTTTAGCGGCTTTTTTTGCTTTTTTTGCCATTTGTTTTGTGTTGTGTTTTGTTTTAACGTGGAAATATAATTCCAAATTTGTTGCGAATTTAGTTAATGGTTTTAAACTACGAATTATTTGTGCATTAATTTTTCAGTTAACAAATACTGGGCACTTGATCGGCCGCTATATCTACCCCAAAAATCGGATGTTCACCGTGCCGATTTTTCCGTTTGTAAAATGAGATGGGGAACTTCCGAGCGAAGTGTTATCTTAGTTGCATGAATTCATACCTGACCCAATCTTTACTCGTGCTGGCACTGCTTTTGGCAGGGGCATGCCAACCCAAACAATCCGAAAACCAACAAAGTGCTGCGTCACCCAATGGAATGGTGGTCACAGCGCATCCACTGGCAACAGCGGCAGGCACTGCTATCCTTGAAAAAGGTGGTAATGCCATCGATGCTGCAGTAGCTGCTGGCTTTGCTTTGGCCGTGGTAGAGCCCACCATGAGTGGCCTTGGCGGAAGATTGCAAGCCATCGTAAGAGCTTCGGATGGAATGGTAAGCGGTTATGATGCCACCACACAAGCACCTCTTACCTATGATCAAACTACAGCCACAAAAGCGGCTTATGGATATCCCACCATTGGTGTTCCCGGAGTGGTTAAAGGACTCGTGACACTGCTCAGCGAACAAGGTACTCTTACGCTCGCAGAGGTGATGGAGCCCGCTATCCAACTGGCCGAAGAAGGTTATCACGTTTTGCCTGGTGAAGCACAACGCAGGTCAGGTGCAATCGAAACAATCAGAAAATTTAAAGGAACATCTCAATATTTTTTGAATGGAGACACGATCCATCAGGCAGGAGAAATGTTTATTCAGAAAGACCTGGCCACCACCCTGAGACTCATCCGCGATGAGGGAGCCGATGTGTTTTATAAAGGCGCGTTGGCCAAAAAGATGGTAGCAGACATCAGTGCAAATGGCGGTTATCTGGACAGTATATCACTTGCTTCCTATACCGTTAATAAGTCCATGATCGTGACGGGTGATTATCGCGGATATGGATTGAACGGCCTGTGGATGCCTTCTTACGGAGCCATCGTGATTGAGATGCTACAGATCATGGAGAACTTTCCATTGGATGAAGTAAGTGAAGCAGAGTGGGGAAGGATAGTGTACAAAGCCAATCAACTGGCCTATGACGACAGGGATTCGCAGGAAACTGAAGAGAATGCCCGTCATTTGACAGACAAGGCATATGCAAAAAAATTGGCAGACATGATTGTGGAGGAAACGTTGCCTAAGGCAGCCCACCTGCAAACTGAACAAATCCCAGCATCGTGGATGGCGTTGGGAGGTCATACTACACATCTTTCAGCAGCAGACAGGAATGGTAATGTGATTGCCCTTACTCAGTCGCTCGGGCCCAACATGGGGTCGAAGGTGGTTACACCCGGACTTGGATTTTTATACGCTTCTACCATGGGTGGATACCTGGGAGACATTCAACCCGGCCAACGTGCGTCCTCACATATTGCACCTTTCATTGTTACCAAAGATGGCCAGCCTTACCTGGTGTTGGGCGCTGCAGGCGGTAGTATGATCGTGACAGCCGTAGCGCAAGCCATAAGCCGTTTTATCGATAGGGATATGGAATTGCCTCAGGCATTGGCTGCGGGACGTGTGCATGCCTCCGACTCTTCCATGCTGGTAGAAACACACCTAGGTACTTCATGGACAAGAGATGATATTGCTCAGTTCAAAGCATGGGGCTTACCAGTGAAAGAAATTGACAGACCTGCAAGCTTTGGTCGCGTGCATGGTATCTACTACGATGCAAAAACCAAAACCTGGTATGGTGCCGCTGATCCCGATTGGGAAGGAACGGCCGGGGCACCAGCAAATTAGTTTTTACACGGTCAGTTTTTTGATCTCAGCAATAACGAGATCCATTTCTGCTTTGGTATTGTAAATGGAAATACCCAGGCGGGTAACACCACCCTTTTCCAATAGTCCCAACGACTCGATGGCGCGTATGGCATAAAAGTGTCCATCCCACGCGCAGATATTTTTTTTGGCAAGATGTTCACACACCTGGAGTGGAGTTTTACCTTTTAATGTGAACGATACAGTAGGGGTACGTGTGGTTTTAGAAAAATCCTGACCCACAATGGTAACACCGGGCAGTACTTTGATCTTTTTATAAAGATAACTGGCCAACTCAAATTCATGCTTGCCGATAGTATCAAAAGCGCTGGTGATCTTGTCCCGCAGGGTCTTGCCCTTACCAAAGGTGGCGATGAAGTCCACCGCTGCTTTTACTCCAGCAATGGCGGCATGGTTCAATGTGCCAGTCTCTATGGATTCAGGAGCAGCCTGTCCCGCTACACGAAGCCGGTCGGTAGGAATTCGATCCAGTGTGCCCGGCTTGGCGTAAAGCAATCCCACATGCGGGCCATAAAACTTGTATGCAGAACACAGCAAAAAGTCGCAGCCGATGTCTTGCACATCAATGGCAAAGTGGGGTGCGTAATGCACGGCATCCAACAACAGCCACGCGTTGTATTCGTACGTAAGCTTTCTTGCTAGTTTAAAATCGTTGACCGTACCAATACAATTGGAAGACATTCCCATGGCCACCAATCGGGTGTGTTCGTTGATCTTTTCTTTGAAGTCGTCATAGTCCAGGGTGCCGTTGGGGAGCAGGTTGACTTCTCTTACATCGATGCCTGCTTCACGCAAGGTAAGCCACGGACCGCGGTTGGCTTCGTGATCCAGTTTTGTGATGAGTACTTCATCGCCCGGTTGTAAAATTCTGGCCATGGCCCTCGCCAAAGAGAAATTTAAGGTGGTCATGTTCTGACCTATAGAAATACACTCAGGGCCTTCCGCATTCAGGTAAGCGGCCATCGCCTCGCGCATACCGTGGATAGTATCATCCGTTTCCATAGCCGTGACAAACGCACCGTGTGAATTGGCGTTCGATGTGCTGTAGTAGTTGACCATAGCATCAACAACGGACTTTGGCACCTGTGTGCCGCCAGGGCCATCCAGAAAAACCATGGGATGGCCATTGTGTTTTCTTTTTAGTGATGGGAACTGATTTCGGATGGCAGCTGAATCAAAAGTACTTTTAGGCATAGGTATTTGAATTATTACTCAACCGCATTTTAGCAAATAAAAGGGAGAAGAGAGCGCGGAGACGCGTGTTTTTGATTATTGGTATCAAACGCAGATACCGAAGAGGAGGTGTTGCAATATTTCTTTCTCACTTTCGACTATACTCCGTAGGCATTATTACTTTATTTGCACAAGCGTTTAACCACATCTAAAGCCCCTTTGCGCAAAGGGCATTTATAAAAGTTCATTATGGGAGAAAAGAAAGGTAAAATAAACATGGCCAAGGTCTTCAAGACCATTGTGTGGCCAAGAAGAAAATTATTGCTACTGGGATTTGTGCTGATCATCATCAGCAGGGCTTCCTCCATTGTGTTGCCGTATTCGGTAAAGCCCATCATAGACGATGTGATCGGAAAAGGAGATTTCTCTAACCTGAAACTCATTTTGGTGGGTGTGTCGGCTTCTATATTGATATCGGCCGTGGTTTCCTATGCATTGACCATGCTGCTGAGTGTAGAAGCACAGCATTTGATTTCCGTCTTGCGTGCCAACGTACAAAAGCATTTGTTGCGTTTACCTACCCGCTTCTTTGACAATCAGCAAACAGGAAAACTGGTGAGCAGGGTAATGACGGATGTAGAAGGCGTGCGCAACCTGGTGGGTACGGGCTTCCTTCAATTGATAGGAGGTGTGCTCATGGCAATTATTTGTTTGTTCTTTCTCATCAGCATCAGTTGGAAACTTACGCTGTTCACCATTCTTCCTTTAGGGCTATTCGGAATCATATCCATGAAAGCATTTGGAAAAATTCGCCCCATTTTTCGCGAACGCGGAGCCATTACCGCAGAGGTAACGGGCAGGTTGACGCAAACCTTTGGAGGGATCCGTGTGATCAAGGGGTTTAATGCCGCCAAACAAGAAGCCCTGGTGTTTGAAAAAGGAGTAGAACGGATTTTTCAGAATGTAAAGAGCAGTTTGACCACTACCAGTTTTGTCACCAGCACGGGAAGTTTTCTTTTTGGTGTTGCCCTGGTGGGAATTATAGGAATAGGAGGGTACATGCTTACGGAAAAAACATTGACGGCAGGTGAGTTGACCCAGTTCGCCTTCTTCCTTGGATTTTTGATTGCACCCATCTTTCAGATGAGCAACATAGGCAGTCAACTTACCGAAGCCTTTGCAGGGTTGGATCGCACCGAAGAGCTGATGAACATGCCCGTAGAGGACGATGATGAAGTGCGCACGATTAAGATAGGAGAGATAAAGGGCGACATCGAATTCAAAGACGTATCATTTGCCTATGAAGAGGACAAGCAGGTGTTGAAGGACATCAATTTTAAAGCACCCGCGGGATCAGTGACAGCATTGGTGGGAACCTCCGGTTCAGGTAAATCCACCATTGCCGGTTTGGCGGCTTCGTTTTTAGTGCCGGGATCAGGAATGGTGACGATAGATGGGCACGACCTCTCTAAGGTTTCCCTGGACAGTTACCGCAGCCAGTTGGGTGTGGTGTTGCAGGATGACTTTCTTTTTGACGGCACCATTCGCGAGAACATTTTATTTGCTAAACCAGAAGCCAGCGAGGACCAGTTGAGGGAAGCCATAGCGGGAGCGTATGTGAATGAATTTAGCGACAAGTTTGAAAAAGGACTGGAAACGGTAATAGGGGAAAGGGGCATCAAACTTTCTGGCGGACAACGCCAGCGGGTGACAATCGCAAGAGCCATCTTGGCAGACCCCCGCATACTGTTATTGGATGAAGCCACATCCAGTCTGGATACAGAGAGCGAGGCATTGATACAGGACAGCTTGAAGCAGTTGCTCAAGGGGAGAACCACCTTTGTGATTGCGCACAGGCTGAGTACCATCCGGCAAGCCGATCAGATATTGGTGATAGAACAAGGGCAGATAGCCGAGCAGGGCAAGCACGATGAGTTGATAGAGAAGAAGGGAAGGTATTTTGATTTGTATACGTACCAGGCGAGGATTTGATGCCTGGTAAGGCACGGAAATAACTTCCGCGCCAAATAATTGAGTACCATCCGGCAAGCCGATCAGATATTGGTGATAGAACAAGGACAGATAGCCGAGCAGGGTAAGCACGATGAGCTGATAGAAAAGAAAGGGAGGTATTTTGATCTGTATACGTACCAGGCGAGGATTT
>DDUM01000024.1:20960-24133 GCA_002344795.1 Flammeovirgaceae bacterium UBA2338 | reverse complement strand
GGCACGGAAGTAACTTCCGCGCCAGTATGTGAGGACACGAACCTTGGATTATATTGTTGACCGAAGCAGTCGCCTTTCTGAGCGTTAGCGAAGAATCTCATACGCAAAATGAGATTCTTTGTCCTTCTGACCGGTTTCAGAGAAGGTACAGAAGTAGTTTTAGTACTGGTGTGCGCACCTCCCGATGAAACCCTTGCGAAAGTCAATAGAGCAGATGAACCTGGCGATGTAAGCCGTGCACCTGGCCTTGGAGGAGGTGATGTTCCCGATGTAAGCCATGTGAAAGTCGATATAACAGGTGAACCTGGCGATATAAGACATGCACCTTACGATATAAGACGTGAAGTTCCCGATATAAGACGTGCACCTTGCGATATAACAGGCGCAGCTCTCGATAGAAGAGGTGAGGCTGGCGATATAAGCCCTGCGAAAGTCAATATCAGAAGTGGACCTGGAGGTTGCCGGTTCCCGGTAACCAGTAACCGAAAGCTAGTAATCGGTGATCGGTAGGTCTGAAATCGGTAATCGGATCTCAGCAAGTATGAAGAAACCAACCAGGTGATTTTAAACTATAACCTGGTTTTAATAGGTTGAGATAGTGCGCTGGCCTTGGCAAAAAGGCGGGGGTGCGTAGGGACGAGGGGGGAAGCATCTTTTTGCCTAGATTTTTTGTTTACTTTTTCATCAATGGAAAAAGTAAAAGCCCGCCCGGCTTGAGGGCAAGGGATATAGAAGTAAGGATTTTACTTTCTATAGCCAAGGGATCGCCACAGCCACCCTGCCCACTATCTATCCTGCCTTCGCGATGACGCGTGTAATGAACTTATTGGCCTCTTCGAACATCTTCCAAAGGAGATTTTGCCTCTTAGAAAAAACTTAAAAAAATATTTAAAATATTTTTCAAAACACGCAACCTTTTATTAAGGTTTTCCCGTTCAATAAGTATGTATAACAATTTAACAACAAATGTTATGTCACATGCGAAAAACGTAGTAAGCTACTCTAGGCTAGTAGACATCTGCACCGGGTACGGAGGTACGTATAACCCTGGTCGTCCAACCCTCCAGCTTAAAGCAATGAGAGCTTTGCTCAAGGAAGCACAAAGTTCGTTGCAACTTGTTAAACAAACAGTGTCAGACTACAACAATGCCACTAACGATCGGGAGATCACCTTTGAAGAAATTCAAATGATGGCCACCAGTGTGGTGCGTATGTTGAAGTCAACGGGAGTCAGTGCGCAAACGATGGATGATGCGAATCATTTGCTGCGCCTGATCAAAGGCCGCAGGGCCACGCCCCGTCCGGCCATACCTTCTGAGGAAGCTGAGGCCACCATCCGCAACCGCTCGTACACTCACCAGAGCTATGTGAGCATAGCCGACAATTTTGCGAGGTTGGTGCAGATGGTAACGAAGCAACCGCAGTACTTGCCCAACGAGGAGGAGCTGAAAGTTCCTGCCTTGGAAGCGCTGGTGAATAAAGCGGAGGCCATGATGGACAAGGTGTCGCTGGCCAGGGTGGCGTGGACGAAGGCGCGCACGAAGCGAAACGCCATGCTGTATAAGGCCGAGACGGCTGTGTACGGCACTGCGATGGCAGTGAAGCAGTACGTAGGTGCTGTGTATGGATTACAAAGTGATGAGTACAAGCAATTGTCTCGTCTAAGTTTCACCAAATACGTAAGCTGATGGACCCGTTTCACGATTGAAAACCCTGACTCCGCAGGACGTCAGGGTTTTTTGCTTTTATGGGGTAATAGTTACTCCGCCCACCTTACCTACCACACTAGCGCGGAAGTTACTTCCGTGCACACCCCGAGCCCAGTAGTTCCGAAAATCATTGAACATGTGTTTGATGCCTATATAGGGTAATAGTTACCCACCTGCCGCAAGACCTCCTGTTGCCCAGCGTTAAGGTTTTTGCAATACGGTAAGGAAAATAAGGGTGGAAATTCTAAATTGGGTGGAATATATACCTGTGTATCTGACTGTATAAGAAGTAGGTTGGATACACCAACGTTGGCAGCAATACAAAAGAAAGATTAAGACAATGAAGACACTCTCGACAACTGCACTCTCAAAAAAATTAGGACTGACAAGCAAAGAACTATTTGACAGGTTAGTTCAGCTGAATCTTATATACCGTAAAGATGACAAATGGCAACTAACAGCTAGTGGTAAAAAGAAGGGAGGTAAAATTATATCCAATGAGAAATACGGAGAGTTCATAGCGTGGCCCGAGTCCTTCAATCCATTGGTAGTAACAAACAAACCAAGCAATAAACTCTTGAGTGCAACTAAAATTGCAGAGCAATTTCAAATCTCAAATAGACGGGTTAATAATATCATTTCAGAAATTGGTTGGATTGAGCAATCAGTAAAAGGCTGGACTGTAACAGCTCTCGGCAAGAGAGTTGGCGGCATACAAAAAGAGCACCAATCAGGCGGAGCATATGTCCTATGGCCAACTTCCATTTTGAATGATACTCATTTTTTAAAATCAATTAATCCGACAGAGTATATTGTAACAGGAAAATCAAATGAACCAGAGCAGCCTAACCATACGACCGAAACTAAATATCCAGACACGCTATTAAAAACAAAGGACGGACATTTGGTTCGATCGAGAGCAGAAGTAATAATAGACAACCTGCTTTACGACTATGGTGTGACACATGCTTATGAAAGAGAACTTACTGTAGCTGAGACAGTCTTTTCAGACTTCTATATTCCTGCAAGGAATGGAAAGGAAAATAAAGGTAAAGCTGTTTATATAGAATTTTGGGGTATTAATGACAATGAGAAATATTTGGAGAGGAAAAAAATTAAACAGGAAATCTATAAAAAGAACGAACTCAATTTAATTGAGCTGGACGACAAGCACTTGGACAATTTGGATAGTAATCTTAGAAAGTTGCTTCTTAAGTTCGATATTAATGTTGAGTGAGTGCGATTTGTACCGCGTCCAACAATAGTTATGAGTCATGTGCTTTACTGCGTATCTGAAGTGCGTGCGTCTTACCGCGCCTTTTGTGTTTTTCAAGATTGCTTATTAATGAATGATTTACCAGAGCTTCTTTTACCTAGCCTCAAGCAGTCTCGGCATCTGAGATTGCATTATGTAGTTCGCTAAGTTTTTCCGATGTTGGAAGGAAACACAAAAAGCGCTATTTT
>DDUM01000024.1:0-20699 GCA_002344795.1 Flammeovirgaceae bacterium UBA2338 | reverse complement strand
GTAGTGACTTATGTATGGAGGCACCTGTCTACCATTTACCTGCCAAGGAATGGCAGGCAGGCACAGCGCATACATGGACTTTATACTTCATTGATGAAATTTTAGAAGGTATGAACAGGAAACATGTGAACATGGCGTTTTACAAACCTGAAGATTGGAGTCGACTCTTATCAATTGTTGAATCCGAAATGCTTAAAGTCAACGATGTAGTTATCAGCATTGACGATTTGATTAGTTTTTGTTTTCAAAATGGAGTCAAAAATGATGGAAAAGCAAGATCTCGATTTGTTGCCCAAATAATTATCTAAAATGTTTGACGAACTAAATAAATATAAGATTAATGACCACTTTTTCTTTTCAGGAGATGACCAACTTGAACATGTCTGCAGCGCCCCTAAAAATGGCGCAGGTGTATACACGGTTTTTTCTCTTGCAGGTGGTCGAATCAAACTAGTCTATATCGGGTCTTCTGGAAAACTTAAGAATGATGGTTCAATCAAAATTCGCAACGATGGTCTATATGACCAAATCGTGAATGGAAAACAATTCGATGAGCGAAGAAAGAATTCATGGCCAATAAGAATGCGAGCAGAAAATATTGAGGCTTTGGATGTATATTGGTATGAGACCTTTAATAAGCAGACGAAAGACATACCAGCATTTGTTGAATCTCTGCTCATCCAAATTCATTTCGAACAATTCGGAAGACTCCCTCAATGGAACATTGAATATTAAGGTAAGCATAATCCAACTCAACCTCACTCGTAAAGGATGCAGAGAAACTCAGATTACAACTCTCTTCTGCCTCCTGATAACCAACTTCTTTTATTCCTATATATTTAAGCCCGGATAAGGATCCTATGAAAAGAACATTGGTGAGGTTTAGAAATAGTGGGTTTAGAAACTTCATCAGGAGGCATGAAAAATACCTGCCTGTCCTTTTCTTTATCGGTGGGTTTATTTTTGATTCCTTCACCCTCGGGCGCATCGACCGTTTGTACGACATTGTGGTCTTGTGCCTGCACATGGCCTCGCTCACCATTACTGTCTATCTCTATAATATCATTCATGATGCGAAATGGGAAAATTCCTTCTTGAAAAGGTATGAGGAGTATTTTCCTTTGGCCATCCAATTCTTTTTTGGAGGTCTTACGAGCGCTTACGTCATCTATTTTTCCCGAAGTGTATCGCTATCCAAAACGGCCTCCTTTTTTGTTATCCTCGTTGCGCTCCTTTTGGCCAATGAATTCCTCAAAAGGCGCATATCCAATAAGTATTTGCAGTTTAGTGTATACTTCTTTCTGAACTTTACCTTTTTCACCTTTATGATACCGGTATTCATCAAGCAAATGAATACCCTTACTTTTATCATCTCCGGTGTGGTCAGTTTACTAAGCACCCTCGTACTCATCAACATTATTTATAGCGTAAGTGCCACCACAAGAAAGGAAATTCATTTCAGTAAAATGATGGGACTGGTGGTGTTCATCTATGCCCTCATCAATGTGTTTTACTTTTTAAAGCTTATCCCACCCGTGCCCCTGGCGCTGGACAGTGGCATTGTGGCACACAATGTCCGGTTGGAAAACAATAACTACCTCGTTTCGTACGAAACAGATGAATGGTATATTTTCTGGCGAAAGCACAGACTGGAATACATTCGCAGACCGGACGAGAATGTATATGCATTCTCCACCATCTTTGCGCCCACGGATATACAAAAATCGATTTTTCATCGGTGGAAATGGCGCAATAACCATACGGGTGATTGGGAAATCGTGGAGGACATCGGTTTCGATATCACAGGAGGCAGAGATGGCGGTTATAGGGGGTATACCTACAAGAGCAATGTCGCACCCGGTACATGGAAAGTGGAAGTCATTACAGAGGAAGAGTTGGTACTGGGGGTGATTGATTTTGAAGTGATCATCAGTTCGTCTTTACAGCCGAAAAAAATTGTAGAGGAAATTTTTTGAACCCGGAAGGCACAGAAGTAGACCGCCAGTACAAAGCCCTGGAGTAACTTTGGTTCCAGGGTGGTGGAACAACAGAACTTGATTTCGAAAGCCCTCAGGAAGTTTTTTATAACTTGAAAAGCGAACGTATATAACACCATTTTGTTTTTATATGGATCACCACATTATTGTTACTCATCACCATTGGAATAAATGAAGTATTTAAAGGGAAAGACGGTATTGATTACAGGGGGAGCATCGGGTATTGGTAAAATCATGGCTCGTTTGATGTTAGAACGCAAAGCCAAAGTGATCATTTGGGATATTAATCAAGTAAGTATTGATGCAACACTATCCGAATTTTCAGGGGATGTTTTTGGCTTTCGTGTCGATGTAGCTGATGTTGAGCAAATACAATTAACGGCTAAAAAAGTAAAGCAGGAAATAGGGGTGGTTGATGTGCTGATCAATAATGCTGGAATAGTTGTGGGCAAATACTTCAATGAGCATTCCGTGGCAGACATTGCCAACACAATCAACATCAACACCATTGGACCAATGTATGTCACAAAGGAATTTTTGGGAGATATGCTAGATCAAAATTCCGGACACATCTGCAATATTGCATCTTCCGGGGGATTGATTTCAAACCCTAAAATGTCGGCATATGCGGCCAGCAAATGGGCATTAATTGGTTGGTCTGATAGTTTACGGTTGGAGATGAAACAAATGAACAAAAACGTAACTGTGACTACGATAATGCCTTATTATATTCATACCGGCATGTTTGATGGTGTAAGATCAAAAATTCCAATCCTTGAGCCAGAGGCTGCGGCACGTACCATTGTAAAAGCCATTGAGAAAAATAAAGTAATGGTAACGATTCCGGGTTATATCTATAGGCTTACCCGGGTAGGTCAGGCCATACTGCCTCTGACTATTTTTGATTGGTTTGCGGGCAGTGTGCTGGGGATTTATAAAACCATGGAGCATTTCACAGGCCGTAAAAAATGAAATTTTTCTGTCACTTTTGGTTCGTGAGAACGCGAACCATGGGTTAGGGCGAACCATGAGTGGGTATATAGATTAGCTTGTTTACAGTTTTTATAGGAATAACTTTAGTAAAAAAATGATAAGTAATCAATTTAACCCCTGGCACCATGTGTCACCGGGCGATAAACTACCTGATGTTGTAAACGGAATAATTGAAATTCCCAAAGGAACAAGGGCGAAATACGAATTGGATAAAGAGAGTGGTTTATTGCGATTGGATAGGGTTTTATATTCGTCCGTCTATTATCCTGCCAACTATGGTTTTATTCCTAAGACCTATTGTGATGACAAAGACCCGTTGGACATTTTGATTTTGACACAAATTGACGTTGTTCCTTTATGTATTGTTCCCGCAAAAGTAATTGGTGTAATGCGAATGCTTGACAATGGAGAAGCAGATGACAAAATTATTTCTGTTGCCGAAGGTGATCCAAGTGTGAGTCATATCGAGGACATTTCAGAATTGCCTCAACATTTTATTTCAGAATTGCGCAATTTCTTTGAAGACTATAAGAAGTTGGAAAAGAAAACGGTGGTAGTGGAGGAGTTTTTTGATCGAAAGGTAGCGATGGAGATTTTACAGGACAGTTTTATAATGTATAAAGACCTTTTTACCAATGGAAAATAACGGCAGTACAAATCCCACGCTGGCCTTCATAGGTATGGAAGCAACGCGACAGTAGTGGGCTATTGCTGAACTTGTTGATTGATTTTTGTGTAATGTATTTGAGCGTTTGAATAATATAAAAAGTGGAAGTAATCACCCGATCCATCATTAGCTGCCCTCATTGCGGACATAAAAAGGAGGAAGAAATGCCCACAAATGCATGCCAATACTTTTATGAGTGTGAGGGCTGCAAGGTGGTTATTCAACCTCAGCAAGGTGACTGTTGTGTATATTGTAGCTACGGAACCGTGAAGTGCCCACCGATGCAGGCAGACAATAGTTGTTGTAATTAAAAGAGGATGTGGTTCCCCTGATTCACTTGCCTTTGTTGGTGTTCTTCATCCTCAAAGTAACCTGCTGATGTTGAATATCAATCATATCTCTTAACACGGCTGCCGAAGTACCTCTGGGATCGGCTTCATAATTTTTAAACGAAATGGATTCGTACAGATCCGATTTTATTTCTATTCCCATTTCCCAGCCTTTGCAGGAACCAATAAATGAATCTGCAGCCACCGTTGTAGGTTTTACCTCCAGCTTCCATTGATTCTCTTTTTTATAGGCAGAGGCAACCAGTTTTATCTGTGTATTTACTTTGGCTGCTTTACTTACTTGTTCTGCTGTGATCTTTTCGATGCCCTCTACCTCAATATCCTTTATCGACCCATCGAAATCGCTAAATGATTTCATGATCAGGTACAACTTGTTGGCAGTGTCCTGTCCGCTGATATCCAGTGTTGGATCCGTTTCTGCTGCGCCAATTTTCTGAGCTTCTTTGATGGCTTCTTCCACAGCCACGCCTTTTTCCAATTCCTGTAAAACAAAATTGGAGGTGGCATTAAATACACCGTGAAGACTGCTTAAAGAGGCCAGTTTCAAATCCCTTTTCAAAACGTTGACCACGGGAAGCCCACCACAAACCGTTGCGCTATACCGAATGGATGTCTTGTGTTGTTGGGCCAATGCCATGAGCTGATCAAAAGCCAACACCAATGGGGCTTTGTTGGCGAAGACCACATGCCACCCTTTTTCAATTGCTCTTTTTATCAACTGAAGGCCGGGGTTACCTGGTGTCAGGTTAACGGGTGAGGCGTCTATGAGCAGATCGGCTGTTATGCAGTCGGCAATCAATTCAGGAGCCTTGGGCAAGAATCCGGTCATCTCGTTCACCTTGCCTTTGTTGTATTTCAAATTGACCAAATCCTCGTAAGCAAAACCTTTTTCACTGACGGCCATACCCGAGGAATCGACAACACCCACAATGTTGAATCGGGTATTGTATTGTTCAGCGATCGCTTTTTTTTTGTCAATTAAGATTTTTATCAGGCCCAGATTTACATTCCCCAACCCAACGAGTACTATCCTCACTGTCTCCGACATAAATACCAATTAAGCGTTACCCATCTCTTTTAATGCTTTTACAAATACATCCAGTTCTTGTGTGGTGGTGTAGATATTAGGTGTGATCCTGCAACCGTGTACGTTGGCTTCGTCAATGGCTACCGTGTAGATCTTGTACTTTTTCATCAGCGTGTCGGCAAGATCTTTCGGTTTCATTCCTTTGATGCCCACATTGGCAATACCACAGGATAGCCTGGGGTCTTCCGGTGTGTTGATTACAATATTTCCTTTTCCTCTTACCTGATCCGACCAATAACGCTGAAGGTATCTCAGTCTTTCTTCTTTTTTGTCCCTTCCGATTTTCAGATAATAATCGATGGCATTGCCGATGGCCAGGTCGGTATAAACAGGATGGGTACCTATGTGATTGAGTGTGGCAATGTCATTGGGCTCTTTATCTCCACCTGCCAGTAGGGGCCACACCTGATCTACCTTCCCCTTTTTAACATATAAAAATCCGGCACCCAAAGGCACGCTTAACCATTTGTGCAAGCTGGTTCCGTAGTAGTCGCAATCCAGGTCTTTCATTGAAAAATTGATGTGGGCAAAAGCATGAGCACCATCCACCATTACCAGCACACCTCTTTCGTGCGCCATATCGCAAATTTTTCTGATCGGTAATATGTGACCGGTAATGTTGATCATATGACAAACCATCAGCAGTTTGGTTTTATCTGTAATGGCACTGGCGTATAAGTCTACAATTTCCTGGTCTGATTTGGGATGGTTGGGTACGGAAACCACTTTATTGATCACACCATAACGTTTGGCTACCAGTTTGAACTGGGTACGCATGGAGAAATAGTCTTGTTCTGCCATAACTGCTTCATCACCTTCCTGCCAGTGCATGCCACTGATCACGATGTCAAGCGACTCGGTGGTATTGCGTGTGATGACCATTTCTTCTTTATCGCAGCCCGCCAGATCAGCCAATTTAGCGGCCATGGCTTTTTTATTATCCCACTGAACGGTGCGCATGTAATAGGAACCCTGATAGTTCACTTCGCGCACGTGATTGATGTAGTGTTCTAAAGTCTCCTGCGGAAGAAAACAATAGTATCCATTTTCCAGATTGATGTAATCGGGCTTAAGTTTATATCCTCCTCTGATCTTTGCCCAGAAGTCATCGTCTTTGGCCACTTCATCGGCAGGCAAATGAGAGACATCCTGTAGAAGCTTTTCCATTGCACTGATGGAAGGGGAGACACTGAGCCCCATTACGGTGAGGTTCTTTAGAAATGATCTTTTGTCCATGGCTTTTCTCTTTAGAAAGAAAAGGTAAAGAGATCGCCTTGTAAATGCAACCTTGTTTATATGGAAGTGATCAGGGTTTTATGCAGCAGGATGTGGGATGGCGTATATGTTAATGGTTTTTTTCCATTCAATCATCCCTTCTTTGTTATCGATCCTGATGGTTTTAGAATTGACATCGAAGTCTTCGAAATAGAATATTTGGTACCCATCGCGGTGAATAACCTCAAATAATTCCATCTTGGCTTCGTCAGAGCTGTCACCAAAACTCTCTGCGACAATGACCGGTTTATATTTTTGAATTAACCCTCTGATGGATTTAATGATTTCCTTGTCGTATCCTTCGGTGTCAATTTTTACAAATGAAAATTTATTGATCTGATCAGGGTATTCTCTCTCCAGAAATTGAGTCAGGTCGATTCCTTTGATTTTGTGAGGATGCACAAATTTACCATGGATACTTTCTTTGGTAGGAGATATGCCGCCATTTCCGAAGGACGCCTCTGATGAAATGAAATAAAACTCATCTTCTTCTTTTGAGATCGCATAGGGTTGTGGCACAATATTGGTCTTGTCCTTGTTCAAAGCTGCATTGGCTTCCAGGATTTTATAAACGTAAGGATTGGGATCGAAACCCAAAGCAACGCCCGACTTTCCCGCAGCCAATGCCATAGGCACGGTGGTGTCACCAATGTTGGCACCGATATCGATTGTCAAATCTCCTTCCTTGATAAACTTTCTGAAAAAGTCCACACAGGTTTGTGTCAGTGTAAAGGGGGCCACCAAAGGGTTGGACCAGTTGGCAAAGTCTATCGCTCCCTCTTTTTCTAAGTTTACTTTTTCAACTACGGGTGGGTATTCTTTTGTGACACGTCTGGCTAGTTTTCTCTGATAAGACTTTTTAAAGTAATCAAACATATTCTTGCGTTTATAGCAGCCAAAAATAGAGCTGCAAATTGTAAGTTAATAATTTTTGGGATTAGTCTATAAATGATGTCTAAACTGTTTTGACAACCACCGGCTGTGGCAGGGTGATATTTGGAGCTTCATTTTTTTGCTTCTCTACATCTTTGTTGATGTAATACATCATCCCAATGGAGATAAGCATGGTGCACATTACCACATAGCCCAATACATCATAACGTTGCAATGGACCATTATCTACCTGTATTACAATCATGCCTGCTATGGCGGCTGCAATGCCACCTGAAATTTGCTGTACGGAAGAGTTAATACTCATGAACGCACCGCGGTCCTGCGCATCGGGGATGCCACTCATAAGGGCAGAACCGGAGATCATCCGGGAGGAAATACCTACAAACATAATTACACTCATTGAAATGACAATCCACAATGGTGTGATGCCAAATTGGGTGTAAATAGACACAATAATGATGCTGATAAGAGAACCTGCTGCAAACACTTTAAACTTTCCCAGTTGATCGCTGAGCTTGCCGATGAGCGGGCCGAAGGCAATGGAGAACACACCCGTTACGCCATAGAGTACAGGCAGTTGTTCCATGGTGAGACCAAGGTTATGAATACTAAAGGCACTGCCAAAAGGCATGAGCATGAATCCTCCGGTGGCCAATAAGGTAGTGGTCAAAAATGCACGTAAGTAATTTGACTTTGAAATGGTTTTTGTCAAATGCTGAAAAGCATTTCGGTCGGATTTGATCTTAAGGTGTTCGTCAATGGGTTTCATATAGAATGCAATCACCGCGCCTACACCAATACCGACAAAAGAGATCATCCAAAAAGGAGCATGCCATCCGTAAGCATTGGCCAATACCAAACCAATGGGTAATCCTAACACCTGACTGGCTGCAAAAGACATTTGCACAAAGCCCATTACCCGGCCTCTTACTTCAAGTTTGAACAGGTCAGTGATGATGGCAAAACTGACAGATCCTATGACGCCTCCGAAAATGCCAGTCACAATTCGTGCAATGAGCAAGTAATGGTAATCAGGTGCTACTGCACAGAAGATGGTGCCCAGCATAAAACCAGTATAGAAAAATAACAACAGTTTCTTGCGATCGAACTTGTCAGCAAAGCCTGCAGTCAATAGACCCGATGCTCCGGCACTGAATGCATAAGCAGATACCACCCAGCCAAATTGGCCTGGAGCAATACTTAATTGCTCCATTAATAAGGCACCTAAAGGAGACAACACCATAAAATCAAGAACGATGGTAAACTGCAGGAAGGAGAGTACAGCCACTATAAAAACCTGGTAGTGAGTAAAGACGCTTTGTGACCTGGAGTTTGGCATTGAAAAAAAATAGAGGCAATATTAAGAAAAATGTCTTAAAGTATTTTGTTGTTGAAACGCTACAATTGAAGTTTAAATTCTACCAATCCCTAACATGTCCTTCATGCCAGAATTGGCCTGTCCTTGTATTGTCATATAAATTATTTGCTAAAACCTTTTAGCATCAACCATATGGCAAATGATAACTCACCGATAACTGCAAATCCCAGTAATCCCATTGATAGATAAGAAAGTAGGATGTTGTCAGGAAGCGTGAAGGTGGCTACACTTTCAATGGTGTATCCGAAACTACCCAGAAGTAATAAGACCCCTAATATTCTTGGAACATATCCTGATTGATAAACCAGGTACCCCAATGCGGTCAGGTGCAATCCAAAGAAAATACCCCAGATCAACACGCCATCCTGATGGGCATCGAGGAAAAGCAATGCCAACGATTGACCCTGCTCCATATTCTTTAGGTAATCAGCACCACTCACGAGTGGAGCGGAATAAAATAATTAAGCAGGTTGATGGCCATGATGAAGCTCATCGCCAAACGAGAGTACAATGCCACCTTTGCAATGGTGTTGTTTACGGCCTTGAACATATTATAAAGCATCACCATCAGCAGCATTTCAATAATGATGATGAGAATATCTGAAAGGAGAGTAACACGAAACAGTCCCTGATGAGTGAGGATACTTTGTGCATTGGCTATTGCATCACCGGGTACGAATAGCACAGTAGGGGCATAGCCAATGCTAAAGAAACCCAATAGCGCAATCAATAAATAAAGCACGCCAGCTAGTCGTATGTAACTTAATGATGTGGGAAAATTCATTGTTGTCATAGCTATTTAGTTTAGACTCCGGTCGGCAGTATTACCGACCGGAGTGTTAATGTTTAGGGTTTTGTAAAAAACAGTCTTGTGATATAAATGCCGTGATTGTCAGAAGCACTGCCTACACTCTCCACACCACTGGTGACAAAGGTGAGCTGCCAGCCTTCGGATAACATCTCATTGACCTTGGCGGTGATGAGTGCATCATTGGAAGCAATGTTTTGGAAATTGATGCCTACGCCACTGTAGAAGTTCAACAATTTGGTTTCTGTCAGCTTCTCAATTTTCACATCAGATCGTTTGATCTCTTTCTGAACTGATTTTTTTCCATTTGTTCGCGCTGTCGTAAAATCAGACGTATTGACATTTTGCTGGTGCTCAATGATTCTTGATCTTCCTATTCCCATCGGGACAATGGATTCTACTACCGTTACGACTTTCATTTGTTGTGCGTTCACTTGTGTGAGTACACTTAACATGATTACTGCTGTGATTACGCTTTTCATTGTTTTCATTTTGGTTTTATGGTTGATTATAAATTGATTAATTCATGGAGAGTACTACATTTCCCCGCTTATGTCCATGGTCCACGTAAGCATGTGCTTCCGCAATTTGTTCCAGCATGTACTGTTTGTCTACGATGGATTTCAAATAGCCAGCACAGATCATAGCCCTAAGTTCATAGAGAAAATCGCGAAGTGCGGGAACGGGCAGGATACCTGTCGCAGAGAATCTGGCTTTCTTTTTCCCTATGATGGATGTCCACATCATTTGAAACAGTAAGGACACGCTAAGTACAGGTGAAATGTAAACACCATTGCTTGTGAGTGCCTTTTTTGCTTTCGAGAATGAACTTTTGCCCACCGTATCATAGATGATATCGAATTGCCCCAGCGACTTGGTGAAATCCTGCTTTGTATAGTCGATCACATGATCTGCACCCAGGGATTTTACCAATTCCACATTGTTGGCGCTGCACACTCCTGTTACTTCAGCTTCAAAATATTTGGCCAGCTGAACAGCAGCGGTTCCTAAACTTCCTGATGCGCCATTGATCAGTACCTTCTGTCCGGGTTGAATAGCAGCAATGTTCTTCAAAAAGTTGAGTGAGGTGAGTGGACCGTCACAAATGGAAGCGGCTTCCTCAAACGAAATGTTGGCAGGCTTGCCGATGATAATTCCATTCTCAGCCACACATAGATACTCTGCATTCGTTCCTGCACCTAACACAGATTCTCCAAATACGGCATCGCCTTCGGTAAAATGAGTAACGTCTTTACCTACCGCTTCTACCACACCAGCAAAGCCAGTTCCAGTGATGGGATTGTTGGGCTTCAATAGTCCGATGAATAGTCTTCCGTAGAAGGGTGTTCCTCTCCGCATCATGGTGTCCGCTGCCGTTACGGAAGAGGCGTGTATCCGCACGAGGACCTCGTTGGCTTTGGGCGTTGGTTTTTCCACGTCCTTAAGCTGGAGTACTTCTGGTGATCCGTATTTTGTTGCTACGATTGCTTTCATGGTTGTCATAGTTTTGGTGTCTTTTTTTATTGTTGTTGACACAAAACTAGGGTGGGTGCAGCGCGCAGGAGTTCGCGATCACACAGAGACGTTCGCAATTATAAATCCGAACGGATGAGGGATAAAAACCGGGATTTTAAAGAGATAGGGCTATTCCTGTTCTTTCAGAAATTGTTTGGGAGTGAGGCCGGTTTCCCTCTTAAAATAGGTATTGAATACCGTTTTGGAGTTGAATCCACACTCGTAAGCCATACCAATAAGTGTGAGGTGTGCCTTTTTGGGTTCTTTGGAAAGTGCTTTGAAAGCTTCAACTCGGTAATGATTGATAAACTCATTGAAGTTCTTCCCCATGTTCTCATTGAGTAGCCATGAGAGTTGGTTGGGGTGAATGTCAATTTGTGCAGCTAAGGAGCGAAGGGATAATTCAGGATCAAGATAGGGTTGGTGCTCTTTGATGTGATTTAACAACCGATCGGTGTAATCGTCTGTTTCCTTTTTGCTGAGTAACTCTTTCTTCTTTTTGGATTCATCTTCCAAATTGCTTTGGAACAGCTTCTTTTGCGCTTCGGTATATCGGGGATCATCCTTAATAGGATTTACCAAAGGATCTGCAAAGCGGAGCAAGACCAGCGAATATTTATTGTTAATGGCATTGTCAATCCATTCAAAGGCTTTGTCGTGTTGACCCAGGACGCCATACAACAAAAAGAGGTAAGAGTTGGCACTGAGTCCTTCTGGCGTGTTGGCCCGTTCTATCAGCAGTTGGGTGTATTTGCTGGCATTCGGCTCCTCCTTTTTCATGGCATAAGCCAGTGCCGTAAAGCCCAGATGATCATCAGGAACCACTACATCTTTTGGAATGGAATTCAGAAATTCAATCACCTCATCATAACGCCCCAGTTTCAGCAGGCACAATGGTTTGGTGGCATTGGCCGGAATGTTTTTGGGGTTGGTGGTGATACACTGGTTCAGTTGTTCCAATGCCACCTCTACATTTTCCTGCATGTAATTGTGATACCCCTGGAAGAACAATGTTTCCTGCGATAACGGATTAATACTTAGTGCAATGTCAAGGTGGTGTTGCGACTTCTCTTTCTGGCCAGCAATCACATAGAGAAAAGACATGAACTGCTGGGCTTCTGCAAAGTTGGGGTTCAGCTCCACCGCCTTTGCCATTTGTGTAAAGGCTGTTTTATAATCACATCCGATGAAGAAAGAAAGATTGGCTTGTTGGTAATAAACTCCAGGAAGTTGATCATTCAACTCCATGGCTTGTTCCGTCAATTGGGTGGCCTTGCCCCAGCCTTCTTCATAAGACATGAATCCTGTTGTGGCTAAGAAGCTGTAGCAGTCCGCCATCCTCACATAGGAATCGGCATGTTTGGGATCCAGTGCAATGGCTTTTTCAAAATAGGAGATCGCCTTTTTAGCATCTTCAGGATTCCACTTGTTGAAATGGAATTTTCCCTTGAGGAAACAGGAGTAAGCATCAAGGCTTTCCGTCTGTTTTTCTACCAGGTGATCCTGAATTTCAAAGTGACCGAACTGCTCGCGTAACCTGTCTGCAATGTGCAGGCTTACTTCATCCTGTATTTCAAAAATATTCTCCAGCTTTCTGTCCCACGTTTCAGACCAAAAATGAAAATCGTTTTCCGCTTCGATCAGCTGTGCCGTGATGCGCACCCGGTCACCTGCCAGACGCACACTGCCTTCCAACAATACGGCAACATTCAGTTCCTTGCCAATTTGCCGCATGGAAATGTTCTTGTTCTTAAAAAAGAAGGAAGAAGTGCGGGAGGTGACTTTCAGCGTTTTGATTTTGGACAAGGCATTGATGATCTCTTCCGTAATGCCATCGCTAAAATATTCGTTGTCTTCACTGGCGCTCATGTTCACAAAAGGTAACACGGCAATGGTTTTACTTTTTGGGGTTTGCTTTCCCTGCAAGGCGGAGGGTTCCGGCACGGTGATGCCTTCATTGGTGACGGCAAAAACCTCTACCGGCTCGGTGATGTTCTTCAGTGAATAGTGACCTAACGAATGGGTAGTAATGTCTTTATGATTTTTGAGTTCATCGTTGAGTTTGCCTGACAGCAGGATGGAGCCTGCCACCGCCATGCTCTCAATCCGCGAGGCAAGGTTGACACCATCACCATATACTTCAGTATTGTTGAAAACGATGTCGCCTAGGTGTATACCCACCTTTAAGGGCACCGGGTCACCTTGTTGCAATTGCTTTTGAATGGCCATGGCACATTGGGTGGCTTCAATGGCGCTTTTGAAAACACTTAATGCTCCGTCTCCATAATACTGAACAATCTCTCCCTGATGGATTTGGTGCTGTTCCTTAAATACTTTGCGGTGTTTTTCTCTGACACTAACTGCTATTTTTTCATCCCCCTGCATCAATGCGGTATAGCCCACAATATCGGTAAACATGATGGCAGCCAGTTGACGAACTTTCTTTTCCTCCATGGAAATGAGATGCAGATGAGTTTTTTGAAAGTTAAAAGTAACAACCTCAGCGCTAAATCCCAGTTGAAATGGGGTTTAGAGGGAAGTTTTCTGAAGTAGCGATGGTGATTTATGCTTGTGACTTTTGGAAGGGAGTTTGTACCTAAAATTTATAGCTATAGCCCAGCCGCACTACCTGTGTTTCATAATAGTCATCACTGGTATAACTGAAACCATCTCCCTGGATTACCTTTTTCACAACTAAAGTGTTGAACAAATCGGTGGCATTAAGGAATACTTCTCCTTTACCTTGTTGTACTGGCTTTTTGATGCCGAGGTCTACCGAGTAGCGCGCAGCAATTTCTCCCTGAGGAATAATGTCTTTGGCCAGGTAAACAAAACTGACTTGAGCTTCCATTCCTTTAGGTAGGTGGAGTAAGTTGTTCCATTTGATATTGCCTGAATACACCTTCTGTAATTCAGCAGAGAATGTATTGGGAACGGGATAAAGATTATCCACCGTAAAAGCATCAATCTGGTTATGGTAGAAAGTGGCATTCAGGTTGAAGGTGTATACATCGGATACTTCCTGATTAAAGATGACTTCAAGACCTGTGTTGTAACTTTTTCCTGCATTTTGAAAAATGGCATAGATCAGATTGCTACCGGGTACGGAACTGGCGATGCGGGTAATGGTAGCATCAGCAAACCGGTGGTAGCCTGCCAGAAACAAATAGCCGTTGTCCCAATTCGTTTTGTAACCCAGCTCAATCACATTGGTAAACTGAGGGCTCAACGCAGGATTACCCACCTTGATGATTTCCACATCGTCATATTTGGGGAAGATGCGAATATCTACTTCGTTGGGTCTGTCTACTCTTCTGTTGAAAAAAAGCGACAACTTATTGTCTTCATTGAATTTATAACCCAATCGAATATTCGGGAAGGGCTGGGCATAACTGTATCCATCACTCTTATAGGTATTGTGATCAGGGTTTACTTCATAGTTGAGGTCCACATACTCGGCACGCAGACCAACTTCCGCTTCTATCTTTTGACTTTCATAGATGTAGTTTCCGTAAAGGGCTGGAATGAATTCCCCATAGTTGGCCCATCCACCAGCATTCGCATCGATAGGAGAGTTGGCATCCGGAAAGAATTCCATGTTGATAGGGATATCGCGCTTGCGCAACTTCAACCCAGTTTCCAAACGACCGTATTTAAGGGGTTTCACATAGTCGACATTAAAATCATAGACGGATTCATCAGAAAGAAGCTTGAAGGAATCGCGACCAGTGTAGGTGGGCAGAATATTATCAAAAAAGTATTTTTCATCTTCCCGGTGGAAGGTGTAGTTGAAACCCATGTTGAGCAAATGGCCGGGTTGCTTGAATCTGTGCTGATAAGCCACAGTAGCCATTACAGTTATCTTTATTTCGTCTTCCAGAAACTGCCAAAGCCTTGTGCGCTCAGAGAAATCCCCGTTGAAGAAAGGTTCATCCCCGTTATCAATGATCTTTTCATATCCATAAAGTCCGGATACGGTAAAGGTGTTGTCCGCATTGATGCTCCAATCCGTGCCGGCTTTGAGCGTGGTAAAACCTGTATCGCGATTTCGCTTGGTTTGCTGGTGAACAATGCTGCCATCATCGTAGGTTCTGGTGACAAACTCATTTTTGTTCAATGTCTCTGTGTAGAGATAGTCACCCTGGAAAAAAGTATTGAGTTTTTCTTTCTTGTAGTTGAGTGAAAGTGACGGATTGATTTTGGGTGTGAACTGGTACTGTGGGCGAATGGTAGACAGGTTTTCTTTGCGCACCCACAGTGCTCCAGCGCCAGCTGCTAAACCAGCTTTGCCATTAAAGCCTTCCTGCTTATTTTTTTTGTAAATGATATTGATGATCCCGGCATTGCCATTAGCATCGTACCTGGCGGAAGGGTTGTTGATGATTTCTATTTTTTCAATCGCAGAAGCGGGCAGGTTGTCCAGTCCCGATTGGCTTCCAAATCCTGTTAAGGCAGTCTGCTTGCCATCGATCAGTACAGTTACCTTATCATTACCGCGAATTAAAACTTTGCCGTCTTGTACCGTTACTCCGGGTAGGTTTTGCATGGCCTGTAAAACGGACCCTCCACTCTGGCTAATATTTTCTGCTACTGAAAAGGTTTTCTTGTCCAGCTTTTCGCTGACTGCATCTTGCTGACCCATGACCACCACTTCATTTAATAACTGTGCGTCTTCTGTAAGTTCAATAGTGGCCAGATCCAGAAAGTCGCTAAGGCTGCCGACATACAAGGGTTGATTCAGGGTAAGGTATCCTATGAAAGAAAATGTGATCTGGTAATTGCCGGGTTTCACATTGGAGAGAGAGAACCTGCCTTCATCATTACTCACCGTTCCGGAAACGAACGTGTTGTCTTTTTCATTCAGCAACACCACGTTGACGTAGGGAAGGGGAGCGCCTTTGTCTTTCACCATGCCGGAGACCGTTACATTACGGGTTTGGCCAAATGACAGTATTGAACCCCCTAAAAAGAGAAATAAAATAGTAATCCGAACTAACCTGATCATTAACGAGTGCATTTAGAAGCCAAAGATAGGAGAACGGATCAACTTGTTTGGTCTTTGATTGAGTTACGGTGAGAGACATATATAAGCACTGTCATCAGTAGAATGGACACGATGGAAGCGTTTAATGTTCCCAAATCCAGCCCACCTTTTGTTATTGGTTTTGTTAAAAAATCTCCGAAGGTAGCACCAAAGGGTCTTGTAAAAATGAAGGCTATCCAGAACAGGATGATCCGGTTTATTTTTGTGAGATAATGTAATACAACGACAAGGAGGATTATTCCGGCCGTTACCATGGCACCATTTAGGTAACTGAGGCCAATGACATCACTGAGGTAATCACCGAATGCAGTGCCTAAACTGTTAGAAAAGAGGATGGCTGTCCAATAATAGATTTCCTTATTCTTATCAGCAATAGGATAAACTTGTAATGTTTTGAATCTTTTCTTCCAAAGAACCAGGGTGAGTATTAATCCACTAAACAAGACCAAACTTCCCATGGTATACCCAAGATGTAAGCTTCTGTCGAGAAAATCGGATATTTCAGTTCCAAGCGTAGTGGTGGCGATGATCACTAGCCAATAAAATAAAGGAGTATATCTGTGGGTTAGAATTTGAATGGTGAGTACGGTGAGGAAGAAAAGTAGGGTGATAACAATGCCAATTGCATAGCCCAGGTTTAAGGTCATCGACAGATAATCGCCCAGCGTTTCGCCCAGTGTAGTGGCAACAATCTTCATCAACCAAAATAGCAGTGTGATTTCTGCTACTTTGTTCAGCTTTGGTTCGCTCATTATGTGTGGTATGTATTGAGGTGAGTTGTGTGGCAGTATATACACTATACGCAGTTGGGAGGCAGAAGGTTGGTTGGAGGTACTGTTACTTTTAAATGACCAGCCGAAGTTGGTACTTCCTATTGGATGAAGATGCCCACCGCAAGTTCAGCCCATACGAGGAGGAGCAACACCAGAATTACCAGGCATATGATGACTCGGTAGAATAGGCTGCTGACTTTCCTTAACACCCACTCACACACTAGACCCGTTGTCAGCAGCAGGCCACCTGCAACAATAAAATCCATGAGCGACCAATTGACCTCGTTTGTCAACTGCATGGCAATAAAGGGAATAAGCAATATCAACACAACGGTGATTCCAATGGCTATATACCTTTTGCGTTGTATAATCATCACACAAGTAAGATACAAAACTTATTGATTTGGTTGGTATGATTTTCTGAGCTTAGGAGGCTTAATGGCTCAGCACCTTCAGCAAGTGATACCGTGTGTGTTGAAGTCGCTGGGTAAAATATTCGTTAAAGCACGGTATTTCTCAATTATATATTCTTCCGGATTTTAAATATTCCGCCAATTCCGGATGAACAACTTGTTTATATGCTACCTACTTCTAAATTTGTAGTTTAGAATCAATCTAAATAAAAATAATAATTTTTAGAAAATAGGAATGAACATTATGATACAAAAGGCAATTTTCAGCTTAATTATGCTGTTTTTCACTGGGTTAGCTTGCGCCCAAAACTCCAAAATAGGTGTAATGGTATTGGCTCACGGAGGAAGTCAGGAGTGGAACCAAATGATTGTAGACGCTACAAAGAAAGTGTCAGCACAGTACCCAACCGACATCGCCTTTGGGATGGCGCTGCCTCGCACCATGCAGGCATCCATTGACAAACTGGAAAGAATGGGAGTTGAAAAGATTGTTGTGGTTCCTCTTTTTATATCATCGCATAGTTTTATCATAAGGCAGTCGGAATACTTGTTGGGTATAAGAGAAGAACTTGCCGACCCTCCAATGGTTATGGATCACACTATGGAGGCACCTGCTGATCCTATGCCTCAAAGTCATGGAAATGGTAGCCATGCTATGGGACATTCTTCACATCAAATGTCTGATCACAGTATGCACGATCAAAAAATGACATTGGAGCGCCTCAGAACAAACTCTGAAATTATTTTCACCAAACCCCTGGATGATCATCCCATTGTGGCACAGATTATCTATCAGAGGATAAACGAATTGAGTAAAAACCCATCCAATGAGATGGTGATACTTGTGGGGCATGGTCCTAATCCGGAAGAGGATAATAAAAAATGGGTAGCAGATATGGAAAGTGTTTCGGATCAGGTACGGACAATGCAAAAGAAATCCGGAAAAGTATCCAAGATGATTTTGGCGGTAACTGTACGCGATGATGCTGACCCGGCCATTTACAATCAGGCAAAGGAAAACTTAAGGAACCTCGTGATCCAGGGTGGCAAGCAAGGAGATGTAATTGTAGTACCATTGTTTCTTTCCCGTGGTGGGGCAGAACAAAAAATAGTAACCAGGTTAGAGGGGTTAACTTATTTGTGGAGCGGAAATACGCTACTGCCTGACCCAGGAATCTCTGACTTTTTAGTTCAGTCAGTTGCTAAGGCTTTGAAGTAAGGATTGGTACAAGGTTTAATGCCTGATGAATTTAAAATATTCAGCAAGGTCTGATAAGAAATACGGGTAGTGGACAAACCGTTGTTGGAAAGATCGGTATCTAGCTGTTGTACCAGATAAAATCAGGAAGGATAGCTCAGTTCTTAGGATGTTCCTAATTCCTTTAGCAAACCCTCCAGGTCAAGTACCCGGGTGTACATGTTTAGTTTACCATCACTTTGCTTTGGCCATTCAGCTGTAGGACGATCCCAATACAACTCCACACCATTGCCATCAGGGTCATCCAAATACAGGGCTTCGGATACCCCATGATCAGCGGCTCCTGTAAAGGGATAGTTGGCTTGTCGCAGTCGGTCATAGATTACAGCCAGGTCTTTGCGTGTGGGATACAAAATGGCCGTGTGGAAAAGGCCTACACCTTGTTGAGTAGCAGGGGGTGCTCCTTTGCTGTGCCAGGTGTTGAGCCCGATGTGGTGATGGTATCCTCCGGCAGAAATAAAGGCCGCCTGGTTGCCATACATCATGGTGACCTCAAAGCCCAACAGGTCGCGGTAGAAGGCCAGTGACTTGTCAAGATCTGCCACTTTCAGGTGCACATGCCCGATGCGTGTTTGTGCAGGTATTTTATAGTTGTTCATAGTTATCACCTCAAATATACGGGGTATAAGCTCTTTTGGAATAAGTGCCTGTTGAGATGTTTTTAACTGTTTTGCGGAGATTAACACCCTTATTCACCGCATAATTTGCGGAGATTATATTGCTTTTGCGGAGATAGTCGTTATTGCCTTCTTTTTGATTTATTGAAATACATACTATTTTCAGCATTTAATACCATCTGTTATGAAATCAAGGGAAGAGTTTGATAGTTTTTATGAAAACGAGTTAAAGCGAAAAATTGAAGAACTCGAAGCGCAGCGCATTGCCATCAGCGAGCAATTCTCTTTTAAGAGATACCGAAAGAATTTGATGTGGTTGGGAATTCTTTTTGTTGCCCTGGTCATTGGAAGGTCTTTTGTGCCTGCTATTCCCGAGCAGGTCGTGTTTTTATTTCCCGCTATTGTGGTTTACGCCATTGGCGCAGCCATTTACATTTTTTATAAACGCGCCAATAAATTCAAGCCAATAAAACTGGACTATCAGCAAACGGTGATCACAAAAATCATTTCATTTGTTGACCCGAATCTAAAGTACGATCCTACAGCAGGGATAACTCCACAAGAGTTTGATTCAGGTAGGCTATTTGGCCATTACACCAGTTATAAATCAGAAGACCTCGTGCATGGCACCTCCAATGAGATGGAGATTCGGATGTCCGACATTTCGTGTACACGAAGAAAGAGCAGCAGCGGCAAGAACTCGAGTAGCAGTACTGTTACCATATTTAAGGGTTTTTACATCATCAGTAAGCTGAATGAAAATATACCCTCCGGGGTTATTATAAAACCTTCTTTGGGTATTGGCGATGCCTTTAAAGGGTTGGCTTCAACATTTTTAGGCAGTCAGTTGGTGGAGTCAATTGCAGAGAAATTCTCTTTGAATGATGTTGAAGTGGGCGATCCTGAATTTGATAAACAATACCATATTAAAAGTGTGAATCCGGAAGTGGCAAAAGAATTATTGACGCCCCGGTTTATTCAATTAATAAAAACTTTTCAGAAAGAGGCGGCACTGCCTGTTTCCTTATCATTTTTTGATAGCAACGTACATATTGCATTCAGTGGTATTAATTTGTTTGAGGCAGATCCGTATACATCGTTTGTTGAAAAAGATATTTCAAAACAATATTTCAATTACCTCAATTTGGCTTATGGTGTGGTGGAAGCCATTCGTGCCAGCAGGTAGGATCGTTTAGTTCTTTGGTACTACTTGATTAACTCACATTGGTAGCCTTGCTGTTGCATGTTTTTTAAGATTTCTGTTACGTCTATCCACTTTCCTTTTATTCGCAGCACCTTATCGCAGTCGTCCAAATCAAAATTGAATTCATATTCAGGTAAAGCCTGCGATAAATGTAAGGCGACTTTCAGGGCCGCTCTTTTATTATTGACATTGGTCTTAAATATTTCTACCTGTTGCATCATTTTTTGCTACTCCAATTTACTTTTCTGAAAATGCAATAACCAATGATGTCCATATCGATCTGTAAGCCCTCCAAACAGTGCACCCCAAAAAGTATTTTCGATAGGGTGGATTGGATTTCCATTGATTGATAAATTGTTGTAGTACGTATTCAATTCTTCTTCCGTACTGCAATCAAGCATTAGGGAAACTGAGTTCCCTCTTTGA
>DDUM01000088.1 GCA_002344795.1 Flammeovirgaceae bacterium UBA2338 | reverse complement strand
GGGTGGAACAGGAAGATTTCTCTTGCTGATATGCGGATTCTTTTTTGCGGTCACTTCTCTTTTCTCTTATAGCTACTATGGAAACAAAGCAATGTCATTCATAGGAGGAGTGAAAGCGGGGAGTTACTATAACTATTTTTATCTGGCAACCATCATCTTTGGTGCTGTGGCTACCATGCAGGATGTAATGAACATAATTGATATCGCTTATGCAATTATGGCAATACCCACGGTGGTCTCTGGGATTATACTCGCACCAAAAGTAATGAAGGAAGCCACGAGTTACTTTCAGCGCCTCAACAAGGAGAAGTAGGCTAGTTATTTAAAGAAACTACTTTGTTGTGTTTTAAAGTAAAAGGATAATCGAACAATCCATATTCCTTTATTGCCTCCTCCACTTTATGCGGAACATATTTTTCCCATCCATGCTCACCTTTACGGATCATTGAAAGTACATTATCGGAAATGATGTGCAGGTTTTCAATATTGGCATTTTCAATATCTTCCAACTTGTTATTGTCCTGCAAGTACCGAAAGAGCCCCTTTAAATTATCAGGTAACTCATTCTCGAAATCTTTTAACGTAAACAACTCATTGGCACTACCGCGTTTTAGTGCAGGGTAGATATATAATTTAACATTGGTGCCAAAGAGTGCGGCAAAACTTTCCAATATCCCTCCACGTAAATTTTGATAGGTGCGCTCTTCAAATATTTTTTGAAGTGCGTAAATGCCCAGAATCATACCAATTTTCTTGCCCCTGGTAATTTTGGACAGGTATTCTGCTACCCTGTAATATTCAAAGTAATTGGAAATCAACACAGTTTGTCCTAATGAGCAAATGGTATCAGCCCGGTACAAGAAGTCCTTTTCATCAATATTACCATCAGAGCTGAGGTCATTCAACGTGAGCTCAGTGAGAACCACCATTTTCTTTTTGTCTACATCAGGTTCTTTCTTGAAATATCTTCTTGCTGCAAGCAGCATATCCACATTCACGTGTGTCACTGGCCTGAATCGGCCCCTCAAAACCAGCACATTCTTTTTATACAGGATTTCTGATGGCTGCATTACCTCTCCATCCGGACCAAACATAGCGGCCCGGGTCAGTCCATTCTTCACCAGCTTCATGGCCATCAGACGGTTGTCTACCTTCCCATAATCTGGTCCTGAAAGCCGAAACATATCAATTTCAATTCTTCTGGCTAGCCCATCAACCAAGGACATCATAATTTCCTCAGGATCTTCCAGCATCATACACGCGTATATCATGTTGACACCCACTACCCCAAGTGCATATTGCTGTAAAAGTGGGTCGTTATCAAACATTTTGACGTGGATCACACAATCATTGGGCTCGCTATCAGGTCTTTTTTGAAAGCGCAATCCAACCCACCCCTGACCTTGGTTGGTTCTTTCAAAATTTAATGCCTCTACCGTATCTGCATAAGCAAAAAATCTTGTCTTATCAATGAGATGTGGAAGACGTTCCGGAAGCAAGGGATATTCATGATCCAGCATGTTGATAAGCCTGTCTTCGCAAACATATCGATCGCATACCCCATAAATGGCATCACTGAACTTCATGTCGTAGGCCGACATGGTTTTTGCCACTGTTCCAGACGCCCCTCCAACCTTAAAAAAATTAGCTGCTACCTCCTGACCTGCCCCTATTTCTGCAAATGAACCGTAGATTTCTTTATGCAAATTGATCCGAAGGGCTTTTTCCTGGGTAGTGAGTTTTTCTTTTGCCTCCATAAACAGTTTTGTATGACCATTTTAATGCAAAGTTGATACTATTTATTTAACATTTCACTTATTCTTTGGTAAAGAATTGCATTACAAAAATAATCTATTGTCATTTTCATGTTCATGTTAAGTTAACACATACTTTTGGCGTCAATAATAACGTATGGCTAATAGGGACGGGTTTTCCGGAAAGCTCGGTTTTATTTTGGCTGCTGCAGGATCTGCAGTGGGCCTTGGCAACATCTGGAGATTTCCATATCTCGCAGGTCAGAATGGGGGAGCTATCTTTCTTCTGGTTTATCTCATCTGCATTTTTCTATTGTGCTATCCCATTATGGTAGGCGAAATCGCCATCGGGCGCTCTGCTGGACGAGACGCATACGGTTCATACACCAAATTAGGGGGTAAACGCTGGGGTCTGTTAGGGTTGTTTGGAATATTGGCAGGTGTCTTTATTCTTTCTTTTTACAATGTGGTAGCAGGATGGGCATTCGGATATTTCCTAAATATCTCTTTTGGAGACTTGTTGAACGAAAGTGACTACGCTTCTTATTTTGGTGGATTTGTAAACGACATCGTGAATCTGAAAAGTGCCGAAGGAATCACAAAATCAAATTTGATTTTTTCACTTTTATTCATGGTCATTACAGCTTTCATCGTAGGTCAAGGCATTCAAAAAGGAATAGAACTGGCAAATAAAATAATGATGCCAGCCCTCTATCTGATCCTTCTAGGATTAATAGGCTATGCACTCACTTTACCCAATGCCATGGCTGGCGTTAGATTCTATCTGGTTCCTGATTTTAGTGAACTGCGCATACAAACTGTTTTTGATGGACTGAAGCAAGCTTTCTTCTCGCTATCATTGGGTATGGGTTGTTTGATTACTTATGGTTCGTATCTAAATAAAGACCAAAACATACCCAGCTCAGCAGCTATTATTTCAATTGCTGATACTTCTGTTGCTTTTTTCTCTGGCCTGATGATTTTTCCATTAGTTCATTTTCTTCAATACAAATTGCAAATAACGGGTGTTGCCACTGCTGGGCCTCCTCTTATATTTATCGTGCTGCCTCAAATATTTCAAGAAATGGGGCCAGTCCTAGGTCGCATTATGGGTGGGGCCTTCTTCCTGCTGATTTGCTTTGCCGCACTTACCTCCACCATTTCGCTTTTGGAAGTACACGTTGCCTATCTGGTAGACCAACATAAAATGTCGCGTAAGCGAGTAGTGTGGATATTGGCTTTGCTGATCTTTGTCCTGGGGCTACCCAGTATGATGAGTCAAGGAATGGTGCCTTCTTTGAATAAATTGTTGTTCTATCGTGGGCAGGATTTTCTGACATTTATTTCTGATATGTGTGACATTAGCCTTACCTTGGGTGGCTGTCTAGTGTGCATTTTTGTAGTGCGTACCTGGAAAATAAAAAATATGAATGTTGAGCTTAATTACGGCAACTCGAACTATCAGAATTCTTTTCTAAGAACCTACATCAATTTTGCCATCACTTACATCTGTCCCGTTCTATTGGGCATCCTGTCTGTATTGATCATCCTGGAAAAATTTATAGGACTAGAAGTGTTGTTTTAAATCTAACAACAAATAAAATACATCAAAGACAATAAACTCCGAGTTTACCTCAAGATGGGTTGTTTCTAAATAGACACCACGAACCGTGTTACCGAATTATATCTTAGGAATGCTCTGCTTCGTGTTTTTCTTTCAGTACCCTGCGTAGAATTTTACCCACATTCGACTTCGGAATCTCAGTGATAAACTCAACGAATTTAGGGACTTTGTAATTAGTCAAACTCTTGTGGCAAAAGTCAATTAGTTCTTCTTCTGTTAAAGATTGATCTTTTTTAACAACGTAAACTTTGATCGCCTCTCCTGACCGTTCGTGTGGCACACCAATAGCTGCCACCTCCAGTACTTTAGGATTACCCGCAATTACATTTTCAATTTCATTCGGAAAAACATTAAACCCTGACACCTTAATCATGTCTTTCTTCCTGTCCACTATTTTAAAGTACCCGTCTGCTTCCATAAAGCCAATGTCACCCGTCCTGAACCAGTCGCCTGGGAAGAATACACCTTCATTGTCTTTTTCCCAGTAACCTCGCATTACCTGAGGCCCGCGCGCACAAATTTCTCCCTTCTCACCTTGCGGCAACTGATTGCCATCATCATCAAAAATGGCCACTTCGGTACTGGGTACGGGTATACCTATATAGCCCATTTTGTGTTTTCCATCCAACGGATTGCAACAAAGTACAGGAGATGTTTCACTCAAACCATAGCCTTCCACCAATGGCTTGCCCGTTACCTTCTCCCAACGTTCTGCAACAGCATCCTGCACCGCCATACCTCCACCTACTGCTCCTGCTAATCGAGAAAAATCCAGGTTTTTAAAGTCAGGGTTATTCAACAGTCCATTAAACAGCGTATTGACACCCGTAACGATGGTAAATTTGTGTTTCTTTAATTCCTTCACAAAACCTAGCATATCGCGCGGGTTGGTGATCATTACATTCTTAACACCCGATGTAAACATCAGTATTCCGTTGACCGTCAACGCAAAAATATGATAGAGTGGAATAGCAGTTATCATAAGATCTTCGTGGTCTGGTCTCATGTATGGCTTGAACCATTGCGTAATCATCTGATTGTGCGCGATGAGGTTTCTATGCGACAACTGTGCTCCTTTTGAAATACCGGTAGTTCCTCCGGTATATTGCAGCACAGCCACATCTTCAATATCCATTGTCGGTTTTGTGTACGTCAACTGTGCCCCTCTTTTTAAGACTGACTTAAAAGGAATCGCATTTGGAAGGTGAAAAGAGGGTACAATTTTTTTTACATATTTCACTACAAAATCCATGATACCTCCCTTCAAGGTTCCGAGCATATCCCCCATATGTGTTACAATAATGTGCTTTGCGGGAATCTCATTTTGTATGACCTCCAATTGTTTGGCAAAATTGGCGACAATTACTACTGCAGAAATTTTAGCATCAGAAAATTGATGTTTCATTTCAGGAGGGGTGTATAAGGGATTGGTATTTACTGCGATCAGCCCGGCTTTGATGGCACCAAAAAAAGCAACCGGAAACTGAAGTAAGTTGGGCATTTGTATGGCAATACGATCGCCTTTCTTTAAGCCCAGTTCGCCTTGTAAGTAGGCCGCAAAGTTTGTGGCATATTCGTGAAGCTCTTTGAAAGTAATCTTCACACCATAGTTCTCAAAAGCCACCCGATCGCTATACCGATTACAGGTGGTATCAAACATTTCTATAAGTGAGCTGTACTCGTAAGGGCCGATTTCATTTGGAATACCTTCTGGATAATTTTTGAACCATGGATAGTCAGTCATGACACAATTGTTTATTAAAAATTAGAACTAATGCCAAGATAAGAATTATAAGTATGCTTTTTTATCACCTGTTTATAGGTGGCAAATATTTTTTGAACAATTCAATTGAGACATTGAATCTAAAAACTAATTAGACAAAAAATGAGAACCTGCCTTGAACAAGGTGTATTTGTAAATACTAAACTCTTTGATACGCAATCACCTGAAGGCCAGGGTAATTTTTTGGTGAATTACTGATGGGAAAGGAAGTAGTTCGAGAAATCAGTGACTTTTGGTCGCCAACTTCGAGATGTAGACTCGAAATTGGGACCTTAGTCGGGTTAGAAGAAGAAGCTCAGCTGTAGAGGGAGGGTTCGAACCTCCACGGAGAAGTTAGCTACAGGACAAGAAAAACCTCTTTAGTGGTCAACCCCAGTCCCATCCCAATTGCTTGGTACGGGACATTATCCTGTGTTTATCCTTTGCTCTCCACCCCCGAGACAGGAGGGCATGTCTGCCAGTTTCAACACCCTACAATTTTAAAGAACACTGTAGATCATCAATTTCAAATTCCTGATCACTCACAGGCAAAACCAACACCTACATTGTTAATTACTTCAGCAAAGTAAGGGTAATCATTAAAACAATTCAACATATTGTAGAAATATTTACATATTTTATAATATTATTGCAATAAATTATAAATGACCTAATCCGACCCCATTGACATGAGCAAAAATTATGTGATTGATAATACAGACCTCAAAATCCTAGATATTTTGATGAAAGACGCCAAAAAACCATATACCGAGGTGGCAAAACTTGTTCATGTTTCTCAGGGAACTGTACATGTGAGAATGAACAAACTGGAAGAAGCCGGAATTGTGGAAAAGAACACCCTTCAAATTAACTATGCTAAATTGGGTTATGGGGTAATGGCTTTCATCGGTATCTATTTGGAAAAGAGCGGGTTATACGATACTGTACTGGAAAAGCTGAAGGCCATCCCGGAAATAACAATGATCCATTACACCACAGGGAATTACTCCATGTTTTTGAAGATCCATTGCAGGGACACCAACCATCTGAAAGAGGTTTTACACGATAAAATGCAGCAGGTAGACGGCATTGACAGAACCGAGACTATCATTTCCCTAGAAGAAAGCCTGAATCGCCATTTAGAACTCTCCCAATCAAATAAAATATGACCAAAACGAAACCTTAAAAGAGGATATTTGTTGTAATTTTGATGCATTATTTGAATTTAGTCTAAATAGACGACATGAGTAAAGACAACCAAGTATTAGAAGAGTTTACATCCAGAGAATACGAACACGGTTGGACGGTTGACCTTGATAGTGACACCGCACCCAAAGGATTGAGTGAAGATATCGTTCGGTTCATTTCTGCTAAGAAAGAAGAACCAGAATGGTTGTTGGAATGGAGACTGAAAGCATACCGCCATTGGAAAACAATGAAAGAGCCCAAATGGCCCAACGTTAAGTATCCTTCTATCAATTATCAGGACATCATTTACTATTCTGCCCCTAAACAGAAGGCTCAGCCTAAAAACCTAAGCGAAGTTGACCCTGAATTGATCAAAACTTTTGAAAAGTTAGGAATATCTCTTACTGAGCAAAAGCGATTAACGGGTGTAGCTGTTGATGCTGTTATTGATAGCATCTCTGTAGCCACCACATTTAAAGATAAGTTGGGTGAGTTGGGCATTATATTTTGCTCTTTCAGCGAAGCGGTAAGAGAACACCCCGAGCTGGTGAAGAAGTATTTAGGAACTGTTGTTCCTCCTAACGACAATTATTTTGCTGCACTCAACTCTGCGGTATTTTCCGATGGTTCTTTCTGCTATATTCCTAAAGGGGTTAGATGCCCGATGGAGCTATCCACTTATTTTAGAATCAATGCAGCCAATACAGGACAGTTTGAAAGGACTTTAATTATAGCCGAAGACGATTCGTATGTGAGCTACCTTGAAGGCTGTACAGCCCCTATGCGTGACGAAAACCAATTGCACGCGGCAGTGGTGGAGTTGTATGCCATGAAGAGTGCAGAGATAAAATACTCCACAGTCCAAAACTGGTATCCAGGTGATAAAGATGGTAAAGGAGGAATTTACAACTTTGTAACCAAGCGCGGGATTTGTGCGGGTGATCATTCCAAAATTTCATGGACACAAGTAGAAACCGGAGCAGCCATTACCTGGAAGTACCCATCCTGTATTTTAAAAGGTGATTATTCCAATGGCGAGTTTTACTCAGTAGCTGTTACTAACAATTTTCAGCAAGCCGATACAGGAACCAAAATGATTCATATCGGAAAAAATACCCGATCCAGAATTGTATCCAAGGGTATTTCTGCTGGAAAATCACAAAACAGCTATCGTGGGCAGGTACATATTTTGAAGCGTGCAGAAAACGCACGTAACTTTTCGCAATGCGATTCGCTGTTGATGGGTGACCAATGTGGTGCTCATACCTTCCCTTATATAGATGTGGAAAATAAAAGCGCACATGTAGAGCATGAAGCTACTACATCAAAGATAGGTGAAGATCAAATCTTCTACTGCTTACAGCGCGGTATTGATGAAGAAGCTGCTGTAGCATTGATTGTAAACGGATACGCTAAAGAAGTATTGAAGCAGTTGCCAATGGAGTTTGCTGTTGAAGCACAGAAACTATTGGCGCTGACATTGGAAGGAAGTGTGGGATAGATTTAAACAAATTAAAATTCAAGGTTTAAAGTTAAAAACAGAATGCTAAAAATTAAAAATATACACGCACGCGTAGAGGATAAAACTATTCTAAATGGAATTAATCTGGATGTAAAACCCGGAGAAGTGCATGCCATCATGGGGCCAAATGGTTCTGGCAAAAGTACACTTGCTTCTGTACTTGCTGGCCGTGAGGATTTTGAAGTAACAGAGGGATCAATTGAGTTTCTTGGTAAGGACCTGCTGAAGATGAGCCCCGAAGACAGGGCCAGAGAAGGAGTCTTTCTTGCTTTTCAATATCCAGTTGAGATTCCGGGGGTAAGCACAGTCAATTTTATGAAGACTGCACTAAACAAAATAAGAGAGTACCGCGGCCAGGATACATTGGATGCTGTCTCTTTCCTTACACTAATGAAAGAAAAGATTAAACTGGTGGATATTGATCAATCCCTGCTTAGCCGTTCATTGAATGAAAGTTTCTCAGGTGGTGAAAAGAAACGCAACGAGATATTTCAGATGGCGATGCTTGAGCCCAAGCTGGCAATTCTTGACGAGACAGATTCAGGGCTGGATATTGATGCTTTGAGAATAGTCGCTAATGGTGTAAATAAGTTACAGACCAAAGACAATGCTACTATTATAGTAACTCACTACCAGCGTTTGCTTGATTACATTGTGCCAGACTATGTGCATGTATTGTACAATGGAAAAATTGTAAAATCCGGCACCAAAGAACTCGCAATGGAACTGGAAGAGAAAGGATACGATTGGATTAAAAGTGAAATGGAGGTTGCCTAATGAATACTGCTACAAAAAAAGAAAATATATCTTCGTCTTTTATTGAATCGTTCGACTTTGCGCAATTTCAATTTGCTGTTGAACAGAGAACCAAAGCATATGAAGCCTTTAAAGCTATGGGCTTACCTGATGCAAAGAGTGAAGAGTATAAATTTGCACCTGTTAGCAAGTGGCTCACCAAACACTTTTCAGCTGCAGAACTTTCAACACAAGCCATCGCTGCCAATGAAAGTGTAAAAGATTTGTTGAATCCTGAATTTGCAGAAAACAGGGTGGTGTTTGTGAATGGTTTCTATAACAAAGCGCTCTCTTCTATTACCAGCGATTCAAAAATCACTATTCAGCCTCTTGGTGAAGCAATAGCGTCAAACCCTTCGTTGCCCTTTGATCAACTGAATACAACCGATCCCTTCGGCCTTGTCAACTCTACTCTTTGGTCAGATGGGCTTTACATCAATGTTCCAAAAAACATTACAGAAAAGAAGCCATTGTTTATTCATTATCTTCACGATGCCAGTAGCAATAAAGTAAGTGCTCACACTAAACTTTTTGTTACTGTTGGAGAAAATGCCTCTTTTAATATTATTGAGAAAACAGATACGTTGGGCGATCAACCTGTATTCAATACCATTAACGAAGAGATCATAGTTGAAGAAAATGCCTTCTTCAATTACTGTAAAATCCAAAACGATGCCGGACAACTTACACACGTAGCCAACACTACTATTCATCAGCATAAGTCGAGCAGAACTGATACCTATACGTTTACTCTTAATGGTAAACTGATTCGCAACAACCTTAACATTATTATCGATGGCGAAGGGTGTGATTCGCATTTTTACGGCCTCTATCTTACAAATGGAGACACACTGGTAGACAACCATACCACTGTGGATCATAAAAAACCCAACTCCTTTAGCAACCAATTGTACAAAGGATTAATGGATGGTAAATCCAAGGGTGTATTCAACGGAAAGATTTTTGTTCGTCCACATGCACAAAAAACAAATGCTTTTCAGTCCAACAGAAACCTACTTCTATCGGAAGATACTACAGTGAACACCAAACCTCAACTTGAAATTTGGGCAGATGATGTTAAATGTTCGCACGGTTGTACTACGGGGCAATTGGATAAGGAAGCCCTGTTTTATTTACAATCCAGGGGCATTCCTAAAGCTACTGCCAAAGCTATGCTACTTTATGCCTTTGCCGGTGAAGTGCTGGATGTTATCAAAGACGAACAATTAAAAAATTATATTGACTCTATCGTTTCCGAACGGCTACATAAAGTCTATTAAGGCATGAGTATCTCTGCTCCTACTCAATTGGATATTCAAAAGATTCGTGAAGCGTTTCCGGTGCTCCATCAGCAAGTAAATGGAAAGCCTTTAATTTACTTCGACAATGCTGCTACCTCCCAAAAGCCAAAGCGGGTAATCAAAAAATTAACGGAGTATTATGAAGGATACAACGCGAATATTCACAGAGGCATTCACACCTTAGCGGAAAAAGCGACCAGGGCCTATGAAGATACCCGTGAAGCGGCAAGAAAGTTTTTAGGAGCAGCACATACAGAAGAAATTATTTTCACCCGCGGAGTTACTGAGTGTATCAATCTTGTAGCATCTAGTTATGGGAACGCATTCATTAACAAAGGTGATGAAATTATCATCGCTGAATTGGAGCATCATAGTAATATCGTTCCGTGGCAAATGCTTTGTGAACACATAGGGGCCATATTGAAAGTGATTCCTGTTAATGACCGTGGTGAGATAGAACTGGACACCTTTAAACGATTACTGAGTGAGAGAACTAAAATTGTTGCTACCAATCACGCGAGCAACAGTTTGGGTACGATTAACCCTATCCATGAAATAATAACACTGGCGCATGAAAAAGGTGCGGTGGTGCTTATTGATGGTGCACAATCAGCTGCTCACTTGCCCATAGACGTAAAAGAACTTGATGTAGATTTCTATTGTGTGTCTTCTCATAAGATGTACGGCCCCACAGGCGTAGGTGTGCTTTATGGTAAAAAAGAATTATTAGAAAAAATGCCTCCTTATATGGGTGGAGGGGAAATGATCAAGGATGTCACCTTTGAAAAAACTACTTACAATGACCTGCCTTATAAATTTGAAGCAGGCACACCTAATATTGCAGATGTAGTCGCTTTTGCAGAAGCCATTGCCTTTGTAAACGAATTGGGTAAAGAAAACATCCATCGCCATGAAGCAGAATTACTTGCTTATGCGACCGAAAAGATGAGTCCACTGGACGGTATTAGATTCATTGGTACTGCTTCACAAAAGGTAAGTGTACTATCGTTTGTCATAGAAGGCATTCACCATTTTGATATTGGCCAAATGCTGGATACCCGTGGCATTGCCGTAAGAACGGGCCATCACTGTACGCAGCCTTTGATGGAAAGGTTTGA
>DDUM01000046.1:7025-40807 GCA_002344795.1 Flammeovirgaceae bacterium UBA2338 | reverse complement strand
AGAGGTAAAGAATAATTATCTTTTACTCCATTTCAATATCCAGGAAAGGATAGTTGGATAAAGAAAGCTCAGTCGATAAATTGAATCCCGTAAAATAAGGTAGTCCCAAATCCTATGAGAATTTATTTTTTTCTAGCTCTTGTTCTGCAGGCTCAACTCACCTGGGCCCAACAATTTCAACTAAAAAGTATTGAAACCAATGTCAATTCTTCATTACGTGGTTTATCGGTTGTTAATGATCAAGTAGCCTGGATCAGTGGTAGTGCTGGATGGGTGGGCATCTCTACTGATGGTGGAATTCATTGGAACTTTAACCAGGTAAAAGGTCATGAAAGTTCAGGCTTCCGCTCTCTGTATGCTTTTGATCATAACAAAGCCATTATAGCCAATGCAGGTGCACCTGCCAACATATTACTTACACTGGATGCAGGGAAAACATGGAAGACAGTTTATTCCAATGATAATGAAGCTGCCTTTTTTGATGGTATAGATTTTTGGAATAAAAACGAAGGTTTGATTTATGGAGATCCTATTGATGGTAAAATGCTCTTACTTAAAACTACGGATGGTGGCCATACATGGAATGAGGTAGTTGATGCTCCGGAATTACAGGAAGGTGAAGCCTCTTTTGCAGCAAGTGGGACAGGTATTAGATGTATAGATAAAGACAAGGCAATCATTTCTACTGGTGGGACAGTTTCCAGACTGTGGACCACAACAGACAAAGCAGAAACATGGAATGCCATATTGCCCCCCATCGTTCAGGGAGGAGCAGCCACAGGAATTTATTCTTTTGCGGTGAATAAAGATAATATCATTCTTGTAGGTGGTGACTATACCAGGCCAGAGTTGGCCACAGAGCACAATCTTTACTCTAATGACAACGGAGCAACATGGAACACACCTGCTGAATCCAGTAGAGGTTATAGAGAATGTGTTGAGTTTATCACTAATAAAATTTTATTCACTACGGGCCCAACTGGTACTGATATTTCTTATGATGGAGGAATTACATGGGGAGCCTTTTCGGAAATAAAAGGTTTTCATGTTCTGCGCAAAGCAAGGAATGGTTCACTAATAATTATGGCCGGTAATGATGGACAAATCAGTATTGTCCATAAAGGAAAATGAACACCAATACGGGTGTTCATAGATAAGGATCATCTGGGCTTTCAGTTCAATAAAACAAAAAATGACTTCAACCCCTTGGCCAGGGCTGGTTATGATTTCTTCCCTTTGGTCTCTTTGGGTTTAGCTGCCGTCTTCAGTTTAGCAACTACTTTCTTTGCCTTTGCTGACACCTTCTTCTTTACTTCAGATGCAGTCTTTTTAGTTTTATTTGCAATCTTCCCTCTGGTCTTTTTTCCGCTATCAGGCGCAAACAAAACACCGGCAATAGCACCTGCAGCTGCTCCAGCCAAAACTCCACCCGCAACTTTTAAAGCACTGACTCCAGCTTTTTTCTTCTTTTTTGTAGCGCTCTTTTTTGTAGCGCTCTTATCTTCTTTTTTATTTGTCATAAATATTTTGATTAGTTGTAATAAAAGATTTTTGTGATTTACTTAATGTACATAATTTTTTCTTAAAATCAAAACTTATCGCATTTATAGTTTTACACCTACAAAGGAACCCATTGAAGACGCCACTACCTTAAGGGGAATGGAATTATTTATTGTACCACTTGAATTGTAAACCGCAAAACCCACAACCACAGTAAAAAGGTAAACACAAAAGTCAAAAAAAGAAGAGAGTTCATCTCTTAACCCACTGGGCAATCCGACTATGGCGCTAATCAAAATAGATCTAATCGAAAACCTAGTCGCATAAGAAAATCCAGGCTCATTAAGAAAACAGGTTCTTACTAGATTACACAAGTTTAATTCCAAAAAATAGGCGAAAAGTAAAAAGCCATCCGGTAAAACCGAATGGCTTTTAAATTCAATCTATTCATCAATTTTATTCAGGCAAAGTCACCTTACCGATGTTGGCCGCATTACACTGATTGTTAAATGCAACAATTTCTTTCTGCACAAATGAATCATATTGGGCTTTTAAGGGCTGCCAACGAGCGTCTAGTGCAGCCAATTGATTCTTTACACCCTGTGTTACATAAGGAATGTTGGTATCCAATTCGCCTTTAAGAAAAATGTAATCCGCACTGAGCATATTCACAAAATTGATAATGTCATCGTTGCTTTCGGCCTTGCGTTGTACCAACATACTGTCCCAATCTTCCATTTTCTTTACAAGGGCCTTTCCTGCATCTACTATTTCCTTTGATTCCCCTTTATCCTCAAGAATTTTAATAAGACTGGTGATTTGTTCACGTGCAGAGGCGATGCGGTTTACCGCCCCATGAATTTCGTTAAGTCCTTTCTCTATGGCCAACATGGTGACATGTTGATCCTGGTATTCCGCGTCAGTTGCCTTTATACCAGGGTGTGGCAGGATATTAAATGAAACTGTACGCTCCTGGCTTCCCATTTTTATGGTAGCCTGATATTTACCAGGCGAAGCCTTATGTCCATTATAACTTCCTTCGATAAACACACGTGGCGCTCCAAGTACAGTCGGATAACGCATATCCCACACAAACCTATTCATGCCATTTTTTAATTGCAGTACCGGGGAGGCATTGGGTCCACCGGGGTAGGTAATAAAGTCTTTGTCTTCTTTAGAAGAATAACTGCGCACCACCTCCCCGTTAGCGTCTGTGATCGTTAGCGTAACCAAATCGTCTTTTTTCACATCATCAGGCAGACTGTAATAGATGACTACACCCGTAGGCGCATTGGTTCCCACAGCAGCACTTTGTTCCAAATCTTCCTCATCCAGCGTGCCATCAAATGCACTTCTTCCAGAAACCCTCACTGCATCATCCGGTTGATAAAGTTGTAACCCAGTAAGAGTTGGATTGTATTGACGCAGCAATCCTAGATCATCCAAAATCCAAAATGAACGACCTTGTGTAGCCACTACCAAATCTCCCTGACGTATCATCATATCGGTGATGGCCACAACTGGCAAATTCAACTGCAGGGCACTCCAGTTTTTACCTCCATCGTATGAAATATAAAAACCAGTTTCAGTACCTGCATATAATAAGTCTTTCCTTACATCATCTTCGCGTACTACTCTTGTAAATGCGCCATAAGGAATTCCATTGGATATTTTTGTCCATGATTTTCCATAATCTGTTGTTTTATAAATGGCTGGGGTAAAATCATTGAACTTGTACCTTGTCGTGGCTATATAGGCAGTAGCGTTATCATGAGGAGAAACCTCTATACTGTTGATAAGGCACTCCTCCAGCCCTGCGGGTGTAACGTTGGTCCATGTTTTTCCTTCATCACGTGTGATGTGAACAAAACCATCATCACTTCCCGTCCAGATTATTCCCTTTTCATTGGGATGAATTTTTATATAAGCAAGCGTGCCATAGTTTTCACCTCCTGCTCCTTCATTGGTATAGGGTACTCCGCTTATCCCTTGTTTACTTTGGTCATTGCGGGTAAGGTCAGGAGAAATTTCTTCCCATGATCTCCCCATATCTTTGGTTTTCAACAAGTGGTTCCCACCATGATAAAAGGCATTTTCGTGTTTTGACCAAACAATGGGTGCATTCCAGTTGAACCTGTATTTCATGTTCTTTGGTTGCAGCGCCTGGTATTGAATGGGCGCGATCATTACTCCCTTGCCTTCTCCCGTATGCGTGTCCAGCATTTCTATCGTTCCCTGATAGCTTCCTCCCATTACATAACGAGGATTTTCGGGATCAAACGCAAGAAACGCACTCTCACCACCAGCCGAAGACCACCAATTATGTTCATCAATAGCATATCCTCCAACATTGCGGCTTTGAATTTTCACCGATGAGTTATCCTGTTGACCAGCGTATACATTATATGGGAAAAGGTTATCCGTATTAACACGATAGAACTGCGCGGTAGGCATATTGGCTTGCGTAGACCATGTTGCTCCCTGATTTACGGTAATGGCAGCACCTCCATCATTGGAGATTACCATATTTTGATTGTCATGGGGATTGATCCAGAGATCGTGATAGTCCCCATGTGTCCCTGATAGTCGCGTCCATGTTTTACCTCCATCAATGGACTTTAGCCCGGGAGAGTTGAGTACATAAACAATATTTTCGTTTTGAGGATCTGCAAATACTTCAATGTAATACCAGGCACGTTGCGTCAGTCTATGGTCTTTGCTTACGCGAGTCCAATTCTTACCCCCATTCATTGAAACAAACAGTCCACCTTTCCAATCGTGGGTTTCACTTTCTACAAGTGCATACACCTTGTTCGGGTTAGCTCCGCTCACTGATACACTCATTTTACCAAGTTCATCGGGCAATCCATCCTGTATCTTATTCCATGTCTCTCCTTCGTCAGTGGACTTGTATAGTCCGCTTCCTTTCCCCCCGCTTATTACCTGCCAGGGTAATCTCCTGTGATCCCACATGGCAGCATATAAAATACGTGGATTCGTCATATCCATACTTAGATCAGAACAACCAGAATTTTCATCCACGTACAAAATCTTTTTCCAGGTAGTGCCACCATCAGTCGACTTGTAAACGCCCCGCTCAGGAGCTGCTCCATGCAACGCACCCTGCGCCCCTACATATACGATGTCAGGATTATTCGGATGAATCCGGATATTGGAGATATGACGGGTAAGTTCTAAACCCATGTGTTTCCAGGTCTTTCCAGCATCGGTGGACTTATAAACACCATCTCCATAAGAGGTGGTTACACCCCGGGGTGCATGTTCACCCATTCCCACAAAAACTACATTAGGATCACTGTCAGATACAGCAACTGCTCCAACAGAACCCGTCTTAAAATACCCATCAGAAACATTCTTCCAGGATACGCCTGCATCTTCAGTTTTCCATACACCCCCACCAGTGGTTCCCATATAATAAGTAAGTGGGTCTCCACCTACACCAGAGGAAGCAACGGATCTCCCTCCTCTGTAGGGGCCAATACTGCGCCATACAAGGGATTTAAAATGACCATCCAGGGTAGCTGTTTTACCAGGTGCCTGAGGTACTGCCGGTTGACTTTTTCTTTTCTGCGCTTCAGAAGAAAAGGTTAAGGAAAGGCATAATAAAATAAGTAATGTATTTTTCATGTGTTCAGTTTTAGGGTCATCAAATTTAGATTTTCTTGCGCTCAATCAAATAGAAAATACACGAGTGGAAAAGTATGCCCGTTACTTCTTCTTTTGGAAATGAAGTTGCCGGTATTTAGCTTTTTCTACAATTTCCAATGCCCGTTTTACCCTGCTGTCTACATTTTTCACTGAATTGACATAATGTGCCAACCCCCGCTGCACACCCGGGGTAAACGTATCCCATAATTTTAAGGCTTCAGCATCCTGATCCAATACGGCTTGAAGCTCTTCCGGAATATCGACAACTCCAGGATCCACCAACCAAAATGATACTTTCACCAGGTCTCCAGATCCTATCTTTGCCACTCTGCGCAATTGAGCACTGACCATAAAAAAGCGAGAACCATCCTTTTTATGTTGAATCGCTAAGGCAAAGGGGGTTTTGTTCATAGTCCCTTTAGTTCTCACGCGACCCTTTACGGGAAGGGATTCGATAATCTCCTCAGGTACTACAAGAATAGTGTGGGTAAAGCTGCCATGCACTGTTTTCAACTGTGTCTCAAATTTGTATATTTTTTCTTTGGCCATGACAGCAACAAATATTTCAATTATGAGTGTGCCATAAAAGGAAAGTGGAGCAAAATGTAGCCAATGCAGTCAAAACTTTTCCATTGAAACCTCAAATATTATTCAGTATCTTCTCGCTTTAACATTACCCTATGGAAGATATCTCAAGACGCAGCTTTCTTTTCAAGGCTGGAGGAATTGCTGCCATCCCATTTCTTTGGGAAAAACCTCAATTGATTCTTTACAATGGTAATTTTATCACCATTGATAAAAACATGCCTCGGGCACAGGCAGTAGCGATTGCCAACGACCGTTTAATAGCCGTAGGTACCAATGATGAAATAAAAGCATTAGGTGGTCCCTTGACACGATCCATTGATCTGGAAGGGCGAACTGTCGTTCCTGGTTTCATTGATGCGCATTGTCATTTTGCTTCTTCAGGAAGAAGACACCTAACCGATATCGATTGCGGTTTGGATTCCATTGAAAAAATCAAAATGGCTGTAAAAGAAAGAGCAGCAAAAACACCACCCGGTGAGTGGGTATATGGTTTTAAATATGATGATACCAAAACCAAAGAAGGCAGGTACCTGACCAAAAAGGATTTGGATGAAGCTGCGCCCAATCATCCAGTTATTATTAATCATCGCGGTGGCCACACCAATTTTGTGAATTCTATGGCGCTTGCAAAAGCCGGAGTAACAGAAGATGTTGTAGATCCTCCTGGAGGAAAATTTGAAAGGGTTAATGGAAAGCTCAACGGGAGACTGCTGGAGAATGCCGCTGACGTATTCCCAGATCGCCCCCGACCAACAAAAGAAAATTTTGTAGAAGGGGTAAGTCTGATGTCATCGATGCTTGCCCAATCCGGAATCACATCCGCACATGACGCAGGAGCTTCCACACACGACATGAAAGCTTACCAGGATTCCTACGACAGAGGTGATCTAAAGACAAGGGTCTATGCGCTTATTCGGGATGGTTGGTTAGATAGGATGATTGAGGCTGGAGTAAAAACGGGTTTGGGCAACGAGTGGGTAAAGGTGGGCCCAATGAAAACCGCGATAGATGGATCCATTTCCGAAAGAACTGCTCGTTTATCAAAACCGTATGTTGGTAGTAACAATGATTATGGGCTACTCACCAGCACTCCTGAAGAATTGTATGAAGTCTGTAAAAAAGCCCATACTAACGGGTGGCAAATAGGTGTGCATTCCAATGGCGATGTAGGGATAGATATCACACTTTCTGTTTATGAAAGATTACAAAAAGAATTTCCAAGGAAAGACCCAAGGTTCAGATTGGAACATTGTACGCTGATCAATGACGATCTGGTAAGAAGAATCAAAGCACTCGGGGCTATCCCCTGCCCTTTCTCTACGTATGTCTATTGGCATGGTGAAAAAATGAAGTATTACGGTGAAGAGCGCTTAAAAAATATGTTTGCTTTGCGCAGCTTCCTGGATGCAGGAATAATGGCCACCCAAACATCAGATTATCCTCCGGGTCCTTACGAGCCCTTGATGGCTATCCAATCTTCCGTCACCCGCACTGATTACACAGGAAAGTCATGGGGTGTCAATCAGAAAGTTTCGGTAGAAGAAGCCATCACCATCGGAACATTGCATGGAGCCTATGCTTCTTACGAAGAAAATAAAAAAGGATCTATCACTACGGGCAAGTATGCCGATTTGGTGGTGCTCAGCAAAGACCCCACCAAGGTTGACCCAGGTAAGATCATGGAATTAAAAATTGAAAGAACCATGGCCGGAGGCCAATGGGTATACGAATCGTAATTACTAACTTGTCATTAATCGCTATTCTTTAAAACACAAACATGTCAGTCGAATTAAAATTTCCGGAAGTAAGAAACTATATCAGCGGGCACTTTGTGGACTCGTCAAACAAAAAAATAGATGTTGTAAGTCCGCTTGATGGAACATTACTTTCAACAGTTCCTATCTCAGGTGTGGATACCCTGGATCAGGCCGTATCGGCTGCGGTCAAAGCATTTCCTAAGTGGTCTGCTACGCCTATTAAAGAAAGGGTTCAAATCCTTTTTAACTATAGAAACTTGTTACAAAAGTACCGTGCTGAGTTGACTGAATTAATCACACTCGAAAACGGAAAAATAAAAAGTGAGGCCGAAGCAGAAGTCGACAAAGCCATGGAACTGACAGAGTTTGCTGTTTCATTACCTCAATTGATACCCGGAGAAATTCTGGAAGTAAGCAAAGGAGTGGATTGTAAAACAGAAAGGATTCCACTCGGAGTAGTTGCTAGCATTACCCCCTTTAACTTTCCTTGTATGGTACCCAACTGGACAATACCCAATGTGCTTGCGTTGGGTAACTGCATGATTCTAAAACCTTCGGAGAGCGTACCCCTTACCGCCAATCGTGTTGCAGAAATACTTACAGAAGCCGGACTACCCGATGGCGTTTTTAATGTAGTGCATGGGGCGAAAGAAATTGTTGAAGGCATTTGTGATCACCCTGATATTAAAGCTGTTTCCTTTGTGGGATCCACAAAGGTGGCCAAAATTGTGTACAAACGGGCTACCGGAAATTTAAAGCGATGCCTGGCATTGGGTGGAGCGAAGAATCATCTGATCGTATTGCCTGATGCCCAACTAGAAATGACCGCGTCCAATATCACCGCTTCAATGAGTGGTTGTGCCGGACAGCGATGTATGGCCGCTTCTGCTATGGTAGGCGTTGGTGAAATCGATCACATCATTGCCAAAGTATGTGAAGAAGCTAAAAAGATTATACCAGGAAAAAATCTGGGGTCAGTGATTTCAAAAGCTGCCAAAGAAAGAATTGAAAAATACATTACCGAAGCAGAACAAGCAGGTGCCAAAATTTTAGTAGACGGCCGCAACGTTACTGTGCCTGGATCAGAAGGGGGTTTTTATGTAGGCCCTACTGTCATCGATTTCGTTACTCCGGATATGGCCATAGCGAAGGAAGAAGTATTCGGCCCTGTCCTGGCCATTATGAGAACCAAAACTTTAGACGAAGCCATTGAAATCGAAAACCAGTCAGCCTATGGAAATGCTGCCGCTGTTTTTACACAAAGTGGAGGTATTGCCAAATATGTAACGGAAAAAGCAAGTGCCGGGATGATTGGCGTAAATATCGGAGTACCCGTGCCGCGTGAACCTTTCTCATTTGGTGGGTGGAATGAATCCCGATTTGGAGCTGGCGACATTACCGGCAAAAGTTCTATTGAGTTCTGGACGCAAATGAAAAAAACGACCATCAAGTGGAACCCTGAAGCACGGACTAACTGGATGAGCTAACTAGCATATGTATAACTCAAATATTTCCTTGGTCTCATTAGTGATTCTTTGTGGAGCTTTGAGGGATAGTTTTTTTATTGAACAAAGGAGCGCAAAGTTGAACTAAAATTTCAATTGAGATTTTGGAGGCTTCGTGACTTCTTGACCAGAAATAAATGTGAAGTGAGGGACACAATGACACAAATTCACCAGGGTGCGCTGGATAAAATTATACACATTACACAGATACGGATTAATTATTTGTAATTTAAATTATGGCAACTTCTACCTCAACATCATCAACTGCATTTCAGGACAACCTAAAGCATACCTTATTTACCTGGTGTAAGCAAGCTGGACTTAACCCTCTTAACATTGTTAAAACAGAGGGTATTTATCTGCATGAAGCCAACGGAAACAGGATAATAGATTTTTCATCTCAGTTAATGAACGTCAACATTGGCCATGGTGATAAACGGGTCAATAATGCCATCATCGAACAGATGAATGAGGTGAGTTATATTGTTCCTGCTGCTGCCACTGAAATAAGGGGCAAGTTGGGGAAAAAGATAGCTGAAATTTCCCCAGAAGGACTCAACAAAACGTTCTTCACATTGGGTGGTGCAGAGGCCATTGAAAACGGGATCAAGATTGCTCGAGTTTATACGGGACGATCAAAAATCATTTCACTTTACAGGTCATACCACGGATCTACACATGGTGCTTTTTCTGCAGGAGGTGACCCGCGTAAACATCCTGTTGATGCTCACCAGGCTCCTAATTTCATTCATGTAGAAAATCCATACTTCTATCGTTGTCCCTGGTACAGCTCCACTCCTGAAGAATGTGGTGAACGTGCAGCAGCCCATATGGAACAGGTGATTAAATACGAAAACCCTGAAAGTGTAGCTGCCATACTCATAGAGGGAGAATCCGGATCATCCGGTTGTATCAAATATCCTCCAGGATATTGGAAAAGAGTAAAAGCCATTGCAGACAAGTATGGCATCCTTACCATCTCAGATGAAGTAATGAGTGGTTTCGGTCGTACTGGAAAATGGTTTGGTGTAGATAACCACGGAGTAGTTCCAGACATTATCTGCATGGCCAAAGGTTTAACTTCAGGATACCTTCCCTTAGGAGGAGTAATTGTAAGCGATAAAATTGCGCATTACTTTGATGAAAAAGCATTGCCCCTCGGTCTCACCTATTCTGCACACCCTCTTTCGTGTGCAGCAGCTTTGGCGGTTATTAACATTTATGAAACCGATAACTTATTTGAAAACACACTAAAAATGGGAAAGTATATCGAAAGCCAGGTCGAAAAAATGAAAGACAAGCATCCAAGCATTGGTGATTTTAGAAATACAGGTTTGCTGGGATGTATTGAACTAGTGAAAAATCGTAAGACAAAAGAACCCGTTACGCCATGGAACGCAAAGCCCGATAAAATGGAGGTCACCAATAAAATGGCGGCCAAAATAAGGGAGCTGGGTATGTTCACTTTTGTCCGTTGGAATTATATCTTCATTGCCCCTCCTCTTATCATCAACAAAGATCAGGTGGATGAAGGGTTGGATATCATTTCGCAAGCAATTTCCATTGCAGATGGCTATTGTGACTAGATGAATACCATTGATGTAAATTAGATTATGGCTTGACCTGATCATGGGTATCTTTTCACTTCATATCGTCTTGCCACTAATCGGAAAACATTTACCCATTCTTCTATGTCAAAATATCTTATTACAAATTTCATAGCCTTCATTCTATTCACTGTTTTAAGCTCATGCACAACAACACCTCAGGCAGATTTAATCGTAACTAACGCAAAAATTTATACAGTGGATGAAGCCAACCCAATGGCTGAGGCCATCGCAGTTCGGGATGGCAAGATTGTGGCACTGGGCACCAGCGCTGAAATAGAAAAGTTAAAAGGTGATCAAACAGAAATAATTGACGCTGAAGGAAAGCTTGTTTTACCTGGTTTTGTGGATTCGCATACCCATGCTTTCTGGGGAGGCCAAAGACTAACGGAAATAAATCTTAATGGCTCAGAAACAATTGAAGAACTTCAGAGCAAACTGAGCAACTGGATCAAAGAAAAGCAGATACCCCCAGCCACTCCCATTTGGGGTGTTGGACCTTTTCCCAGTGCCGAATTATTTGGAGGTGTAGGTTGGCCCACAAAAGAAATTTTGGATGAGGTGTCTCCGGAAAACCCTGTAGTCCTTAGCCGAGGGGGAGGCCATGCCTATTGGCTCAATAGCCTGGCATTAAGACAGTCGGGTATAATAAAGGGCACACCACAGCGCGAGGGAGGTGAAATTGTTTTTGATGAGAAGACCGGTGAGCCTACCGGAATATTAAAAGAAACTGCACAAGACATTGCTACAGATGCCATACCCCATCCTATCGATATGGAAGCCATTTTCGAAATGGCACAACAACATGCGAATGCTTTGGGGCTAACGAGTATTACCATAATGCCGCTAACCACGGGTCAAGATGGGTTATCTGCGTTGCAAAAAATGAAAGCAAAAGATAAACTTACCATAAGAACCTACCTCGGACACGCACCTATACAACTGGACTCATTAATCGCTGCTGGCGCAAAAACATCTGATGGTGATGATATGATTCAGACAGGCCCTATAAAAATTTTTATGGATGGATCGTTGGGCGCACTCTCTGCTTTTATGTACGAACCCTTTGCGGACAATCCCGGAAACAGCGGCATTGGACGTTATGAGAAAGGGGATTTAAATGCACTGGTTCAAAAAGCCCACGACAACAATTTTCAAGTTGCCATTCATGGTATTGGGGATAAGGCGGTGACCTGGGCGTTGGATGCCATAGAAGAAGCTCAAAAAAATTCAGGGAATAAAAACCTTAGGCATCGCATAGAGCACAATACGGTTAATATTCTCCCAGACACCAAAAGGTTTGGAGAACTGGGAGTAGTAGCCTCAATGCAACCACACATCACAGGCAATCAGGAGTACAGGGAAAGAAGGCTCGGCAAAGAACGCGGGCACCGGGTGGACATGTGGAAAACGTTATTGGAAAACAACGCGATGTTGGCTTGGAGTACCGATTGGCCCGTAAGCTCACTCAATCCAATAGACATCATTTACGATATCGTAACCCGTTATGAGGAGCAAAGGTTACCTATGGAAGATGCTATTAAGTATTATACTTATGGGTCTTCTTACGCCTCACATAGTGAGAAAACAAAAGGTACACTTGAGATAGGGAAGTTGGGTGACATGGTAATACTTTCCCAGGATCTCCTGACAGTTCCGGTTGAGGATATTAAGAAAACAGAAGTGCTGTACACTATCGTAGGGGGCAAAGTAGTGTATAAAAAATAATCTCACTTATATCCTATAAAAAAGCCCCGGAAGCTTTCGCTATCCGGGGCAACCTAACCTGCTTTATACTTAAACCCCTTGTAACCTAGTCTAAAGCTGGAATTCTTTAGCCGCTTCGGGCTGATACAATACTTCTTCCACGCAAAACTCTCCCCGTCCTACTGGTGTTTGCCATGTTACGGTCTCTCCTACTTTAATCCCCAAAAGGGCAACACCAATGTTTGAAAGCACAGAAATTCTGGAATTTATTGGATTGGCTTCGGTTGGATAAGTCAAAGTAAGTTCTGCTTGTCTGCCATTTGTAAGACTTTTTAACAATGTTTTGCTATTCATTGTTACTACATTTCTACCAATCTCCTGCTGGTCTACCAACTCTGCTCCCCGCAACAATTTCAAAATCTGTTCAACGTGAGGCGGAACCTCCCGTTTTGTTTCTGCCGGCCCGAGAATATCCATCAATCGATTATAGTCCTCTATCGTAACAATTCGTTTCTGTTCTATCATAATTCTATTGTAATGTTATTCTTCAGACTAAAATCTATGCCAGAAATTAAAGACCATTTCCATGCCCAATTGTGGCAATTTTTGGCAATCTGCATGAAAATAAATGCGTAATAGTGCATCACTGGGGAATTATTACCCATCAAAATCGCTTTTTACTGGGGAATCCTGATCTATCTAAACAACTCCATCTAACTTGTAAAATCTTATGGCCACCAGCAGTACAGAATTTAAACTAAAAGAGCGTATAAAGGAATTAAAGTGCCTTTATGACCTGTCTCGCATTGCACTCCAATCGGATAACGATTTACGAAGTGTTGCCACCAAGACAATAAAAATATTACCAACTGCGCTACAGCATCCAGAATTAGCTGAAGCAAAAATTACTATCGGAAAATTCCAATTCAGTACGCCAAAATTTGAATCATCTAAACACAAAATTTCGGTGGTTATAAATGTTGACGGTAAACAAAGAGGATTAGTGGAAGTCGGTTATAGAACCCATAGAACCATTAAAATAAAACAGCCCTTTTTGAAGGAAGAAAAAAGTTTACTTAGTGCTGTTGCCAGAGAACTAAGTTTGGTAATCAAACGAACTACAATAGAAGAGGAACGAAAGTCACTCCAACTGCAATTACAACACGTAGAACGTTTGGCTTTAATCGGAGAATTAACTGCGGGAATCGCCCATGAGCTGAATGAACCATTGGGAAGGATTCTTGGGTTTTCGCAATTGATAAAAAAGGGGGGTATGCTAAAGCCACAACAAGATGAGGATCTGGAAAGAATAATAAAGGCCTCCCTTTATACACGAGAGATCATTAAGAAACTGATGTTCTTTTCTAGGCAAATGCCTCAGCAAATTACTAGTGTAAACGTAAACGAGGTAATTTCCAACATTTTGTACTTTATTGATGCCCGTTACCAGGGAAACAAAATTTCAATTATTCAAAAACTACAAGAACCGCTCCCCTCTATACAGGCCGATGCTGTTCAATTAAGTCAAGTGCTGGTAAACCTCGTAACCAACGCCATTCATGCAATGCCAAACGGTGGAGACCTGATAATCAGTACCGTGGCAAAACCCGAATACGTATCCCTCATTGTTAAGGATACAGGACATGGAATGACTTCTGCCGTTAAAAAGAAAATATTTGAACCATTCTACACAACCAAACCAGTAGGTCAGGGAACCGGGCTTGGGCTATCTGTAGTTCAGGGCATTGTGAGCTCACATCAGGGGAAAGTGAATGTGCAAAGCCAATCAGGAAAGGGAAGCAAGTTTGAAATACAATTACCGATAAAACACAACAATAAGCCATAATAAACATGAACAAACTGAATAACAGTAATACAAATGTACTGGTGGTGGATGATTCAATTGAAACCATTGAATTGATCAAACGAAACCTTGAGGCGGCTTCATTTAGAATTTATATTGCTCATCAAGTTCAATCTGCTATAGCCATACTTAGCTCTGTAAATATTGATTTGGTAATCACAGATCTGAAAATGCCGGAACAGAATGGAATGCAATTAGTGAGGCATGTATCTGAAAATTATAAGCATGTCGGTATTTTGGTTATTACCGGCTTCCCTTCTATTGAGGGTGCTGTACACTCCATCAAAGTAGGTGCTGAAGAATATCTGGTTAAGCCTTTTACTGAGGATGAGCTCTTCGCCTCCGTTGAAAGGGTACTTTCTAAAACAGTAGTCGGAAGAAAGAATAGAAATACAACAACCGATGCCAACACATTTGGAATCATTGGAGCATCTGATCCTATGCTGAATGTATTTCAAACTATCTCAAAAGTCAAAAACACCAATGCAACTGTTCTGATCACGGGTGAAAGTGGAACTGGAAAAGAACTGGTAGCACGTGCCCTTCACTACAGTAGCGGAATTCAAACCCCATTTGTACCTGTAAACTGCGGTGGCATCCCTGATTCTCTATTGGAAAGCGAACTATTTGGTCATGTAAAAGGATCCTTTACTGGTGCCTCCGAAACCAGGGCTGGCTTCTTCCAAACCGCAGATGGCGGCACTATTTTCCTGGATGAAATTGGTAACACAAGTCTGGCCATGCAAGCAAAGCTATTACGGGTGCTTCAGGATAAGGAATTCTATATGGTGGGGTCTAAAAAACCAGAGAAGGTAAATGTGCGCGTAGTGGCCGCAACCAATGTGGACCTTATGGAGCTTGTAAAAAAAGGGCTCTTCCGAGAAGATTTATATTACAGACTTTTTATTATTAACATCCAGTTGCCTCCCCTTCGTGAAAGAGGTGATGATGTAGAGTTGCTAACAAATTACTTCCTCTCCAAATACGCCAAAGAGTTGGGAAGGAAAGAAATTCGTTTCACAGACAAGGCGATGAAGGCATTGAAGGCTTATGAATGGCCTGGTAATGTGCGAGAGCTACAGAACCTTATTCACCGTCTCACTATTCTTGTAGAAGATGAGTTCATTGATATTCCGGATTTACCTGAAGCATTCAGGTATTCAGCCTATCAGGATAGAGGAACAGACAGACCACTGGTTGAAATTGAGCAGGAGTATATCATGAAAGTACTCGGCACCCATCGCAACAACATCTCGCGTACAGCACGTACCCTTGGCATTGATAGAAAAACTTTGCGCGAAAAAATAAAACGGATAAGAGGAAACTCAAACTGAGGAATAATGTTCCAGTGATTAATTATTACTCACTGAATCTAAATTGGACACGCCTTAATTTGATTCCATTGATACATAAATTGCTTGGTATACAATTTGGATATGCATTTGTAAAAAATCTATGATTGTAACAGCGCTTCCTTCTGAGGATCAAATCAATACCCTCCTTAAAGAGGAATTGCCAGGTCTCTGTGAAACGTGTACCCACAAGTATAGTTGTGTTTATCGAATTCGTTCGAGTAAAATAATATTGCAGTGCGAGTTGTTTGAAATAGAAAAAGTGAACGCCAGGAATGTCGACCGAAAAAGAAGGGGGTACGAAGAGACGAAGGTCAACTTACATAAAGGCCTTTGCTCAAATTGTTTGAATGAACCACATTGTCAATTACCTAAAGCCAAAGGTGGCGTGTGGCACTGCAGGGAGTACAGTTGAAATATTAAATGCTTATGCTAAAAATACTGAGTCGATTTTTTAAACTTATAAAAACAAATAAATCTGAACCTTCCAAACCTAAAGATGGAAAATGGAAGGAGTTCAACAGACATGCTATCCTCATAAGTGAGGGGCAGTATGTAGATGGAGTCCGCGATGGCTTGTGGAAATTTTATTACGACTCAGGAGAACTCTTGATTGAGGAAGAATATAATTACGGAAAGAAGAATGGAAAGTATTGCTCATTCTTCCGCAATGGAAAACCAATGAGTCATGGAAGGTTTTCAAATGATTTAAGACACGGAGAATTTAAAGTATATACGGAGCAGGGTAGGCTCACCAAAGTGCTGGTTTTTAATAATGATGAACTAATTGAAGAAACCAACCCTACTTCATCATCTGTTTCAGCCAAGCAGTTGACTTACGATCTACCCATGCTCATTTTATTAATTTCCTATGCAGTTTATTGGGGTGGTCAATTGAGCTGAAAAACCATCAAAAAACAAAGGCAGCTTGTTGAAGCTGCCTTTGTTTTTTGAGTCTGTTTCGATAGTTATAGGAGCAGCTAGACTGTAGATTCTTCAGTCTTAAATCCAACCTCCGAATTTTTAAGAGACTTTGAAAATTTTTCTTTACTAAAACTTTGAGCTTCTAGACAATAGCTTTGGCACTCAAGGTCATTAGAAAAAACATATTTCCAAATGGAAAGAGTCGGGCCAGCAAACTGAACTTGAATAGGACAATATCGTAAACCAATCCACCCACTCAATTAATATCAAAAGATTTCAAAAAATCAGCAAAAAAAATATTTTTCAATTCTTTCTACGTTCAAATATGAAGTCTCCTCCTCCATCACCTGCGCCTTGAATAATTCCGTAAACAGGGTGGGTACTTGAGTTATTTATGATGGGCTCATAAATTCTGGTGTATAATGTTAGTGCCGGTAGATAATCGTCCTCATTATCCCTCAATTTATTGATCAATAGCTGCAGAAATATACTCTTGTCAGGAACTTCACTAAGATTTCCGCTGGTCATGGCTTTTCTGCTAGGTTCTCTGTAAAGCTCATTAATTTGCAACATCCTATCTGTGGTCATCGCTCTGCTTTTGAAAATGCTACCTCCAAAACAGGCATCAGTTATTAACAGAGTGTGCTTAGATTTTATTGATGAGATAGCTAGGTTGTCCTTTACATCACTATTTGAAATCCAGTCACTCCTGCTTTCTCGCTTCGCATCTGAGGGAAGCCAATATCCCAATTCTCTTTGTTTGTCCCAATATCCATGACCTGCATAAAAAACGAGAAGATTGTCTTTGTCTGTTGTAACTCTCGATATTTTATCAAAAGCATCAATGATTTCAGAACGTGTTGGATCCTTTAATAATATTACATCCTCTGATTCAAAAGTATAATACTGCGTAAGTAAATTATAAATTTCCTGTGCATCGTTTGCAGGCCGATCTAGTGATTGAAGTCTTGCATCCTCATATTTATATTTTGAAACACCCATAATAAGAGCTCTGTACTTGCGGCTACTTTTAACAGGTGCCTCTTGATTCATTTGATTTGAATAATCAACATTAACTGGATTGGTTCTTTCTCTTATAGTTTGACCAAACGAACAGGTAACTATAAAGAAAAGAGAAAGGATAGAGATATATTTCATGATTTATCGCTTCAAAAGCTTTTTGGTTTCAACTTGATTTCCATATTTCAATTTGACAATATATAAGCCAGTAGAAAATTTACTAGCATCCCATGTTTGCTTGCCTATTCCTTCAATTTCTTTAATAATAGTTGAAAATACCTTTTCACCAAGGATATTATAAATTTGAATTTCTGCATGCTGACTGAAGTCCCTGGGAATTGCATACTCTATTGAAATACTTTCGTTAAAAGGATTTGGATAGGGATCATGCAGCACTAGTCTATTAGGCACAAGTTCGTTGGTGACAAAATCATGATTCCCATAAACTACTTTAAATTCCCTGGAGGGTGAGAAACTGAAACTATAATAATTCTGCTCACTCATATTAATAATTCGATGTTCCATAACATCTAGCAAATAAATTTCCTTTCTGGTTCTGAAGTATGAATTATCCCATTGAATGGAAATATTTTTTGACTTAATATTTGATTCTACATTAAAAGTCCACACATAATTTTCAGAAGGAGGAACGACATCCTTAGTGTAAGTCATCCCAACACGTTCTTTAGGATATTTAAGTTCAAGATATTCAAAGAACCGTGGCATATTAAAATCATCATAGGAATCAAAACCCAAAGAAGCCTCTGTGTTCATTCCCAACCCTCCTAAGTCGTATTCAATTTTATCTGAAGAGAGTTTAAACATAATTTCCCAATCAGGTTTATCAAGAGAATTAATTAACCTCTCATCAGTTTGTCTCTTTCTTCCATTGATGGATCCATTTTTTGCAACTGGAATATTAATTAAGATGTCTGATGTACTCGTATTCTTAACAAATCCTCCTTCGAATTTTTGTAATTCATCTACATCACTAACCACACCCCTGAATACCCTGACCTTACTATTACTACCCAGATTGGCCACGTTGGCAGGATTTGCGTTTAGAATATCCATCCATGAAATATCAAAATTATAAGGGTTGCCAATCTGGTTCCACCCAGGTTTCAAAGTCATTTTAAAGGGGCTGTTAGTAGTAACATCTGCGGTAGTGCCAGATCCAATGGGCACTGGAGTAGAAATGGGTGTCAGGTACCAGTAGCCCTTACCAAGTTCAAATTGAGAATTTCCACTTAGTTCAACATAATTTGGTCCTCCCTCCCATCGGTATAATGTGTACTGTGTTGGGTCATAGGGTCCGAAGGTATCATTAAAAACATTATTAACTGATTTACTATCCAAATCAATTGGAAATGCAATGATTCTGTAATTGGATTGTTCAATACCCGGATCGGTATAAGGTATGATTAATGTTTGTGAGGTACTCTGCTCAAACAATATTCTGGTTGTGTATAGTGTTTGATTACTGGAATTATCATTACCAGCAACATCCGTCAAGAAAAACTTGTATTCAACACCAAGCTCCGTCACTGCGGAGGCTGGTATTAATCCAGTAAATGTTGATCCAGAACTCGGAGGTGTCAGTGTTGCCTCAATAAAATTATTAGGCGAGATGCCAGCAATGGGTCGATAATAAATTTTAGCTGATGTAATTCCAGAACCAACATCTACAAAATTTGCCGACAAAGGAATGTCAATGTTAGGAGCAATTTTAGTGGGAGTAGCATTGGAAACTACTTCTGGCGGTGTCACATCGGTTGGTGTAGTTATATTTGCCTCAAGTGGAGCTGAGGTCAGATACTTAATCAACGATCCACTTCCATTATATGGGTAGATTTTAAAATATAAAGTCTCACCAGGAGATAAGTCAACCAAATTAAAACTCGTTGAATTTCCCTGCCCTACATTATAAATTTTGTTCCCTGATACCGTACCAACTTCTTCATGATAGCTATACTCTACGCCATCCACGGGAATAAAATTGGGTGAAGCATTGGCTGAGAAAAGCACAAGATATCCATCTGGATTATCTGTGGCAGCCACAAAATTTCCGGTTAGGGAAGTTGCTTTCACATTTGAAAATGTGAGACTGGTAGGTTGTGCCGCAGGATCAAATACCTTGGCCCAAATACCTCTTCCTGCTGTTGCAGCATATAGTATATTCCCATTTGTTTCAAAATCATTGACATCTGGATGGAGCAAATTATCACCAATTTCAATCCAATTGACCCCATTATCCTTAGATTGATAAATATTTCCGTCTCCGCCATAGGCTCCACCTGCAAACAGATTACTACCACTAGCTTCAAGACCATAAAGAAATGCTGAAGTGTTTAGCCCAGAATTCACAGCCGCCCAGCTTCCTCCCTTATTGCTGGATTTAAAGACTCCAAAGTTAACTGTGCCGGCAAACAAGTCAGTTCCCTTGAAAACCAAAGAGCGAATTGATAAGGAAGGTAGGCCATTGTTCACCGCGGTCCAACTGAGGCCATTGTTATTGGAGTGGAATACTCCTCCAGCATGTGTTGCAACAAAAATATCCACACCATTCACTACTATTTTTCTTATAGTTAGATTTGTAATCCCATTATTTATCGGATTCCAATTCGCACCATTGTCAGTTGATGTAAAAATCCCTCCTCCAGAAGTTCCTGCAAGTAGAGTACCACCGTTTAAGGCCAAACAAAGAATTGAAAGATTAGTCAAACCATTATTTTTGGCTGTCCAACTGTCACCGTAATCCGTTGAAATAAAAACACCACTTGAACCTGTTCCTGCAAAGATATTAGTGCCGTTAATAACAATAGTGTATACAAAAGAATCTGTCAATCCATTATTTTTGGCTGTCCATGTGTCACCCCCATCCTGTGAAAGGTAAATACCACCCGCCTGTGTCCCCGCAAAAAAATCTGAGCCATTTTTAACAACTGCTCTTATATTAATATTCCTAATTCCGTAATTTGTTTCACTCCAGTTTGTCCCATTATCTGTTGATAAAAAAACTCCCGCTCCAAAAGTTCCAGCCATAACACTGCTACTATTGATGATAGCTAGTGAACTAACATTTGGATTCAAGCCATTATTGACCTGGTTCCATATTGCTCCGTTATCTGTGGACAAAAAAACTCCGCCTCCGAATGTCCCAGCAAAAATTTTACCGGAACTATTAATAGCAAGTTTATAAACCGACAGATTCGTCAAACCTCCATTTACAATATTCCAGTTGGCTCCATTATCAGTAGATTCAAAAACTCCACCACCATTGGTCCCAGCAAAAATATAACCACCAGAAGTTGCAAGCGAGCTAACGTATAGATTTGTTAAACCGTTATTTACCTGAGTCCAGCTAACACCATAATCCACAGACACAAAAATCCCTTGACCCGTACCTGCAAAAATCCCGAAACCGTTTGAAGAAAAGGAAGTAACAAAATTATTTGTCAACCCCAAATTTCCTTCAATCCAGTTATCACCACCATCTGTTGAGAGAAAAATTCCGCCACCTCCTGTGCCTGCCAGAATGGTGCTACCATAAATAAAGAGAGAATTAATGTATAGGTTGGCCAGCCCATTATTCACAGGAACCCAGGTAGAACCATTGTCATTTGAAAGAAAAACTCCGCCTCCGCTAGTTCCAGCATAAATACTACCCCCCGAGATTACGACTGATTTAACATTGAGATGTGTTAAACCACTATTAGCCTCAACCCAAGTAGCTCCATTGTTAACAGATTTGTATACACCAGCTCCATCGGTCGCAACATATCGGGAAAGTCCATACACAGCTATATCTTGAATCGTTCCTCCAAAATAAAGACCATTATTTCTTTCAACCCATTGTGCCCAAGTTTGCTGTGAAAATAAGATTAAATAGAACAGCAGAATCGGAGCGCGACTCCTTACTGATTGTAATCCCATGTCTACAATAAGGATTTTCATATTAACCTCATTTTATTCTTCTAATTCAAGATATCTGGGGGGCCTATTAGTTTAGAGGGCGTCTCGGAACCCTCACTGGATTTTGGAATAAATAATACTGCCACAGTCCCTAAAGCAACTGGTATTCCAAACTTTATCCATCCGGGTACTTTAGGATGTACAGCAAAGGCCAAACTAGTGGTTGTTTCTTTGCCGCCATTTAATCTCAACATATAATCCTTCCCGGTCTTCTGCTTGGCCGGAACACTCCAGGTATAAGCGCCACTGTTTGCTATTGTCCCAATGGTACCTTCAACATTGCCATCTTTCAATAATTCTATCTTTATTTTTTGGTTTTGATCTCCACCACGCCAAACCAGCTGAATCGCTTTACCTCGCTTTACATGTGCCAGTTGTGTTTTAAGGGAGAGCGGAGCCACCACTTTAACTTCAATCTCTATGGTAAGGGAACCCTTATAATTACCCAGCTCGGATTTGGCTTCCCACTGAATACGTTTGCCCTTTCCCTCTTTAAGGTTTACCCCAACATCTCCGGAGACTTTAGTTATCGGAGAATTGAAATTATTGTGGGAACTATATATAGTAATATTGAAAAAATCACCAGGATCACCGCCTTGAATATCATACGTAATAACAATATTATCTCCGAGAGCCTCAGTTTTGAGGTTCTCTATTTTCTGTGAAAAAATGTAGTTTGGAAGTAAAAAAAGCAGTAAGCCTATTCTCAGAATATGCTTAAAAGTATAAGGCACTAATATAAATTGAGTACTATCCATTGAGCGATAGCATTATCTATTCTAGATCATCTATTCCTGATGTTTATTCTCATTTTACCAGACAATGTAACCAAGGCCTCTTCTAAAACTTGAAAGTATGGAAATCTGAAAAACTAATTTTTCCTCTCAATTCCTCTCAGGTTTCCTTCCTAAACTAATATATCGATTTTCGTTATTCCTTTAACCAAGCATTCATTAATTATTTTTTGAATTAACTAAACTTGACGGAATAGGGCGAATTTTCACCAGATAAGAGGATAAAGAACAGAAATAAGTAGGGTATCTAAAATTAGGTGAAAGGGCAATATAGAGGGTAAAGTAGAAGTTTTTCTAATAAGGGGGTGATGGAAAGGGCGGTCATCTAATCAAACCTACCAAAAGCTGCGTAGCAGATGAAATGTGCCTACTAGCAAAAAGGGTACGATTAGTTACCAGTTCACAAACGACCAGGCATAGTAAGACTCAAAAGACATTACCCATCAATTTCAACTTAACAGAACACTAGTTCAATTCGTTTCAATAAATGGGGAATGACTTCAATGTTGTAATCAATTTTTCCTAATAAAATTTTGGGTTTTAGGAGCTCTTTGATGATTTTGTCCAAAATCTGATATAGCTCTTTGAGATGGCAATATGTGATTTATAACACTCCCTTTGCTCCCAAATAATGGTAAATGGGACAACCAAAAAATAGATGATTTTAGTGCAGTAACAGTTTTGGAGTAGCATGTTTTACAGTTCCATGCTACTTCAAAACCTTGATTTTAAGCAGTATCCTAAAAAACGAACTAAGAAGAGCCTCCTGCCGGGATCGAACCAGCGACCTACTGATTACAAGTCAGTTGCTCTACCAGCTGAGCTAAGGAGGCTTACAATTTTTACCTTCCCTTCTCTAATTGATGATTAGTCAATTTTGAGATTGAAAGGTTTCAAAAATGATGTGCAAAAATAAAGGAAGTGGGGACTAATCCAAACCCCTTCTTAGACAGTTTTTAGCAATTTCATCTGTTTTTTAAGGTCATTCAAATGGTTGGCCGCCACTTCTAGTTTTTCAGCAAATTCACTCTTAAGCTTTTCCGCATTTTTAGACCTTCCAAAAAACTCCATGTTGTTTCTCAGAATGGCGATATCATTCTCAGCTTTATGAATTTGTGTCCTTATGGATTGTTCCTTATGATGAATTTTGCGCTCCCCCTGGGGGCTGTTCTTCAGTCCTACCAACTGTACTTCCATCGCCAATCGATCCTTTTCCTCCTCACCCACTTCTGGTAATCCGGCAATAAATGCAGCGACTGCTTTGTCAAACCTGGCCTTAATTGATTTAATGGCTTTTCTGGGAACAAAACCTATAGCATTGAATTTTTCAACGGTCTCATGGAGTATCTCATGGGTACCTGATTTTTCGGCCGTATGCTTCTCTAATAAATCACACAGCTCTTTTTTCCGCTTAAGATTCTCGCCTTGTTCTTCATCCTGCTTACCATACTGTTCTCTGCGCTTCTCAAAAAATTCATCGCAGGCAGTTTTGAACTCCTTATAAATCTTATCTCTTTGTTTCTCTGGAACAGGCCCAATCCCCTTCCATTGTTCCTGAAGTCGCTTCAATTCCTCTGAGGCATTCACCCAATCGGTACTGTCTTTAATTGCATTTGCTTTATCAACCAGCTCTTGCTTCAACTCCAAATTCTTCTCCCTGTCTCCGTCCAACTTTTTGAAAAAGCCACTTTTGTTTCCAAAGAAAGTTTTGAATGTAGACCAGAACAAACGGTTAGTTTCCTTCGTCTGCGTTCTGGGCACAGGACCAACTGCTTCCCATCTCTTTTGTAATGCAAGAACTTCTTTGGTCTTGTTATTCCATTCCTTTATCCTATCGCTATCAAATTGCACAAGTACTTTAAGCTCTTCAATAAGAAGTCGCTTCACTTCAAGATTTTTCTTGAAGGTTTCATGAAGCTCAGCCATGTGTGTATCGCGCCTGGCATAGACAGCATCAGAGGCAGCTTTAAAACGATTCCAAACGTTATCCTTCTCTTCACGAGGTACAGGCCCGGTATGCTTAAACTCTTCATGGAGATCATTCAGCTCTTTCACTGCAACCTTAATCGATTCCTCCTCAGCCAGCTTCTCCGCACGTTCACATAACTCCCATTTGTACTCCAGGTTCTTTTTTCTGTCCAGTTCCTTTAGTTCAAAATAGATACTGCGTTGATCATAGTATAAATCTAAAAGTGCAGTATAGTTTGCCCAAAGGTTACGAGCATGTGAATTAGGAACGTGACCAATGCTTTTCCATTCCCTTTGTAGTTGCTTGAACTCCGCAAAACTGTTCTCGGTATCTTCGCCATCTGCCAAAGACCTTAACTTTTCAAGCAAAGCATTCTTCTTTGCAAGATTCTCATTCTTTTGCTCCTCTTGTTCCTTGAAGTACTTATTCTTTTTGTCTCTAAGTAGTTTTACAGTTGCATCAAAGTCATGATCTGTGGTATCTCCTCTGTAGTCAAAGTCGTCCTTAACTCCTCCTTCTGCTATGAATTTTTCCAGAGCTGCCGCTTTCTCTTTGTTGCGTATCTTATTAAACAAAGGCCTTACCTCCTTGATGATGCCATCCACCCGACTAAAATTAGTCTCATGAGTTAGCTCCTTTACAACTGATGCAAGTTGCTCTTTTGAAAAATCAGAGTAGTCAATGTTACTGTCATCATCCTGTTCTTCGATGTGATTGTCATCAATATTCAGATCATTTTCTGAAATTAATGAAGAATCACGTCCTTTGCGGGATGAGTTTTCATCATTTTGCTGCTCTTGAGTTACCTCTTCAGAATTATTTTTCTGCTCCGTGTGCAAATCCATTTCGTTTTCCATGAATTTCATTCAATCTTCTACAATAACGTCAAAATTTTTGAATTGAATGAATCAATTCATCCTGGGATCCTCAGGATAATTAGAATAAATGGAGAAGCGCCCACCCATACTCTCGAGTGACTTCTTCCACATCTCTTTTGGATCGGTTTCAAATATTAATTCACTGCTAAATTTATCATTTACAATCCAGGAATCGGCTTCTAGCTCTGTATCCAACTGTCCTTCAGACCAACCACTGTATCCCAAAAAAAATTTAATATCACTTTGTTTAATCTGTCTCGATCCTATAAGAAATTTCAGGTTATCAAAATCTCCCCCCCAATATACGTCATCCGTTATTTGAGTGGCACCTGATAATTCTTCACATCGATGCAGGTAGTGCAAAGTATCCTGCTGCACTGGCCCCCCTACAAACAAAACTGAATTGAATGTTTCCAGGTCTGGCATCACATCTCCTAATGCCACAACAGATGGTTTGTTCAATACAAAGCCAAACGACCCACCCTCATTATGATCACACAATAACACAATACTGCGCTCAAAATTAGGGTCTGGAAGGTAAGGCTCCGATACCAGTAACTTTCCCTTCGCTGGTTTTAGCTTGTTTTTATATTTAAAAAACTCCATTATCCTATCCAATAAAACGGTACAAGCCTAAGTTTTGTTATACACGTAATTATATACTAATAAAGTAGGGTTCCCTCTCAGATGCAACCTATGCTTTTATTAATTTAAAGAAAAATTGAATGTGATAATGAAAGTAATATCAGAAATTAGAACTGATTATAGCAAGGCAACGCTCGATATAAACTCAGTCGATAAAAACCCCATTATTCAATTCCAAAAATGGTTTGAACAGGCGATAGCGTCACAGGCTCTTGAGCCCAATGCAATGAACCTTGCCACTTTATCTGAAAAAGGAAGGCCTACATCCCGTATTGTACTCCTAAAAGGTATTGAAAATGAACAATTCATTTTTTATACCAATTATCAAAGCCAAAAGGGGCGAGAACTTGAACTCAACCCCGCATGTGCGCTTAACTTTTTCTGGCCTGAACTGGAGCGCCAGGTTAGAATTGAGGGAGTTGTAAGCAGAGTTTCTGCTGATGCATCTGACTCTTACTTCCAAAGCCGCCCCCGCTCGAGTCAGGTAGGCGCATGGGCATCTCCTCAAAGTACCCTAATAAAAGAGCGATCCATTTTGGAAGAGCGCGTTGTACAAATAGAAAAGAAATACAAAGACCTAAAAGTATTACCTCGCCCCAAACAATGGGGTGGTTATGGTGTTACCCCCTTTGAAATTGAATTCTGGCAGGGAAGACCAAATCGCTTGCACGACAGAATTGTATATACTTTGGTAGACGGTAAATGGAAGATTAACAGACTTGCTCCTTAACGGATATCGGTAAGATGATCCACTCCGATCGTCCTTCTGACAGTAAAGCCTTCTCCATAGCGGACACCGATAGCGTGACCAAGTTCAGTGCCTCGGGCTTCTAACATTTTCAGGAAACCCTCACTGGAAATATAGGTAGCTGGCTCTTTGCTGCTTGGATCGTGAAATTGAGATTTAAAGGCATGAATAGCCTCCATTTTCTTCCCCCAATGATCTGTAACATCAACAACAAAATCCGGAGTGATCAATTGACTTTGGATATAATGGTAAAGGACTTTTGGTCTCCATGGCTCCTGTGTGCTTCCGTTCTCTGTGGTTTCAATTTTGTTTAGTCCGGAAAGAAAACAAGATTGAAAAGCAAGCTCCCCTCCTTTTCCGTGGTCGGGATGACGATCATAAATTGCGTTTGCTAAAACAATATCAGGTTGATACTTCCTTATGACCCTGATTACTTCTTTTTGATGTGCCTCATCATTGGCATAAAACCCATCCCTGAAATTCAAATTTTCCCGAGCAGAAAGTCCTAAAATTTTTGCTGATACCTTGGCCTCTTGTTCACGGGTTTCTATAGTGCCCCTTGTACTCAATTCGCCTTTGGTGAAGTCTACAATGCCAACCTTTTGCCCTGAGGCAATCTGTTTTAAAATAGTGCCTCCACAGCCGAGCTCCGCATCATCCGGATGAGCTGCCAATACGAGTATATCTAATTTCATAAGGTTTTACTGAACCAGCTCTGCCTCTTTTGCAGCCAAAAATTTCTCTGCATCCAAAGCACCCATACATCCGGTACCCGCAGCAGTTATTGCCTGACGGTAAACTTTATCCGCTGCATCACCTACTGCATATACCCCTTCGATATTCGTTTTCGTAGTGCCGGGTTTCACCTGAATGTACCCCGTCTCATCCATATCGATCTGGCCTTTGAATATATCTGTATTAGGCTTGTGCCCAATTGCCAGAAAGAATCCTTCAATTGCGAGCTCTTTCTTCTCACCGGTTTTATTATTAACCACTCTTACTCCTTTCACTCCCGAATCATCACCCAATATTTCTTCGGTTTCTGTGTTCCAGTGTACTTCAATATTTGGTGTCTTTAGCACTCGTTGCTGCATGATTTTCGAAGCTCTCATTTCATCCCTTCTCACAATCAAGTGTACCTTAGGGCATAGGTTTGCCAAATAGGTGGCCTCTTCAGCAGCAGAGTCTCCTGCACCTACTACTGCCACTTCTTTTCCCCTATAAAAATATCCATCACACACTGCGCATGCAGAAACTCCCTTATTAGCAAAGGTTTTTTCTGATGGGATACCCAAATATTTTGCAGTAGCTCCAGTTGCAATAATTACAGACTCCGCAGTTATCTCTTCTTTTTCGTCTACAGTAAGCCGGAACGGGTAAGTTGAAAAATCAGCGGCAGTCACCATTTTATAATGAACCTCTGTACCAAATCGTTCAGCCTGCTTTTGCAAGTCCACCATCATTTGTGGTCCATTGACTCCGTCCGGATAGCCAGGAAAATTCTCCACATCATTAGTAGTGGTGAGCTGACCACCAGGCTCACCCCCTGTTAACAATACTGGCTTCAGACCAGCACGCGCGGCATAGATGGCAGCAGTATATCCGGCAGGGCCAGATCCTATAATGAGTACTTTTAATGGTTCTTTTGACATATTCTTTTATACTAAATAAAAAATAAAAAAGTCCCAATCGTATCAGCATTGAGACTCGTACAAGTTATAAAATCAAACACAGTTAACCCAAATAAGGTTTCAAAGCCTTACTTCTTGAGGTGTGTCTCAACCTACGTATTGCTTTTTCTTTAATTTGTCGGACACGCTCCCTTGTCAAATTGAATTTCTCGCCTATCTCCTCTAGCGTCATGGCATGTTCTCCATTCAATCCAAAGTACAATGCAATTACATCAGACTCCCGTTGGGTAAGGGTAGAAAGTGCTCGTTGCACTTCCCTTCTCAAGGAATCATTCATCAACCCTGAATCAGGCTTCTCTCCACTATCATTCTCCAACACATCCAGCAGGCTGTTTTCTTCTCCGGAAACAAAGGGAGCATCCATTGAAACGTGTCTACCTGAAATTTTCATTGTATCCACTACTTCAGCGGTCGTTACCTCCAACACATCTGCCAGCTCGTCCGGAGAAGGCTCACGCTCGTACTTTTGTTCAAGTTCTGAAAATGTTCTGGAAATCTTATTGAGGGATCCAACCCGGTTGAGGGGCAGGCGTACAATGCGGGATTGCTCTGCCAATGCCTGGAGAATGGATTGGCGAATCCACCATACTGCGTAGGAAATAAACTTAAACCCGCGCGTTTCGTCAAAGCGTTGCGCGGCCTTAATAAGACCCAAATTACCCTCGTTTATGAGGTCACCTAATGTTAGCCCCTGGTTTTGATATTGCTTGGCCACTGACACCACAAAACGCAAATTGGCCTTGGTCATTTTCTCAAGGGCAATTTGGTCTCCGGCTTTAATTCGTTTGGCAAGCGCTACTTCCTGATCCACTGTTAGCAAATCCACCTTGCCAATTTCCTGTAAATACTTATCAAGCGATTGGCTCTCGCGGTTGGTGATCTGCTTGCTTATCTTAAGCTGTCTCATCGAGCAATAATACTAAGTCTAGAACACGTAAATCCCAAAAATTAGTTCGCCAAAATATTCCCGAATTTAATTATGCCTGCTACGCTTCTTCTTTTTTAGGCGGCCGCTGCAATAAAACTTTTCTTGATAGCCTGTATTTGCCTGTTTTTTTATCAATCTCTACCAGTTTCACTTTTACATGTTCCCCCACTTCCATTACACCATCCATAGTCTCAAGGCGCTCCCACTTAATTTCTGAAATATGAAGCAACCCATCTTTGCCCGGCATGATTTCAACGAATGCCCCAAATGGCATGATTGATTTTACAGTTCCATCATACACCTCACCCACTTCAGGCACACTCACGATGGCCTTAATGCGACCAATGGCTGCATCCATCATATCCTGATTGCTGGAGAAAATGTTGACTACACCTTTATTGTCTTTCTCTTCAATGACCACTGTAGCCCCAGTCGTCTTTTGTATTTCCTGTACCACTTTTCCACCAGGTCCGATTACCGCACCGATCATTTCTTTGTCGATTGTAATGCTATGTGCACGTGGTGCATGAGGTTTTAAATCTGCGTTGGACTGAGACAAAGTCTTCTTCATCTCATTAAGAATATGCAGTCTCCCCTCTTTGGCCTGGTTCAAAGCTTCTTCCAGCATTTCATAAGTCAAACCGTCTACCTTAAGATCCATCTGACATGCAGTGATTCCCTTTTCAGTACCTGTTACTTTGAAGTCCATATCACCTAAGTGATCTTCATCTCCAAGAATATCAGAAAGAATAGAGTACTTGCCTGTTGCGCTGTCGCTAATCATTCCCATTGCGATACCTGAAACTGGAGCAGAAATTGGAATACCAGCATCCATAAGTGCCAGAGAACCAGCACATACAGTGGCCATAGATGAAGAACCATTTGACTCTAAAATATCAGAAACCAAACGTATGGTGTATGGGTTTTTGTCATCAGGAGGAATAACCTGCTTCAACGCTCTCATCGCCAAATTACCATGACCTACTTCTCTTCTTCCCGGTCCGCGGTTAGGCTTCACCTCACCGGTTGAAAACCCAGGGAAGTTGTAATGCAATATAAATTTGTTGGAGCCAGAAAACATGGCACCATCAATAAGTTGTTCATCTAATTTTGTACCCAGTGTAACCGTACTCAAAGATTGCGTCTCACCTCTGGTAAAGACGCTAGAGCCGTGGGCCATCGGCAGGTAGTTGACCTCCGTCCAAATTTTTCTCACTTCATTAAGTTGGCGCCCATCCAGACGAACTTTCTCATTCAGTACGAGGTCACGGCAGGCTTTTTTATGAACCTCTTTATAATATTTCTTGACCAAATCTTTGTTGATCTCAGTATCCTCAGGAAGCGACTCTAAATATTCTTCCAATGGCTTACTGAAATTTTCGGAGCGCTCTTTCTTATTTGGATTTTGCTGACGTGCTATTTCGTATAGCTTGTCATAAAACTTTTTGTGAACTTCCGCTTTTAATGCTTCATCCTTCTCCTCGTGGTCAAATGTTCTTTTCACTGTTTTACCTGCTGCTTCAGCAAGTTCTACCTGAATTGCACACTGAACCTTGATGGCGTCATGGGCATGCTTCATTGCTTCAAGCATATCTTTTTCGCTCACTTCTTTCAACTCTCCTTCTACCATCAAAATATTGTCTTTTGATGCTGCAACAATCAGATCGAGATCAGATTTCTCCTTTTGCTCAAGTGATGGATTAATGATGAATTGTCCATCAACTCTTACCACCCTTACCTCAGAAATAGGCTCTTGAACTGGAATATCTGAAACAGCCAATGCACATGAAGCTGCAAAGGCCGCCAGTGAGTCCGGAAGTGAATTCTCATCTCCTGAAATCAGTGTAATGCTTATTTGAGTTTCCGCATGATAATCGTCTGGAAATAAGGGGCGTATGGCACGATCAACCAAGCGACTAATTAAGATTTCATAGTCGGAAAGTCTTCCTTCGCGCTTTAAAAATCCACCTGGTATTTTACCCGTTGAGGCAAATTTTTCCTGATAGTCTACAGACATTGGCAAAAAATCAACCCCCTCTCGGGCAGTTTGAGAGGCAACAGCTGTAGCCAACAGCATGGTATTACCCTGGCGTACCACTACGGCACCATCTGCCTGGCGAGCCAATTTTCCTGTTTCTATGCTAATTTCCCGCCCGTCAGGAAGCTTGCAGGTTTTTTTTATAATGTTATTCATTGTTATTAATAAGTTGTTAGGCATGCAGGATAGCATTGCCCTGGGTGTAAATAAAGCGAAAAGGGAACCTTATTGGTTCCCTGTGCTATTCAATAGTTTCTTATTTCCTTAAATTGAGATCTGCTAAAACCGCCCTATATCTATCGATATTCGTCTTTTGAAGGTAATTAAGGAGCTTCTTGCGCTTACCTACCAGTTTTAATAAGCCGGTTTGAGTTGAAAAATCCTTTTTCTGACCTTTGAGGTGCTCAGTCAGGTGCTTAATACGAAAGGTAAAAAGGGCAATTTGCGACTCCGGAGAGCCAGTGTCGGTCTTAGATTTGCTAATCCCGTGTGCGTTGAACAGCTCTTGCTTTTTTTCTGAATTCAGATACATCTGTAAAAAATAATTTTTTCTCTTCTATTTTAGACCGCAAAAGTATACCAGAGCCACTTAAAAAGCAAATTCAGGTGACAGGCTTTGAAATCTGTTTTTTGCTTGTCAACCAGACCTTTAGCTTATCCCAGACCACCCGGTAAAAGTCTGCCTCAAATAGACGGGCATCTACCCTGGCCTGACGGAGGAATAAGAGGCCAATTACAAATAAAATGGCATCCGCCATCCAAATTCCCATAGGAACCGAAATAGCCCCCTGACGCGCCCATTTATCCCCCATCATAGACATGATATAGTAGAAAATGAAGAAAATAATAGAGGCCAATACAGGCACCCCCAACCCACCCCGCTTGATAATTGCTCCGAGGGGGGCTCCAATTAAAAACATAACTATACATGCCATGGAATTAGCCAGAATCTTATGCCATTGTATCTGAAACACCCTATACTCGCTTTCATAGGTTTCAATCTGGCTGGAATAGTTAACGATTTGGCTTTTTATCATGCGCACATGGTTCAGTGCAGTACTTATTTCCGCTTTCGTGACAGGTGATGCAAATAAACTGTCGGACCTGGCGGTCACAATCGCTCTGATGGAATCATCTGCAATTACAGGTGACTCCATCTTCAATGGAACTTTAACTCTCCCATCCTTTGTGGGCATCAACTTTGAAGTAGCTGGTTCCGATCCTTTCTTGGCAGCAGAATCCAATATTGCTTTATGTCTCTGCAGCACACCGGGTAATTGTAACGTATCAAATTTGTGGTGGTAATTGAACATATTGTTTCTGGTGGTAATGAACCTGCTAAGCTCTTGATTCATTACATTCCGCCCAATAGAATCCATATCCCGCTCCAACTCATTCAGATTTCTCATGATCCGGTTGCCTTGAAACCACTTTTTATCCGTTCTATTAAGCCCAAATGACGATAAGTCAAATACAATCTGAGTTTTATCAAATTTCATTTTACTCATGGTCTGTCCTGCATCCGGCATTCCCATGGCATCTTTACCCTGGGCTGATCCCTCGTTATAGTTATACCCACTAAACAGTTCCAGTTTCAGGAATTGGTCATTGAGGATGGTATACATCTTTCCTGAATCAGCGATGGTCACCTCTCTGTTTCCAACTCTATTTCTGTGATCATAAATAATAATGTTTTTTAAGGACTGTCCATCAGGCAGTTTTTTATTGACCTTAATGCTTATATCCGGAATTGCATTATAAAATGCTCCTTCGCGAAGATCAAGGGCTGGTTTTTTTTGCTTGATATCGTACAATAGACTGTATGCCTCCAATGCAGCCTTGGGTACAAGGTTATTATTGGCATAAAATGCCGCTCCTGTCAGTGCCACAACAAACACAAAAATAGGAAGCAGGCTCCTAACCAAAGAAATACCCAGGCTTTTGACCGCAGTCAATTCGAAATGCTCCCCCAGGTTTCCAAAAGCAATAAGCGATGAAAGAAGTACTGCCAATGGCAGTGCAACGGGAGTCATAAAAATGGCGAAATAAAACAGGAGGGTACCAAGAACATCCCACCCCAAATCCTTCCCAATGATATCGTCAAAATACTTCAGCATATGCTGAGTAAGAAGAATAAACACCACCACCAGAAAAGTGAGGACAAAGGGCCCTATAAAGGAAGAAATAATAAGCTTATCAATCTTTTTCATCCGCAGTGAATACAAATGTAACACCTCAAAAACAAGGCCATCAATTTGGTGGAGGAATTATCTGGTGTGTTGGGTCAAATAAAAATTTTAGTATGAGGGAACATAAAAAAAGAGGCTGTCTAAAAAGTTAACGAATGTCGTATTTCTGAGCGAAAACGAAGAAGCTCCATAGTTTGAAATTTACAATTTAGGGATGTTTCTCTGCCAACTGGCGGATCAACAAAACGTGTCACTTTTGAGAGCCTCATTTAGTAGCTTGGGGGAGAGTTGAATGCTGACGCCAAAGTCAGCATCCTGACTGGCACTGCGTGCCACGTCAGGGATCCCGACAACTCTCAACTTTGAAGTTTGATTATCATCGATATTAAGATGAATGTACAAGCACCAACAAAAAAGGCAGCCAAAGGCTGCCA
>DDUM01000046.1:6572-6737 GCA_002344795.1 Flammeovirgaceae bacterium UBA2338 | reverse complement strand
TTAGTAGCGCGGGGGAGAGTTGAATGCTGACGCCAAAGTCAGCATCCTGACTGGCACTATGTGCCACGTCAGGGCTCCCGACAACTCTCAACTTTGAAGTTTGATTATCATTGATATTAAGGACGAACCTACAAGCATCATAAAAAAGGCAGCCAAAGGCTGCCA
>DDUM01000046.1:0-6289 GCA_002344795.1 Flammeovirgaceae bacterium UBA2338 | reverse complement strand
TTAGTAGCGCGGGGGAGAGTTGAACTCCCGACCTCAGGGTTATGAATCCTGCGCTCTAACCGCCTGAGCTACCGCGCCATTTATCCTAAAATATGTACCTACATTGCCATCAAGTGCATGGCTCTTATGTCAGGAGCGCAAACTTACAAACTTTTGAGATTTCCGCTATCCAATTCTTTTATTTGTCGTTCAATAAAAAATGGCCTAACTTAAAATCAAATCAATTTCCAAATGGCCAAAAACCTTTTTATCGAAGATTACGAAATACATGCATCTGCAAAAATGCTGTTTCCGTACATCAGCACAGCCAGTGGTTTGGCCGAGTGGTTTGCAGACGATGTAAACATCAACCCCGAAAAGATTTATACTTTTGAGTGGGACAACGAACAACACAAAGCAGTAATTGCCTCTCAAAGAACCAATCATTTCATCAAATTTGAGTTTCTCCCAGAAGATAATACGGATGAAAATGACCGTTCTTATTTTGAACTGAGAATCGAACTGAATGAATTAACGCAATCAACATTTTTGAAAGTCACTGATTACTCCTCTTTCGATGATCTTGATGAGCTGCGAGATCTTTGGGACAGCCTGGTAGATCAGCTTCGCAAGGTAGTAGGTGGTTAGCGCTCGCCAAATAGCCAGGAGGGCTTAACGGGCTTTCTTACCAATCCAAATTTTTGTTTTGTAATGCTTTCAATATGGGCAGCGGCCTCTTCTACCGAATCCGTAAACAAGATGAGATCAAGGTCTGTTGGTGAGATCGTCTTTTGCTCCACCATTACCTGAAGCATTTCAATGAGTGGTTTCCAATAATCGGTTCCAAAAACAACAATCGGGAACTCTTTAATTTTACCCGTTTGAATCAACGTCACGGTTTCAAACAGTTCATCCATTGTTCCCGCCCCCCCGGGCATCACCACAAATGCGTATGAGTACTTAAGCAACAAAACCTTACGAACAAAGAAATGGCGAAAAGTAACTACTACGTCAAGATAGGGGTTTGATGCTTGCTCTTCCGGCAAGATAATATTACAACCTATCGTTTTTCCTCCAACTGACTTGGCACCACGTGGAGCGGCCTCCATTATACCGGGGCCTCCCCCTGTCATCACAGTAAAACCAAGTTGTGAAAGGCTGGCTCCCATTTCCATCCCCTTTTTATAATACAGATGGTTTTCGTCAAATCGGGCTGAACCAAAAACAGTCACGCATGGTCCCACGAAGTGAAGTTTACGGAAACCTTTAATGAACTGTGCTGCAACCCTAAAAACATAAAGAAACTCAACCTCCCTTCGTGCCGGTCCTTCAAGAAAAAAATGATCCTCGTGTCCTTTATGCGATTCCATATTACATATTAAACCAATAGGTAAGTTTTAAAACGATCGACCTGGTTTTAGGGTTAAAGTTTTGTTGCGGCATATCAAAGTCATAGAAATAGTTGTCGGTGTACACTATAAACAAGTCGGAAACTGGTTTGAACCTCCATTGGAATCTTGAATTGATATTAATATTACTAAACTGGCTATTGTACTGGAAAAACGTTGTAAAGAAAACAGTTCTTGATAAGGTGAGATCTACTCGGGGGCTAATCAAATAGATGTCAGCTGATTGATAGGGTGCTGGTAGCTCTATCTTATTATAATTCATATCCAATGACAAAACACCGTAGGGTTGAATGCGGTAGTTGACCTTTGCCTGAACGCCATTGCGGGTGCCATTAAAGTATTCGCCTGAGACCATCTTCAATTCATAGTTAAATAGTTTTCTGGGGTCAGAATTAAAACTCAACTCAAGATTAGTATAGTGGTAGTCAGTAGAATCTGGCAATGGAACTGCCATTACCTCCTCAGGCGACCGCGTAGGATCAAAGTCTTCAAACAAATAGGTAAATGTCCTTTTGCCCGTAACACTCAAATTCGCATTATTTTGAAAATATACAGAATACCCCAATGTTTGTTCATTGTCCGAATAACCAAAAACGTCATCCCAAATAAAAACCATATCGAAAGTAGGACCATGATTGATTATTTTATCCGAATCAGGGAAGAATCTAAGCTCACCAGATGGGGAAACTCTCTTGTAACCCGTGCGTGGTAAATACCCTACTGCTGGGGCATACCCCTTACCAAATATCTGTTGCCACCAACTTAATCTAAGTTGTTTTGAATTATATGCTATCGATGATCCATAAGAATATGGTGCATCAATCTTGGTCGGTGTAAATTGTCTGTGATAGAAATGCGTTCCTGTAATCTTATTGTTAAGAAAGCTATAGTTATAATCAATCCCCAGCACCCGGTTATAGTCATATCCCTCTAGCCTAAAATCAGAAGAATCTGTACTAAAGCGCTGCCTGTTCACAAATATGGCTCTGATGTTAGAGTTTGAACCAATTCTTCTTTGCGCTGTTGCAACCGTATAGTCGAGCTTGGGAACATTAATTTCACTTATTGCTTCCGTTTGCATGTGGAGTAACCCTATTCTATAATTTTTATTCAGGTTTCCGCTCAATCGAGCACCAAAATTGATTCTGTTTTGAACATTAGTACCTGTTACTTCATCTCTTGCCACACCAATTCTTCGCGTAAAGAAAGGTTTACCATACGGGTGCCCGTACGATGAGAACAAATCTGCATTCTCAAGGAAAAATTGTCTGCGCTCCGGAAAAAATATTTCAAAGCGATCCAGGTTCGTAACTTGCTGATCCACCTCCACTTGCGAAAAATCGGGATTTATGGTCAGGTCTAGATTAAGAGAAGAAGTAACTGCAATCTTTGCATCACCTCCTACTTGGAAATCACTTTTGGTCGGGGTTTCATTGATGAAATCCTTACTGCCTTTAGTGGCCAAATAAGGTATAATGGAAATGTTTGTCTTTGGTGTAACCGGAGGCTCGTCCCAAATCAGTTCACCTGTATAGTTAAGGTTTCCAAGTTCAAACTGTCGTGGGGTCCATGGCCAAACAGACCGTTCATTCTCTTTACTGTCCTGTCTATATAATTTTATATTCCAGGTTTTAGATCCGGATTTAAAGCGTAATGTCTTAAACGGAATGGCAATCTCTGCTGTCCATTTCCCATCTTCAATTTTAGCTTCTCCATACCACTTGTTATCCCATGATAAATCAAGATCATCTCCCCTCATGTAGCCATTTGAAATTAACCCCTCCCGTTGTACTCCCGCAGGACTTAATCCAAAAAAGAAACCATTGGTTACATCTTGAAAAGGGTCTACTATGATGGCCAGTCCATCCAACCCTGGTCCGCGAAAATCTCTCCGCAGTGAGGAGATTACATAATCACCCGGGGTATTGTCGTAAGCAACTGCCGACACATAAAGAAAGTGCTCATCATAGGTAAGTCTGAATTCAGTTCTAACACGTGACGCAGATGTATCATAGGGGAATTGCTGCATTAACTCGTCCATCAACTCAGCTTCTCCCCAGGCTCCCTCATCTAAAACACCGTCCAATACAATTTTATCAGACGTTTTATAAATAACGAAACTAGGACGAGTATTTGTTTTTTGTGCAAAAGAGACTACGCTGTAGACTAATAAGAACAGGAGGAAATAAAATCGAGACATATAATAGACAAAATATTCGCGTAGTTACAAAAATTATCAGAAGTCAATCTGAATATATATGATGGGTGGTGTCAATTACGAAAATTCAAAAGCCTGTAAATATAGCGGTCATGATTGTGGCTAATGGAGCAGCAGCCCTATGAAGCCGCTGGTATAATCCATTAAATGCAGGGGTTGGAGGCTAAAACTAGTTGCGTTTGCTTAGCTCATCTCTTATTTTGGCTGCTCGTTCGTAGTCTTCTTTATCGATGGCTTCCTTCAATAGTTCGTTCAGCTTATCAACAGAATAGTTCTTAAAGTCGTCACCTTTCTGTTTTTCTTTCTTTACGCGAACTTTTGATTCTTTGGCCGGCTCTACCTTCTCTTCTTCTTCCTCCTCATCAGTCAACACAATACCCGCTTCAGCTAAAATATTTTCATATGTAAAAATAGGTGCGTCAAATCGCAAACCAATAGCAATGGCATCAGAGGGTCGGGCATCAACCTCGTGCTTTTTAAGACCATCCGTACAAACGATCTTAGCAAAGAAAACACCTTCTTTTAAATCAGAGATAACAATTTCTTCAACATGGAAATTAAAACTATTGGCAAACGACTTGAATAAGTCATGCGTCATTGGCCGGTTAGGAATAATTTTCTCTATTTCTATGGCAATAGCCTGCGCCTCAAACATGCCAATTATTATCGGCAATCTTCTGTTCCCTTCAGTTTCTCCAAGCACTAGTGCAAATGATCCAGTTTGTGATTGACTTGAGGAAAGACCTAATATTTCAAGTTTAATTTTCTTCAAAACTTCGGCTGCTCTAGAATCGAAATTAAATAAATAATGATAAACCCATCAACTTTAAAAAAATAAGTTGACATTAATTTACTTCACTGCCTTAAGTGCTTCTGTCAACTTAGGCACTATAGCAAATGCATCCCCCACTATTCCATAATCTGCTGCCTTAAAGAACGGAGCCTCCGGGTCTTTATTAATAACTACGATAAATTTTGATGAATTGACCCCAGCCAAATGCTGAATAGCACCTGAAATACCAATAGCTATATACAATTGAGGAGCTACCTTTACGCCTGTCTGGCCTACGTGTTCATGGTGCGGTCTCCACCCCATATCAGATACAGGTTTGCTACATCCGGTAGCTGCGCCAAGTGTCTTGGCCAGTTCTTCCAACATACCCCAGTGCTCTGGGCCTTTCATTCCTCTTCCCCCAGAAACAACAATTTCAGCTTCGGGTAAAAGAATGTCTCCGGTTGCTTTTTCTGTAGCTGTAATTTTGGTTGCAAAGTCTGCATCTGTAAGATTAGCTGCAAAGTCAACGACCTCTGCGCTACCCCCTCCTTCTTTTAGCTCAATTGCATTTTTTCTGATACCAATAACCTTTTTGGCATTCTTCATTTCTACCAAGGCAAACGCTTTACCAGAGTAAATGCTTTGCTTTACCACAAAACCAGTAGTGGTATCAGGAAGTGCCACTACGTTGGATGCAAGACTGGCTCCTATTTTTGTAGCAACACTTGCCGCCACAGGGGTTCCCAGTGAAGAATCAGCCAATACCATGGAATCCGCTCCCTCTACCTCTAAGGCTTGTGAAAGTACTGACGCATAGGCCTTAATAACACCTTGATTCAATCTTTCATCAGTTACAGACAGAACTTTGGATGCTCCAAATTTACCAATGCTTTCCAGTTCTGCCTTATCAATAGAACCTAGAGCAATTGCTGTTACCGGACCTCCCATTGCATGCGCAAACGCCACAGCCTCGAGTGAAGTCTTTTTTATCTTTCCTTCCGCGCTTTCTACAAAAACTAATATTGCCATAATTTTCTTAATTCAATGTTATAAAACCTTTGCCTCGTTTTTCAGCAGGCTTACCAATTCAGCTACATTATCTTCGCTGATCATTTTCACAGCGCCTTTCGCAGGAGGTAATTCATATTTTTGGAAATTAACTGCCGCCTCTACCGCTTTCGGCTCAACCACATTTAAGGGCTTGGTTCTGGCCGACATAATTCCTCTCATGTTTGGAATCTTCCACTCAGCAATGGGCTCCTGGCACCCCGCTACCAATGGCAAAGATGCCTCCACCGATTCCTTACCCCCTTCAATTTCCCGTTGCATTTTTACAGTAGTGCCTTCGATATCTAATTTCATTACAGGAGACACCGATGGCAGTCCTAGTAATTCACCTACCATACTATGTACCACACCACTATTATAGTCGATGGACTCCCTGCCCATCAAAATCAAATCATATCCTTTGGCATGTTCAGCGATTTGTCTTGCCACAAAATTCGAATCTGTTGGTGCTGCATTAATGCGGATAGCATCATCAGCCCCAATAGCGAGGGCTTTTCGGATGGTGGGCTCAGTTTCTACAAGCCCCACATTTAATACCGTAACTGTGGCACTTAAGGACTCCTTCAGCTCTATCGCCCTGGCAAGGGCATAGTCATCATAAGGGCCTATTATATATTGTACCCCTGTGGTGTCAAATTTCGTATTATTCTCTACAAAATTGATTTTGGAAGTTGTATCGGGTACGTGGCTAATGCAAACAAGAATCTTCATACTATACCAACAAAATGATTATCAAAACGTTAAGTAAATCCTACTAAATTGCGCTCAAGATAGTGCATAAAATGCGAATATCGGAACCCTCAGCTTGAAAAACTAGATGAACGTTGAACGAATAAAGTT
>DDUM01000062.1 GCA_002344795.1 Flammeovirgaceae bacterium UBA2338 | reverse complement strand
TGCCTCTTCTCTTACCTTAGGGTCACCATCACGAAGAAGTTCCAGTAAAATGAAAATTGTCTTCTGGCTCACCATCTTGCGAAGTAGCTTAGCTGCCAGCATCCTGTCAGATTGTTTTACTGACTTGCTGAGTTTCATCAAACGCTCTACCGAGATAGAGAGTAAGTCGCTGTCTTCTGCTTCTCCGGCTGCTTGTTGGGCAAGTCCTCTTATTTCGTTTCCAATATCCTGGCCAATGCCCAGCTCGGAAATTTTGTCTTTGGCAAACTGTTTTACCTTTCTCAGGCCACTATCGGCCAACCTGATCACGGAGGTTTCGAATAACGCGGGCTCAAGCTTTTCCATGAGCTTTAAGCCGTATATTACTTTCTCTTCTATATTTCCATTGACCTCGCTGGAAAGTACGCTGTCCATAGTATACTCTTTCACAATATTCTTCTCCGTTTCGGACTTACTCTTGATCAAAGAACTTTGAAGGGTCTCTTTGTAGCCTCTGTGCATGCGACTGGTGACCCAATACCAAACCAATAAAACAGGAATGGTAAACAGCGTTACAGACAATAGGTTGAAGATGTCAAAAGAATTAATCAACACGATAAGTCCCCCTGCCAGTGTACTCCCAATCCCCATTACGATACCTTCAATTTTAGTCTGGGCATCTATCTTTATGGACTTATCCATCGGAACATAATAAAATTTGAAGGTAGGTTCGTCAATGGCCTCTTTCATTGAATTGATGAAGAGTTTGCTCATGGCGATCATAATGAAAAAGAAGATAACGGAATTTCCAGCGGAGTTATCAAAGCCAAAGAAAGCACCCAGCGCAAAGGCGCCACCTGTAAAAATGAGCAACAGTAGTGGGTTGATCAGAAGTGAAACGCGAAGCCCATAATCTTTATTGATTTTATCTGTGAAAAACGTTGTGAAAAAGAAACTGAACACCACAATGGTCGCTTCAAAATAGCTTAGAAAGTACGGTAAGTCATTCTCATCATATTTATTGGTGGTTACGTTGAAGAAAGAATAATCAACGAAACGCATGGCCACCATCGATACAACGATGAACAATGACATCGCCATAATGTATTTATTACCTAGAAACTGCTTTGCAGTAAGTTTTACATTTTCAGCTTCTTTTATGGCTGTATCAGTGTCATTTTTTAAGTAATTATTGGTTAGGATGATGTAGAGCACGAGGTATCCGATGATACTAAATAGTCCAATTGTAAAAAGAGATTCAGTGTCTACGCCAAAATTGAGGAGTACGGGTATGGTAAAGAAGGCCAAAATGGCTGCAATGTCCATTCCCACATCCACACTACCAATTACTCTTTTTACTTGCCGTAGGTTGAAAAGTCGGTTAAATGTCCCCCAGAAAACAAGCAATGAAATAAAGGTAAAAGGTAGAATCAGTGTAAATCCGAAGTAATAAAGCAAGTTCTCATCCTCAATCCACTTGTCACCGAATTCGATGAAAGCGGTGAGTCCAATAATTACACATAAACTACCTATGGCCAGATAACTGAATCGAATTCTTCCCTGAAAGAAATTGTAAATACTCGTAGCGAAAATTGAAAACACACCAGAAAATACAAGCGCTTTGGGAAGATCTATTTCCTCGTCATATAGATTAAGAAATAAAGTTTGGGAGGCCACAGTGACTGTTGCCAGGAACAAACCCATAAAGAAACTGATAGCAAGGAGTAAAAAAACCCTTCCCGATTCCTCAGGTTCAACATCCAGCATTTTGAGCAGCCTTGATTTCATAATTTATGGGGCATTTTTACCCAATGAAATTTTATAAACCTTGAATTTCATAAGTTTCATCGAGATTTCCTATTGGATAGTTATCTCATTTCAAAACTGATTACCCTCTGGTTAATAGTGATTTGACTACAACTCACCAAAGCTTTGCTGCCGGTGAATTGCTATATACTACCTATTTACCTGAGCCGAGAGTCAAATAAAACTTACTTTCTAAGGGAGAAGGAGCGAGCTATCTCCGTAACTGAGAAAGCGGTAATTAGATTGTAAAGCATGTTCGTAGATGTGCTTCCATTGGTCTCCTACAAATGCGGCTACCAGCAGCATAAGAGTAGAACCCGGCTGGTGAAAATTTGTAATAAGCCCCTCACAAACCTTGAATTGATAACCTGGAACCATAAAAATGGAGGTGTCACCCACTAGGTAATCCTGCGCTTCCATGTGTTTTAGTACCGCTTCAAAAGCTATTTTCCGGGGTGGAAGAATACCAAAATCGTGGTTCTTGGGGTCATTTTGGCTGATTTTGAAGGGCTGAGATCCGGTTTGAATGAGTTTCACCCCGTACCAGTAAAGGCTTTCAAGTGTTCGCATGGAGGTAGTGCCCACGGCAATTATTTTTCTGTTCTTTAGGAGCAATGTTTCCAGATTTTTCCGGGTTACAATAATTTGCTCCGAGTGCATCTCATGATCCAGGGCATTTTCAGTTTTTATAGGCTGGAATGTTCCGGCACTTACGTGCAATGTCAGAAAATCAGTGATGACTCCTTTGGTGTTGATTTGCCGGAGTACATTATCCGTAAAGTGCAGGCCAGCTGTGGGTGCTGCAACAGCTCCTTCAAAATGTGAATAGACGGTTTGATACCTGCTTTTATCATTTTCATCTGCATCCCTGTGTAAATAGGGAGGCAAGGGAGTATTACCAAAAAGATGGATCACTTCTGCAAAACTCAAATTGGATGGCGACCAATGAAAATCTACCAGACCTGATTTAGGTTTTTTCAAAGTAGCATTAAGTGTAATACCACCTTTGCTTAAATGGAGAGTACTGCCTTCCTTCCATTTTTTCAGATTGCCGATAGTGCATAGCCATTGTGTATTATTTTGTGATTGCATAGCCAATTGCACAGGCATATCTCCTTGTAGAGGCTGAAGCAGAAATACTTCAATTTGGGCTCCGGTTTCTTTTTGAAATAATATCCTGGCGGGGATTACCCTGGTATCATTAAAAAACAGGGTAGCATCATCAGGTAAAAGAGTCGGCAGATCATTGAAACGTTGATCAGAAATTTTCCCATGCTGGTACAGCAATAGCTTCGCGTGATCCCTTTGTTCTAATGGGTGGATGGCAATCCTGTCATCGGGCAAATGGTAAGAGTAGTCCCTGCTTTTTATTTCCCTTTTCATAAAAATCGAATGGCAAAGTTAGTGTTGTAATTGTATTTCCGAGGGAAGGCATCCATATTAGCAACATGTCCCTGCGCGCATCATTTGTAAAAAAAACATTCCATTTTGGCTTTAGGGCCAAAACGTCCCGTGGCTTGATGAATGATAGGGACTGCTGGTTTATAAAAATTCAGGATGACAAAAGGGCCGAGGTTTTCGGATTGGGCGAGGCGGCACCGCTTCCCGGGTTAAGTCTGGAATTGGATGAAGTATTTGAACATAACATGACGCGGCTGGTAGAACAATTCAATGGGTTGAAGTTGGATTTGATCAGTGGAGCTAATTTACCTCTGATCAGTAAAACCATTATTAAGCGTATTCCGGAATTACCTCAGTTTCCATCCATCTTGTTTGCTTTTGAGATGGCGCTTCTCGATTTGAGCAATGGAGGCAAACGCCTTATTTTCAATAATGGATTTGTCGAGGGGCAACCTATTCCCATAAATGGCCTGATATGGATGAGTGGGATGGATATGATGTTGCAGCAAATAGAAATCAAAATTCAGGAGGGGTTTGATTGTCTTAAATTAAAGGTGGGCGGCCTCGATTTTGAAAAGGAATGTGATATTCTTCAGTACATCCGTAGAAAATATTTTAAGATGAACATCACCCTAAGATTGGATGCCAATGGTGCATTTAAGGAGGAGGAGGTGATGTACAAACTTCACGAACTGGCCAAATTTGACATTCATTCGATCGAGCAACCCATTAAACCGGGAAATGAACTCATGGTTGACCTTTGCAAAAGCGCTCCCATTCCCATTGCCCTGGATGAAGAACTCATTGGAGTAATAGAAGAGGAGGCGAGACTGAATCTGCTGGATAAAATAAAACCTCAATTTATTATCCTCAAACCTTCCCTTCATGGTGGCCTCTCAGGGTGCAGGCAATGGATTGAGATCGCTGAAAAAATGAATGTGGGCTGGTGGATGACTTCTGCTTTGGAATCTAATATTGGCCTGAATGCAATTGCACAATTCACCTCTGAATACCAGAATACCTTACCACACGGTCTGGGAACCGGTAAAATCTACGATAATAATATTGACTCGCCTCTTCTGGTGAAAAAGGGAAATTTGAGCTATACGGACCCGGATGAGTGGGGTTTAATAGATTTTAACTAAAATATTTAGTTAAAACTTGCTATTTTGCTAAATAGACTATTAATTAGCTAAAATTATTAGTTAGTCTATGATGAATTCCAAACTGAAGCTGTCAAGCAAAAAATTAAAATCCGGAAAATTCCAGGTTAGTTTTTCTACTGTAGGGGATGGGGATGCGCAAGAATGTTACGGATACATGCTTGCTGAGGCAAAAACTTCAGTGAACGATGTTATTGCTAAAATTAACAGACATGTCAAAGCGATGCAATCATCAGACAGGTATTACCAAAGAAATTTATTTTCATTTGGTAAGAAAGAAATTAACTCAGGAAAGATTTTAATTTATAAACGATAAGTCATGCCTGCTATTAATGAAAACATACGATTTATTAGGAAGCAACTTAAGCTTACACAGGATCAATTTGGTCAGCAGTTGGGTATTAAGAGATCTTTAGTGGGTGCCTATGAAGAGGGCAGGGCTGAGCCACGGCTGGAGTTGCTGCATAAAATGGCAAGTATGGCAGGCTTACCCGTAGACGCATTGATCAGTACTGATCTGAATAAATCGGATGCGCCACCCTATGAGAAGAAGGATTTTACTAGAGGCAAGGAGGTGCTGGTAGTTTCAATGGATTCCAACAAAAGGGACAACATTGAACTTGTGCCTCAAAAGGCTGCAGCTGGTTATATGAATGGTTACGCAGATCCTGATTATGTGAAGGAATTGCCCAAGTTCAATTTACCCAACTTGGGTACGGGCACTTACCGCGCCTTTGAAATAAGTGGGGATTCTATGTTGCCCATTTTGCCAGGTACAATTATAGTAGGCGAGTATGTTGAAAACCTTAGCGACATTAAAAATGGTAAAACATATATTCTCGTTACCAGCAGAGAAGGCGTGGTGTATAAAAGAGTGTTTAATTATCTGAGCGAGAATGGAAAGCTCTTTCTAGTATCCGATAATCGTCATTATACACCTTTTCAAATTGATGCTGAAGATGTGTTGGAGGCCTGGTCTGCCAAAGCCTATATCAGCGTTCAGTTCCCGGATGTAGAATCCCAGCAAGAGATGTCGATTGAAAACCTTGCCGGTGTTGTCCTGGACCTTCAAAAAGAAATATTGGATTTGAAATCCAAAAAAGAGTAGCCTAGCGATTCTATCCCCGTCTGTTCCAATTATTGGGACTAGGCGGGGAATAGATGAATGGTTTTTGACCTGTTGATCTTACCTGTTTCAGTTTCTTCAAAGCTTTTAATAAACATAACCTCTCTTGGAACTTCGTACCTGGAAAGCTCAGCTTTCATTTTGGACTGAAGTTGTAGTAATGCCTCTTCTTCGAAAGGAGATGATTCGATTACCAGACCTACTTTCTGGCCAAGGTTTACATCGGGAAATCCAGCGATAAAGAACCTGCTGTGGATGTCACATACACGGAATATTTCTTCCAACTGCTTTTCTATTTTTTCGGGTATCACCTTCACGCCACCCGAGTTAATGATATTATCCCAACGACCTAACCATTTGAATTGATTGGGCTCTTTTATCTCTACCAGATCGTTGGTGATTACAGATTCGCTTAAAAATCTGGTTTCGATAAGGAGACAACCTCGCCTATCCTTTTCAATAACTACCCCCGGTAAAGTTGTATAGTAGTCATCAGAATTGGAGTTGTTGAGTCGCATCAAACCAATATGTGACAATGTTTCCGTCATACCATAGGTAGCATACACCTCACACCTTAGCCCCTTCAATTTATTTTTTAAGGATGAATCAACGGGTGCCCCTCCAATTATAGCTACCCGGACTTTATTCAAATACTCTGGGTTTGTTGAAACGATATTTTGCAACTGGTAGGGGACGAGCGCAGTGAAATCAATTTTCTGATTGGTATCAATTGAGGTGAAAGGATTGGAAGTAGGCTCAGTAGCAATGATGTTCATCCTTACGACAAAACTTCTTACGAGCATCATTTGCCCGGCAATGTATTTTGTATCCAAACATACAAGTGCAGTATCACCTTCCTTCAAGCCCAGTGCCGCTTGTGTCATTGATGCACTGGCAATCATCTGATCTCTTGTGAAAATAATTTCCTTGGGAGTTCCTGTTGAGCCGGATGTCTGTAGTTTAAAATGTTTCTTCCCGGTTAACCAATCATGACAGAAAGAGAGTGTACTGCGTTCAAAAGCTGTTGAGGTATCGAATGAATTGCTAATGATTTGATCATGCGTGAAATGCTTACCATTAATGACAATATCCGATTTGCTCATGCACTTTATGGAAACTTGGGAAACTTGGAGAAGTCGGGTTCTCTTTTTTCCATGAATGAATTCTTTCCTTCCTTGGCTTCATCGCTCAGGTAATAGAGCAGGGTGGCATTGCCTGCCAACTCTTGAATGCCTGCCTGGCCATCCAGCTCAGCATTAAAAGAACACTTGAGCATTCGTATAGCAAGCGGACTTTTCTTAAGAATTTTACGAGCCCACGCTACATAGGTTTCTTCCAATTTTTCCAACGGAACTACTTTGTTTACAAGCCCCATTTCTTTTGCTTCAGTAGCGTCATACTGATCACATAGGTACCAGATTTCTCTTGCTTTCTTTTGACCAACGATTCGTGCAAGGTAGGAAGCGCCAAAACCACCGTCAAAACTTCCCACTTTAGGGCCGGTTTGTCCAAACTTTGCATTTTCAGCTGCTATGGTAAGATCGCAAACCACATGCAACACATGACCTCCACCGATCGCCCAGCCGGCCACGCCAGCAATTACTGGTTTTGAAATGGAGCGTATTAGTTTTTGTAGATCCAATACGTTAAGTCTCGGCACCTTATCGCCACCCACATAGCCTCCATGACCCCGTACACTTTGGTCACCTCCACTGCAGAATGCCTTGCCACCTTCACCGGTTAGAATGATTGCACCAATTTCAGGATCCTCCCTACAAATCATCATGGCGTCAATCATTTCCTGAACTGTGAGTGGGGTAAATGCATTGTGGACTTCAGGTCGGTTGATACTTATACGGGCGATTCCTTCAAATTTCTGGAATAGAATCTCTTTATACTCCTTTATTGGTTGCCAGGGAAAATTAAGCTTCATAATTACTCTTTATTTGTTTTTTGAAATTGTCTAAAATTACTTTCGATTCTGCAGCCGTTGATTCTATTTCAAGAATTTTGGTACGCCCATCGAAATCAAAAAAATCTTTTAGCAGGTTTTTTAACTTTTTTAAACTGTCCAGTTTGAGGTAATCGAAGTCATATTCGATGGCCACATTGCGAGCAGATAACTTTTGATGGGTTATGAAATATTCATCCAATTCAGGAAGTTGTTCAGGGCCATCGATCATTCCAAATATAGCACCTCCATGGTTATTGAGTACCACGATCCTCAAGTTGGGTAATTGATAGTTATGCCAGAAAGCATTTCGGTCATAGAAAAAGGCCATATCTCCTGTGATAAGAATAGTAGGTGTATTGGAGGCCAGGCCATGCCCTACGGCAGTGCTTGTGCAACCGTCTATCCCGCTTGTGCCCCGGTTTGCAAAAACGGTTATCTCTTTTTGCTCATCATGGAGTCCGATAAAATTAGCATATCGAACCGACATACTGTTGGAAAGATGCAGATGTGACGGTTGTGGACAATTTTTTATTATTTCATTGACCAACGAGAATTCATTCAATTGAGGAATGGAAAAAAATGATTTTACGGCACGTTGGGTACGGTGTTCTTCCGCTTCCCATAATCTGTAATAATTTTCTCGCTTTTGACCATCAAATCCTGTTTTGGAAACCACTTCTGAGAATTGCTGAAAGAATGTGAGTGGACTTGCTGGAATGATTGACGTAAGGCTTTGATAGGTGTCGGCTACTTCACCTTCCGGTTGAATGTGCCAGTGAATGACAGGCTTGTAGTTTCTTAAAAAAGTCTTTAGGTTTTTAGAAATGACGGATTTGCCAAACGTAATCAGTAATTCCGGCTGTAATGCTTTTTTGTTATCTGGTTTGCTTTGCCCAAGCATCGCATCTGCATGTGCAATACGGTGTGACAAAGTATGAAGATTGGTGATCACATCGGCAACCACCGGGACATGATGCTGTTTGGAAAATTTATCAAGAGCAGCAGCAAAATCAGAATTTGGGAATTGCTGACCAGCAACAATCAAAATTTTATTGTAGGCGTTAAAGGCAGCCCTCAACTGATTCAAATCATCTGACTGTATTTGTTGATAAGGCGCTACAGACTCAATAATTCTGACCTTTGAAGAAAATTGAATGGTTTCACCCTGTGCTGGGTACAGTGGCTCTCGTAAAGGAATATTAATATGCACCGGTCCTTTTGGGAATTGACGAGAAAGGTTGATGGCTTCATTAATGCACCTGTTGATGTACCACAAACTATCCTCATGCTCATAATCCTGGGGTAGTTCGTAATATTTCTTCACATGACTTCCATAGATATTTCCTTGACGGATGGTTTGCCCATCTAATTGATCCACCCATTCTTTGGGTCTGTCTGCGGTAAGTACGATCAGTGGAATATGCTGATAGAATGCCTCGGAAATGCCTGGTGCAAAATTGTATGCTGCTGATCCCGATGTACAGACTAATACCACAGGGCCATGATCAGATAGGGCTATACCATTGGCAATAAAGGCAGCACTTCGTTCGTCACTAAATGTACGCGTGTTAATTTTGTTGTGTGCAACAAATGCGCTTGTTAATGGTGCGCATCTGGAACCTGGACATAACACCGCTTCTGTAATACCCTTTTGAGCACAGATTTCAGCAATATCATAAATGGGTTGAAGGCGCACCAGGTTTCAGGATTGTATGACTTGAAGAAGTGTATTCATTTTTAATTCGGTCTCTTGCCATTCTTTCTCAGGGATGGAATCAATAGTAACTCCGGCTCCGGCATAAAGAATTGCTTTTGTGCCACACCATTGCATGCAACGCAGGTTTACAAACAGTGATGTTTTGTTTTCAAAATTAACAGGTCCAAGGTATCCACTATAAAAACTTCTGTCGAATGATTCATTGGCTTTCAGAAATGCAATCGATGCTTCCCTTGGCATACCGCACACTGCGGAGGTAGGATGTAAAAGTTTTAGCATGACGGAACCCAACTGTGGGAAGTTGGTAGCTGACATATCTACTTCAAATTCTGATTTTAAGTGCACCAGATTACCGGCTTGCCATGTTTTAGGCCCAAGTTCAATGTATTCGCGCAGTCGAATTTTTTTAAAGCAATTAACGATGTAACGACTTACCATCGCCTGTTCTTCTATTTCTTTTTGCGTCCACGCTACATGTTTCATGTTGGCTTGTGGAGGAAGAACCTGAGTGCCTGCAACAGCGGCTGTTTTGAACCGCATTTGATCGTCAACGGAAACTAATAACTCAGGTGATGCGCCCAGCCAGGTACCGATCTCTCTTACGGACACTAGAGATACAAAGGCGTTGGGGTATTTTGTACAGAGTTTATTGAATGTTTCAATCAAATTGAATCCGGCAGGGAGCTCAATATGTTTACATCTTGAAGGCACTAGTTTTTCAAAATTCCCTACCTCAATTTCTTCAATGACATTTTTAACCAGTGAAATGAAGTCGTTATGGATTGAATCTTTGCTGTCGTTCGGTTGCGCGCGATAAAATGGTGTAGAATCGTTTTTTGTTGCATTGCTCTTTACGCTAAATGCGGCATTGGATAGCTCTGAATTTATTTCTCCATTTTCGATGGAGTAGGTGATGTTGGCCTTAAGGAATATCTTTTTTTTGTCACCATCAAAAGGTGCAAAAACAAAACCTGTACCTAACTCTTCGATATTTAAATCATCAAGATATTGCGCACCTTCAGTGCATACAATTAAGTTCTTTTTTGTTGATCCTGGTAACCGCCACAATCCGATAGCATGCCCCTCATGGAGGTGTTCTTGAAGCACACCCTCAATGATTTCTTTTTCGGCACGCTGTACCTTCAGTATATCCGAGACTTCAGCCATTTCCTTTGTTACTTTTTATCAATCACTGCCATTGTTATTCTGCTGATCGAAATTAATTCATTTTGAGGGTTTACGATTTTAATCTCCCAAACCTGAGTTCTTTTTCCTATATGAATAGGACGGGTTGTTCCCGTCACTATGCCTTCTCTGGCACTTTTGACATGATTGGCATTGATTTCCAACCCAACACAATATTGCCTAGTTCTATCCACACATAATGCCGCGGCCATACTGCCTAATGTTTCAGCCAGTGCAACCGAAGCTCCACCATGTAACAAGCCATAGGGCTGATGTGTTCGTTTGTCTACAGGAAGTGTAGCGGAAATGTAGTCTTCGCCTACCTCAGTAAATACTATTCCAAGGTGCTCGACCATGTTGTTTTTTGATAATTGATTTAAATCATCAACAGTAACACCCTTTGAGACAAATGAGGGGCTTTTAGATTGTGCTGCCAAGGTTCAATTCTTTATTTTTGACGCCAAATTAGAGGAAAATTGACCAGTAAAAAAATATACTTAATAAGACATGGACAAACTGAGTTTAATCTCAACGGCATTGTCCAGGGTAGTGGAATAGACTCTTCTCTGAATGCATTTGGGGTTGAGCAGGCCAGCTCATTTTATAACACATATCAACATATTTCATTTGATAAGGTGTACACCTCCACTTTGAAGAGGAGTGTTCAATCGGTTTCTTCCTTTATTGACAAAGGAATTGTCCATGAATCTTATGAGGGGCTAAATGAAATTAATTGGGGAAACAAGGAAGGAACAAAAATCACCCAGGAAGAAGATGATTATTATCGTTGGCTTTTAAAGCAATGGCAGAATAACAAAATTTCACTGCGCATTGAAGGTGGTGAAAGCCCTGAAGATGTAGCCGCCAGACAGCGATCAGTTTTAAATACTATTTTAAATAGAGCTGAAGAACAAACCATCCTTATCTGTATGCATGGCCGTGCCATAAGGGTGCTGCTTTGTCAACTGCTTAATTATCCTCTTTCCGCAATGGATATCTTTGAACACAATAACCTGTGTCTTTATCAACTCAATTATACGGGTTCGATGTGCACTGTTGAGTTGTTCAACAATGTAGATCACCTAAAACACTTGGTTTCAGGAGCAAATAAAAAATAGTTAATTGTTGAGTTGGTCAATGGCAGACTTGGCCTTGCTATCGATACTGTTTTTGTAGGCATGATTTTTATAACTCAGTGCCAACTCAAAATATTTTTTTGCGGTTGGGATATCATTACTTGTTTTAGCAATATACCCAAGCTGCAATGCGGCATTGGGGGCAAAATACCATGGGTTTGAGCCTGCTAACTTCATCGTTCGTATGTAGTAAATTTTAGCGGTAGTCGGGTCTCCCATTTTATCAGCAAGTCGAGCTTTGCGATAGCTGTATTCAGCTTTTTCCTTATCTGTTGCTAGCGTACTTTCATTTATGGTTTTAAGTGTGCTAAGCGCCTCTTGATAATAACCACCATCCGTATATAGGCGAACCTTTAGAATGCTTGGATTTGGAAAAACACTCTCTTTAAGCTGAGAATTGGCATAACGATCGGGTTCCGCTACTTCTTTGCCAGTCTTTTTGGCTATTTCGAAATTCTTATAAGCCTCTTCTTTTTTATTTTGTAACCAATAGCATAGTGAAATCTTGTAGTAGGAGTCCTTTTTAAAGTTGATGCTTTTATAATTAAGGATAAACTTTTGGTAAGCACTGATAGCATTGGCGTAATCACCTTTTTGCAGTAAAATTTCTCCCTTCAAATAATCGATGTAATACATGGGCAAACCCTGTGGGTGCTCATCCAATGTTCGGATCAGTTGCAAGGCCTTTTCACTTTGCGAATTCTTCATCAGCATATTAACACCGAGAAAAAGCACCAAGCGATTGTAGGGTTGATCCTGCAATACTTTCAGGATGCCGTTTGTCGCTTCTTCATGTTGCTGGTTAATTAGCCCTTTGATTGTGAAATAGAGAATGGTGGCCTCTGTATTTAAAGAAGATGCCGAATTGCGAAGTGCCTGTAGTTGCTCTTGCCCTTTGGAAACGGATCCTTTCATTCCCAAAAGGCTCATAAACCAACTGTATTTATCAGGCACTGACCCTACCATTACCTGGATCACTCCGCTTGTTTTCTTAATAGGAGTAAAATCAGGATATTTTTTTAAACACTCTTCTGTCTGGCTATAGGCAGTACGAATTGCCCAGACCGCATTTAAATCCTGCCCCAGGTTAAGGAAATTAAACCCGCGTTGTAAATTGAGTTCCGCTTTTAAGAATAGGGTTTCCGCAGACTCTTTTTGATTGTCCAGGTACTTAAAGCGAGTTCTAAAATTGGCCTCAATCTTCTGAAACTTCACCTCATCTTCAGAAATCAACACATCCAGCGTTTCACAAAAGCTTTCCACATAGATTTTATGATAAGGGTTGGTGCTGGGGTGAAGTGATTTTAAAGCTGAATAGGCCTGGTCAATTTCTAAATTAAGGACGGACTGATAAGCTTTCTGAAGTTGAGGATCGAATTTCCAGACGGGATTGCTGGCAAATAGGGGGGTGAGTAAAAACAAAAAAAGACAGGCGATGGGGCCTGCCTTTTTTAGGTATAATATCGTGTTGCTTTTAGCCAACTTTCTTTTTTCTTGGCGCAGCTTTTTTCTTGGGCTTTTTCTCTTCCTCCATTGACTGCATGTCAACATCAGCAAGAATACGACCAGAGTGCTCGTCAATTACAATTTTCTTCTTTTCACGAATTTCAGCAATTTTTTGAGGTGGGATGATGATGTTACATCCTTCTGCTGCCCCACGTACTACGCTTACTACGGCAAGTCCATTGGATAGGCTGCTTCGTAAACGCTCGTAGTACTTCAGTAATTTATCTTCAATTTTCTTAGCGGCTTTTTCACGATCTGCCAACAAACTTGCTTCTTCCTCCTGGCTTTCACCCAGGATCTCATCTAATTCCTTTTTCTTATGGGTCAGGTCTTCGTTGCGCTCATTGATCAGCTTTTCAATTTCTGCAATCTCCTGCTTCTTTAATTCAATCTTGTCCTTGGCTTCGTTGATGCGCTTTTCGCAGATTTGAACTTCTAATTCCTGAAGTTCAACCTCCTTGGTAATGGCATCGTACTCGCGGTTGTTTTTAACGTTTTTCTGCTGCTCGTTATATTTTTTTGTCAGCTTTTCAGCCTCTTTTATACCTTCTTTGTTCTTTTTAATGGATTCATTTAACTCCTCCAAATCGGCTTCAAAGCGACCCATCCTGGTTTTATATCCTTCAACTTCATCCTCCAAATCCTGAACCTCATCAGGAAGGTCACCCCTTAATTTCTTAAGTTGATCGATCTTTGTGTCTATGGTTTGGAGTTTTACTAGGGCTTCGAGTTTTTGGGCAACTGTTTGATTTTCCATTACTTACAAATAACTTATTGGATTCGTGACCGATTTCGAAAAATAGACTGCAAAACTAGTAAATTTTTTTTCTAAAACCTCTTTTAATAGGTCTTTAGTAAATTGTTCGCTTTCGTAGTGTCCTATGTCAGCAATCAGGATTTGCCCCTCTGCATCAAAGAATTCATGGTATTTGAAATCGGCAGAAACGAATACATCCGCACCTTTTGCTTTGGCTATTGGGAGTAGAAAACTTCCCGCTCCTCCGCAGATGGCCACTTTTTGAATGGGAGTGCCCGGGAGTGCCGTGTGCCTGATGCAAGCTGTGTTCATTTTAACTTTTAAACGTTCCAAAAAAGCCTTTGGTTCAGTAGGTGCATCAAGAATACCAATTACCCCAGAACCAACCCCCTGATTATCGTTGCATAATGAAGTAATGTAATAAGCCACCTCCTCGTAGGGATGTGATTTTTTTAAAGCAGTGAGTATTTTGCTTTCGAGCACAGTGGGAAATATCAATTCAATCCTTATTTCCTCTACCTGTTCTAATTTTCCGGCTTTTCCGATTTTTGGGTTTGCTTCTTCGGTTGGTTGAAAGGTGCCTGTTCCAACGGTTCTGAAGCTGCAGTTTTTATAATTCCCAATATTTCCGGCTCCTTCTTTATGTAACGCTTCCAATACGGCTGGTGCCGAATCTTTGGGGACAAAAGTGACTAACTTACTCAGTGTATCAGGTTTTGGTGCCAGTATTTTAAGACCAGATAGGCCAATTTTTTCTGCAATCTTATAATTCACCCCGTTCTGCACATTGTCCAGATTGGTGTGAATGGCATAAATGGCGATGTCGTTTTTGATGGCTTTTATGATGGTTCGTTCTACATAAGTTTTGCCAGTAAGTCGTTTTAATCCCTTAAAAACGATGGGGTGATGAGCAACTATGAGATTACACTTTTGTTGGATGGCCTCTTCAACCACTGTTTCTATGCAGTCCAGTGTGACCAATACGCCCTTTACAGTCCAATCAGGGTTGCCTGTAATCAACCCACTGTTGTCATAACTCTCCTGATAGGCACTTGGAGCCAGGCTTTCCAGATGAGAAGTAACGTCTTTTATCTTTACGGTTTCCATCGAATGCTTAGTTTTGACAAAAATACGAAGATATAGGTCTCCACCGAGATGAGTGTGCTAAGTGTGTTGTTATTCCCTTTTGCAGTAATCTTCCGGATTGCTACAGGTATTAGAAATCATCTTTATTCGATAGGGCATAAAAAGTCGTTTCAATTTGAGGTACCCGTGGTGAATGTGGGAAACCTTAACATCGGTGGCTCAGGTAAAACCCCTGCCATTGAATACCTCATCAGGCTCCTTAAAAAAGAATATGCCATTGCTACTTTAAGCCGTGGGTATGGAAGGCGAACACGGGGACTTAGATTTGCCTCTCCCAACGATAATGCTTCTACACTGGGTGATGAACCCTACCAGTTTTATAGAAACTTCAAAGAGGAAGTGAAAGTGGTAGTAGGAGAGGATAGGGCATTTGCTATCCCAAATATTCTTCAAGAATATCCCGAGACTTCTTTAATACTGCTGGATGATGCTTACCAACACCGCAGGGTAACACCTCACCTAAATATTCTACTGACTGATTTTGAAAAACCTTTTTATAATGATTTTCTGTTGCCCATGGGAAGGCTCCGTGAGGGAAGAAAGGAAGCGCAACGCGCGGATATTATTATTGTAACAAAATGCAATGAGGTGGTTGATGAGGGAGTGAAAAAAAATGTGAAGCGCGAAATCAGTCAATATGCAGGAGAGAAGCCAGTTTTCTTTTCTTTTATTCAATACGGCAGTCCGCAGCCATTTCAGCAAACGTTAGTTCCCATTCAGCCACGAGTGGTGTTGTTATCAGGAATTGCAAAACCGCAGCCTTTGGAAAATTATGTAAGTGCCAACTTTGAGCTGATCAAACATTTTCAATTCAAAGACCATTATTTATATACACTCAAGGATATCGCTCAGGTAAAAAACTTCATAAAGAGCCAGGAGGAAAAGGTGTCTATCTTGACCACCGAAAAGGACATGGTGCGTTTGCTGGATCCAAAATTTGGAGATTTGCTGCTGGATTTGGATTGTTTTTTTCTTCCAATAGAAATGGATTTTGTTAAAAATGGTCTGGAATTTGATAATCTGGTGCGTGACGCCATTGAAAAGGCCACTGTCGAGTCGAATTCTGAGAGCGAGTAAGTTATCTTTACACCTGTGTTTTTAAGAATATCTTCCCTTATACTTTTTGCCGTTCTTCTTTGCACCTCCGCCAAGGCACAACGGAGAGGATCTCAGGTAGTAGATGACTCTACCAGAAACGTATATGGTCCGCATACTACGAAATGGATAACTGAAGAAGACTTATTTTACGATAGAAACAACTATCAACCGGTTGACACCTCAATACACAATTATCACCGCTGGAATTATGTGAACCGATTGAACAATACTTATAAGGATTTGGGAAATATAGGTACGCCTCTGTTTCCCATATTCCCTGTGTTAGAAGGATCTATAGGAGTCTCTACCGGGTTTCGGGTGTATGACCAATATTTTCTTACCGAAGAGCCAAAGTATTTTGACACCAAATCACCTTATACCAGAATGCGAATAATTTGGGGAGGTCAGGGTAGAGCGATGACACGGATAGAGTTTAGCAGGAACGTAAACGAGCGGTGGAATTTTGGATTTAACTACCGTCCCATTTTGGTAGATAAGCAAATCCTTCGCGCAAATAAAGGAGATCGGCAAACCATAAGCCATTATTATGATGCGTATACTGCTTACCGAAGTGAGAATAATAAATACCAACTTTTATTTAATTACCGAAGGATACGCCACAGTGTGGTTGAGATGGGAGGGGTGAATATTGTTGAAACTGCTGCAGACTCCACGTATCAATCACTCTTTGATCCCAATATCACACCTAAATTAACCGCAGCAAGTAGCGTTCAGCTTCAAAATCAGGCTCATCTCTTCCATCAATATAGAATTGGTAATGGGTTGCAGCTCTATCACCAGTCCGATTTGGGTAAGAAAGTAAACACCTATAAGGATAATCTTAATACAGACCCGGCTGCGTATTACGATAACAAAGAGAACGTAAATGATACTCCCAACGATGTCAGTGACAGCACCCGTTTTTCCTATTGGACAAATGAGCTAGGTGTAAAGGGAAAGATTGGGAGTGTTTTTTATAATGGATACTTAAAAAGCAGAGCTTATAAGTTCCGCTATAAATACATCACCGAGGATACACTGGACATCCCACTTACTGATGATGAATACTATATTGGCGGCAGACTTTCTTATGAGCACGATTCGCTCACCCATATCACTGCCTGGTTGGAGTACCTCGATGGAGGTAACTACAGGGCTGAAGCTACGCTAAAGTCCAGGTGGATTGATGCAAAGGCCATTCAGTTATTATCAAAACCGCCTTTTATTTACAATGCCTATCGTGGTTCTTTTGATTTGTGGAACAACAGTTTTAGAAATACTTTCTCAACACAATTGGAGGCTTTTGGTAAACTCCAGTTGGGTAGAATTTTTGTCTCGCCAGGCTTTAGGTATACATCATTAAGAGATTATATCTATTTCAAGGAAGATAATTACGTGGGTACTTCGCAAACGGTACTCCCGGTTCAATCTTCGGGGAAACAAGAGTTGCTATCTCCTGAATTGAGGTTCGAAGTGAAATTTTTCAGAAACATGTACCTCCGGCCTCAGGTAATCTACTCTACTTTTCTTGTAAATGATGACAATGCTTTGCGAGTACCCGAACTTTTTGTCAACACACAATTGGCTTATGAAAATCAGTGGTTTAATAATAATCTTGAAGTACAGATAGGAATTGATTTTCACTGGAAATCCGCCTATTACGATTTTGGATATGACCCTGCTATGCAACAGTATTATGCTCAGGATGAGGTGAAATCTCCTGCTTTCCCCTTAACGGATATTTTTCTAAATGGTAAAATGAAACGTGGGCGTTTCTTTTTTAAATACAGTAACCTTGTGCAGGCTTTCACACAAGAGGGTTACTTATCTACACCCGTTTACCCGGGCCAACGCAATATTTTTGATTTCGGTTTTGAGCTCTTGTTATTCGATTGATCATGGAAAAGCATGTTTTAGGGTTAACACTTCCCACCGATCCGAGATGGGTGAACATAGCGGAGAAGAGTATTCATGAAATTCTGATTGATCATGCTTACTGTGAGCAAAAAGCAGCTTCTTCTTGTATTTCCCTAATCATTCAGTATCCGGAAATGGAGCGGTTAGTGGAAACACTTACACCTATTGTAGCTGAAGAATGGAGTCATTTTGAGCGCGTGATGGATGAGCTTAAGAAAAGAGAAATGCCATTTGGGATGCCTCGTAAAGATGAGTACGTAGAACGACTCCAAAAAATTATTAAAAAAGGCGGGAGTCGTAAAGATCAGTTGGTAGAAAGGCTCCTAATGAATGCGCTAATTGAAGCGCGCAGTTGCGAGCGATTCCGATTGTTGTGGAAGGAAATAAGTGATGCTGACCTGAGTAAGTTTTATTATGAGCTGATGGTGAGCGAAGCAGGACACTATAAAATGTTCTTATCGCTTGCCAAAGAATACAAAAATCCTGATTGGGTAGAGAGCCGCTGGCGGGAACTGCTGAAAGAAGAGGCAGAGATAGTGGCCACGCTGGAAGTGCGCGCAGACAGAATGCACTAGAAAATAATTTAGTGCACCTCTAAAAGTCCTTCTAATCCGTCTTTGCGAGGGGGGTACAACCGAAGCAATCTCAATATTGGATTCAATTTTTTTTAAGATTGCCTGCGCGCGATTCCGGCTGCGTATACCTTTGTGGGGGCAGATACCTGACAAAGACAGGCCTCTTTGCCAACTGGCGGATTGTAATGACGGTTAGGTTTTTAGAGGTGCCCTTAAGTCTTTTGCTTTTTCTTCTTTGCCGCAGGGAACAGAATATTATTGAGAATTAATCGATAACCGGGCGAGTTGGGATGTAAATTCAAATCGGTGGGTTCTTCACCCACTGTGTGCTGATAATCTTCAGGATCATGGCCTCCATAAAAAGTGAAGAACCCCTTGCCCAATACACCATGCAAATACTTGGTCTCACGGATGTCCCTGTTTTCGCCCATGATGACAATGTCAGGTTTTACTAAATGTTTTTTGAACCCGGTAGTCTGGCCGTAAAATCCTTTAATTACACGGGTGTGGTTTTGAGTGAGCATGGTAGGGATTGGATCCCATTTAGCAGAGAACTCAAATAAATTGAAATAATCATTGTCCTGACGAAGGCCTCTTTCAGGAGCATTGTTGTCAATGTCAGAGAACTCATATTGATAAGGATCTCTTGAAATCCGAAAGTCGGTGAAGGCAAGCGTTTTTTCGTAATCAAGCTTTTCCTGTGCCTGCGGATCGGCCGGATCTCCATCATACATTCGTTCGCAGATATCTACACCCTCTGCCGATAGGGCAATATCAAAAGAATCTGTAGCAGAACACATAGCGAAAAGAAAGCCACCCCCGGCAACAAACTCCTTTATTCGTTTTGATACAGCCAACTTGAGCTGCGACACCTTATGAAACCCGTTTCTTTTGGCCATTTCTTCGGCCTCTTTTTGAGCCTCGATGTACCACGGCATGTTGGCATAGCTACCATAAAACTTTCCATACTGACCGGTGAAATCTTCATGGTGAAGGTGGAGCCAGTCATATTTTGGCAAATCTCCCTTCATGATCTCATCATCGAAAATGACATCATAAGGTATTTCGGCATAAGTAAGCACCAGGGTTACTGCATCATCCCAGGGTTGTTTGCTTTTGGGTGTGTAAACGGCAATTTTAGGATATTTTTCCAGCTTCATGAGGTCGTAATTCACAGCCGGACTCGCAATTTCAGTAATGATGCTATTGGCTTGGGCATCCGAAATAATTTCGAAGCTTACGCCACGCACTACCAACTCATTCTGAATAGCAGGTTGGTACTTGCACATAAAGCTGCCACCCCGATAATTGAGCAGCCAGTCTACTTCTATGTCATTTTTGAGAATCCAATAGGCGATTCCGTAGGCTTTAAGGTGATTGGACTGTTTTGCGTCCATTGGAATAAACACATAATTAGCACAAGCAAGCTTACTTATGGTTAAAAAGAAGAACAAAATCAGCAACCTCATCGTTAGTTCTCTCATCAGCAATATAAATGTAACATTTTAGGGTCTAAAAAGTCTAAAGTACAACGACCAATCCCCTACTTTTGATTTGTAATCTATATGATTTTTGAATGAATCTGCTTGAAAATTTTAAGGAAGGTTTAAGATCGGTACAAGCCAACCTGTTACGGTCTATACTGACTGCCCTGATTGTTGCCATTGGTATTACCTCATTGGTAGGAATTCTTACCGCAATTGACGGGATAGAGTACTCTGTTTCTGAGAGTTTGTCTTCTTTAGGTGTAAATACGTTTGACATTTACTCCAAGAGGAATAGAAACCGTAATCAACAGGGACTTAAAGAAGAAGTGGTGCGGCCTGTTTATTTACAGGATATGGAAAAATTCATTGACCGCTTTGCTATACCCTCGTCCATAAGCCTTTCTGCGAACCTTACGCAAATTGCAGAAGTAAAACACGGTTCTAAAAAGACGAATCCTAACATTGGTGTGATGGGGGTGAATGAAGAATACCTGGCCATCAAAGGTCTTAACATTGATAAGGGAAGAAATTTGTCTTCCATCGAAACCGAGTTTGGAAGCAAAGTGGCGATTTTGGGTTCCAAAGTAGTGGATGCCATCTTTGAGGATAATGAAGATCCTATTAATTCAGAAGTTTCTTTTAAAGGAACCCGATTCAGGGTAATTGGAGTATTGGTGGAAAAGGGACAACTCTCTGAAGATAATTATGATAACATGGTTTTTATTCCTGTGATTGTGGCCAACCAATTGGCAAGCGGAAGAGGTTTGGAGTATAATTTGACAATCGGTATTACTGATGCTTCTCAATTGGAATTAGCAATGGGAGAGGCAACTGGTTTAATGCGTTCAATACGACAGGACAGGGTGGGGGAGCCCAACTCTTTTGAAATGGAAAAAAGTGAAACTTTAGCAGAAAACCTTGAAAGTATAACCGGTGCGCTTCGTATAGGTGGCTTTGGTGTCGGGTTTATTACTTTATTGGGAGCATCCATTGCATTGATGAATATCATGATGGTGTCTGTAACAGAGCGAACCCGTGAGGTAGGTGTGCGAAAGGCATTGGGCGCAACGCCACTTCGTATTCGTCAGCAGTTTGTTATTGAGGCGATAGTGGTTTGCATTCTGGGGGGCATAGCTGGAATCATCATGGGTATTGGAATAGGAAACCTGATTTCAAGCGCCATAGGTGTTGATAGTTTTGTAATTCCATGGCTTTGGATGTTAGTGGGGTTGATTATCTGTGTAGTTGTAGGGTTAATGTCAGGATATTATCCTGCCTATAAGGCTTCAAAACTTGATCCCATCGAGTCGCTCAGGTTTGAGTGATCTGCATTTGATAATAATTATTTAGGAAGTTAAAAATTTTATAATTTGGGGGTAAATATATCCTCTATGAAATCTTTTATTATAATTTTCTTATCGGCAATTCTTGTATTGCCTTCTTTTGCGCAAAGACCGGTTCAGCCTTCAGATGTATATAGACTAAAGTCGGTGAATGATGCGCAAATATCACCGGATGGCAAATGGATTGCTTATGTAGTAAGTTCGCCAGATTCCGCAAAAGACAAATACGACTCCGATATATGGATGATTAGTTGGGATGGAAAAGACAACGTTCAGCTGACATCAAGTCCTGAGAGTGAGAGCGCACCCCGCTGGTCATCTGATGGAAAATACCTAACCTTTTTATCGTCTCGTTACGAGGCTAAAACAAGTCAGATTTGGAGGATGGACCGCAGGGGAGGGGAGGCATCAAAGCTTACCGACCTCAAGGTCAGTATCAATGATTACGAATGGAGTCCGGATGCAAAAAAAATAGTTTTAGTAATAAAGGATCAGGACCCCGTTGAAAGTGAAGACAAGAAAAAAACGAAAAAACCAATTGCAATAGATCGTTTTCATTTTAAGGCTGATGGTGAGGGCTACCTTGAAAGGAAAAGAGATCATCTTTACGTGTTGGATGTTGCAACTCAAAAACTGGACACCATAACAACTGGAGATTACGATAATGGAAGGCCAGTATGGTCTCCGGATTCTAAACAACTCGCATTTGTAAGCAATCGCACACCTGATGCAGACCGTAACGACAACACCGATATTTGGATCATTGATGCACGGCAAGGGGCTACTCCGAAGCAGTTGACCAAATGGGTAGATTCTGATGACGCACCTGCCTGGAGCCCAGATGGTAAATCAATTGCTTATTTGAAATCCAGAACACCTGAATACGATATTTATGACCAACCTCAAATTGCAGTAATAAGTGTGGCTGGTGGTGAGCCTAAAATAATTTCATCGAAAGTGGATAGGGATATGAGTGCCCCGGTATGGTCGAATGATGGTAAGTCAATTTTGACCACCATGGCGGATGATCGCAGAATGCATGTGGTCTCATTTGATGTGGCCACATCCGAGATGAAGAAAATAACAACTGGAGACAGAGTGTTTCGTTCTCTGCAACGAGGACCTAATAATAAATGGGTAGCACTGAGCAGCGATGTTCATAAACCTTTCGAGGTGTATGGAATTGAAGGAACCACGGCCACAAGATTAACGCGCGTGCATGATGAATTTTTAAAGCCATTGACCCTTGCTTCAGTGGAGGCTTTTAATTCAAAGAGTAAGGATGGGACAGATGTGGGAAGCCTTCTGGTTTGGCCAGCAGGGGCCCCAAAGAACAAAAAACTACCCCTTATTTTATGGATTCACGGTGGACCTACCGGGCAGGATGATTTCTCTTTTGATTTGATATCTCAATTACATGCAGCCAATGGCTATGCGGTAGCCAACGTAAATTACCGTGGGAGCAATGGAAGAGGCATGGATTATAGTCGCGCCATTTATGCAGATTGGGGTAATAAAGAGGTGATAGATTTATTGGGTGCCGTTGATCATTTGATTAAAGAAGGGAAAGCTGATCCTGACCGTTTAGGTGTTGGAGGGTGGAGCTATGGCGGAATATTAACAGATTACATCACAGCAGCCGACACACGCTTCAAAGCAGCAGCCAGTGGCGCGGGAAGTGCATTGTGGTTTTCTTTGTATGGAGCAGATCAATACACCAAACAGTATGAAGCGGAGTTGGGTGTGCCCTGGAAGACGAAAGATAAATGGATGGAGCTATCGTCTCCATTTTTTAATATCGAGAAAGTGAAAACACCTACTTTGTACATGGTAGGAGAAAAAGACTTTAATGTACCTGCCATTGGAGGAGAACAGATGTATCAGGCACTAAAATCTCTTGGTGTGCCTACAGAGTTTGTGGTTTACCCCAATCAGTTTCATGGGATACGAACTCCAAGCTATCAGGTGGATCGTTATACCCGTTATAAGGATTGGTTTGGAAAGTATATCGACAATCCTAAAATGAGTGGTGCGATAGACACTAAGAAATAGATATGCGGCTTAATATCAATTTTAATATTGCTGTAGTAGCATTAACTATTATTGTTTCTAATTCTATGTGTGCACAAACATCAAAGCAACTTAAGACCTATTTAGCTTTAGGAGACTCTTACACCATTGGTGAAAGTGTACCTGAGACAGAGAGATGGCCTGTGCAACTGGCAAAAGCGTTGACAGAAAAGGGAATACCAGTTGCATCACCAAAAATAATTGCAGTTACGGGATGGCGAACGGATAATTTGAAGAATGGAATTGATATTGCCCAAATCAAAGAAAGGTATGATTTGGTTTCGTTGCTCATAGGTGTGAACAATCAATATCAGGGAAAACCTGCAGATGCCTATGCGGTAGAGTATGAAACATTGCTCAAAACAGCCATTCAATTAGCGGGTGGTGAAAAGGCAAATGTTTTTGTAGTCTCTATTCCTGATTATGGATATACCCCTTTTGGTGCACCCAATCAGCCGAAGATATCCAAAGAGTTGGATGAGTTCAATGCCATCAACAAACGCATTACCGAAGCCTATGAAATTACTTATATAAATATCACCGATATTTCGAGAAGGGGATTGGAAGATCCTGAACTGGTTGCTGACGATACTTTACACCCATCTGGAAAGCAATACACTTTATGGGTTAAACGCATTTTAGAAAATTTACGTCTTGAATAATTTTCTTTTGTGTGTTTATGTTTAGTTGAGACCAAATTGTTGCGGGGACTTGGGCAGGGCTGATCGTGATGTGAAAATTAAAATTTGAATAAGCATTCCTATCCCAATTAGTACGACCAGTTCAAGTTGAGAAAGCAGGGTTGATCCGGCAGCTATTTTTTTGGACTGTTCCTTTAATAATCTTCCTTCAGAAACCTGAATTTTCGACAGTTGGTTTAAATCCAGCATGGCCATATCGAAGTTTTTCTGTATTTCTGTGGCCAGGGCAGTGGAGGTATTGTGATCTTGAATAGTTAAGGCAGAAAGAAATTTTTCCTCCATGGCGTTTAAATTTTGAAGTCTTTCTTTTAGACTCCCAAAATACATCGACTCAGCAGTAGTCAATTTTGTTATTTCATAGTCTACTAATATCTGATTGATAGTGGAGTTATGAATGTTTACCTGGGGTTGTGCCAAAAGGATTTGTTCTGCATTGGTGCAATTGGCGATAAGAATCTTCTTTTGGTAGAGGTGATCTGATAGTTGAAAGATATAACTTTCTACCACTAGTCTGTCGTCAAACACTGATGAAAAAGAGGAATTGAGTTCTGCGACATGTTTTTTGTCAATCCAGTTTTTTATAAAAATCATAATCAGAATAAGCGCAGCACTAAATGCTATCTTTCCCTTGTTGCGTAAGCTATATGCCCATTTCATATAATAAAAAGTAGATGATAAGAAACAACCTTTAAACTAAGATAACTTAATCAGCCAGTGAAACCAAAACCTATTCATTGAGTGGTTACCCTATTTGTATTTGTCGTGTAACCCGTCCCCATTAACGATCATGGGAAGTATTTTTTTTATTCTTCTGCTTTTGGTTTCAGATCTGGCGGCTTCCGTTATGTATTCAGCATATTCTCGCTGCTTGCCTTTTGATAACAGGTTAAAGGCTTTAAGGGCAGAAGGGGTCTTTTTCAGATGAGAGGAAAGCTCTTTTGGTATGGCGATCGGTTTATCGCGGTCAGGCTTAATCTCTTTCCCTGCTTTTACATTTTGAATGGCCTCTTTCAGATAGGTTCGAATTAACTTTTCATCAATCTCCTTCATGGATGTGAACAGCCATTGCCGCAGGGCCTTTGTTTTTCCTTCCTGGGCATTGACCAGTTTTTTCTTTGCATCCTTTAATAAGGCACCTTGATAGAACCACAATCCTACATAGGATTTAAAAGCGGCAATTCCAGCAACATTTTTTCCTTCATAGGAGTAAACCGGCACGCCCCACTTCACTTCCTCCTTCATGCCTGTTGACAATAAAATTTCTCTTAACGTTACCAATTCGCTGGTCCACTGTTTTTTATTGTGTATATAGTGCTCAACGGATTTGTGAGATTCCATCCTTCATAGGTAATTTATTTTGAACTAAGTTAATAGTTGTTGGCTGATTTAACCCCAACTCTACCATAAGAATTTCTATTGTATGATTGCGGATTAACTTTCCTGCTACTCTTCTTTGAGACATTGAGAAGGATTTATTCGAGCCGCCCTGAAGGCATGAAGCCCTACGGTAAGCCAGGCAATAATAAGGGCCAATAAACCGGATGCAGCAAAGAGCCCAACTTGAAGTGGGATTCTAAACTCGAATCCGTTGAGCCAGTTGCTTACAATGTAATAGCTGATGGGAAGGGCAATCAAAATGGCCATCAAAACAATTTTAGTAAAGTCGCTGGATAATAAGTAGATAATGCTCCACTCACTGGAGCCCATCACTTTGCGGATTCCAATTTCTTTTTGTCTGCGTGCTGCAGTGAAAGCGGCTAATCCAAATAACCCAAGACTTGAAATAACAATGGCCAACCCTGCAAAATATTTGGAGAGTGTGCCAACCCTTTGTTCAGAAGCATACTGTGCCTGATAATCCTGATCTAAAAACCTGAACTCAAAAGTGAATCCTGGATTGTATTGTTGATAAAAAGTTTGCAATGCATCCAATGTTTGTTTCTCCTTTCCTTCCTCCAGTCTGACAATGGCTTTTTCTGTGAAGGGTGGTGCAAGAATGAAGAACAGTGGCTCAATAGGAGAGTGAAGGGATTTAAAATGAAAATCTTTTACAACTCCAATAATTTCGCAATCAAAAGGACCAAATTTTATCGTTTGCCCCACTGGATTTTCCATTCCCATATTGGCAATTCCTGTTTCATTAAAAATTACTTTTAAACTGTCATTGCGGTTCCTGGAAAATACTCGACCATTTGTAAGCTCAAGACCAAGCATTTCAATGGCATCATAGTTTACAGGCCGATAAGCGAAATTTGAAACTGTTTGTGGGTCTTTGGTCTCCCAGCTAATGTTGGCAGTATTTCCTCCGCCAACCATGCTTTGGCCCAGGCTGGAAGCATTGATAACGCCTGGTATCCTTTTAATTTCAGTCAAAAATGTTTCCAGACTACTCTTTACCTTCCCCTCAATCTGGAAATAGATGACGTTGTCTTTGTCATAGCCAATGTTCTTCGTTTGAACGAATTCTATTTGTCTGTAAATGACCCAAACGCAAACAATAAAAATGATGGACATCGTAAATTGAAAGACTACCAATCCCTTTCTGGTCCAAACTTCACTGAAGCTGGTGTGCAATTTTCCTTTCAAGACAGCGGCTGGTTTAAAGCCCGACAAATAAAGAGCAGGGTAGCTTCCGGCCAGTAATCCTGTAAATAAAGCTATGCCAATAAAGGACAACAATAATGGCCAGGTCAATTGAAGGATCAAGTGTTTTTCTGTAATGAGATTGAATTGTGGTAAAAATGAATAGGTGATGAACAGGGCAACGATGAGGGCCAATAAGGTGATAGTGACAGATTCGAATAGATATTGAAATATCAAAGAAACGCGATTGGCGCCAATGGCTTTCTTTACACCGATTTCTTTCGTTCTTCTGGAGGCCCGCGCTGTGGCCAGATTCATAAAATTGATACAGGCGATGACCAGGATAAAAATAGCGATGAGCGAAAAGAGTTGTACATACTCAATTCTTCCTCCTGCCTGTACACCATTTTCATATTTGCCATACAGATATGTTTTTGAGTAGGGTGCCAGAAACAATGTACGGTGGGTTTGATCTGTTTTGGTTTTGATGTAGTCTTTGATTTTATTTTCAAACTCCTGGGCATTGGTTCCTTCCTTTAGGGTGAGGAAGGTATGCGGACCAGAATTTTTCCACTCAAAGGCCTGCGGGATTTTATCCTTTTGAATTTCTATAGAAAGTGCAAAATCAAATTGCGTGGATGAATTGGAAGGGATGTTAGCAAATACACCAGATATGAGATAAGTAGTTTCGTGTTGGAACTCCACTTCCTTGCCCACTACATTGGTCGAGGTGTTAAATAATTGTTTGGCAAGCTCTTCTGAAATGACGATAGAGTTTTTATCGGTAAGTAATTTGTCCTTGTTCCCTTCAATAAGAGGGTAAGTGAAAATATTGAAATAGTCTTTCCCTACATACTGGCCTACGCCACTTACACTTTTATCACCTACGGATAATGTAAATGGATCAAACCAATCTGCCGGTGTTGCAACGGCTGCATATTCTACTTCCGGCATCTCATCTTCAAGTGCTTCTGCCAATAACCAGGGTGTTGATTTTTGTGAGCCTATATGATCCTCACGAACCTGGTGCTCCATTACCTGGTAGAGACGACTGTCTTTTTCATGGAAATTGTCAATGCTCAGTTCATCTGCTACCCAGAGATAGATAAGCAGTGCACAGGCAAGGCTGGTAGAAAGGCCAACAAGATTGATAAAAAATGTGCTTTTATGACGACTAAAATTCCTGAATGAGATGACAAGGTTATGGCGGAACATATTGAATGGATTGATGATATTAACTTTTGATTTTTTTATGGCAAAAGGCCGCAGGTAGTTAATGGATTGATACCAGTAGTTCAGCTTGGCACGAAATGCTGATTGAGTTTTAAGAGTTGTGTGAAATTTTTCATCCAGATCACCAATGACTTCTTCTTCAAGTTCCTCCCGAAGTAACCATCGGAGAAATTTTTTAGCCAGGGCAGGTGGAAATGCTTTTGTTGATTTGGACATTCTACTTTCCAGTTGCAAGTGATGGGAACTGTTGCCACAGAGAGACTTTAAAATCTTTTGAATTTTTTAGCACCTTTTTACCGTATGCAGTAATGGTAAAGATTCGTTTTCGCCTTCCTCCTCGTTCTGCTGTGGCACTGCCCATTTCAGATTCTAAAAAACCTTTGCCTTCCAAACGGGTGAGGGTAGAGTGTACCGCCCCGATGGATACAGGCCTTTTCGTCTGACTTTCAAACTCATTGGCAATTTTAAAGGAATAGGCATCCTCGCCCAGAATGCCGACTAACAGGAGAATGACCTCTTCAAAATCCCCTAAACGCGTTTCTATCATAGGTTTGTTTCTAGATTGTATAGCATATATACGGGCAAGTCTTAAATATGTTCTACATTTTGGTAAGAAATGCCAGAAAAACTATTTGAGTTCAGTAAAGGGAACTTTGTTATCAATAGTAGGGATGAATATCAATACAGAATGATTGACCTACTCTAACACTTCCCACCATTTGCTGTGTGGTTTTTCTGCAAGTTCTAAAATGATAGGTTCACCGATTTGAGGGGTAGAGATCGGCATGCCTAACTCTTCGGCTTTTTTGGTCACGCGCTCAATAGGATCTTTCCAGGTGTGGAGCGCAAGGACAAAGGCTCCCCAATGGATGGGCATAAACAATTTTGCATTCACATCTACGGCAGCCTGAGCGGTTTCCTCGGGCATCATATGGATGTTGTCCCATCGCTTATCGTATTGTCCGCATTCCATCATGGCAAAATCGAATGGCCCGTATTTTTCACCAATGGTTTTGAAGTGTGGTCCGTAACCACTGTCGCCACTAAAAAAAATATTATGGTTTGTACCCTGGATGACCCATGATGCCCACAGCGTACTAAAACGATCTCCCAATCCTCTTCCTGAAAAGTGTCTTGCCGGAGCGCATTTGAATGTAAGGTCTTCGAACTTTATTTCATACCACCAATTGAGTTCGTGAATGTTTGCTTGAGGTACTCCCCAGGCTGCCAAATGAACACCAAGGCCCAATGGTGTGTAAAACTGACCTACTTTGTCTTTTAATTTTAATATGGATCCGTAGTCCAGGTGATCATAATGGTCGTGAGAAAATATCACGGCATCGATCTTAGGTAATTTCTCAATTTCAATGGGAAGCCCTTTTGAAAACCTGCTTTTACCCAACCAGGGATGGGGTGAGGGGGTATCCCCAAACATGGGATCGATCAATATATTTTTACCCTGTATCTCCAATAAAAAGGCAGAATGACCGAACCAGGTAATTCGTGTTACCGTATCTGGCCTATTTACAATATCAAGAGAATCAATAGTTTGAACGGGTAAAGGACGCTTAGGTGCGTTGTTGGGTACGCCTGCTATGTAATCTTTTAATATTGACATGGTCTTGGAAAAACCCATCTCCATGGAAGTCGGTATTTCATTTACGAATACTCCGTTTTCGTAGTGTCCAGATTTTTTGTACTGAGCAATATTGGCCTCACTGTGCTTGCCGCCAAATTGTGGACTGAATTGCACGAATAAAAAGCCAATAACAAAAAGGAGCGCGATTACGCCCACAATAACAAGTCCGGTCATTTTTAGGAGTTTCTTGATGATATGCACCAAAGGAAGTTTAGATTGTGAGAAGATAGTCGAATAAGAGCTGTGGATATTTTAAAAAACTAAAAAAAGTTAGAATCGAGATATATGGGATTTAAGGATTGGCAGGATTTTTCTTTCTATACAACCTTTTGTATTCCAAGCTATTTGATCCAAAATTTATTAAAAGTCCAATATCAATTCTGTAGGCTTGTAAATAATTGAGTGCTTGAGCTAAATGGACATCCTCTAGTTTAATAACGGCTTTTATCTCAACGAGTACCTTCTCCTGGATTACAAAATCAGCCCTTCTTGTTCCTACTTCAGTATCTTCATAATAAATTGGCATTTCAAGTTCTCTGGCAAATTTGATGTGCTTCTTTTCAAGCTCGAGTGCGAGGCAGCGCTGGTATATTACTTCTTGAAATCCATTACCCAGTGTATTGTGAACTTTCATGGCACATCCAATAATAGAATAGGTCAATTCGTCTTTAGAGATGTTGTTTGAATTATCCTTTATTCCTTCCATCTTGATTCTGACTATTATTTCAACAAAGGCTCCACAATTTGCAATACCGTTTTGGCCACAATCTTATGTCCTGCCACATTGGGATGAATTCCATCAGCAATATTTAACTTGCCATCTCCGGCTACCCCTTCCAGCAGGAAAGGAATGAGCTCGGCCTTATTGGCTTTCGCCAGGTCGGGATAAATATTTTTAAACTCAGTGGTGTATTCTTTCCCAAGATTGGGCGGAACCATCATTCCCGCCAGCACAATCTTCACTTCAGGATTTTTGGCCTTTACTTTATCAATAATGGACTGGAGGTTGGTTCGGGTCTGGTCAAGGGGAAGTCCTCGCAATCCATCATTGGCACCTAATTCTAATACGAACACATCAATGGGCTGGCGAAGTATCCAGTCGATACGACTTAGCCCCCCGGCAGATGTCTCTCCACTCAGGCCAGCGTTTACCACCTTTACTTCCATTCCTTTTTTTACCAGGGCCGCTTCTACATGAGCGGGATAGGCATCTTCCTGGGATAGCCCATATCCTGCAGTGATGCTATCTCCAAAAAAAAGAATCGTTTTTGGTGCAAAACCAGTGTTAAATAATAAAACCAGTGCAATAATTAAGATTTTGTTAACGACTATCATATCAGTAAGTTGCTATGTTACAACCGAAATAGATCCATTAAGGTTGTAACATTATAAACAAAAAAAGAGATCTAATGGTAATTAGAGTGATATAACGCAAAAACCCAACCAGTTTTCTGAGTAACAGCGAAAGAATCTCCAAATTAAATTACCGGAAAAGAGATTCTTCGGCCGTACCTACCTTAGAAACTCGTCCCTCTTTATGGTTTTGCGTAACATTGCTTTTTTTAGGTGATAAGAATAAAAAACAATGCCAGAAACTGTCCTCCAAGCCGAAAATCTTACCAAAATTTATAAATCAGGGAACAAAGAGCTTGTTGTGCTCAATGACGTATCATTTGCAGCAGAGCAAGGCACCAGCTTATCCATCATTGGTCCTTCCGGGAGCGGAAAAACAACACTACTTGGTTTGTGTGCCGGACTTGACGTTCCAAGCAAAGGACTGATCTCATTGATGGGATTTAAGCTGAACAAGATGGATGAAGACGACAGGGCCTATGTGCGCAATCAGTACGTGGGTTTTGTTTTCCAAAACTTTCAACTGCTCACTACCCTAACTGCTTTAGAGAATGTAATGATTCCTTTGGAACTGCGCGGAGAGAAAGGAGTTGAGCCAAAGGCAAAAGAATTGCTGGAACGCGTGGGGCTGAAAGACCGGATGCATCATTATCCTACTCAACTTTCCGGAGGTGAGCAACAACGTGTAGCCATGGCAAGGGCATTCATTAACTCACCGAGAATACTTTTTGCCGATGAACCTACGGGTAACCTTGATGGCGAAACATCTGACCATATCACGGACTTGCTTTTTACTTTGAATAAAGAAGAAAAAACTACACTTGTGCTGGTTACCCACAATATGGAGCTTGCCAAAAAAACTGAGCGTATCCTTCAAATGAAGAGTGGACGCATTGTCGAGGAGAAGTTTGCAAAGGCGGCATTATGATCGATTACATCATTAAAATAAACAGGAAGGTTAAGCCTATCTACTCGGATGCATGGGTATGGAAAATGGCATGGCGGGATGCGCGCAATAATATTGGGCGCCTTTTTCTTTTTGTAGCTTCTTTGATTACCGGCATAGCCGGAGTGGTGGCCATTGCCTCCTTAAATTATTCACTTCAATCTGATCTTGATAGGAATGCAAAGGAGCTGTTGGGTGCAGATATAGTAGTGGGTGCCAATCGACCCTTCGAACCTGAAGTTCTTGCTGTTTTGGATTCATCCAAATTGGAATACGCATCGGACGCGGAGATGGCTTCCATGGTGTTGTTTATGCATAACATGCAGTCGCGACTGGTGAGGGTAATGGGTATCGATGGCCCTTATCCGTTTTATGGTGAAGTGGAAACGCTTCCAGCGAATGCCTATTCCAAAATTAATGAAGGAAGATATGTTATTTTGGATGAAACACTCGCCAGCCAATATGAGGTAAGCTATGACGACACCGTCAAGATTGGCAATAGCTTTTTTAAAGTAGCCGGAGTAGTGCAGAAGATTCCTGGTGGCGGTGGTGTGCTCTCTACGTTTACGCCATCAGTTTATATCTCGATGCAGGAACTGGATTCAACTGGTTTAATTCAGTTCGGAAGCAGGGTATCCTACAAAAGGTTTTATAAAACAGAAACGGATGCTGATGCAGAGGCGATAGGTGAACAGTGGCGCCCAACGTTGAGAAAATATGGACATTGGTACGATACCGTTGAGGAGCGGAAAGAGGAATTAGGCAATGGATTTCAATCGGTGTATCGGTTTTTTACCCTCTTGGCTTTTATGGCGTTAATTCTTGGGTGTATTGGGGTAGCCAGCTCAGTGCACATCTATGCCAGAGAAAAAAGAAGTCAGGTGGCTGTGCTGCGTTGTGTTGGCTCTTCCGGATGGCAGGCTTTTAATATATTTTTTATTCAGGTTTTTATTTTGGGATTGATAGGGAGCGTAATTGGTGCTGGTATTGGAATGGGCATTCAGCAACTTGTTCCGCTGATCTTTCAGGGGATGATTCCAATCGAGTTACAGTTTGACATTTCGTGGAGGGCTTTTTTAGAAGGGTTACTTTTGGGAGTAATCGTATCGATCCTGTTTACGGTTTTGCCTTTGGTTGCCGTTCGTTTTGTTCCACCCCTTTCTGTATTGCGTGCCGACTTTGAACCTCAACGCATTTTTTCGAAAACCAAGTATACTATTATCGGCCTCGTAGTACTCTTTCCAATTTTAGCAGCGTGGTATCAGACTAAAAGTATTTTGTATGGAGTAGCATTTTCGGGTGGCCTGGCAGTAGCCCTGGGTTTGCTTTCATTGGTAGCTTTAGGGTTACTTACCCTTGTAAGAAAATATTTTCCAAAAAAGGCTTCTTTTATTTTTCGTCATGCCCTTTCCAATTTATTCAGACCCAACAATCAAACAAGGGTATTGATGGTAAGTATAGGCCTTGGTGCTTTTATAATCGCTACGTTAAACGTAATTCAATTCAGTCTGCTGGATCAGGTAGAATTTACGGGCAATAAAAACCAGTCCAATACCATCATGTTTGATATCCAGCCAGCACAAAGAGATGGCGTAGTTGATTTAATTAAGACGCACGACCTTCCTGTAAATCAGGTAGTACCTATTGTTACTTGTCGTATCAGTAGTTTGAATGGAAAGACAACGGATGAATACCGGGAGGATACAACTCACAATGTTTCCAATAGGGCGCTGAGAAGGGAGTATCGCGTTACTTACCGCGATAGCCTTCACATTTCTGAAGAACTGTCAGAAGGCGAAATCCATCAAGTAAAGAAAGGTCAAAAGGATTCTGTCTGGGTGACTATTTCTGGTGGCATGCAAGAATCATTGAATGTGAAAGTTGGTGATTCACTGGTCTTTGATGTTCAGGGAGTACCCATCCCGGTGCGGATTGGTGGAATTAGAGAAGTCGAATGGTCTAAAGATCCACCTAACTTCGCTTTTGTTTTCCCCACTGGCGTGTTGGAAGATGCTCCTCAGATTTGGGTGGCAGCTACACGGGTAGACGACCAGGAACAAGCCAATAGATTTACACAAGAGCTGGTAATGAGTTTCCCCAATGTATCCCTCATTGATCTGCGGTTGATATTGAGTACCGTGAATGATCTGTTTGATAAGATTGGATCCATTGTAAAGTTTTTGGCATTGTTCAGTGTGATCACTGGCCTGGTAGTACTGGCTGGAGCTGTGATGAACAGCAAATTTGTTCGCATTAAGGAGAATATACTTTTAAGGACTATTGGCGCACGCACTAAACAAATTACTCAGATCACATTGATCGAATACACTTACCTTGGATTTTTCTCAGCCTTAACGGGTATTTTACTTTCAATGATTTCGGGCTGGTTTTTGACCAGGTATTTTTTTGAAGTGAATTTCTCCTTCAATGCATTGGATTTAATCTATTTGGGTGGGGCAGTAATAGCCCTTACTGTCTTTATCGGATGGTTCAATTCACGGGAAGTGATTAACACCCCTCCGCTTCAGGTGCTAAGAAAGGAGAATTAATATCAATCAAATCACTCTTTTGGGAGCTACCTGATGGTGCTTTTGGGTATATAGAAAGAGAGAGATTGGTTAAATTTGAAAATGCACAAAAGGCATATTCTTTATATTCTGGTATTACTATCGACAAGGTTAGTTTGGGGAGGCCCGGGTAACGGTTTTATTGAGAATAAAAACCAGTGGCCGTGTGGTATTGATTTTGTAGCCAAGGTTCCAGGAGGGCAAATGGTAGTACGATCAGGTAGTTTTACCTACTCGTTTTTGGATTACGAAAGAATACAGCAGACGCATGATGAAACGCATTTACCTTTCAACGAGGTAAACCCCAATGGGCGACAGATGGATCAAATAGCCGGAAGGACAATAAGCGTAAAGTTCCTGAACAGTAATCCTTCCTCCCTTCCGAGTGCATCCAATCAATATAATACATACTACAACTATTTTTTAGGAAGCAAACAGGAGCAGTGGGCAACTAAGGCTTATGCTTATGGTGAAGTCAGTTATAGATCTTTCTATGAGGGCATCGATCTAAAACTTTATGCGAAGGGTTTACAAATGAAATACGATTTGATAGTTGCCCCCGGGGCAGATCCCCAACAAATAAAAATTCAATACGAAGGGGCAAGGTCTTATATCTTAGAAGGAGAAGACTTTGTGATCGATGCAGAGTTTGTAAAAATCATTGAAAAGAAACCCATTTCGTTCCAGTGGGTCAATGGAGAAAAGCGTTATGTGACTACCCGTTATTATTTAGAGGACAACGAATTGTCGTTCTCATTTCCTGATGGGTATGATGCGTGTTACGAATTGGTAATTGATCCTCTCCTTATCTTTTCCACTTATTCCGGTTTTACTGCGGACAACTGGGGGAGCACGGCTACACCAGGGGAGCACGGTAATCTGTACTCTGCCGGAGTTACCAATGAAATAACGTTTGGTGGAGATTTTCCGGCATTCAATAGTGAATCAAGTGCCGGCCCTTTTCAGGTAAATTATGGTGGTAATTATGATGTTGCCGTTTTTAAGTATGATTCGGCTGGTCAGAATATGTTGTATGCTTCTTTCCTGGGTGGTGCTGATTCTGAAAGCCCCCATAGTTTGATTATGAATGAGGCTGAGGAGTTGATCATATTAGGTACAACCAGCTCACCCGATTTCCCCACAACTGCTGGTGCAGTGAGTCAAACTTTCAAAGGAGGGGGCGGAGCCATCGGTCATGTAGTTCCTTATATTAATGGCTCGGATATTTTTGTAACCAGGATAAGTAAAGATGGCAGCCAATTATTAGCAAGCACTTACTTAGGAGGTTCTGATCTCGATGGGTTGAATCCCAACAACAGCCCGCTGGTGAAAAATTATGGTGATCAACTGCGGGGAGATATTATCACTGATCCAAACGGAGATATTTTTATTAGTACAGTTACGGCTTCCCCTGATTTTCCAGTGCAGAACAGTTTTAACACAACTCATGGTGGAGGAACAGATGCCGTGGTGATGAAGTTATCTGCTGATTTAAACCAAATTATTTGGAGTGCTTTTCTGGGAGGTGTGGCAGCGGATGCCTCGCACACCATAAAATTTAATTCTGAGGGGAAAATATTGGTGGGCGGAGGCACGGCCAGTACCGACTTCCCTGCAACCGTTGGATCTTATCAAGATACCCACAAGGGAGGAGTAGATGGATGGGTCGCCAAACTCGAACCTGATGGCTCTGCCATAATTACAGCAACGTTTACAGGCACTCCATCATTTGACCAGGTTTATTTTTTGGATTTGAATTCCAATGATGAGGTGTACATCTATGGACAAACCTCTGGTCCGTTCACAATTACACCTGGGGTTTATAACAATCCAAACAGCGGACAATTTTTACAAAAGCTAAGTGCTGACTTAACCACACTGAAATTTTCCACGGTGTTCGGATCGGGTATTGGTATACCGAATATTTCTCCAACAGCATTTTTGGTGAATGATTGTAATAACATTTATATGACGGGATGGGGTGGGCTCGTCAATCAAAGCAACCACTATTTTGGAATAGTAACACCCTTGGAATGCCAGTGACGGGTGATGCTTTCCAATCGACTTCAAGTGGATCGGATTTTTATTTTATGGTTTTGACCGATGGTGCGGACGAACTCTTATATGCCACGTACATGGGAGGCAGCCTATCGCGCACCCATGTAGATGGAGGAACAAGCCGGTTCGATAAAGGAGGAATCGTTTACCATGCCGTCTGTTCCGGCTGTGCTGCATACAATGCAACCAATAAATCATCATCCGATTTCCCAACCACATCCAATGCATGGAGTAACAAGAATAATAGTTTTAACTGCAATAATGCCGCATTTAAATTTGACCTCTCTTCACTGCGTGCACGCATTGTGACCAACTCAGTTGAGCTTGATCAGCCGGGACTTAATAAAATCTGCTTACCTGATATGATTGTATTTCAAAACAGAAGTACCGGAGGACAGTTTTATGAATGGGATTTTGGTGATGGCACTGCCTTAACAAAGGTGGATACAACTGCGATAATTCATCAATATCAGAAAGAAGGGAGCTATTCAGTAAGATTAAGAGCAGTGGATCAGGGTACTTGTGTGGGTGAGGATTTTGACTTTGCCACAATAATTGTGAACAAGGCAACGGGGTTTGCCGGGGAAGACCAAACCATTTGCCACGGAGAGAGTACTCAATTAATTGCAGATGGTGGCGTTCAATATAGCTGGAGCATCAAAGATAGTCTGGCGTCCCAGTTATCAAGTCCTACTTTCTCACCAATGGATACAACGACCTATGCAGTTGCAATTACAGATATTAATGGTTGTGTCGTAAAAGACACGATTGGTGTGAGTGTGGTACCCCGAATTGACCTGCAATTTGATATTGAAAAGGTGACAGATTGTACTACACGGCCAGCCTTGAAACTTGTAAACAGAACCGAAGAAGAAGAAGAATTGTTTTTTGACTTTGGAGATGGTAATTCATCCACTCAACGCGAAGTGGTCTATAATTATGAATCAGATGGTCAATACTATGTTAAATTGGTTGGCAAGCGAGCGTTTTGTGTTTTTGAAGAATCTGTCGAATTACCGTTCTTTACTATCAGGGTCCCTAATGTAATCACGCCTGGGAATTCCGATGTGAATTCTTCGGGAAAGAATGATACTTTTAAGGTGTTATATGGAGATGCCCCTAACAGCCCGACTACAACTGAGGCCGGGGTTAAAGTTTCTCTCTCAGTATACAACAGATGGGGTAAGCTTGCTTATGAGAACAATCACTATGATGATTCGTGGGCAGGAGAGGGATTGGAAGCGGGTACTTATTATTATGAAATTGAAATAGAGAACGAACCGTTATGCAAAGGCTGGGTACAAATAATCAGATGATGAATATTCAAAAAATTGCGTTGATCCTCATTTTGGGTTTAACAACAATTTCCTGCGGAAAGAAGGAGAAGCAAGTTGACGATGGCATTACAACAAAAGATGTTGTTGTCTCGGAAACTGTGCCAGCGGAAGTCTTTCTGAAAAAATTGAATGAAACAAGTAATGCTGTTCTTTTGGATGTACGCACTCCGGAAGAGTTCAGGGAAGGATATATTGAGGGATCAACCAACATCGACTATAGGGCAAGTGATTTTCAATCCAAAGTGAGTACCCTTGATAAGAATGCCACCTATTTTGTATACTGCGCCAGCGGAAGAAGAAGCAGGAGTGCGGCTGACCTAATGAAAGAATTGGATTTCAAAAATGTTTATGAACTGAAAGATGGTTTTAAGGGATGGAGTAAGAAGGGACTCCCCGCTGTTATCCCACAAAATTAGCCAACCACTATTTTATTGTTAAAAGGTACTCTCCAAGACATAGGAGAAAAGCTTCAATGTCTTTTTTGTGAAGATCGCCTAACACAGACAACCTGAATGTAGCTTCTTTAGCCCCCTTACCAGGGTAGATAGTAAACCCACGGTCATAGAGGTAGTCATGCATCGCTTCGAATGAATATTTTGGAAATGCGGGCTCTTTAATAGCAAGTAGAATTTTGGATTGCTGATTATCTGGCAATAGGAATTCAAACCCAAGAGAAGCCAATCCATTGTAAAGGGTATTGTAGTTTTCCTTATACCTATTCCATCGCCCAGCTTCGGTTTCTGTAAAGTATTCATCGATTGCAGTGCGCAAGGCATAGGCCACCTGAACAGGAGGTGTAAATTGCATCTGCCCGGTTTTCTCAAAACCATTAAACTGATTGTAAATGTTAAAATAGAAAGACCGTTTTGTGTCCTTAATTTTTTCTAATAGGTCTTTTTTAAAAATCACAAAAACCAAACCGGGCATTCCCTGGATGCATTTATTGGAAGAGGAGATGAGGTACTCTGCATTCCATTTTTTAATGTCAATGGGAATACCCGCATAAGAACTCATGCAGTCCACAATTACTTCAACTTGAAACCGATGTGCCAAATCGCAAATCTCCTGAACCGGGTTGAGCATTCCTGTGGTAGTTTCGTGATGTACTACGGCCAGGTGACTTACATCCTTATTGTTTGTTAGTAATGTTTCAATGTGGCTGATGTTGGGATAATTTCCATAGTCGATCTGATAGCGAACTACCTCAATACCAAAAGTCTCCGCAATTTTCACCATGCGCGTGCCGTAAGCTCCATTTTCAACAACGAGCAACTTTTTTCCTTTGGGCACTGCTGAGGTAATAGCGGCTTCAAGTCCACCCGTGCCACTTGCAGTAAATAGTACTGCATGATGTGTTTCCTCACCATGCACTACCTTAACAAGGTCATCCTTTATGCTATCCAGCATTTTGCCAAACTCCTTTTCTCTTGGGCAAATGTCTTCGACCACCATTGCTTCCTTTACAGTCTGCGTAGTGGTGGCGGGGCCCGGGTTTAATAAAATTTTTCTGGAAATGCTTTTCATAAGAATCAGATGCGTGGGTTAGCCCAAACCCAATAAGTTTTTAGGGCATTGAAGGTTTGGAAAACAAGCACAAATATTCTCATTAAAAGATATAAGGCAAGTATCCAAAAGATACTTTGTGTCTTAAGAGGTGTTACGAAGTTTAGAATGAGAAGTACAGATGGAATGACCAGGTCGGGAATTCGCTCAATACCATCTACCAAATGACCTTTCATGATGAGCCCAACATACAAGCTTGCGTACAGGGTGATAAAAAGAAATAACTCAAGGTTACTGAACAGCCGGGCAGCAATGAAAGCAACTGTAATGATTCCCACCACAAATAACCAAACTTCGTTTCCTCGTCCTGGTGTTCTTTTCAGGGTAGTGATAAATGTGCTGGTAGCACCAATAGCGGAGAGGCCAAACAAAATGTCGATTAGTCTATAGGCTGATACAACATTTGTAGTAAAAAATAAATAGACAGGCTCAAAAGCTGAGATACCCACCAGGAGTAGAATGAGCAGTACGGCTTCTAAAGACCCCAATTTTTCGAATGTTAACCAACCCGTTTTAAACTGTTCATAGAAAACCGCCATATGCGCCAGGTAGGAGGTAGTAAGCACAACGGCTATGAGAATGGGATCATAAATACCAAAAACCATAAATGCGGTGAACAGTATAATACCATTGTTAAAGGCATCCAGGTAGTGGTCGCAAAATTCTCCAAGGGCCGAACCCGTTTTGGTTTTCTTTGCCTGCATCCCGTCCAGAT